>JAFURF010000076.1 GCA_017471965.1 Bacteroidales bacterium
CAAATCCACAACGGAAATCAAAATCTCAAAGGGTTATTCATATATCAAAATCTCAGGCACTTTAAAAGTTGCGACCTTTTTCAGTGGCCTCGCCTCGTGAACGGGAGGGGCCCACGAAGTGGGAGGGATGGAGTCGGAACTTGTTCCGACGGAACTGAGCCAAACTTACCCTACCACCTCTACTCCGAAATAATACAAAAAAACGACAGGCACTGTGCAAGGGGTCACCTATAAACAATGCCTGTCGTTTTTTTATGGAACGTCCTACTTCTTCTTTCCGGTATTCAGAAGATAAAGGTCAGCAAGCGGAATCAACACCATGATGTCGAAGAACGCAAGCATCGCCACTGCTCCGAATGCACCGATGGTCAATGCCATTGTAAGCGCATAGAGGAATGATAATGCATGCAGGAGGATCACGACTATCGAAGCCACCAGCCAGAATTTCAGCGATGTGAGATGGTACAGGATCATCGCGGCCACAGCACAGAAGAGAGGGATGAAGAACATCAGATTCTCTCCAAGAGCGATCACAAGCACCAGACTCAGGACGAACATCAGGAAGAGGGTCCCATACAGATTCTCGTAGGCATGATGCGCAGCGGCATTGGCTGCGGCATTCTTTCTCATCGATCCGGCCACCTGACGCACCGCCTTGGCTCTTCCCACGCAATATACCGCAACGACGGAAGCCGCTATTACAACCATGGACACTATCATCGCCGCATTGTCAAACGGAATTCCTCCAATGATTCCGAAAGCCTCGAAATCGGCCCCTGCGATCGTAGAGCAGATGTAGGCCACAAGTTCGCCAGAAGCCAGCACCAGGATTCCTGCCAGAAGCACTATTGCGGTATTTCTGAATGCCTTGCCAACCTTGAGTCTTCCGCGTACGACCTCCAGCATGAACAGCAGAACGAAGAACACATACACAATGATGTTGATGATCATCCACCATGTCTTGCTGAAGTTGAAGAGTCCGAGGGCTGGAACTGTGAAATTGACAGTATCCTTGTCTGACCTGAAATAGTCCTTGTCGGCATATTTCGCATCAGTGAGATATTCCATCACCACAGGAAGCACCTGCGCCCCATAATGCTGAAGGGACTTGGGACTCACGTTGCTGAAGTTGTCAAGGTCTGTATGGTAATGATTGATGTCGGCGATGGTGGAAAAGTTCATGCCCGGTATCTCATCCTTCACGATGGTGAAGTCGGTGAAGTTAGGCATGAATTCATATACCACAGTCGTGAGAGAATAGGTGAAAGGATATCGTGCTGCATCAGCATAAAGATCCATCACCTTTTCATTTCCCGCGCTCGTCTCGAAAAGAAGACACGGTCCCCAAGGTCCGCGGGCCTCAAGGTTTATCATAAGGCCTACATTGTCGAATGCCTGCCTGTCGTTCTCCCACATTGTAGTCATTCCCATCATCAGGACCTCCTCTGCATCGGTAAAGAGGACCTTCAGACCCTGTTTCCAATGCTCTCTCTGCTTAAGCGCCTGAGAAACTGTCTCAAGAATGACACTTACTCCGTATCCGTCATCTGCAGCACCATATGACCAGACCGTATCCTTCGGCATAGCCTGAGCGAAGCGCGAATCGTAGTGGGCGACCATCATGAGCCATGTGGTGTCCTCAGAGGCCTGCAGAGGAGCGAAATCAGCGACCAGGTTCACAGCATCAAATACACCGATGTAAGGTCTGTTCCTTGGGTCTCTCAAAGAATCATACTCAAAGGTCATAACAGTATCTGCCCCCAGTCCTTCAAGTCTGGAGATCAGATATTCTCGCACTTCCGCCCTTTCCTGAGGATGGGCTACGGAGTGATGTTCACGCGAAATCACTTCGATATCCTTCACTACACGCTCGGCAGAAAAACCCGGAGCATCGGCAGGCTGAGGGCTCGGAACCGTCCACAGTCCATATGCAAGAAAAGCCGTGAATATGATCACGGCTGTCAGAATCAATGGTCTGAATCTGTTCATCCTTATAGAAGATTATCCTTTTCGATATCCTTGAAATATCTGTATGTATTCACTTTAAGTTCACCGACAGCGAGTTCGTCAGCAACGATGATTCCGTGAGGATGTGCCTGAAGTGCCGAAAGTGTGCAAGCCTGTGAGTATGCACCTTCGATCGCTGCCTTGAGGGCATTGGCCTTCTTGTGGCCGAATGCAAGAACGAGGACTTCCTTTGCATCCATCACTGTGCCTACACCCACTGTGAGGGCTGTAGTCGGCACCTTGCTGATGTCACCGTCGAAGAAACGTGAGTTCACAAGGATGGTGTCATAGGTAAGGCTCTTGATGCGGGTGCGGGAGACGAGCGATGAGAACGGCTCGTTGAAAGCAAGGTGTCCGTCCTCGCCTACACCACCCATGAAGAGGTCGATTCCGCCTGCCGCCTTGATCTTCTCCTCATATGCAGCACACTCGGCAACGAGGTCCTCGGCATTTCCGTTGAGGATGTTGATGTTTTCCTTCGGCACGTCCACATGGTCGAAGAAGGTGCGGGCCATGAATGAATGATAACTCTCAGGATGCTCCTCAGGGAGTCCCACATACTCGTCCATATTGAAGGTGATGACGTTCTTGAAAGACACTTCACCTGCCTTGTACATGCGGATGAGTTCATTGTATGTGCCTACAGGTGTTCCTCCTGTAGGGAGACCGAGTACGAACGGCTTGTCTGTAACCGCTGCCTTCGCCTTGATCCTTGACACTATGTAACGCGCTGCCCATACCGAGCCGTTTGCGCTGTTCTGTTCGATTATTACTCTCATTTGATATGATGTTAAAACAATTTTACAAATACTTCGATTGCCTGATACTCGGCCATACCCAGTTCGTCATACAGACGTGCGGTGTTGCCGGTCCTTTCTTCAGCCCTCTGCCAGAATTCGCGAGGATCTTCGCCCGGGAACGGAACTATGTCCTTCTGAGAAAGGTGACGATAGATCGCATGACGCTTCTTGATCACTTCGTCAGGACTGAGCGGAACCGCCATATCGACCTTTCCGAGTTCCCATTCCATCCATGCGCCCCTGTAGAGCCACACATGACACTCCTTGAGCCACTCCTCACCCTTAAGTTGGTTGATGGCCTCGAGGACAGCCTCAGTACATACACGGTGGGTTCCGTGTGGATCGGCGAGATCACCTGCAAGGTAAATCTGATGAGGCTGCACCTTCTGAAGAAGGTCCTTGATGATGTCGATATCCGCCTGAGTACGCTCACCTTTCTTGATGCCTCCGGTCTCATAGAACGGAAGATTGAGGAAGTGGCAGTTGGTCTCGTCATTCAGTCCGAACGACCGCACTGCACTCTTGGCCTCACTGCGGCGGATGGCACCCTTGAGGTTGAGAAGTGCCCTTGGCTCAGGTTCACCCGGCTTTTTGGATGCGATGATCGCCTTGACCTCGTCGAATCTGTCACCGAATCCGAGTTCGCGTGCCGCATCCATATGCTGGAGCACGACATCATCGTGAACTGCAACGTTTCCGGATGTCTCGTAGGCCACATGCACGTCATGTCCCTGCTCGGCAAGACGGATGAAGGTTCCTCCCATGGAGATCACGTCATCGTCAGGATGCGGAGAGAAGATGATCACCTTCTTAGGGAACGGCGATGAAGGCACCGGTCTTGTGCTGTCATCCGCATTCGGCTTTCCGCCAGGCCATCCGGTGATAGTATGCTGAAGGTCATTGAAAATCTTTATGTTGATCTGGTCATAAGGTCCATGCTGCTCGAGAAGTTCACCAAGTCCATTGCTCAGATAATCCTTCTGGGTAAGTTTGAGAATAGGCTTACCTACCTGCTCACACAGCCATACCACTGCCTTTCTGATGAACTTTGGAGTCCATTCGCATGGGCCTACCAGCCATGGAGCGACATTTCTGGTCAGAAGGGATGCCGAATTATCGTCTACATAGAAAGATATGTTGTCATGCTTCTGCAGAAGTGATGCAGGACATGTAGGATCCATCTTGTCTTCAGCCACTCTCTTCACTACTTCAGCCTTGTCCTCACCCCATGCAATGAGATGAATCTTCTTTGCGCTCATCATGGTAGAGATACCCATGGCGATTGCTGAATTAGGGGTCTCATTCACGTTACCGGCAAAATTCTTCGCCTGTCTCTTACGTGAACCATATGGAAGCAGAACTGTCCTCGTACGGCTTTGCTCGGAAACACCGGCCTCGTTGAAGCCTACCTGACCTTTTTCGCCCATTCCCATTACAAGGAGGTCGAGATTGCGTGCCAGGGCATCATAACGGGCACAGAAGTCCGTAACGTAGGCACTGTCGTGAATTTCAGACAACTTAGGGACATGAACGTTTTCCGGCTTGACGTCGATATGAGCCACAAGGTCTTCATAAAGTCTGCGGTTCCTGCTGTAATGATCGGCAGGAGCAGGATAATATTCATCGATACTGAAGATCTGGACATTCCTGAATGACACTTCCTTTGCCTCATATCGTCTCACCAGAGACTTGTAAAGCGCAACCGGTGAAGAACCTGTAGTGAGACCGAGTCTGTAGACGCCGTTGTTGGCGTTGATAGCCTCTACAATCTTTTCAGCGAGACGCTCACTTGCCGCTTCTTCGTCTTCAAAGATGTGGGCAGGAATCCTTTCGTAAGTGTGCTTTATACCATTGGGAAGACCGGCCTCGATCAGACCGCCGTCTTTTGGTAATGAGAACTTCTTCATTGCTATTGGTTATTTTAAAATACAACAAACAAAGTTATGCATAAAATTTCTTTTAAACAATAACTTTGTCTGTGTATACAATTGCAATATGTAAGAAGGAACTACAGTGTCACACCGGATTTGAATATCGCTATTTCACTATATCCTGACTTCTCATTATTGACCTGTCCGCCTGATGCCGCAGCAAGGACAAAGTCGATGAATGCCTTGTCAACTTCCTCCGCAGGGCGCCCGTCCACAATCTCTCCGGCATTGAAATCTATCCACTTAGGCTTGTTGGCTGCAAGCACACTGTTAGTCGAAATCTTTGCTGTAGGTACAAAGGTCCCGAACGGCGTGCCACGGCCTGTAGTGAAGAGCACTATCTGACATCCGGCTGCAGCAAGAGCAGTGGAAGCCACCAGGTCATTGCCAGGAGCACTTAGAAGATTCAGTCCTTTCGTCGTGAGTCTGTCACCATAAAGCAGGACATCACGTACTATCGAGTTTCCGGACTTCTGTGTACACCCGAGGGATTTTTCTTCAAGGGTCGATATTCCACCCGCCTTGTTGCCTGGAGAAGGGTTCTCATAGACAGGCTGATCATTCTTCATGAAATAAGCCTTGAAATCATTTATCAGGTGTACCGTCTTGTCGAATGTAACTTCGTCCTGACAACGTGACATGAGAATGGTCTCGGCGCCGAACATTTCCGGAACCTCTGTAAGGACGGTCGTTCCTCCCTGAGCCACGATCCAGTCCGAGAACCTGCCGAGGAGAGGATTGGCCGTAATGCCAGAGAATCCGTCAGAACCGCCGCATTTCAAACCCACCTTGAGTTCGCTTACAGGAACATCCTCGCGTCTGTCATTCTTTGCCACTTCGGCAATCTCACGCAAGAGGTTCAGTCCGTATTCCACCTCGTCTCCAGCAATCTTCTGAGACTCCATGAACTTGATGCGGCTTTCATCAACAGGCCCTACAAGTTCGCGGAAGGCCCCGAGCTGGTTGTTTTCACATCCGAGGGCGACCACGAGCACTCCTGCCGCATTCGGATGATGCACCATGTCGGCAAGAATCTTTCTGGTGTTTTCATGGTCACCGCCCAACTGCGAGCATCCGTAGTTATGAGGAAATGCAATGACCTTCTCCACTCCAGGATAGGCATCCAGTTCCTTCTCGAACTGCTTCATGATGTTCTGAGCCACTCCGTTCACGCAACCTACTGTAGGGATTATCCAGAGTTCATTGCGGATTCCGGCACGGCCGTCTGCCCTGCGGTAACCTTTGAAGGTCGCCTTCACCGGAGCGGGCGCCGTTTCTGTCAGGTCCGGAAGGTATGTATACTCCAGAAGTCCTTCAAGATTGGTCTTGAGATTGGTATGGTCCACCAGACCGCCCTGAGGGACGGCATTAAGAAGATGTCCTATCGGGAAACCGTACTTTACGACATCCTCCCCCTCGGAAAGATCCTTCAAGGCCATCTTATGGCCGGCCGGAATCCTTACCAGTGAGGATATCTGTACACCATCGATATCGAAGCAGGTTCCTGCCTCGACATCATGTATCGCCACCGCCACATTGTCGGCGGCATTTATCTTTATGAATTCAGCCATAGCATTATATTACCATTCTTACCGCAGCACGCATACCGTTTTTCTGAATGACATCCAGATAAGAAGCAAGGAGGTCTGTAAGTCCCGGAACAGCGTTAAGGTCCTCGCCCCATATCATCTCACTTGCAAGAACGCCTTCCGCGACAGTGCGCACACATCCTGTTGACCAAAGTTCCTTGAGAAGAGCCATGATGGCCGCATCATCATTAGGAACGATCTCCACATCTCCCCTCTTGCCACCTTTATAATATGTGATGATGCCGGCAAGACCGAGAACGAGGCCTTTAGGAAGTTCTCCCTTTCTTTCAAGATAAGTCTTGAGGCCAGGAAGGTCGCGTGTCTTGTATTTAGGGAACGAGTTGAGCATGATGCTTGTCACGAAATGCTTCACATAAGGATTGACAAAGCGCTCCACCACTGAATCAGCAAAAGCCTCAAGTTCAGGCTTAGGCAGATTGAGGGTCTCCAGAAGTTCGCCATACATCACCTTGCGGACGAACTTGCCTACTTCAGGATCTTCTACACACTCCTTGACTGTATCAAGTCCCGAAAGATAACCTACAGGGGACAGTACTGTATGAGGGCCGTTCAGAAGAGTCACTTTTCTTTCATGATAAGGCGCCTCGCTAGGTACGAAAAGTACGTTCAGACCAGCCTTGTCCGCAGGGAATTCCTTTGCAACGGACTCCGGTGCCTCGATAACCCATAGGTGGAAGATCTCACCCTTCACCACAAGGTTGTCCTTATAGCCGATGCGCTCATGGATCTGGTCGATGGTATCCTTCGGATAGCCTGGAACGATACGGTCAACGAGGGTACAGTACACACCGCATGCCTGCTCGAACCATGTCTTGAAGCCTTCTCCAAGATTCCATAGGTCGATATACTGATAGATGCACTTCTTGAGTTCCTTTCCGTTCAGGAAGATAAGTTCACATGGAAGGATGATGAATCCTTTGTCGAGGGCACCGTTGAAATGCTGATACCTGCGATACAGGAGTTGTGTAAGTTTGCCAGGATATGAAGACGCCGGCTTATCATCGAGCCTGCATGCAGGATCGAAGGCGATGCCGGCCTCGGTCGTATTGGAAATCACAAAACGGATATTCGGATCTTCTGCAAGAGCCATGAACTGATCGAATTCACGATACGGATTCAGACCGCGGTTGATCACATCGATCATCTGGATGGAGTCGACAGGCTCTCCCTTGTCAATTCCCTGAAGGTTGACATGATAGAGACCATCCTGGCTGTTGAGCATATCTACCATTCCCCTGTCGATAGGCTGCACCACGACAACGCCCGCATTGAAGTCAGTCTTCTGGTTCGTATTCCATACGATCCAATCCACAAACGCTCTGAGGAAATTACCCTCACCGAACTGAATGATCTTGTCCGGATACTGATTGGCCTTTGCCGTCTTTCTGTTTAATGCTTCCATAATTACGATTAGATTTTATTGTTATTTTTCAGTGTTTTATCATGATTTTTCACAAATATATAAAATTTCCGTGTCCGTTCACGGAAATTTATGTATATTTATCCCCCGATGACGATTTTTCACATTCTTTTGGAAAATTTTCACTAAATGGAACATCAAACAAAACATTGACATGGATATAATTTCAAAACTTGACAGCCTCATGAAGGAAAAGCCGTTCATACACGACGACTTCATGCTCACAAACGATTTCGCCCGCGAACTCTACCACCAGAGTGCAGAGAAGATGCCGATCATCGACTATCACTGCCACCTCGTGCCTAAGATGATTGCAGACAACTACCAGTTCCGCGACCTTACAGAGGTATGGCTCGGAGGCGACCACTACAAATGGAGGGCTATGCGTGGCAACGGAGTTCCTGAAGAATTCATCACAGGAGCCCGCGGAAGTTACGAGAAGTTCGAGAAATGGGCAGAGACTGTACCATACACAATGCGCAATCCTCTCTATCACTGGACCCACCTTGAACTCGCCCGCATCTTCGGAGTGTACGACCTTCTGAGCCCGAAGACAGCACGCGCCATCTATGACGAATGTACAGCAAAACTTCAGACCGAGGAATTCAGAGGTCAGGCCCTGATGAAGAGATTCGACGTCAGAGTAGTATGTACCACCGATGACCCTGCAGACACTCTCGAATACCACAAGAAGATCAAGGACAATCCTTTCGGAGTGAAGGTCCTGCCTACATGGCGTCCGGACAAGGCCATGGTGGTCGAGAAGCCGGAGCAGTACAAGGAATACATAAAGAAACTCGGATGGGCTGCAGGAATGGAGATAAACTCATATCAGGATCTTCTTGATGCACTCCGCAAACGCCAGGACTTCTTCCATGAAATGGGCTGCCGCATCTCTGACCACGGACTTGAGAACTTCTACGCAGAGGATTTCGAGATCGAGGAGATCGACAAGATATTCCGCAACACACTCAAGGGGAAGAGACCTACGGCAGAAGAAACACTCAAGTTCAAGAGCGCAATCCTTCTGGATTTCGCACGCATGGACCACGAGAAAGGCTGGGCACAACAGTTCCATATCGGAGCGATCCGCGACAACAATACCCGTATGTTCGACATCCTCGGACCTGACACCGGATACGATGCCATCCACGACGTGCCTTGCGCTGCGGCAGGACACAAGTTCCTCAACAGACTTGCAATGGAGGATAAACTCACCAAGACCATCCTCTACAACCTCAACCCGAAGGACAACGAAGTACTCGCCACCATGGCCTATACATTCAATGACGGCACGACTCCAGGCAAGATCCAACTCGGATCAGGCTGGTGGTTCCTCGATCAGGAAGACGGCATGAGAAAACAGATGAACGCCCTGTCATCACTCGGCCTGCTGAGCAGATTCGTCGGAATGCTTACAGACTCGCGCAGTTTCCTTTCATATCCTCGTCACGAGTATTTCCGCCGCATCCTCTGCAGCGTTCTCGGAGAAGATCTTGAAAAGGGCAAACTGCCTAAGAGCGAGATGGAGTTCATCCATCAGATGGTCAAGGACATCTCATACTGCAATGCAGAAAGATACTTCAACTTCTAGAATCACTGTTGAGATAAAGAAAATCCGGTCAGATCTCTCTGACCGGATTTTCTTTATCTCAGATATGTATCGAAGAACCGGACCGTAAGGGCCTGGACTTCCTTGCCGCAGTGATGTCCCCCGTCAAAGAACACAGTCTCAAGCGGCGAGAAAGGAGGCTCGACCTGTCTCCGGCCATGCCTCTCATTCCAAACCGAATAATGCTTACGCAGTTTGCCGAAGGCAGTCTGAACCTTTCCCATAGGGAAAAGATGGTCTGACGCACCATTCAGAAACAACATCGGCTTTGGGGCCAGATATTGACCGATGTCGCCGAAATCCATCCTTTCACGCATTGGCATCACGGCCATTGAGAAATCTGAAGGCTTCATCCTCTCTTCCCTGTCGAGAGATGTCATCCATGAAAGAGCCACACCGCATCTGACATCCCGGCAGAAAGCAGCAAGCATCCAGCACCTGTGCGCGCCCATGGAGAATCCGAATGCTCCCACATTGCGCTTGTCCACATATGGCAATGACTTCAAGAGCCTCACAGAAGCGACATCATCCCGCAGCATCTTCTCCGCCCATATGACATCTTTATCCAAAAGATTGTCATACAACTGTTTCTGTCCATCATAGACCCTGTTCTTCAGAGCCTTGACAGTATCTTTCCGCGCCTTCCTTTCCAGCAACCTGTCATCAGGACAAGACAGATCATCAGAATCACCATAGGTCAGTTCCGACCACCTCTGGGCATCCGGACAGGACCTTTCACCCCAGTAAAGCGCATCAGTCACAAACACGACATATCCGAGCGATGCAAGAGAGTCAGCAAGATACACCCCGTCGAAATTCTTGTCTATCCACTGGCGCGAAGAACGCATGACGTGGTCATTCTCCCCCTCAGGAAGCACCGAAGTCATCGGACGCACCAGTTTCTCCTTGCCGATATCAAACCTGGCTCCATGGTCATGAAGCATAAGCACTGCCGGACACTTCTGCGTCCGGGACGCCCCGTCCGGCACCATCAGATATCCCTTCACCCTTTCATCCTTCTCCACAGAAAACTCCACATACCTGCACTCATACGCACCTCTGTCCTCCTTCGCCACCACCTTCATCCTAGGCCTGACGCTCCTTCCGACTTCCGGAACATATTCCTCCCCCGCCGCTGTAACACCCAGCGACACAAGCATTAAAAGAAACAAAACATATCTTTTCATAAAATCAGATTACCATAACCACAAAATTAAAGGATTTACCTTTCATTCCCAAATCTGTTTGCTGTGGCTGGTAATATCCCGGACCGTGCCACCCGCGGCACGGAAGCGGGGGGACCACAAGCGAAGCGCAGTGGTGGGGTGAGCGAAGCGAACGTCCGGGATATTACCAGCCACAGCAAACAAAAAGACCGGAATGTGATGAATCCGGTCTCTTTATAATAATGAAAACAAATAGTATTACTCCATAAGTTTCTTGTACTTGAACCTCTTAGGCTCCTCATTGCCCAGACGACGCTTCTTGTTCTCCTCATACTCCGAATATGTTCCCTCGAAGAAATACACCTGCGAATCGCCCTCGAAGGCAAGGATATGAGTGGCAATACGGTCAAGGAACCAACGGTCGTGGGAAATCACAACTGCACAACCCGCGAAATTCTCAAGACCCTCCTCAAGAGCACGGATAGTGTTCACATCCACATCATTGGTAGGCTCGTCAAGAAGAAGTACGTTTCCTTCATCCTTGAGGGTCAGGGCAAGATGCAGACGGTTCCTCTCACCGCCTGAAAGAATGCCGCAGAGTTTCTCCTGATCCGCACCCGAGAAATTGAAACGCGACACATATGCCCTCGCATTGACCTCCCTCTTTCCGAGTTTCACGAACTCCGAATTCTCAGCGATGGTCTCATATACTGTCTTGTCCGGATCTATGCTCCTGTGCTGCTGGTCGACATATGCCAGTTTGACGGTCTCACCGATGGTGATCTCACCGGTATCCGGAGTGTCAAGTCCCATGATAAGGCGGAAAAGAGTGGTCTTACCCGCTCCGTTAGGACCAATCACACCGACAATACCTGCAGGCGGCAGGACAAAGTTCAGATTTTCATAAAGAAGTTTGTCACCATAAGCCTTTGACACATTCTTGAATTCGATCACCTTGTTTCCGAGGCGAGGACCGTTAGGGATGTAGATTTCAAGATTTGCTTCCTTCTCACGTCCGTCATCAGCAGCAAGTTTCTCATATGCACCCAGACGGGCCTTTGACTTGGCATGACGGGCCTTAGGAGCCATACGCACCCACTCGAGTTCTCTCTCAAGAGCCTTTCTGCGCTTGCTCTCCTGCTTCTCTTCCTGAGCAAGGCGGGTACTCTTCTGATCGAGCCAAGATGAATAGTTGCCCTTCCATGGAATACCCTCTCCCCTGTCGAGTTCGAGAATCCATCCTGCCACATTGTCCAGGAAATAACGGTCATGGGTCACAGCAATGACGGTTCCCTTATACTGCTGGAGGTGAGCCTCGAGCCACTGGATACTCTCAGTATCAAGGTGGTTGGTAGGCTCGTCAAGGAGGAGCACGTCAGGCTGTCTCAGGAGCAGACGGCAAAGAGCCACACGACGGCGCTCACCACCACTTAGAGTCGACACCTTTGCATCTGACGGAGGGCACTGAAGGGCATCCATAGCCCTCTCAAGTTTGGAATCGATCTCCCATCCGCCGCAGTTCTCGATCTTCTCGGTAAGTTCTCCCTGGCGTTCGATGAGGGCAGCCATCTCGTCATCAGACATCGGCTCGCAGAACTTCATGTTCACCTCTTCATATTCCTTGAGAATGTCCATCACCTCCTGCACACCTTCCTGGACTACTTCGATCACCGTCTTGTCCGGATCCATCTGAGGCTCCTGCTCAAGATATCCTACAGAATAGCCCGGAGCCCATACGACCTCGCCCTGATAGCCGGTCTCGATTCCTGCTATTATCTTCATGAGAGTGGACTTTCCGGAGCCGTTGAGACCCACGATACCGATCTTTGCTCCATAGAAGAATGACAGGTAGATATCCTTGAGGATAACCCTATTGTTGTGAGGCAGGATCTTCCCCACCCCGTTCATCGAAAAAATAATCTTCTCGTCAGCCATATATGCACTGTTTAATTGTCAATAAATCAAATTTGTGCAAAGATAATCTAATTTTTCGTCTTTACGATTCTGGTCTTCTCCTTCCTGCACCATTCGCTAGGAGTTTCGTTCATGAAAAGCCTGAATGCGGAAGTAAAGGACACGACAGAATTGAATCCGCTAAGATTTGCCAGTTCCGCAACCTTCAGAGACGGATTGCGGCGGAATACATCCATGGAATGTATCACACGATGATAGTTCACAAACTGGCGGAAATTGCGTCCTGTGAAATGGCTTATCGCTCTCGATATATAGACTTTATTGGAATATACGACCTTCACTACATCATTGATCGTCAGTTCGCTGTCAAGGAAAGGCTTGTGCATCTCAAAATAAAGAACGATCCGTTCATAGACCTCCTTATACATATCATCCAGTTTCATATTGCTTCCTGCAACCTCTCCATGGGAAATCTTCATGGACTCTACAATTACCCTTTCATGCTTCTGAAGCAGCACAAAAGCAGAATCAAGCACAATCCTGAAACTGGCTGCAAGCAATTCTGCTGCAATGATTACAACGGCAAAACCCATCGTCAGACGGACAGATCCGGTCAGACAGTACACGAACGCCGCAAAAATAACGGTCATGATCGGAGCCAGGACATACACGGCATCGACGCTCAGGTTAAGGAACGACCAAACGGTGCCTGACTTGAGAAGAGCCTTTATCTCATATATCCTCTTCCATATCATCCACAGGAAGAGAAGCCCGATGGACATGACCACACCGGCAGCAGACATTATGAAGACAGCATTATCTGCCTGAGGCATGACATTCAGTGTGCAGAGCACATAATAAAAGGAAAGCGCCAGTTCAAAGGACAGAATAATTTTCATTATGACAGACACTGCAGACTCTTTCAGGGGGACTGAGAAATTAAGCATAAGTACAGATAACAGCATGACCGACAGATCAACGGCAAATCTGAAGAAGACATCACCGCCAAGAATGATATCAGTAACAGACATGACAATTCCTGCAACCAGAATTTTGGGCAGATGGCCGGACCTCGGTGTAACCAATGCCTCATATCGGACATTTCTGACAGTCTGCACGATTACCAGGAAAGCGATAGCAATGACAATAGCAATAATGATCAGATTCATAGAAACAAAAGAATTAGGTTTAACAAAAATAAGAAAAGCCACTTCCCCGAACAAAATCAGGAAAGTGGCATTCGTCACATTTTTCTTTTTTTTATTACTTTTTCCGTTTTTTAGCCTGTTTCTGTCAGTTTTGAAACATCATGTCATTTTTTTGTCTTGACTTTTATGGAATCAAAACCCTGTCCATAAACGCCCATCACATTCGAAACGGAAAGGAAAGCATCTGGATCTATTGACTTCACGCACCTGAGCAGCAGATTGAGATCATCTTTTCTGGTTACTACCATGATGACCTGTTTGTCCTCCTTGGAATACCATCCTTTTGCCGGAAGTACAGTGACGCCACGCTTCATGTCAAAGGCAATTGCGTCTGCCATAGCATCCACATTCTTCGTGAAGATGAAGGCCTGTACCGACTGTTTTGAACCGGACAGATACAGGTCTATCGCATAGCCGCATACCGTCACCTGGATAAGACCATACACAACTACAGCCAACTTTTCCGTAAACGGCAGAAGGTCTCCCGCCTCAGTATATGAAGGAAACAGAAGAGACGAAAGAATGATCCCGACATCAATGATAAGGATAACTCTTCCCGGCGATGCCGGATAGAATTTGCACCAGACAAGAGCCACGATGTCCGTACCTCCTGTACTGCCACCCTGAGAGATGGAAAGGCCGATACCGAAACCAGCAATGATACCGCCAAGGAATGTACAGATCAGCTTGCCGTTAGAAAGAGCGAATTCATGGATGAAGTCAACCGGGATGAGTTTCGGCATCAGTCCCAGCATGAACGACGTCATGAAGATTGCATAAATGGTCTTCCCTCCGAAACCGGTACCCAATATCTTTGTTCCTATCAGCAGCAGGAGCACGTTCAGTACAAAATAGGTTATTCCCATCGGAAGCCCTGTCGCATAATACAGGATCGAAGCGAAACCTGACACGCCTCCTCCAATAAGGTTGTTTGGGAGAAGGAAGATGGTCCATCCCAAGGCATATGAAACAACGCCGAAGGTGACCAGAGCGTACTCCTTGATAACAGTTGCAGCAGATGTCTTCAAAGTCTTTGTCATTGCTTAACCTCCTCTATTTCATTATTCTTCTTTATCTTGATTCCTGTCTTGACTTCCTCAAAGCCCTCTCCATATACACTCATGGCTGTCGACACTGAGATAAATGCCTTACGGTCGATTCTCTTGATTTCATTCACGACCTCATTCATCTGATACTTGCGTACAAGGATAAGAAGCACCTTGCTTTCCTTCTGTGTATACCAGCCGACAGACTGAAGAGCAGTCACACCTCTGTGGATATCGTGTATGATATGGTCAGCGATCTCCTGATACTTGGATGAAAACACAAGTATCTGGACCGAAGACTTGTTTCCGAGGAGAACGAAGTCCACTCCGAAGGAGAAGCCCAGCATGATGACATATGCATATATCATATCCACAAGCCCCTTGTCAGGGACGATGAGAAGACATGCGATGATGAAAACATCGGTCACGAGATAGACGCGTCCGGGAGAAACCGGCCAGTACTTGTTGACGATCATGGCAATGATATCTGTACCTCCGGCGCTTCCGCCACGCATCAGGACAAGACCCAGTCCGACCGACTCCATGGCTGCGCCTACCAGTGCAACCAGAAGTTTCTCATCCATCATGACCACAAGTTGCGGAAATTTCGGAAGGACCTCAAAGAAGAGAGAGGTCATGGCTATCATATATATGGTCTTGAATCCGAATCCTTTTCCTAAGGCAAAGAAAGCCAGGATCAGAAGCATGACGTTTATCACAGGATACGACAAACCGATAGGTATGCCGGTCGCAAACTGGATGATCGTACATAATCCGGTAAGTCCTCCACTGGAAAGTCCGTTCGGAATGATGAACGATGTCCATGCCAGACAGAAAATCAAGCCTCCCAAAGTCATCAGGAAATAATCCCATATGACAGATAAGATCTTTTGTTTCTTCATATGAAAGAGTCTTATTTCACCACTATGTTTACAATCTTGCCATGAACGACTATGACCTTCACAATATTACCTCCGGCCACATACTTTGAAGTCTGCTCCAGATCCCGTACATATGCATCGACTTCTTCACGCGGCATGTCAAGCGGAAGATCCACTGTGAAACGGGTCTTTCCGTTGAATGATACCGCATAGGTGCAGGTATTTTCGATGGTGTATGCTTCGACATATTCAGGGAAAGCCGCATATGAGATACTTTCAGCATGGCCGAGAGCCTCCCAGAGTTCCTCCGAGATATGAGGAGCAAAAGGAGACAGGAGGACGATCAGTGGTTCAAGTATCTCCCTCTTGTTGCATTTGAGGTCATAGAGTTCATTGACAGCGATCATGAATGCGCTGACCGCGGTATTGTAAGAGAACGCCTCTATATCCGTACGGACTTTACCTATCAGCTTGTGCAGGGACTTGAGTTCTTCCGCAGTAGCCTTTTCATCTGTAACGATGAAGCCGTCACGGTCATAGAACATCCTCCACACCCTCTTGAGGAAACGGTTCACTCCGTCAATTCCCTTGGTATCCCATGGCTTGGACTGCTCGAGAGGACCGAGGAACATCTCATACAACCTGAGGGTATCCGCACCATAGGTATCGCAGATCATGTCAGGATTCACGACATTGAACATTGACTTGGACATCTTCTCTATAGCCCAGCCGCAGATGTATTCCCCATCCTCAAGAATGAATTCCGCATTTGCGAAATCCGGCATCCATGCCTTGAACGCCTCAAGATCGAGACGGTCGTTGCGCACAATGTTGACATCTACATGAATCTCTGTAGTATCATACTGATCCTTAAGGCCACAGGATACGAAAGTATTGGTATTCTTGATACGGTATACAAAGTTCGAGCGTCCCTGGATCATTCCCTGGTTGATCAGTTTTCTGAACGGCTCCTTTTCACATACATATCCAAGGTCATACAGGAACTTGTTCCAGAAGCGCGAATAGATAAGATGACCTGTCGCATGCTCGGTTCCTCCGATATAAAGGTCGACATCGCGCCAGTACTCATCTGCCTCACGGCTCACCAGTGCTTCTGAATTGTGAGGATCCATATAACGAAGATAATATGCGCTGCTGCCGGCAAATCCAGGCATGGTGCTCTTTTCGATAGGATATCCGTCAATTGTCCAGCCCGAAGCACGTCCGAGAGGTGGCTCACCCGTCTCTGTAGGAAGGAACTTGTCCACCTCAGGGAGTTCGAGCGGAAGGTTCTCAAACGGCATCGGGGTCGCGATTCCGTCCTTGAAATACATAGGGAACGGCTCACCCCAATATCTCTGACGCGAGAAGATGGCATCGCGGAGGCGATAGTTCACCTTTCTGTGTCCGATTCCGTGCTGCTCCACATAGTCAATTGCTGCAGGGATAGCCTCCTTGACAGTAAGCCCGTTCAGGAAGCCTGAGTTGCACATCACTCCTTCCTTGGCGTCAAAACTTGATTCGCTCACATCACAGCCTTCGATCAGAGGAATCACCGGAAGGTTGAAGGTCCTGGCAAACGCATAGTCTCTGCTGTCATGAGCAGGAACGGCCATGATGGCACCTGTTCCATATCCCGCAAGAACATATTCCGATATCCATACCGGCACCTTGTCTCCAGTAAGAGGATTGACTGCATATGAACCCGAGAAGACACCGGTCACCTTTCTGGTTTCCGTCATTCTTTCGCGCTCTGTCTTCTTCTTGGCCATCTGAAGATATGCCTCCACTTCCTCCTTCTGCTCAGGAGCAGTGAGTTTCTCAACCCATTCGCTCTCTGGAGCGAGCACCATGAAGGTAACACCGAACACAGTATCTGCACGGGTCGTGAATATGGTCATGTCATATTCCTGATCTCCGTTCGACACCTTGAAGTTCATCTCGGCTCCCTGGCTCTTTCCTATCCAGTTGCGCTGCATATCCTTGAGCGAATCTGTCCAGTCAAGGTCATCAAGGTCATCAAGAAGACGGCCTGCATATGCAGAAACGCGGAGTTGCCACTGGGTCATCTTCTTCTGCTCCACAGGATGACCTCCACGCACCGAATAGCCCTCCTTCACCTCATCATTGGCGAGTACCGTTCCCAAGGCCGGACACCAGTTCACAGCAGTCTCTCCCTGATATGCAATACGATACTGCATCAGGATATCCGACTTCTCCTTTTCAGAGAAAGAAGCCCAGTCTGACGCTGTGAAAGGATCCACTTCTCCGCATGCCGCATCTACAGAAGCAGACCCGCCTTCAGCAAAAGCATTCTCAAGTTCCGAAATCGGACGAGCCTTCTGCTGTACATTGTCATACCAACTGTCGAACATCTTCAGGAATGCCCACTGAGTCCATTTGTAATACTCAGGATCACAGGTCCTCACCTCACGGGACCAGTCGTACGAGAAACCGATACGGTCCATCTGTTCGCGATATCTTGCGATATTCTTCTCTGTCGTCACAGCGGGATGCTGGCCTGTCTGGATCGCATACTGTTCTGCAGGAAGTCCGAATGCATCGTATCCCATCGGATGAAGCACATTGAATCCGCATAGACGCTTGTATCTGCTGTATATGTCACTGGCAATATATCCTAGAGGGTGACCGACATGAAGTCCGGCACCAGAAGGATATGGGAACATGTCCAGCACATAATATTTAGGCTTGGACGGATCCACCTCTGCCTTGAATGTCTGATTGGCAGCCCAATATGCCTGCCATTTCCTTTCGATTTCCTTAAAATTATATTCCATAGGTATATATTGAACTTACAAACCTTATTTACTTCTTTATTCCGAAACTGCCCTTGCCCCCTTTCTTCTCCAGGCGGAACTCTACGGGAATCTGCATCGATGTCCTCACCTTCTCCCCCTTGAGCCTGCCGGGCTTCCATTTCGGTGACGCACTCACCACCTTCACGGCCTCGGCATCCAACTCAGGTGACACGCCCTTGGCAACTCTGACATCCGTAACCTTACCGTCCTTTTCGATGATGAAATCCACCATCACCCGCCCCTGGATGCCGTTAATCACCGCCTCGTCAGGATACTTCAGATACTGGTAGACCCAACTCTCCAGAAACTTTCGAGGATCTGCACTGTTTAGGAACATCGGCCTCTGGTCGCAATCATAGTAAGCAACCACATCCTCGTACGACACTCCTTTCGGAACCGACTGCTGTGGAGCAAAGGATGGTGCACTCTGAAGATTGGCTAAGGCAAGGAGATAATTATACACATACTCCAGTTCCTTCTCCATCATTTCATAGTCAAGTACAGACTGGGTATCCCTGTCCGTATTATGTTCAGGATAGCGTCCCGTTGTGAACAATACTGACGGTATTTCCTTGGCATAGAATGCCCTGTGGTCGGAAGGATAGGCTTCAACCGCAGTCACCTCAGGATGGACCGGCTGAAGTTCACCGCTTAGCGTGCGCACAATGGCATTCAGGTCTGCATTCGATGAAGTATATGCATAGAAACCGTTATATCCTGTACCCACCATATCAAGATTGACCATGGCATCGATTTCATCCACACCTGAAAACGAACGGTTGAGGAAATACCAGGCACCTGCATAGGTCTCATTGGATGCACCGAAAGCCATGAAGATGACCGACCGGCGGAACATGATGGAATTGGTCTGGACCATTCTGGCAAGTTCCAGAAGCATGGCCAGTCCGGAAGCATTTCCGTTCGCACCGCAGAAGACCCTCTCTACTGGCACTCCGTCCACGGTCATTGTCATGGTACCGATATTGTCCAGTCTTGCACCTACAACAATATACCTGTCCCGAAGTTTACGATCGTAACCGGGGACATATGCAACCACATTCCTGGAAGTAAGGGTATCACCGTTTTCCTTTCTTATTCCGAAGACATCACCACCTGAAGGAGAAATAAGGTCAATCCCGTATTCCTTGAAGACACCCTCCACATATGCGGCCGCATCCTTCTCTCCTTCAGACCCGGCCTTACGGCCTTCAAGGTGGGCAGCGGAAAGAGTGCGGACATGGCTCTTCATAGCGGCAACGGTCTCGCTGTCGTACAGATCATCATACGAAGGACCTCCGTCACGATATTGTGCGGTAGCCGACAGGCCCGACAGGGCCAGAAGCAGAACATACAGAAACTTCAACTTCATACAATCTATTCGTTGACAAGTATCCACACGTCCTTAGGACAGAATGTCTCCTTCTTGACCTCATGCAGGGCGGAAAGCGCATCCTGAAGTCTGTTTACAGGGCTGACTCCGACAGCAATCAGGCCACCTTTCCCAAAACTTATCAGAGCAGGTCTGTAGCCGGC
Source organism: Bacteroidales bacterium (assembly GCA_017471965.1). Lineage (GTDB taxonomy): Bacteria > Bacteroidota > Bacteroidia > Bacteroidales > UBA932 > Cryptobacteroides. The sequence goes on from JAFURF010000076.1 coordinate 19,948, forward strand.
GTTCTTGGCGGTATTGAAAAGATTTTCAGCATTGGACCTGGCCCTGAAAGAGCCCAGGATTATATAGTATCTGGCCTCCAGTTTCGTAGCAAACAGTCCACCCATGGCGGCTGGATTAAGAATCGAACCTCCAAGTTGCCGTATGGAATCAAGGGCCTCAAGGGAATCACGCATCATCTTCTGCTCCACCTGACGGAGAGAATCCAGGCGTGCCATCAGAGCAGCCTCTTCCTCCAGCAGAATTTCTATCCTCCTGTTCTCGATATCCTCACTTGTAGGACGTCCGGCTACCTTGCGCATGAAGTCGCAGCCGGTGAACATCATCAGCGCAAGAAGCGCAATCATAATATGTATACTTCTCATATTCTGACAAATTGGGCATATTCGTGCAAATTTAACGAATTAATGGACTGAGACAAAAATTTCTTTGATATATTTGCAATGGAAATGACCTGTTGCGCATTGAGGAAGAAGCATATCCACATATTATCGGCAATATCTGCCGCCATATGCATGTCAGCACATGGCGGACATGTCGCTGATGCGCAGGAAATAATGATGAAGGAGGCATGGAAGAACGCCATCTCATGCGTCCCTGACCTATACATGACAGACACGCTTTCCTTATGCTTCCTTGGAGATGTGATGATGCATACCACACAGATTGTGGAGGCACAAAGCAACGGCAGATATGACTTCAGTTCCTATTTCGAACTGATTGAAGACAGGATTTCGTCTGCAGACCTCGCAATAGCAAACATGGAGTTCACCTTAGGCGGCGAGCCATACACAGGATACCCATGCTTCTCCGCTCCCGATTCTTTCGCAGACTATCTGGCTGATGTCGGATTCGACGTTTTCCTTGCAGCGAACAATCACATATTCGACAGAGGGAGCAGCGGTGCTGCAAGAACCCTTGACATATACAGAAGATCAGGAGAAGAAAAGGGAATACTTTTCACCGGACTTGCCGGAAACGAGAAGGAAAGAAATGCAAACACGCCGCTCATCATATTGAGGAAAGGTATACGGATCGGACTCATCAACATGACCTATGGAACCAATCTGGGACGGGATGAAAGTTGGCCGAGAACAAACTACATCGGGGAAAGGGATTTCCTGAAAGAGGCTTTCGAACGCGCCAGAAACAAAGGAGCAGACCTGGTCATCGCCCTTCCGCACTGGGGACCGGAATACGTCCTGAGGCACTCCAGCGCACAGGAAGAGACGGCATCATCTCTGGCAGACTACGGAGCAGACGTGATCATCGGGGCACATCCCCATGTAGTACAGGACACATCCTCGATAAAGGGCGTCCCTGTGGCATATTCCTTGGGGAATGCGGTTTCAAACATGAGCGCTCCGAACACCCAGCTGGAACTGATGGTTACGCTGAAGATAGTCAGGCACAAAAACGGCGACATCGAAGTCCTGCCTCTAGAACTGACTTGGCTCTGGTGCTCAAGACCAGGAGGATTCCGCAAGTCCTACACAGTCATTCCGGTTGAAGAGTACATAGGAAGCAAGGAAACCTGGATGGGCACATGGGAATATGAAAAGATGATAACAACATACGAAAGAGTTAAAAACCACATCAAATGAGCAGACAATCAATAAAACTTGAAGCCATAGACCCGCTGGAAATCTACGGTCCGGGCAACAGGAATCTTGAAGCACTGAGAAGTTATTTTCCTGAACTTAAAGTAATCGCCAGAGGAAATGAAATCATTCTCGATGGAAAGGATACCGATGTGGAAAACTTCACAAAGAAACTCGGGATGCTTATCGAAAGACGAGAGCATAAGACAAGCGTCACACCATATGACGTCGAAGACCTGTTCGACGGAGAATCCACGCCAGACAGATTCCGTCTCAGCGGAGATTCGGTCATAGTCCATGGCAATGACGGCAAACCGATAAAGGCCAGAAACAGGACCCAGCAGGAAATGGTGAAGGCCTACTTCGAAAACGACCTCATCTTTGCTGTCGGTCCTGCAGGAACAGGAAAGACATACATAGCCATCGCACTCGCCGTCAGAGCCCTGAAGAACAGGGAAATAAAGAGAATCATCCTCACCCGTCCTGCCGTCGAGGCAGGCGAACGTCTAGGTTTTCTCCCCGGAGACCTCAAGGACAAACTGGACCCGTATCTCCAGCCTCTGTACGATGCATTGGGAGACATGATCCCGGCCAAACGCCTGCAGGAATTCATGGCGGAAGGTACAATCCAGATCGCACCTCTTGCATATATGAGAGGACGAACTTTGGACAGGGCATGCGTCATATTGGACGAGGCCCAGAACACCAATCTCGGACAGTTGAAGATGTTCCTGACCAGAATGGGATGCGATGCAAAGTTCATAGTGACAGGAGATGCAAGTCAGATAGACCTGCCTAACAGGAAGGACTCCGGACTTCTCAAAGGAATCGAACTGACAAAAGACATCAAGGGAATAAGGACAATCACATTCAGGAATGAAGACATCGTCCGGCACCCGCTCGTCGCAAAGATAGTGAAGGCATTCGAAAAAGGGGAAACGGTCTGACCGTCTCCCCTTTTTCAACATATCCTCTTAGTTATGACTAGTTGGCCTGGCCTGTCTTTACGACCTCGTCATACTTCTTATATCCAGCCTCATACTCAGCACCATTACTGATGAATCTGTAATAGATGTTCTTGAGATACTCAGCGATGTTCACCTTGAGTTCATTGTCCTTAGACACCGCATATGCCTTTTCGAATGGCTCAAGAGCATTCTTGAGGGACTGCTCGAACTGAGATACGAGAGCCTCATACTTCTTGTCATCGAACTCGTTCGAAGCCTCCTCTGAAAGTTTCACTGCCTGCTCATAGTAAAGAATACCGGCACCGATATAGCCGAACTCATATGCAGGGTTGATCTCAGCACACTTGTAGTATGACTCGATAGCCTTCTCCATATTTCCGAGTTCCTTATAGATGTTTCCTTCAACATAATAGAGGGAAGCGTTGTTAGGCTCATTCTTCTTTGCGCCGTCGATGAGCACGAAGAGTCTGTCTGCATTCTCGCCGCTCTCGATGTAATAGTTGATCAGACCGATAAGGATGCTCTGGCTCTGAGGGAACTTCACGAATCCTTCCTCAAGGATTTCAGCACCTTTCTTTGCGTCTCCGCTTTTTGCATATATGTCGCCGAGCTTAGCATATACCTCACCGCCTTCATAGTAGTAGCCGGCCTTGAGGCACTCTTCGAAGAATGCCTTAGCCCTGTCATAATCCTGAAGAGCCCACGCAGTATAACCTGCATTGTAGAGGGCTGTTGTATCAACCTTTGAAAGAGGTGCTGTGGCAGCGGCATCAGCAGCCTTTTCAAAAAGCGCACTTGCAGCCTGCATGTCGCCGAGCTGGTACTTGGTCATACCCTCGTCAAGATATTTTCTTGAAATATTGTCAAGACCTGCGCAGATATCCTTTACCTTAGACTGCTTCGCATCAACTTCAAAAGCCTTTGAATATGCAGCAACTGCATTTGAAAGAGGATCCTCGAACACCGGCTGTGTCACATTGATTATTGCAACCTGGCCGTTTACGTTGTAGTAATACTCTTTTGTAGGATAGATTTCCTTGAGATACGGCTCACCGCCTACAACTACCTCTTCAGAACCTGTCGGCTTGTCGTTAGCCATGATGAGTTGAAGTTCCTGCTTTGTAGCACCGAGCCATGCAGCACCTGCCGGAGCCGAGTAAGCATCGACATAAGCCTCTGCCAACTTCATCCATGTACCTACCTTAAGGGCCTTCTTCTCGTTCTTAGCAGCCTCTTCAGCAGATTCTACCGCCTTCTTTGCCGCATCCGGAGTCTTTACCTGTGCATCAGCCACCTGTACTGAAAGCAGCACTGCCAATGCGATCAAAATTCTTTTCATAACTTTTGGTGTATTAAGTGATTATTCGTTAGTCTGTTCTGATATGTTTTCCACCGGGCTCTCATTCTGCGTCTGCTCCTCCTCTGATTTATTGACTGCAGAAACAGCAGCAATTGAATCTCCGTCCTTGATGTTGATCAGGCGCACGCCCTGAGTTGCACGTCCGGCTACCTTGATGCCGGAAACCGCCATCCTTATCGTGAGACCCGAACGGTTGATGATCATAAGATCATTTTCATCCGTGACATTCCTGATGGACACAAGGTCACCTGTCTTTTCGGTAATGTTCAGCGTCTTGACTCCCTTTCCGCCTCTGTTTGTCTTGCGGTATTCATCGAAATCTGAACGCTTTCCATATCCATGCTCACTGACAACCAGAATGCTATGTGCCGATGCATCCTCTGCTGTAGGATCATAAGTTATCATTCCTACAACCTCATCATCTTCATCAATATTTATGCCGCGGACTCCGGAAGCCGTCCTTCCGAGTGCCCTTGCATCAGACTCGTCGAACCTGCAGCATCTTCCCTTGCGGCCTGCGAGGAGAATCTCGCTATGGCCGTTGGTCATCACTGCCTCGAGGAGTTCGTCTCCCTCACGTACGGTGATTGCTATGACACCGTTTGTGCGTGGACGCGAATATGCCTCAAGAGATGTCTTCTTGATGATACCCTTCTTTGTTCCGAGGACAATATAGTTGTTGTTGATATAATCTTCGTCCTTGAGGTTGCGTACATTGATGTACGCCTTGATCTTATCATCCGGTTCGATGTTGATGACATTCTGGATGGCACGTCCCTTTGAAGCACGAGAGCCCTCAGGTATCTCGTAGACCTTGAGCCAGTAGCACTTTCCGTTCTGTGTGAAGAGAAGCATAGTGCTGTGCATGTTGGCAACATAAATATGCTCTATGAAGTCCTCGTCACGGGTCGCACTGCCCTTCATTCCTACACCACCCCTGTTCTGGAGACGGTATTCGGTAAGAGAAGTCCTCTTGATGTAACCGAGGTGCGAGATGGTGATCACGACATCCTCGTCAGCATAGAAGTCCTCCGGATTGAATTCCTCGGCAGAGAGGGCGATCTCAGTCCTTCTTGCGTCACCGTACTTCTCCTTCATCTCCCTTGTCTCGTCCTTGATGATGCCGAACTGGAGTTTCTCGTCTGCGAGGACATCCTGGCAGTACTTCACGAACTTCATCAGTTCATCATACTCGCTCTGGAGTTTCTCACGCTCGAGTCCAGTGAGCTGACGCAGACGCATCTCGACGATCGCTGTGGCCTGAACATCTGTAAATCCGAATGTCGCCATGAGTTCCGCCTTGGCATCCTCGACACTCTTGGAAGAACGTATGATATTGATTATCTGGTCGATCACATCCAGAGCCTTGAGAAGACCTTCGAGGATATGTGCCCTCTTCTGAGCCTTGTCGAGGTCGAACTTTGTCCTTCTGATGATCACCTCATGCCTGTGCCTTACGAAGTACTTTATGAGTTGCTTCAGGTTGAGAGTACGAGGGCGTCCGTTCACAAGAGCCACATTGTTCACAGAGAAACTTGACTGGAGCGGAGAATACTTGTAAAGCATGTTCAGGACCACATTGGCATTGGCATCCTTCTTCAGGCGGATGACGATGCGCACTCCCTTCATTGTGGTCTCATCGTTGATATATGCGATACCGTCGATCTTCTTGGTCTCGACAAGTTCGGCGATCTTCTCGATCATCTCGCGTTTGTTGACCATGTAAGGGATCTCGGTCACCACGATGGTCTCACGACCGGAATCACTTACCTCGATCTCCGTCTTTGAACGTATGACGATGCGGCCACGTCCTGTCTCGAACGCATCCTTGATGCCCTGACGGCCCTGGATGATGCCTCCGGTAGGAAAATCCGGACCCTTCACATACTGCATCAGTTCCTCGACAGTGATGTCAGGATTGTCCACATAGGCACATATGGCATCACAGCACTCGCTGAGATTGTGCGGAGCCATGTTTGTAGCCATTCCGACAGCAATACCGGACGAACCGTTCAGAAGAAGGAGCGGCACCTTGGTAGGGAGTACCGTAGGCTCCTGGTGAGAGTCGTCGAAGTTGTTCTGAAAATCAACCGTATCCTTTTCAAGGTCTGCAAGGACCTCGTCCGAAAGTTTCGAAAGTTTGGCTTCGGTATAACGCATCGCAGCCACCGGGTCACCGTCCATAGATCCGAAATTACCCTGTCCGAACACGAGAGGATACCTCAGGCTCCAGTCCTGAGCCATTCTGGCCATTGCGTCATACACGCTGCAATCTCCATGCGGATGGAACTTACCGAGCACCTCACCGACAATACGGGCAGATTTCTTTGTCTGACTCGTATGTCTCAGACCGAGGCCGTCCATTCCGAACAGCACCCTCCTGTGCACCGGCTTGAAGCCGTCGCGCACATCCGGAAGCGCTCTGGAAACAATCACCGACATCGAATAGTCGATGTAAGCGCTTCTCATCTGCTGGTCGATGTTAACCTGCTCGATCCTACCTGTCTTTACCTCATTTTCCATATTTGATTTTATCTTTATATACTTTTATGCATATCCCCGCAAAGTTACAATTTTTTTAGTAATTTTGTGCAATCAAGAGGAATTTAATTATGGAAATAAGCATATCTGACGAACTCAATTCGATAATCAGTTATTCCCGCGAGGAAGCCATGAGGACCGGAAGTTACGGAATCGCTCCGGACCACATGTTCCTTGGCATCATAAGGCATAGGGAAAACACCGCTGCAGATGCATTGAAAGGCCTTGCTGTCGATCTTGAGGAGATGAAGCAGTTCATCGACAACTACATCTTCACCAACGAGCATATCCCATACTCGGAGATTGACAATGTAAGTTTCTCGCGAGGAGCGCAGAACGTCTTGAGTTACACCATCCTGGAAGCGACGAAACTGCGGAGCGCACAGGCTTCGTCACAGCATCTTCTCCTTGCTTTGTGCAGGGCCGGAAGTTCATACGGCAGCACTTACCTCCGTGATCTGGGAGTCGAGTACGGCAATATATTCAAGTATCTGGACAGGAACGACATGCTTGACAGGAACACCGCTCAGAAGGAGGAAGAATCTGACGGCAACGAAGAAGAACCTCCACAGATACACATAAGACAGGCAAAGGAGGAAGAGAAGAAGGTCTCCCCTCTTGAAGAATTCGGATATGACATCACAAAGGCCGCTCGTGAGGGCAGACTGGATCCTCTGGTCGGAAGGGATGACGAGATACAGCGTGTGATACAGATACTGGGCCGCAGAAGGAAGAACAACCCGATGCTGGTAGGAGATCCGGGAGTCGGGAAATCTGCCATAGTAGAAGGAATCGCCATCAAGATAGTGACGGGAGACATCCCGCCCTCACTAGCCCAGAAGAGACTGATTTCCTTGGACTTAGGCTCCATTGTAGCAGGTACGAAATATCGCGGTGACTTTGAAAAAAGACTCAAGTCGATAATCACCGAGGTGGCGGAAAATCCGGATGTCATCCTCTTCATCGACGAGTTCCACACAATAGTCGGAGCAGGCGGGGCTTCCGGAAGTCTGGATGCGGCAAACATGCTGAAGCCGGCATTGGCAAGAGGAGACATCCAATGCATAGGTGCCACGACCTTGGATGAATTCCGCAAGATCGTGGAAAAGGACGGAGCACTCGACAGAAGATTCCAGAAAATCATCGTCGAACATACTGACATTCCGCATTCCATTTCCATTCTGGACAGGCTCAAGACAAATTACGAGAAGCATCATAATGTAATATATACAGACGAAGCCATCGAAGCATGTGTCAGAATGTCAGAACGATACATCACAGACCGATGCCTGCCGGACAAGGCTATCGACGCCATGGACGAGGCAGGTTCGATGGTGCGCCTGAAGAACCCGAAGAAGACCGGGCATGTCAATGCAGAAGATGTGGCATGCGTAATTTCAAAGATGACCGGAATACCTTCAGGCAAGGTGGCGGAAAACGAAGGAAGCAGACTCATGAAGATGCAGGATGCCCTGCAGAAACGCATCATCGGGCAGGATGAGGCCATAGGAAAGGTGGTCAGAGCCATAAGGCGCAACCGTGCCGGGATCAAGGATCCGGGAAAGCCTATCGGCACATTCCTCTTTTTCGGCCCTACAGGAGTCGGAAAGACGCAACTGGCGAAGTCGCTGGCAGAGTATCTGTTTGATTCAGAAGACAATATGATAAGGCTGGACATGAGTGAATACATGGAGAAGTTCAACGTATCCAGACTCATAGGAGCCCCTCCGGGCTATGTCGGATTCGAGGAAGGAGGACAACTGAGCGAAAGGGTGAGGCGGAAACCGTACTGCGTAGTCCTTCTTGACGAGATCGAAAAGGCCCATCCTGATGTATTCAACCTGCTCCTGCAGGTACTGGATGAAGGCCGGATGACAGACAGTAACGGCAGGACGGTGAGTTTCAGAAATACGATCGTCATCATGACATCCAATGTCGGCAGCAGGGAACTGGAGGAATACGGAAACGGCATGGGTTTCAGCACTTCGGGAAGGAATGTGTCAGGCAACAGGAAATCTGTCGTCGAAAAGGCTGTAAGAAAAGCATTTCCACCAGAATTCATCAACAGGGTGGACGAACAGGTTTTCTTCAATCCGCTCGACAAGGAAGACATCGAGAAGATAATCGACATCGAACTAAGGAGCCTGAAACGAAGAGTGAAGGAGGCTGGCTTCGATCTTGTAGTGACGGCATCGGCCAAGAGGTTTGTGGCAGAGGCAGGATATGACCCAAGTTATGGTGCAAGACCGCTCAAGAGAGCCATCCAGCAATATATAGAAGACCCTGTTTCGGAACGCATAATCGAAGACAGGATGCTCCACGGAACCGGTCGAGGAGGCAAACTGAGGGTGAGCCTAAGCAAGACTGACATCCACCAGTTGAAGGTCCATTTCGTCGATCATGTCGACTAAGGTCTTATACGAAGGATCGGATGCGATTACTGAACTGAAGAAAGCAAGTGTGTTGTCTGTATTCATAACCATTTGTTTTTGTTAATGCAAAGATAGAGCGACATTGTGCCAATCTATAGCACAATATAACATTTTAAGAAAAAAGTGACATGGAACAGAATGAAAGATATGTATACAAACTGGCGAAATACATACTGCTTGCAGCAGGTATCGCCATCGTCGGCACATTATGCTGGTACTTCCGGAGCGTGCTGGTGTACATACTCATCGCAGTGGTGGTATCATTGATAGCAAAACCGGTGATGGGACTCCTGCAGAAGATGCAGATCAAGGGGAGAAAGGCCCCTGACTGGTTTCTGGCAGTGATTTCCCTGACCATCGTACTGGGTGCAGCAATGGCGGTGATCGTCGGGATCATCCCTATAGTCGGAAGCATTCTCAAGGACATATCACTGGTAAATATCGAAAACGCCGCACGAAGCATCTCCGTACCTCTAGCAGACCTGAACACCTTCCTCAGACAAAGTTTTCCTAACCTTGGAGAGGGATTCCGCCTGGAAGTTGCCGTACTTCAGGAGGTTCAGAAACTGGTCAATGTATCCATGTTCTCGACCATGCTCGGATCGGCAGCATCATTCGTCACCAGCCTCGGAGTCGGACTTTTTTCAGTGGTGTTCATCGGCTTCTTCTTCATCAAGGATGATGGTCTGTTCACAAACATCATATGCGCCTTGGTTCCCGACAAGCATGAAAAGACCACAGAAAAGGCCATTGCCGACATCGGACACCTGCTTTCAAGATATTTCATCGGTGTCATGATTGAAATCATGGGAGTCGCCCTCATCAACTTCCTTGGCCTATGGCTCATCGCCCGTCTTGGATTCAATGCTGCCATCGGAATTGCCTTCCTCACCGGCATCCTGAACATAATACCATACGTAGGACCTCTACTCGGAGGAGCACTAGGCACATTACTGGGCCTCATCATAAAGTACAGCAGCATAGTCCCTATAGGTCTGGACGTCAACTTCTGGCTTTTCACCGGCATCCTCATAGCGATATTCTGCTTCACACAACTCATTGACAACTTCCTTTATCAGCCTGTCATCTACTCGACAAGCATCAAGTCAAAGCCTCTGGAGATATTCATCGTCCTTCTCATCGTAGGACACATCGGAGGTCCGGTCGGCATGATCGTGGCGATTCCATGCTATACGGTTGTCCGTGTGATTGCCTTCCGCTTCTTCCGCCATATAAAGGCCATCCGCAGGCTCATTCCTTCTGAAAAACTCATAACTGACGATAAAGACGACACAGATGAATAATAAGATACTCCTCATCGGAACATTGTTCCTTCTTGCTGCTGCAAAAGTATGCGCACAGTCAGAAAGCATCACTCCAGACGGAACATACATGTACGAACGTCGTGACACCTGCGACCTGTTCCTTGACGTGTACAATCCGGCAAAAGGCAGCGAAACCACATTTAACGGAATTGAAAAGCCGACAATAGTCTTCATGTTCGGCGGCGGCTTCGTATCAGGCACGCGCGATGACTCCGGCTACCACCAATGGTTCAGGACCATGACCGCAAACGGCTACAGAGTCATCTCCATCGACTATCGCCTCGGGCTGAAAGGGACTTCAAAAGTCGGTGTGGCGCAGGTAAATGTCCTCGACAATGCCATTCACATGGCAGTAGAAGACCTGTTCAGCGCCACGAACTTCATCCTTGACAACGCAGACCAGTTCGGGGTCTCACCGGACAACATCGTCATAAGCGGCTCGTCAGCCGGCGCCATCACAGTCATGCAGGCAGAATACGAACTGGCAAACAGGACATCATGGGCCTCGGTCCTTCCTGAGGGATTCAATTATGCCGGAGTGATGTCGTTTGCCGGGGCGATACTTTCTCGCGAAGGCTTTGTCGACTACGCCACTGCCCCATGCCCTACCATGATGCTTCATGGGACAGAAGACAAAGTGGTCCCATACAAGCAGATAAAGTTGTTCAAACTCGGATTCTTCGGCGGCGGAAAACTGATAAAACGTTTCCAGAAATTCGGATACAACTACAACATGTATCACTTTGTCGATTATGGCCATGAAATTGCAGGAACAATGGCACAGACCATTGATCTGCAGACAAAGTTCATGGAGTGCAACGTAATGCAGAAACAGATGCGACTTGTCGAAGCATGGATTTCAGACCCTGCGATTGCCAAAGGAAGTACCGTAAAATCCCGTAAGGACATATACGGAAGATAACACGTGTATATAAGACGGTCCCTGCCAGTAGGAAAGCAGAAATTAAAGGAAACGCTTTCCTACTGGCAGGGACCGTCATATATGGAAGACTGAACTATTCAGCCATTTTGTCAAGACAGAGTTCAATGAGCTTGCGGACCTGAGCCTTGTAGTCAGGATTCGACGCCTTATGGTGGCGATGTGCGATGATGCAGCATACGGTACCGGCATTGTGGCCAAGGTGCGCTGCTGTTCCGGCGATGGCCGATCCTTCCATCTCGAAGTTGGTCACCTTGAGGTCGCCGAAACGGAAACTCTCGAAGGTATCGAGCATATCCGGCATAGCCAACGGCATACGGAGAACACGTCCCTGAGGGCCGTAGAAACCTGACGCGGCAATGGTCATTCCGGGGTAAGTACAGTCGCGGAACTTCTCGGACATCTTCTCTCCTGCCCTCACAAAATACGGATCAGGAAGATGTCTGTTCCATCCCGTATGTTTCTTGAATGCCTCTTCTATGTCTGCCATCACTATCTTGTCACGGTCAGCATACCAGTTCATGAGCCCGTCACAGCCCACGGAAATATGCGAGAAGACAAAGCCACCCAACGGAATCTCCGGCTGGATGGCACCGGATGTACCGATTCTGAGTATATTGAGGCTGCGATGCTCTGACTTCACTTCGCGTGTAGCGAAATCAATATTGGCAAGGGCATCGAGTTCGTTCATGACTATATCGATATTGTCAGTACCGATGCCGGTAGAAAGCACTGTCATGCGCACACCTTTGTATTTTCCCGTCACAGATACGAATTCGCGCGATTCGTGTCTGAATTCCTTTTCGTCAAGATATTCGGCAATCATATCCACACGACCGGGATCTCCTACCAGAATCACATTGTCTGCAAGTTCTTCAGGACGAAGGTGAAGGTGGAATACCGAGCCGTCGCCATTGATTATAAGTTCTGATTCTGCTATTCTCATATTCTTATGGTTTAATTCCTTAAATCATTATCACACAACAAATATACTTTTTTATTAGGAAATTTCCTATTTTTGCGGTCTTACTTAAAACCGAATCATATGTGGCAAAGAATACAGACCCTTTACCTCGGCTTGGCAGCCGCAATTGTCTTCGCGATGTTCTTCTGTACATTCGCTACCATAATCGGGCCTGACGGCACGAAAATCACCATAGTTTATTCTGAAAAGATCGCATATCTGTCACTGATGATCATGATGTTCATTGCTCAGGTGGCCGCTGCAGCAAGTTTCAAGGCATTCTTCCTCCAGGCCAGAGTCGCTGTAATAGCGGGACTTCTGGCAATCGGTTTCCAGATATGGCTTGGAATCGACATCCTAAGAAACATGGACGGAATGTCATTCAACGTCACTGCCCTCTTCCCTCTCGTTGCCGCAGCACTTGACTTCATGGCGGCCCAAAGATCAATGGTAGATGAAATGACCCTTCAGGCAGTAAAGAGTACCAGGAAGAACCGCCGTAAAAGACAGAAATGACACATATATGAACAAGTGAAATCCGGTATTGAATCGAGAAACAGGAAAACAGGGAAATGTTTCTCTCCTTCAATACCGGATTTCACTTTCAGGAAGTGCTATACCAAGGCGAACGAAAGGTCGCCTTTACAGCATAGGTTTCCGTCCACATGCAACCGGGCCTCACAGAAGAAGAGGTTGCCCCTCTTGGCCTTTAGCCTTGCCGTCACCTCGCAAAGGTCTCCGGGCTTTACAACATGCTTGAACCTCACATTATCTATCCCACTGTATAACGTGGTATGCCCCACTATCTCGTCCTTTACAAGAAGCGCGCAACTCTGCGCCATTATCTCGCACTGGATCACTCCAGGCACTATCGGATTGCCGGGGAAATGTCCCTTGCAGAAAAACTCATCTTCCTTTATGCGATATCTGGCATGCGCAATGCCATCCGTATCTATATCGATTTCATCCACAAGAAGCATCGGCTCGCGGTGTGGCAGATATTTCTTCAATTCGTCTCTGTCCATTTGTGTGCAGGTTTAGTCGGTTAAAGTACAATGATGGTCAAGTTCAGGCCAGAGAGGACTATCCGTTATATTTTCTGAAGGCAACGCATCCGTTGTGCCCACCGAATCCGAGAGAATCAGATATGGCGATGGTCAGCGGTGCCTCCACAGCATGATTCGGAGTATAGTCAAGATCACATTCCGGATCTGTTTCGTCAAGATTTGCTGTCGGAGGCACGACTCCGTTCTTCAGAGATAGAACTGCAGCGACAGCCTCTGCTGCACCTGCAGCCCCGAGCATATGACCGGTCGAGCCTTTTGTAGAACTGATATGGGCCTTATATGCATCTTCGCCGAGCGCAAGTTTGAACGCTGCGGTCTCAGACACGTCATTCAAGGCAGTTCCGGTACCATGAGCATTGATATACAGCACATCATCGGATGTATAACAAGCTTCGTCGAGAGCCTGACGGATAGCCGCCGCCTGAGTGACGCCGTCCGGCCTTGGGGCTGTGACGTGGTGCGCATCACAGGTATTGCCATATCCGCACACTTCAGCAATGATTTCAGCACCGCGGGCAACGGCATGTTCATATTCTTCAAGAACAAGGATAGCTGCACCTTCAGCCATCACGAAACCTCCACGGTTCCTGTTGAATGGCAATGAAGCATACTTCGGATCCTCAGACCTGGAAAGAGCCTTCGCATTGGCAAAACCGGCGATTCCCAGAGGTATGATGACCGCTTCTGTACCGCCGGCGATTATAGCATCGGCATAGCCATGCTTGATGGCACGATATGCTTCTCCTATCGCATGAGTGGATGTGGCACAGGCAGTGACCACAGGAAGACATGGGCCGCAAGCGTTGTTGCGGATGGCTATGTTTCCCGCAGCGATGTTCGCTATCATAGTAGGGATGAAAAGCGGAGACACCCATTTCGCTCCCTCGTTCAGTATTTTCTCTGTTTCGCGGGCCTGAGTGGTGAATCCACCGATGCCGGACCCCACATATACTCCGAACCTGAAAGGATCTATATTGCCCTCATCACCGGAGACAAGGCCCGCCTGCCTTACCGCCTGCCATGCTGCAGCAACGGCATACACCGTAAACTTATCCTGTTTCCTTGCGAACGGAGGCTCTATGCCATAATCCGCAGGTGAGAAATCCTTGACCTCTCCGGCGATCTTCACCGGAAGGTCATCCGTAGGGATAGAAGTTATGAAATCAATGCCGCAGACTCCTTCCAGCAGGTTCTTCCAATATGTCCCGACATCATTTCCGACAGGGGTGATGACACCTGTTCCTGTCACTACGACTCTTTTATTCATATTTTTTCAATCAGTTAAGGTCCTACTTATTACATCCTTGCAGAAAATCCAGTGATGATCTTCTCCGCTCCAAGAATCAGATCCTCGACGATATCTTTCGCCGGTTCGATCTTCTTCACCATGCCGGCACACTCTCCTGCCATATATGTACCGTTCCTGTCCCCTTCCTTCACCGCCTTGCGGAGTGCTCCGGTTCCTAAAGCCAGAATATCTTCCTTATTCACAGACGGGTCAGACTCCATCCTAGCAAAGTTCTTGGAGAAAGGAGTCTTTAGAGACCTGACAGGATGTCCCAGAGACTTACCTGTCACAATAGTGGAAATATCAGTAGCCTTCAGGATCTTATCCTTATATTCCTGATGAACTGTACATTCCTCTGCCGAGAGGAAACGTGTTCCGACCTGAACGGCATCTGCGCCTAGCATGAAAGCTGCTGCCACACCTCTTCCGTCACATATACCGCCTGCAGCGACTACAGGAATGTCAAGTGCGTCGACAACCTGAGGAATAAGAGGCATAGTGTGCAGTTCGCCGACATGCCCACCGGATTCTGCACCTTCGGCAACCACGGCATCAGCACCTGCCGCCTGCATCTTGAGAGCAAGGGCCACTGATGCTACTACAGGAATGACCTTGATTCCTGCCTCCTTCCACATAGCCATATACTGTGACGGTGATCCTGCACCGGTCGTAAGTATCTTTACGCCTTCCTCCACTACCATCTGAGCGATCTCTCCTGCATTCGGAGCCTGGAGCATTATGTTCACACCGAAAGGCTTATCAGTCAACTCACGACATTTCCTTATCTCATTACGCACTGCCTCGGTACCAGCATTGATTGAGGAAACAAGCCCGAGGCCACCAGCATTTGAAACAGCAGCAGCAAGGGAGGCGTCAGCCACCCATGCCATTCCACCTTGAAACACCGGATACTTTATTCCGAGCATTTCACATATTCTGCTTCTGATCATTTTCTATCGATTAAAGTTTACAAATTTAGCAAATTTATCCTAATTATGCATTTCTACCACTCAAAGAGGACAGCACCCGACACAAATCCCGCACCGAATGCGCTCATTGCAATCAGATCGCCTCTCTTGAGACGCCCGCTTCTGTTGCATTCGTCAAGAAGTATCGGGCAGCAGGAACTCGACGAATTTCCATGATCTTCTATATTGACCGGAAACTTGTCCGAAGGCTGCTCCAGGTACTCCTGAATGGCATTTATTATACGGATATTTGCCTGATGAAGCATGAAATGGTCCACCTCATCGGCTGTGACTCCGGTTTCCTTCAGCGTCCTGGCAATATCCCTGCTTGCAGCCTTGACAGCAAACTTGAATACATCCTGGCCTTTCATCTGGAGAGGAACATCCACCTCTTCCTTTGTAATATATGGAGTATGATGAAGGAGCCTGTACTGCCAGAGTTTGTCCGTAGCACTGGATGCCGAAAGTTTGATGCTCCTGATGTTGTCTCCCGGAGTAAGAACCGCGGCACCCGCTCCGTCACCGAAAAGCACGCAGGTCCTTCGGTCGTTCCAGTCAGTCATCCTCGTAGGTTCTTCAGCACACACGACCAGCACATTGCCGACTCGTCCTGCCTTATAGAATGATTCAGCAATTTCCAGTGCATGTATGAATCCTGCACAGGCGCAGTTTATGTCGATGCATGGGCAGGTAGCACCGATTCCTCCCTGGATGATGCAACTCAACTGAGGCGTCACATATTCGTTCACTACATTTGAACAGATGATGAAGTCAAGTTCATCTGCATTCATTCCTGCATCTGCAAGAGCCTTGAGGGAGGCCTCTATAGCCATGTCTTCAAGTTTCTCATCTGAAATGACACGTCTGCTCTTCACGCCGGTCCTCGTCGTGATCCACTGGTCACTCGTATCAAGGAACTGTGAAAGCATTTCGTTTGTAACAACTTTTCTGGGAAGCACACTTCCCGTACCTGAAATTTTCATCTGATGAATTTTTTTATTCGTCGGATGCAAAATTACAGCGGCTGCAAACGTCCGGAAAATTAATGTGGTGAGGTATGGAGGTAATTGGTGGAACGTCGGAAGAACTTGTCCGTTCGTGGTGATTTTTTGTTATTTGGGGCAAAATTTTCTACATTTGCCCCGCTAAAACCGAAAACTAAGATGATTCTTGACCAAAAGATCCCAGGCTATCTGCTTGGAAAATACCAGTTGATAGGTACGGTGACTTTCTCCGTACTTTTTGCTGTGGTATTCCTGAACATATACATACCGTTCTCCGACACGGCATGGTTCGGACTCGGAGATTCCACTATGTTTCTGAACACCATCGTATTCATAGCGGCGGCCATATTCACCTTGATATGCAGCAGGACACTCATGTACAAGAGCAGGCATCTGTTCGAAATGAATTTCCTGACCTACATAATCTGGTGCATCATGGAAATCGTATGCATATGCGTATTCTACACCGGACTGACTCTGGACATTCCGTCACTGAAGGAAGAGCCTACTCTTACGATATTCGGAAGATCACTTCTTTATGGTGCGATAGCACTTGGAGTCCCATACATAATAGCGGGAATGTATTTTGCCATCATCGACAAGAACAACACCATCCGTCTGATGAACTACGACAATGTAGTTACCGACGAACCCATCAGGACCGGGACACAGAACAACCATAAGATAACGCTGTTCGACAACAGCGGCGCATTGAAACTGTCGTTGAGTCTGGACAATCTCTATTACATCGAGTCTGATGACAACTACATCAAGGTGTGGTATACCGACAGCAAGGGAGAACTCAAGCAGTATATGCTCAGATGTCGTCTCAAGACTGTGGAGGAAAGTTTCAAGGGAAGCGGACTGATGCGGTGCCACAGAAAATACATCGTCAATATCAACAAGGTGAGCATGCTCCGCAAGGAGAGCGAAGGATATATCCTTGACCTGGACAAGGAAGGCATTCCACCTATCTCAGTAACAAAGACTTATACAGACTCGATACTGAGTCATTTCACAGAGCAGTCCCCTCTTCTCGAACCGATGGACGAATAGAATCTATTCTACAGGAATATTGTCGATTCTGACGAATTTCTGGACGAATGATTCATCATCCTTGGCAATCCAGGTCATTTCTGTTGCAGTAAGGTCCTTGATGATGTATCGGTGGGCCCAGTCTCCGGAATCATGATCGTAATTGCCTCTGATGATCGCGCCAAGTTCCGGATCAGTCTCGAGAAAATATGAGCCTGTCACAGTATGCGGAACATTCAAGAAGGAATCCAGATTCTGATACATAGTGTATGTCCGATCATTGCGGACTATGTCCAGATACACATAAGTTCCGTCCATAAGGCCGGCGCCGTTCCACTCGGACAGTTCCCATTGCCCGGAGATATTGTTTGCATTGACCTCAAGATATTCGACTTTCAGTTCCGTGTCTTTCTCACATGACGCCACAAACGAAGACACCATCAAAATTGCAATCAGATATTTTATATATTTCATAACTTCAGTTGTTTTCTATATAGTTCAGATTTCCCGACTTACTTCAGTCGCCCGGGAATATGCTCACTGTTATTGACGACCTGCTCGGAGGCAGTCCCAGTCCTTTGAGGATCACCTTCATATATTTTCCGGGGGGCCTTGCCTGCGGGTCATATATTATCACTATCTCACCTTCCTGTCCGCTCAAGACCGTCTGGGGCCTCGCTTCAAATGAAAGACATTCCGGAAGAAAAGCCTCTTCACATCCCAGTGTCAACGGCTTGTTGCCGACATTGATGAAGCGCAGTTTCTCCACCGCCCTCAGTCCTTCAGCAAAGGCCACCTCAGACCTGCGCAGACGGATCGCACCCATCTGGACCGGCCACTCACCTGCCATATCGGCTCCCGCAGAGACATCTACGCTCAGTCTCAGGACTGCAGCAGGTTCGTTTCCCTCACGGGTATATACGAAAATCCTTCGTTCAAACTTGCCCGGATGGCCTTTGGGATCATATCTGACAGATATCTCAGTATTGTCCCCAGGCTCAAGCGACTGCTTCCCAGCCGTTGCTGTCAGGCAGGAACAGGTAGTCCTCAATGCCCTTATCTCAAGCCTTTCCGTACCAATGTTCTCCAGTTCATAGACAAATACCGACGGTGCATCGTCCTCATTCATCTTCGGAGCGACAATATGTCTGACATGGAATCCAAGAGACGCAGAGTCACAAGAAAGTCTTGGGGAAACCACTGCATCGAGCATGTCTTTCGGAACAATCCTGATCTGTGAGTATGAAATACAGGAAAGTCCGAAGAATATACAGCACCCGGATATGAATCCACGGAACGTCATATCCTAAAGCCAGCCATTTCCATTCGCACTCTCACGCACCGTGATGACAAAACGGTCTGTACGTGTTCCTGTGACAGATGCCTCGGTCTGTCCGGCCTTTATACCTTTTATCACCATCCGTCCGTCGACAATCGATGCTGTCGCGATACTGTTGTCAGCAACACTTACAGTGAAGGTATCTCCATCCATATAAATCGACGGCAAGACGGTCACTTGTCCGCCTTCCTGCATATATATATTCGGGAAAGTCATATCTACCCCGGCTCCCTCGATTGCCTTCAGAAGAGCATAGGCATTCACCTGTCCGTGTCCCATTCCGCCCTTGAAGGGTCTGAGGTCCAGTTTCTGCATAGGCGCAGAGAGTTCAAGATCTGCCACATATCTCTTGTACTGCTTGTCACCGGTCATGTATTCATCAATCGGCGTAGCGGTCTCATAGAGAAGATTCTTGAATTCTTCTGCCTTGAAATGCTTCCTGAGTCTGACTGCATAGGACAATCCCAATGCTGCAACTCCTGAAACATGAGGACAGGCCATCGAGGTTCCCTCCATATATCCGTAACCCGTACCGCTGATATGTTCCGGCAGGGTGGAAAGGATACAGCCTATGGCACCGTAATGATGTGTCTCATCCACATAGTTCCAGTAATAATCCTGATCTCCGCCAGGAGCCGAAATCGTGGTGCCAGGACCATAGTTGCTGTATACTGCAGGGGTAAAGTCGCCTGCTGTCGCTGCAACCGCCACAAAATCCGGATATGCGCCAGGATAACTTGCAGCAGGGGCGGCCTCATTTCCACCGGCAAAAACAGCAATACCTCCATCAATCACTCCATCAGGAGAACCTGCATTATGAATGAAGTAGTCAAGCGCCTTCTTCTCGATTACATTATATGTCTCCCATTCTTCGTCAGTAGCATATTGAGGAGTCCACTCATATGGATTTGCAGCACCGGAGATATATCCCCAACTGCATTGAAGTATCACTGCACCATTATCGGCAGCGTACTTGATCGCTCTTACCTCGTCGAGAACAGTGCCGGCATATGCTCCTGAAAATATCTGGCAGGACATGATCCTGACCCCGGGAACTTGCTCTCCATTACCTCCAGCAATCGAAGAGATACCTATACCGTTGTTGTTGACAGCAGCAATAACTCCTGCCACATGGGTTCCATGCCCTGTATCATTGATATCATCAGCACTCACAACACCGTGACCTTTCACAAAGTTATAGCCATGATAATCACCTGCATAACCATTACCGTCATTATCCTCATGCGATCTCCATATCTCATCCTCATTCACCCACATGCTTGCCTTGAGGTCCGGATGCGAAACATCCACTCCTTCATCAAGAACTGCGACAATGATTGAAGGATCACCTGTAGACATAGACCATGCATCCTTGACCTGAACATCTGCCCCTTTTATGAACTTGTCAGGGCGCAGGTTACCGTCGTTAACCATATTCCACTGCTCTGAGAAATATGGGTCATCAAATACCTGAGAGGTACCTGAAACCATCTGACCGATCATTTCAGGAGTAAGAGGGACAGGCTTGTCATTCTCCCTTTTCAGTACCCTGTTGTATTCGACTCCTCTGACTTCTCCTAGTTCTGAAAGCCTTGCAGCAACATCCTCGACAGAATATTCTTCAGAAAAACTTACCACATACCACAGATGCAGTCCTTCTTCACGGGCCCTATCTTCAGTACGCGAATCTATAGGAAACACTCTCTCGATCCTATAGCCTTTGACTCTGTCCAGTATCTCGTCAACGCTGAGGACACCGGAACGTGTCATCGGACGTGCAGGGCCACTCTTGGTTACAGCGGCCTTATCCAATATATCACTTACACGAGGATCAAACCGGACAAGTATCTGTCCATCGACCACATCTTCAGACATCTGCGGCAATTTCTCTTCCTGAACAGGAGACATTCCTGGCCTGTCAACAGAACAAGAAGCCATGACAGCCATAAAAGACACCGTCGTCAGCAACATTAATTTTCTTACTGTCATATCTATTCCTGAGTATTATTCGGGTTATACTTCTTGTTCACATAATGTTCATAATAATAGTCCAGACTTACAGGTTCGTTCGTGAAACCTGCATTCTGACCGTCTGATGTCTTTCCTTCCTGAGAAAAGATCAGGGAATAAGGAAGCCACAGATCCAGTTTCGGATGGAAAAGCAGCCAGTCAGGAAGTTCGCCGGTAAGACGGTTGAAATTGATGGCAAAGAAGTTTGCATCAGGCAGGACCTTCGGCAGACCTATCAGGACATCAGGCAAGGTATCGTTTGCATGTACCTCCTCTGCAGTCCACTTAGGAATATCCGGTTCATACTTCAGATCCGGAATTTCTCCATGCAGATAGTTCACTGATAGCCTGATAGTATCAAGATTGCTCCATTTGAGAATCCTGACAGGGAAAGAAGGCTCATCTATCAGGCCACCCACGTTCTTTCTCTTGTCATTGCTCAGGTCATATATGGTATGACGCTGGTTTGCGTTCATCACCAGAGCATGGAGATTAGGGAAATTCTCCTGAGTGAGTATGTCTGGAATGGTCTGGAAACAGTTGGAACTCAAATCAAGATATTCCAGATTCTTCAGATTCACAAAATCCGGATGCAGACTGACCAGACCATATGCTCCTATCGTCAGACGCTTGAGTTGAGTAAGTTTCGTTATGTATTCTCCAGTATCTATGCTCTTAAGGAACTGATTGGCATTGGAATAGAACACGATCTCCTCTGCCGCTGTCAGATACTGCACCTCGTAAGGGAGAGGTTCCTTCGTATTGAACATGAAGAACTGGACATATTTTACCCTTCCCTTGTTCGGGCCATCCTTCCAGACATGGACATTAGTCCAATGCTCAAGTCTTTCAGATGTGTCATATTCCATATAGCCGTTGAGTGCCCTGTTGATGGCCAGAATGGCGAGGGAATCACCAGCCACAGTGTTTTCAGGGATAGGCATTGCCGCCTTCTGGACAATCTTCAATCCATCGTGAACTCCCATCTGCACCGGATGCTTAGGCTGGAACACAATATCAGCGATCCTTTCCTTATCACGCGAATTGACCTTCCATTCAAACCGGACCACAGTGTTGCGTGGGCGCTCCTTTCTATCAAGATCGAGTTTTGCCTTCTCAAAGGTCAGCCATGAATCTGCACCTTCAGGGAGAACAACATCAAAGTCAATGTTTGCCTTGATCTTGACTTCGAAATAGCGTGAACCATATTCGGCAAAATCCTCTACATCAACCGTTGTCCGGTCAACTCTTATCTGATAATCATATCCATCCTGAACAATCGAGAAGTCATGTTTATCTTCGTCCGCATCAAGACTTTGTATACGGACATCACCTGTACGAGGCTCGACATACAAGGTCGAATCCACAGAAATATGGCATACTGCATTTCCTCTGCCGTTTGCAGGCGATACGGAAATCCAAGGTACCTCTGTAACAACGACCCAATCGCCGTCAGATTCCACCTTGACCTCCAATGTACCTCCATCAGGACCTACAGGAAGTCTGTCATCCCCTGCACCAGTCTGTACATTGAATCCAAGACCGGAGTCATCAGGGCCACATGCACTGACTGCCGTAACGACTGAAATCATAAAAAATCTGATGAATCTCTTCATAATCGTCAATTATCTTTAATTCAACATATAGTCACAGTTTCTGATGTCCTGAGTCTTGTCATAGATCAGATAGTATGCACCAACCTGATGGGCGTAGCAGATATCCGAGGCATCAAAAATGATTTCGGGATTATCGCTGATATCAAGATAGTATATGAGGGTGGAGATAGTATCCTCGATCTTTCCAAGGTTGTTGGATCCGATATAGAATCCCCTCAATCCTCTGTGATTATACAGACCGGTAGGCCACTCGGACAGGCATCTTTCACCGTTCTCGTCCCTCTGTCCTCTGATAGCGAATACAGTCAGATACTGGCTGTCCAGAGGTTCCCAAGGGAAGGAAGAGAACCTGTTGTATGAAAGTTCCACTCCATACAGATACGGCATGTTGCCCGCATGCATTTCCCACGGAAGATCGTCGAGGTCATTATATGAAAGGTCCAATGAAGACAACTGGATGGCGTTCTCATATTCAAACGAGCCTTCAGGGATGGCATTGATGTTACATCCTCTGAAATTGATGTTCATGATCTTCGAATTGGACTTCGCCAACTCGACAGGATATGCTGTCAACTCAGGATTGTTGGCTATGGTAAGCGTCTGGACAAATATGCCATTGAAGTCTTCAGGGAATGATCCTATATGATTGTATGAGAAATCCACCGACACGATGGCGAACATGGATTTCGCATCGAATATATTCGGGAATTCCGTGAACTCATTGTTCCTTACAGAAAAGGTTTCTGCATCTTCCAGATAGCAGAACACACCGTCATCGCCTACAGGGAACTCCGAAAGCATGTTATTGTCAAGATACAGTTGCACAGGCTTGATATCTCTGCCCCATGCCGTCTCTATCTTTCTTATCTTATTGGACGAGAAGTCCATCATACCTATCTTCTTCATGTTCGTGATCTCGGCCGGGATGACCTCAAGATTATTCTCGTTCAGATAAAGTATCTGGATCTTTTCACGTGAAGGTCCTGTGGCAAGTGCCTTGAATCCCTTCAGGATCTCTTCGGAACTCCACTGCCTGTTGTTTGCAAGATTTGCAGTTATAAGTCCCGGCATCTTCGCCAATGCCATAGGGAATTCCTTCATCTTCGGACAATTATATATCTCGACATCAGTACATGAAACAAGATTTGAAAGTTCGTCAGGCAGACTTTCGATCTCGCTGTTCGCTATGAAAAGTTGCTCAAGGTTGATAAGATTGCCTATCTCGGCAGGAAGACTCTTCAGACCATTGTTGACCTTGCCTGAAATCATGTCCATAGGACGTATCTTCATTCTTCCTGTACCCTTGTCAATTATTTCATCCTCTGATAATTCATCATACAATGCCGTCTCAGGAATGGTCTTCCCATGCTCGGCGAACGCCCTTGCGATAGGTTCCGACATCTGAGTCACCGGATGCATTCTCTCAAGATACCTCTTATGACGTCGTATACGGTCTGAAGTGCCCTTACCGGCAGCGGCAGTCGGGTCATAACCGGCAAGATTGGAATCATTATGCGAACCGAGATACAACTCCACCATCTCCGTAAGTTGTCCCAGAGCGGCAGGCATGTCACCGTAGAATCCGAAATCACTCAGATTGACAAGGGCGACACGTCCGTTCGAATGCAGGGAAACGCCCGGCTGGTCTCCCCACAGGTCCGGGTCCTTGTTGAAGTTCCAGTTTGTACCGGCAGGATAATTCTCTCCGACATAATACCACTCGGGGCCGTTCAGAGCAAGCCATATCTCACGCAAGGCATAATAGTCCTTGATGTATTCGTCTGCCTCATGAAGAGTGACAGGGACGTCAGCATCGGCAATCTCATTATCCTTCACGACAAAAGAATAATCCACCTGAGAATTTGTCTCAAGAGGAGTCCTGTCCTGGGCAAAGACAGAGTAAGAAACCACTCTGTATTCTCCAGCACGTAAAGATACGAGCGTATCGCATACACTTGACGAAGTCCTGTATCCGTCCTCCACGCCATCATCTGTAAAATGAAGGGAGAACTCTGCAGGCAACATTTCAAAGACTGTCGTCGTATTACCGGTCCTGACAGAAAGCGTAACAAAAGATATCTCGTCAAAAGTATACTCGCCAGTCTGCGACTTCACTTCCGGAAGTGCAGACATATCCTTGACAAGCCTGAACCGCACCTTGCCTCTCTCCACTGATTCCGCAACAAGATCATGTTGGCAAAGCCCTCCTGCAACGATTTCAAACGAAGAAAATCCTTCTGATGGCGTCCTTACATAAAGAGGCTGATCCTCTTTGTCAAAAAGCGTGAAGGTAAGTATCCTGTATTCGCCTGTCAGAAGTTTCATCTTGTCACTTCTGAGACCATATTCAGCATTTTCTTCATCATAAGAATTCATGACAAGAGTCTGAGTGATGTCATTGTCACCATACCTCAAGGTGACCTTGATCTTAGTCACATCCTTAAGATATTCAAGTTGCGGCACGAGAGCCTTTGTTCCCGGGTACGATGCCTCCTTGTACAACTTGAACTGCACATATCCATAGTCATGTTCACGATAGTCCGGTTCAACGATCTTTGAGCAGCCGGAAATCCCCATTATCATGAAACATGTCAGGAAAGCCAGAAATATATGTCTTAATGATTTCATAAACTTAACATTCATCTGTACATCGGTTACTCGGAAAGATCAAGAGTGCATACCAGCACAAAGACTATCGCATCAGACTTGTCCAGGAAATTTACCGATGCCATATATACATTCTCCGGAAGTGTGATACCGTCCGGCTGACTGACAGAGTCCGGCCTGTTCATGTATATCTCCACAGCACCTTCGTCATCAAGCGCTACTTCGCCCAGAATATCTGAAGGTCCGAAATATTCATCATAAATGACATCGTTCACCCTGAAGAAAGACCTGTAGGCATAAGGATTGACATTATGCTTTCTGACAGACGACGGGATCCTGATCTTCAAAGGCATACCCTCCATCTTATACGTCAGATGATAAACTACATTCATTCCTTCACTGAAGTGATCGAAAATATCTCCTTCGGTCAGATGCTCAAGAGTCGCACCTGTCATCTGAGCATATTGTGCTGCCATTTCAGTAAACTCAACCACCACATCGTCAACTATGACAATCGGATCATATCTGCAATAAACAATGGCAAGCGTCGCTCCCGTTTCATCATAGAAGACGACATAACCTTCTGACAACGATTCTGAAGGTGTCCGGTCCTTATACATGACGATAACACCGCTGGTCTTCGTATCATCTTCTGCCTCGAACTGAAGCCAGAAGTCAGAATTCTGTTCTTTTCTTGCAGCATTGAATACCTTCACCGATGCATAAGGCCTGGCAAGAGACATGCGTCCGGCATCACTAGCATATACATTATTGTATGTAAGTTCATAGACATAATCTGTCTCGCCGAAATATGTAACAAGGCGAGGATTCGTCGATTCCTTGAAAGTCAGGCCGGCAGTCTCCATGTCAGAATCCGTACTGATCATGGTGATGTAATCCATGTCTGCCCCATATTGGGTAAGGCTGACCGCATAGCGGGCCATATCTTCCTTCAGGGTACCGTCACCATTGAAATAATCTTCAGGCGCATATGCTGAAGCACAGAACAGGATATATGCATGGCGCTCCTTGGAAGCGTTCTTCTCAGGTCTAACGGTAACGGTCCTATGCTGAAGGACTTCCGCTCCTGACACAAATGCCTGCACATCCATTGTCACCCATTCAGGATTATCTGTAACTCTCTTGCCGTCCGCCATCTCGACCGCAACAACATCAGAATCCTTTGTGCCGAGGAACCATGCAGTTGCCGACATATCCTGATATCCGACAGATGTCATCAGATGCGAATCTGAATTGAACTCCCACTCGGTCAAGGCCATATCAATGCCGAATGAGAACTTGTCGGCGACTCCCGGTATGGTGACATCAATCTCATGGATTGTCTCGCCCATAAATTTGAATATTATCTTTTCAGTCTTATCCTCTAGCGGATAATGCATAGGATCACCCATCAAAGTGAACATCACGGTACCGGCCTTGTTCTCAGGCGTTTCCTCTGAGTAGCGCGGATACAGCCATTCAGGACATTCCAAGGTCCAGTTGCATTTTGCCTCAACCTTGACAGGCATCCTGAAATCGCTTCCAGGCCATACAAGGGTAAGAGCATCTACGGGCTCGGCCGTATACAGATAACCGCCGCCTTCACCGAAAGAAAATTCCCCTTTATCATCCAGTACCGTTGAATAAAGAGCGATCTCACCACATGCAGGGACAGAAACAGGCAATGTCTTCAATACTGTTTCTCCGACCATGAATCTGACTTCACCCTCAGCAGCATCTATAGAAGAACCGGTAAAGACCACTTCAATGCTGCCGACCTTTGACTCCGGCTCGTCCACTGACATCCACTGCGGAATGTCACTGGTCCATTCCGAATTGGACACTACCCTGACAGGTATCCTGAAATCAGCATCTGATTCAGACCAGATGAGGTCAAGCGACGTCGCTTCGGAAGCCTCATACTCATACCCGCCTGCCCCATTCGTAACATATGCGCCATTTTCGACTTTCGCTGCATATACAGAAAGAGTCCTCTCCTTTGCCGGAAGCATATATCTGGCAATCACTTTTGACTGGGAATTCATCTTCATGGTCACTTCACATGAATAATTCTTGTCAAAATCCTGATTCTCTGTAACTCCAATCTTGACAGTCACGGCACTTTCTGATGCCTTGCCCTTAAGTTCTGTCTTTGTAAACGACCCATCCTTAAGCCAGAACCACTCTCTGACTTCAGTCGGGACTGAAATCTCCCAATCATAATTAGGGGTAAAGGTCAGGGTAAGTTCAGAACCTGGGGCAACATTGTTGTCTTCAACCAAAGATGGGAAATTCGGTGTTTCCTCCTCAGGCTTTGTACCACCTGATCCGGAACCTTCAGTTCCTTCAGGCTCTGCTTTTCCACATGAAAGAGCCACAACTACAGCAGTCACAGCAACTGCGCAAACCTTGAATATATAATTTACCTTTTTCATAAGCGTATCTGTTTATTTTACATTCCTTCCTCTATTCTGAGGCGCTCAGCCTCCTCGTCGCTGATCCACTCCATGATGTTATAGAAGTGACCTACGGTTCCTACAGGGGTACCAAGATTCTCCACATACATTTCCGTCCATATGTAAAGATAACTTCCGCAAGGGTAGAATACCGAATCATAGGCTGCACTGTTCCTGACGAGTATCTTGTCATCACCATGTGCAGTTCCGAAGAATGAAGCCTCGTCACTTGCGATCTGGTCCGCATCCATGGTCACCAGAGGTGACATAGGGTCCTCCGGATGGAAGGTCATCGTCACATCATAACCGTCGTTGATCCAGTTGCGGCAGATGATCATGTTTTCCTCTGTAGGATGCTTCTCCGTGAAGATAAGCCTCTGATAGGAACCGGTGACACTATAGTTGTACAGGAACATCGACGTCAGGACACAATATCCGGTGAAGTCATTGATATCGAACGGACATATCTTCATCAGTACAGCCTTTGCGGTTTTTCCGTAGAGAGGCATCTCCAGTTTTTCATTCATGACCAGACGGAGTTCGAATCCAAGAGAGTCGGTGTCTCCGATATTGTCATAGTAACCATGGACCATGACATCCGCCCGGTTTTCCCCGGCCTTGATGGTGATGGTATTTGACTGAAGTCTGTAATGATAGTTCTCGATGGCATTGCTGCCCTTGTCGATGATCTCAACGCCGAAGGTCCTGTCGTAGTCCCTGATAACGGTAGAAACCACCGGAATAGCGAACCATTCGACATCCTTCTGTACAGGATAAGTTGACAAGGTGTCGGCAAACATGACATATTCAGCATCTGAATAGGTCACATATCTTTCGTGGCAGGCGCTCAGGAGAATGACTGCTACGAAAGGAAGTGCAATATATTTCAATATCTGCTTCATATATCTTCGTTTTATCTGTTACTTTCATTCGGCTGGACCTGGGAACCAGGAGAAATCAGTTCATGGTTCGGAATCGGCCACACAAAGAGAGGGTCTCCAGATTCAATCCTGAGTGAACTTCCCTCGGACTGTGTGTGGGACTGCGGCGTCCTCTCGAATCCTTTTCCCCAACGCTTGAGGTCCTGAAGGCGGAAGCCTTCCATATAAAGTTCGCGCACACGCTCATCCGAAATGGTCTCAAGCCAGTTAGAAGAATTGACCGTGATGTTTCCACCTGATGTGAAACGGGTCTGACGCAACGCCGTAAGGTCTGCGGAAGCAGCATTGTAGTCCGGAGATGCAAGATTGCAATATGCCTCCGCCCTTATAAGATACTGCTCAGCAAGTCTGAGAGGCTTAGGCATGTTCACATGGTAGATGAGTTTTGCCATCAGGGACTCATTACCGTAATACTTGACAAGAAGAGGCCATGTCAGAGAGTGCGGATATCCTGTCTGGAGGGTCGCGAAATATGCATTGTATCTCATGTCTCCGGAAGCATACAGGTCAAGCACCCACTGCGCAGGCACATAATCCGGATAATAATAGTAGAAGTCACTTGTGAAGTTAAGGAACACCGATCCCTGCGCACCTCCATATGATGTCTCTGTATATCCGATACGCCAGATGTTCTCATATGACGAATCGTTCGTCCATAGATAATCAAGGAAAGTCTGGGTCGAAGTGACATAACTTCTTGACGTCGCCAGTTCGAAGATGTCTGATTCTATAAGTTTCGTAGACTCTGTAATCGCTGTCTGCCAGTCCTGCATATAAAGGGCAACCCTTGCATGAATAGCATGCGCCGCGGCATTTGTAAAATATGCCGCATCAAAATAGTCGTAATCGGCATCAAGGAGTTCCTCCGCCCTTCCCAGATCATCCAGTACAAACTTATAAGAATCATAAAGAGATGCACGCTGCTTAGGCTTTTCACCGAAGTACGTGTCGGCAAGGACCACACCAAGTTCATTTTCCGCAGTAGCAGGATCATATGCCTTGCAGAAACACTTTATCAGTTCCGAGTATGCAAGCGCCCTTGCGCAATATACCTCGCCTGTATAGAAATCCAATGTCTGGATGGAATCTCCGTCAGTAAGGGACTTTCTGAGAGCATCAACCTGGTCAAGGAAGAAGTTGCACCTTCCTATGACAGCATAGAGAGAGGCATAAACCGCCTCGATTTCCCTATTTGTCGATCGGATATCCCACAACCACAATGTACCGTATGTATTTGAATTACCCTGAACAGCATAGACCAGATCGGACTGGATATCAGGACAAAGCGTAAGATATCCGCTGTAGAGTCCGCTGCTCATGTAGGCAGTGTATATTCCTGTAAGGGTCTGTTCAGCATCATTGAGAGTCTTCATTCCGTCTTCCTCAAGGATATAGTCTCCCGGAAGTTTCTCCAGACAGGATGAAAGACCGAAGGCAACAGCAATCAAAGCCGCCGTCTTCCATATTTTCATATATATATTCTTCATCATTTCCATAATTTAGAACAGGATGTCAAGACCGAAGGTATACTGACGCGACATCGGATACTGTGCCGCATAAAGATTGGTGACACCTTCAGGATCAAGTCCGGAGAAGTTGGTGAAAGTCAAGAGGTTCTGGCCTTGGGCATAGAATCTGAGTCCTCTTATGAAGCCTGTCCTCTTCAGCAGGCCTGAAGGTAGTGAATAGGCCAGCATCACATTCTTCAGACGAAGGAATGAAGCATCCTCCAGAAGCCTGCTGTCAAACTCGGTATATTCACCATGACGAGGAATATCTGTTACATCCCCTGGCTGTTTCCAACGGTCAAGAAGACGGCTTGACTGGTTATAAGTCATGAAACGTCCGTTCGACTCATCGAAGTATCTGTCGTTGTTAAGCATCCATCTGTCACCGACCCAACTGAACTGAGCGGTCACACTCAAGCCTTTCCATGACAGGCCTGTACCGAATCCGCCCTGCCATGGAGCATGGTATGTCTTTCCGATCATCACCTTGTCCTCATCCCTGAGTTCGTTGGTGATGTTTCCGTTCCTGTCATACCAGAGTGCATCTCCGTTTGCAGGATTGACTCCGGCGTAACGGTTGATATAGCACTCGCCCACAGGATGTCCGACCACCAATTTCGTGCTTGTATTGGAGGTCTCGTATTCGTTGACGCCATTATAGAGTTCGGTAAGGCGGTTATGGTTATAGCCGACATTGGCATTCACGCTCCACGTGAAGTCCTTGATCTGAAGGACTGTGGCATTGACATTGAGTTCCGCACCCATGTTGACCATGGCTCCTACATTGTCCCACTTGTATCCGTAGCCGTTTGACTGGGAATAAGCCAACGGAACAGACATGAGCATGTCCGTAGTCTTCTTGCTGTAGAGTTCCAGGTCGACATTCAGACGGTTCCAGAATCCGAGATGGAAGGCGATGTTGCTTGTCCAAGTGCTCTCCCATGTGAGGTTCTCATTTCCCGGCTGAACAGGTGCTACCCCGGCATCCCCCACATAGTCAGAGCCGCCTCCTATAAGAGCAAGATGCTCATAATTAGGGATTTCAGAGTTTCCGGATGTTCCTGAACTGATAGCGACCTGAGCCAGCGTAAGCCAGTTGCGTGTATCTGCCATGAACGATTCGTTGCGTATGTTCCACATGAATCCGACTGCGCCGAAAAGTCCCCATCTGTTGTTTTTACCGAACCTTGACGAACCGTCGGTACGGACAGATACCTCAGCATAATAGCGGTCGCTGAAATTGTACTCTCCTCTTGCGAAGAAAGATACACGGGAATAATCCGATGCTGACGTACTTGTCCATGACGTCGCCCTTGTTCCTGTCGATATATCGGTAAGCAGAGAATTATTCTGGCCGGCAGTGCTTACGCTGAAAGCCTCGAGATGATAATCCTGCCACTCATGCCCCAGAAGGAAATTGAAATCATGTATATTGTCTATATCGAAACGGTATGTCAATGTATTTGACAACTGGAGGTTGAGTCCGTCGCTCGAACTTCTTGCGGCAGATCCCTCTCCAAGATTTGGAGCATAATCAGGGAAAGACTGGCTGAAGCCTGTAGTATGCGAAAAGTCCACACCGAACTGCGACTTGAATACAAGATTCCTATAGAGGTTCAGTTCTGCATACACTGTAGAGAACACCTTGTACTTCTTGTATGTCAAAGGATTGTTCTCCAGCCACTCCAAAGGATTCTGACCGGAACCCATCCATGTGCCGTCATTGATCGAAGCGAGAGATCCGTCAGCCTTGTAAGGATTCCAGTACGGAAGCATGAAACGGGCGGCAGAAATAGGCGTCACAAGAGTATATGCGCCTTCGTCAGCCTGCTGGATACCCTGATAGTTGAACATGGTGTTCGTTCCCATCTTCAGCCATCTGGCCATCTGCTGCTCCACATTGAACCTCATCGAATAGCGGGTGAACTGCGAACCGGGGGCGATACCCTGCTGATCATAGAAGCCACCTGAAAAATAATAGTTTGTGGTCTCAGTCGCTCCGGAAACGGAAAGTTCGTGACTCTGCAGCATGGCAGAATCATTGAACACAGCATTCATCCAGTTCACATCTGTCTTTGCAAGGAAGTCATAATTCTGACCGGCTGTCAGTCCGAGTTCCTTTTCATACTGTATACGCTCAGGAGTAGTCATCAGGTCCCAGTTTCCATGGGCAAGAGCAGACCACCCCATCTGCATACGATAATTGACATTCGGCTTGTCCATGTTGCGGCCTCGCTTGGTGGTGATGACGATCACACCGTTGGCTGCACGCGCTCCGTAGATGGAAGTGGACGAAGCGTCCTTAAGTACAGACATGCTCTCGATGTCGGCTGGATTGATGGTATTGAAGTCCGATGCGGATATGGCGACTCCATCAAGAATATAAAGAGGCGCTGTACCCGAATTGATGGAATTGGTACCACGGATAGTCATGGTAGCGGACGAACTCGGCTCACCTGTACTTGAAAGCACTGTAAGTCCCGCCACCTGTCCCTGCAGAGCCTGATCAAAGGCTGCAGTAGGAGTGTTCTCCAATTTTTCAGACTTCACGGTAGAAACGGAACCCGCTACGGTTCCCTTCTTTCTGACACCATAAGCGATCACCACAACATCGTCAAGTTTCAGACTCTCCGGCTGCATCACGACATTATGTGCGAATGACTCGACCTGAGGCACGACAACCTTTTCTTCATTGAATCCGATGCTGGAGAAGGTCAGTTCAGTACCGGGAGAAACGAATATCTCATAATCACCGTCAAGAGAGGTGATGACACCGTTACCCGAACCGTCCATGACTGCGACTCCGATCATCGGAAGACCATCATCAGCAGATGTGACCACACCGCTGACCTTTACGGAAGTCTGCGCAGACAACGCTACTGCCGTGACGGCCGACAACAGAATTGTCAGAACCAGTTTTAATGATTTTTTCATCTATTATATTTTAGTCTATATTTTTCCAATCTGCAAAGATACTGTTTTTTATTGTATTTCAATCGAAGAAAACCAGTGTTTCACCGAAAAAGGGAACGGACCTCCCGGCCGGTTCCCTATCGTTCAAATTAATTAACCAAAACACGTTTCCGTGTCATTTTCTAATATCCTGCTGTCCAGATCCTGCTGTTGCAGTTGTAATCATAATATCTGTTCACGGTCTGGCCCCTTAATATGGTTGCAGGCATAGTAGATGTCACATTCACACCGGCAACAGTCCCGTTCTTCGAAGATGTCCATGAAGACCCGTCTGTCGAGGTCTGGTAGGTGAAAGGAACCGCTTCTTCCGTAAAATCCGCATAGATGACAACCATCTTGTAATTAAAGACTCCGGGACTTACATAGGTACTTCTGAATGTCGCTTCACGTACCCATTTCCCATATACGCTCGCCACGCTCGCAGACATTCCATCATACGTCGCGGTAAATGTGACAGACGTGACGCCCGTTGTCAGGGATTGCGTTCCCAAGACTTTCAATCCGGAATTCGGCGAATAAGTCACATATATATTGTCCGTCATCCATTGCGCGGATGCTGTCAGATTCCTTTCCGATCCATCAGAATACAGGCCATAAAGTCCTGGCCCCTCACTGTTGTCATAGAACATGCTTGGTGCTGTTGCATACACACTTACCAGATATGCATCATTTACCGTAAGAGGCACAGTCTTTTCAAAGGAATTACCGCTCGAGTAACAATACACAGACACGGTTACGGCAGTCTTTCCGACCTTTCTGGCAGTGACTACGCCGTAGGTACTTATAGAGGCAATTTCATAATCTTCAACTGAAACATAGTTACAACTTGCCCAGACTCCGCTCCACAACTGATAACTGATGTACTGCGAGGCTGTCCCGTCATTGTACAGGACGCGATAACGTACAACAGGCGAATCCCCCAGAGAAACGTGATACTCAGACTGCTCGAATTCCACTCCCGCGACAGCAAATGCCTCGGTAACAACAGATAACACAGCACTGCATCCTTTATAGACAGCCTCAACGACAGCCGTTCCCCGGTCGCGATGAGTCACAGCCCCAGGAGTCAAGACTGCAGCGGAGGACGAATTCGACGAATACGAACATGCATCAGTGACATCCATCTTCCTGCCGCTGGCGTATTCCGCGTACACGGCAAACTCCGAAATCTTCTCATTTCCATCAGATCCCAGAAAAGCCCTAACCTCCGACTTGTCGAAAACTATTCCGGTCAACATGTCCTTCACCGTAATCTCACATTCTGCCAGGCAATCCGGACTGTCATTACTCACAACCCTGATGGTACAGGTACCTTCTCCTTTTCCCTCTACAATCCCATCCTGTCCCACAGATGCCACATCAGGATCATCTGACGCCCAGTACACGGTGCCGTCTTCGGCATCGGACGGTGAAACTGAAGCATTCAGTTTCAATGTGCCGCCAATATGGATCTCCGCATCCGACCTGTCAAGCATTACCTCCGTGACATGCTGGACATAATCTGCAGTTATCTTCCAGGACCCCTTTACCTTAAGTCCGTCCGAAGTGAGTTTCAACGACACAGACAGCACGCGATTCCTCTGCACATCGAAATTGGTAGTCTCGTCTTCACCAAGAAATATCCTATATGTGGCATTTCCATCACGGCCGGTCCCGGGAATAAAGCCGCATTCCACTTCAATATATGAACACAAGCCGGAGAGTTCGGACACGCTGGAGGGCACCTTGTACATCGGGTCATCATTTGTCGGAAGCAGCGTACCCTGCATGTTTTCAAGCATATAGAAAACCACTCCTGAGCCAGAGGCAAGGGCCGCCAGGTCTGTATCAGAGGCCACGTCACCAGCGGCAATCATCCCTGCAGACGCCCGACTTCCTTCCGACGAGAAAGGATACACGTCCTGCGGCACCTGTCTCAATGACACCCCGGTCACCATAAGACCCGTATCTCCGCAATCCACATCCAGTACTATCTTTGAAACAAGCCGCACAAGATGCACATCCACAGGTTCATCAAAAGACGGGACATAGTCATTCAGACTCCAGCACATGGGAAATGATTTCTTGAAAGCATCGGAGGCATCGGCATTCAAACGTATTCCAGGCACTTCGCTCTCCAGAACCGGAGGGACAAAATCTCCCACATTCGCCAAAGCATAAATATCATAAACGGCATCCCTGTAAAGATCAAGAACCATATCCTGACCGTTGTTCCAACTCCCGGATGCAACCAGAAGGCCTCCGGAATACGCCATTAAAGTAACATCCTCCACCTCCGTCTCGGAAGCGGTAAATCCGCTTCTGGTGAATCCTGTCATCTCATCCAGGACAAATTCAACCTTGGTTTCCACATCCTCCACCAGCGGTTCCCGGCACTCCTCCACACAAGACGTCAGAATCATGAAACCGAGAAAAAACACGGCAACAATATTGTCAAAGGAGTTTTCACTTCTCATAATCAGTAATATTTGTTATTCCCGGCAGTCCATAATAAGCCTCCACAATATCGCCCTTCAAATACACCTTACGTCCCAGCAGAGACGGATTGTCAACAAGATTCAAAGCATCCCTGACGGCACCTGACGGCAACTTGACGGACAGGCACGATGATCTGTCCGATGCTGTCGACCTTGACCCCAGCAATATGTTCGTACGGGAACTGAAAGGACCTTCAAACGAAGCAGACGTCGAGGTCAGGTCACCTCCCACGACATAGCCGCAAACCCAGACATCGGTCTCTCCAGACGACGCAACGGCCTGCTGGACGGTGAGAGCATCAGAGAAGCCGTCATCATCCGTTCCGCCACCGTTGCCACCACCGATGACATATTCTTCCGACAGCCAGTTTCTTGTAGTATCGACAGCAACCCGGATGGACTCGGAGGAAGAAGATGAAGAGGATGCCACGCTCACCTTGATCCTTAACATATCCTGAGGCTGAAGGAGACGGGTCATGAGTATCCTGTCATTCCCTCCCTCGCTCAGCATGAGAGATACCGCTCCCGGGTGAAAATAGGCGGCACGTCTTTCCGAATAGCCATACATCAGGCTACCCGAAGAAGACTTGAGGACCAGAGCCCCTCCAGGACATCCTGTCAGGAAACTCTCATCCACACTCAGAATTACGCCGCAGTTCAACTGTCTGCATGTCAGCCTGACATTGGCAACCCCTCCGGACGGCACAACGACACACTGTTCATCACCGAACTGCGGCATAGCAAATGCAGGACGGACGAATTCACATGAACGCACCTTAACGGTATAACTGCCTGGCTTTACCATCATGGATTCGGGAGATGCACCATATGCACCTTCATATACGACCTTACCGTCCGGTCCCGTAACGGTAAGCAGAAAATCGCTGGTATCAGGAATATCCGGCGAAAACCGGGTCAACCTGCCGGCCTCACCCTCAAACGAAACCCGAAGTTCTCCTTCGGCTGAAGCATCTTCCGGATCTCCGAGCATACTGCAGGATTCCCAAGGCAGGACAGCCAATACTGAAAAACAGAAATACTTGAGCAGGAACAGACATCCTGCATGAATCTTTTTCATTGTTCTTTCTCCTCATTCTTTTTTATGTCGCAACATCGCGACGGCAACAAATGTAGAAGGGAGAAATGAAACCTTGACTAAGAAAAAGAAAAAGATGATTTTTCCGTTTTTATATGCAAGTTTTTTCTTTTTCTTAGCCTGTATGTCCGAAAAAATGTTATTGTCCCGATACGATTGACACAAAAAATTCACGGGGCAGTCGCATTCACTGCGACAGCCCCGCTACTTAACCTAAACTTAAACTATGAAAAACTTCAATGCAAAGATACGAAAGATTAATCATTCTGCAAGGAAACGACCCTGATTTTTGCATATTTCAAAAGCAGAATCTTATCCCCATGCTCATCAAAGGCTATTTTTGCCTTGAGATCGGTCAGTTCCCCGGTGATTTCCATGATAACGCCGAAACCGAATCTGTTATGCTCGATTCTCTGCCCGACCTTGAGTTGAAGGATAGGTGTCGGCTCAAATTCAGCATCCGCCACCCTCTTAGGTACGGCTTGCGGACGATGAACGACAGTCGGAGCGCTTCTGCGCATCGGCTCCGGTTTCTGAACGGATACCTGACGGCGTTCCGTCCTGACAGGCCCCGAACTGCCATAACTGTATCCGCTTCCTCCAAAACGTGTACGTGTTCCCGATGGTCTTCCCCACCCTGAAAAGGCTGGTTTGTCCGAAGCGTCATCATCCATCGCATCCGCAGTCAGCGGATTCGATATATACTTGGGATCAACCTCCCTGATGAATCTGCTCGGAGAATTTGACTCATGTTTTCCGTTCCTCATCCTCGTAGAAGCAAAAGAAAACTGAACAGCCTTCTTGGCACGTGTCATGGCCACATAAAACAAACGACGTTCTTCTTCGATTTCTGTCTCGGATGCAAGAAAGCCTCCAGACGGAAATATATTCTCTTCCATTCCTGCCACATACACGTAAGGGAATTCAAGTCCTTTCGACGAATGGACCGTCATGAGGGTTACCTTATTGGACCCATCTTCATCGTCCTCCACGTCAACGGCGCTCAACAGTGAAACATTCTCCAGATAATCCCCAAGAGTCACCGTCGGCAGATCGGACTCGCTCAGTTCCACACCCTCTCCTACCTGACCGTCAGCCTGCATTTCCTCGAACATCTCGTTCTTCTTTTCCTCGATGTATGTCTTTACACTATTAAGGAGTTCCTCGACATTGGCCGCACGGGCCTGTCCTTCTATGCTTGTATCGCTCCTGTAGAACATCAATAGCCCGGAATCCATGGCCAGAGCGGCCGCTACATTGTATGCATCTTCCTTCTGGGCACGCACACAAAGACGTCCCATCATCTCGCAGAATGCGCGGATCTTCTGAATGGCGGCATTCTTCAGCCCGAAAGACTCCAGATCGTCAACAAATGCAGCCTTGAACAGAGAGGTCCTATTCTCCTGCGCTGCAGCGGAGAGAGCGGCAAGAGATGTGTCACCGATTCCACGGGCCGGCTTGTTCACAATCCTCTTGAAAGATTCGTCGTCATTGAGATTTACCGCCAGTTTGAAATATGCCATCATATCCTTGACTTCAGCCCTTTCAAAAAAGGAATTGCCGGAATAGATCACATATGGGATATTTCGCTTACGGAGCGCCTCTTCGAGAGCACGTGACTGCGCGTTGGTCCTGTAAAGAATGGCAAAATCCTGATACTGTGCATGTTCGGACTGTATCCTCGACACGATCGATGACGCTATGAGAAGAGCCTCCTCCTGCTCGGTATATGCCTGTATGAGACGGATCTTCTCACCCTGTTCACCCATTGAATAGCACTCCTTCGGTATACGTGCCGTATTCTTGGCGATCAACGAGTTGGCGGCATCGACGATGACCTTGGTGGACCTGTAGTTCTGCTCCAGACGGAAGATGTTGTGCTGCGGATAGTCCTTCTTGAAATTGAGGATGTTTTCGATCTTTGCCCCGCGGAACGCATAGATGGACTGTGAATCATCACCGACCACGCAAAGGTTCTGATGGAACTGGCTCAACTTCTTCAGGATGACGTACTGCGCGAAATTTGTATCCTGATACTCGTCCACCATGATATATCTGAAACGTCCGGCAATAGACTCCAGAGCGGCAGGATTGTCTCGGAGAAGGATATTCATATTCAGCAGGATATCATCAAAATCCATCACACCGGCCTGCTTGCATTTATAGGCGTACAACTGATAGATGTCACATATCCGCGGTTTCTTTGCCGCAGCATCATTCTGGACTGCAGTCGGATTACGGCGATATGCCTCTGCAGTGACCAGATTGTTCTTGGCCATTGAAATACGGGAAAGGACATCCTTAGGCTTGTATACCTTTTCGTCCAGTTGCAGTTCCTTCAGACATGTCTTTATCGCACTTACGGAATCGCTGGTGTCATATATGGTAAATGACGGAGGATAACCGAGAGACTCTGCAAACTCCCTGAGAAATCTGATGAAAACCGAGTGGAATGTACCCATATACAGTCTTCTGGCCTTCCGCTCTCCTACCATCAGGGCTATCCTTTCCTTCATCTCGGAGGCCGCCTTCTTCGTAAATGTCAAGGCCAGTATGCTCGAAGGATCACATTCCTTCTCTGCGAGGATATATGCTATCCTGCTGGTAAGCACTCTGGTCTTTCCTGATCCCGCACCCGCCACTATCAGCACCGGTCCGTCCACACAACTGACAGCAGCCTTCTGCTCGCTGTTCAGTCCTTCAAGTATATCTCTTCCGTTCTTTTCCATAATCAAGACAAAATTAGATAAAACCTTGCAATTACAAAGAACTTTTGACAAAAACATTTCAACTGAGGAAAAAGACATCTTTTACTACGTAAATCCTTCGCAAATCGATAAAAATTGACTAACTTCGCGGGCGCATTTTGAATATACAATACTCAAAACGGTTTATATAATGTCAAACAACATCTATTTGAAAAAGGGTCTCGACCTTCCGATAAGCGGAGTGGCGGCCCAGATCACCAAGAAGGTGATAGTTCCTGACGTTGTGGCCGTGAAGCCTACCGATTTCAGAGGTCTCGTACCGAAACTTCTGGTCAGGGAAGGCGACAAGGTCCTCGCAGGTACACCTGTATTGGCAGACAAGATGTCTCAGAACATCCTCTTCGCGTCTCCGGTAAGCGGAACAGTGGCAGAGGTTGTAAGAGGCGAAAAGAGAAAGTTGCTTGAGGTCCGCATCAAGGCGGATGAGAAACAGGAGTATGTGGACTTCGGAGTGAAGAAGGTTGCCGACATGTCTGCCGAGCAGATCAAGGCCGCACTTCTCGAGGCAGGTCTCTGGCCGGCCCTCACTCAGAGGCCATACGGCATCATCGCCAACCCTGAGGCAAAGCCTAAGGCAATTTTCGTTTCAGCATTCTCTACAGCACCGCTCGCTGCAAACCCTGAGTATGCGCTCAGAGAGGACCTCGAGCACATCCAGACAGCGATCAACGCTCTTGCAAAACTCACTGACGGTGGAGTACACTTCTCACTCAACTCAGAGAATTACTCAGGCACACCTTTCCACAAGGTGGAGAATGTGATCCAGCACACTTTCACCGGCAAGCATCCTGCAGGAAACGTCGGAGTGCAGATCCACCACATTTCTCCTATCCGCAAGGGTGAGACAGTATGGACTGTATCTCTCCTCATGCTCGCAGCGATCGGAAAACTATTCAACACCGGCAAGTACGACATGACAAGAAAGATTGCCGTTACCGGACCGAAGGCCATAAACCCTGCATATGTTACCGGATATCCAGGCATCGCCATCAAGGATCTCAAGGAGTTCTATGACGCTTCTGAAGACCTCCGTTTTGTAAGCGGTGACGTCCTCACCGGAACAAATGTAGGCGCCGACGGATTCATCGGATTCTTCGACAATCAGGTGACAATCCTTGAGGAAGGAGACAAATACGAACTCCTCGGATGGGCAAAGCCATTCAGACCGAAACTCTTCAGTACCTCACGCACCTACTTCTCATGGCTTACTCCAAACAAGAAGTATGACATGGATACGAATCTCCACGGAGGACCACGC
Source organism: Bacteroidales bacterium (assembly GCA_017471965.1). Classification (GTDB taxonomy): domain Bacteria; phylum Bacteroidota; class Bacteroidia; order Bacteroidales; family UBA932; genus Cryptobacteroides. The sequence continues at coordinate 60,488 of JAFURF010000076.1, forward strand.
GCATTCGTCGTGAACGACGTATACGGAAAGGTGCTTCCTATGGACCTCTATCCGGTATACCTTCTCAAGGCATGTCTTGCCAACGACATCGACAAGATGGAGAAGTTCGGCATCTACGAAGTGCTTGAGGAAGACCTCGCACTCTGCGAATATGTATGCCCGTCAAAGATCTACATCCAGCAGATCATCACTGACGGTATCGCTCTCATGTTGAAAGAAATGTGCTAAAGCCTAGAATTATGAACGGATTAAGAAATTTTGTAGACAAGATAAAGCCGACCTTTGAGAAAGGCGGCAAACTCGGATTCCTTCATTCGACATTCGACGCTTTTGAGACATTCCTCTTCGTTCCCAACA
>JAFURF010000077.1 GCA_017471965.1 Bacteroidales bacterium
AGGGCTTGACGGCATAAAGACGGCGGGAGCGAACCACTCCAAGACCGGATATCTGATGAAGAAATTTGCAGACGAGGGAGCGGTCACCGGTTCTGCCACACCTATCCTTTCAAACCGTTCATGGATATTCTTCAGACTGGGAGAGATCTACCTCAACTATGCTGAGGCATTGAACGAGGCCGAGGATACTCCGAATGCAGACGTATATGAATATCTGAACGCCATCAGGAAACGCGGAGGTATTCCTGAACTATCGGGAACTTACAGCAAGGCTCAGATGAGGACTCTCATCCGTCAGGAGAGACGCGTAGAACTTGCATTCGAGACACACAGATACTTCGATGTCCGCAGATGGAAGATTGCCGAGAAGACTGAAAACGGCCCTCTGTACGGAATGAACATCAATGCAGGAACATCCCAGGTGGACCCTGTCTACTACAAGAGAACCGTGGTCGAGAACAGAAAGTTCGATGAGCGCAACTACCTCTTCCCTATCAACAAGGATGAAATCGAGAAGGTTCCGAATATTATCCAGAACCCCGGCTATTAATTGTAAAAGAACACATTATGAAACATTATCATAAATTTTTCATGATCGCTGCCATGATGCTCGCCGCATCATGTGGAGAGGATGTCGTCTATGAACTGCCTGACGGAGACAAGTACAGTCACCTGTATATGCCTCAGGCGGTGGACTGTCCTTCCACATCACGTCTGTTCATGATCAATGAAGAGCAGACCCTTCACTGCAGTGCATTCTATTCAGGCTATGACGCACCCCGCGAGATAAACGTGAAGTTCGAGATCCGTCCGGAACTTGTGGCTCAGTACAATGAGGCAAACAACACCTCATATGAAGCGATGCCGGAAGGCAGTTGGAAGATGGAAGAGACATCCGCACTTATACCGAAGGGAGGATGTACTACCGAACTTCTGGACATCACGATCAACACTTTCGGACATATAGAGCCGTTTACGGAATATATGCTGCCGGTTGTCATGACGTCAGAAGACATCAGGATAAGCGAGGAACTGTCAACCCTTTATTATGTGATATCTGCGGCATATGAGCCTGGCAACGTTCCTTCGACTGTGGTGAGCGAGGAGATAGGCGATGCCCTGGAGATATTCTCATTCAACGACAGATGTCTGATCGCAAGGAACTCTGAAGGAATGGTTCTCCGTTATGGCTACGATCCCGAGACCAGGACCTTCGGTTCTCCTATTACCCTGCATTCCGACTGGAACACAAGTCTTGTCAAGATGCTTGCAAAAGGTCCCGGCAACTCGATACAGGTGTGCAACATGTATGACACATGGATCACCTACGAATGGAGCGAAGACGCAACACCGCCGGTGCCGGAATATGCAGGCTACAAGAGCGTGATTACAGGAGGTACCTGGGTATTCAAGAACATCGTACCGAATTGTCCTAGCGGACTGCTGGCAGTGATGGTGGCTGACAATTCACTGAACCTGTACAAGTTGTCCAATGACGGTCACGCCTTGAGCGGTACTGCAGCGACAACAGGATTCAATTACGGACAATACACCCAACTCTTCTACTACGGCAACGACCTCCTGGCCATTGACAAGAACGGAAACATGTGGCAGCACACAGTCAAGTCAGACGGTACATTCAGTTCCAATCCGATACAGGTCGGCAGCGGATGGGAAGACTTCACACATGTCATTCCATTCGGAACAGACCTGCTCGCGCGCACAAAGGACGGCAAACTCCACAGGTATGATTTCGACCTGAGAGGATTCTGGGCATTGAAATAACGGTAACTAACACATAATCTATAATACCATGAAAACAAGAAGACTATTGATCGGCATGCTGACCCTGGCAGCCATCGCATGTACACCTGAACAGCAGGTGGTCAATCCTGAACTCAATGTTGACAAGAGTGAGGTATCCGTTGAAGCAAAAGACGGAAAAGCCACTGTCAATGTCACATCAAATGTGGAGTGGACCGCCTCTTCACAGGCAGACTGGATTTCAATCGACCCTTCAAGTGGCGAAGGCTCCGAGAATGCGGTTGCAGTGAAGATTTCGGCGGGAGACAATCCTGCAGAACAGGCAAGAGAGGCTACCGTCATAATCTCTGCCGGCGAACTCCAGAAGACAGTCAAGGTGACTCAGAAGGCAAAGGAGGCAGAACAGGAGCCTGAACCTGAGAAACCTCAACCTGAAGTTTCCGAATGGAGCCTTGTGGGTACATTCAACAGTTGGGATGAAAAAGGCGGTCTGAGCCTCATCGTGCTTGATGAGAACTATTTCGTATACGAAGGTCTCACCGTTGAGTCATCTGTTGAGTTCAAGTTCGTCAAGAGCAAATCCTGGGACGTAGCAATAGGTGGAGACGGTGCCATTGACCCTGATACCATTCAGAACGCCGGAGGCAACAACATAACTGTAAACAAACCGGGAACATACGATGTATATCTTGCAAAGGCACTCGATAAATACTATGTAATGACTCAGGGCAAGACTCCTGCAGATGCTACAGAACCCGTTGTAGACCCTTCGACCTTCACTTGGGGAATCATGGGAGAGTTCAAGGACAACTCATGGAGCAGCGACATCGCAATGACAAAGGAAGGAGAATGGTTTGTTGCGAAGAATGTCGAGTTCACAAAGTTGGACTTCAATATCCGCGCAAACGGAAGTTGGAATGACGAAGGCAACATGGGTATGCCTTCCGGTTCATCCAACGGTGAAATCAATACTGTCATCAGCGTATTGACCAACGCGGATTCAAAGAAAAACCACGGAAGTGATGTCGCAAACATCGTCCTCAATGGCGAGACCGGCGTATATGATGTCTATTTCAGTTATGACAAACTCGAAGTGTGGGTGATGACTCCTGGCTATAAGCCTGGCGACGAAGTACCTGTACCGAAACCTTTCACTGTTGTCGCTGAAGGCGTGATGGAAGCAAACGAGATCATCCCTTACAATGAGAAATGTCTTCTTATCAGAGGCAAGGACCTTCTCATCTACCGCATGGCATATAACTCTGACGGAACATTCGCTGCTG
>JAFURF010000078.1 GCA_017471965.1 Bacteroidales bacterium
ACGCCGTCGATGACATAAAGTGCGTTGGAACTCTGGCTTATGGATTTGTTACCACGGAGAACGACCTTTGACGCTCCGCCGACTCCCGATGAAGAGGCATTGATGGTCACTCCGGCCACCTTTCCTGAAAGGGAGTTGATGAAGTTGGCATCCTTGACTCCGGTCACTAAATCTGAACTGACCTCCTGGACATTGTAGCTCAGGGCCTTCTGGTCACGGCGGATACCGAGGGCGGTAACCACCGTACCTTCAAGTTCCACAGAAGATTCCTTCATGGTGACATTGAACAGATGGCCTCTTCCTATCGGGATATATACAACCTCATAGCCGAGACTGTTGAACTCCAACTGGCCATCAAGGTTTTCCCCAGGAACTTCAAGAGTAAACTTTCCGTCAAGGTCTGTCACTGTTCCGATCTTGGTATTCCTGATCAGAACAGATACTCCGGGGACCGGAAAGCCCGTCTGATCCGTCACCTTACCGGTCACCACACGCGGCTTAGCCGCTACTTCAGGAGAAATGATGATGTTGGTCCCGCTGACGGACCACACAATATCAGCACCCCGGACCATCTGGTCCAGTGCGATACTGAGCGGTGCATCATGGACATTGACTGTAATGCGGCGGTTCAGATCCACCCCGTCATCCACAGTGAACAGGTAGCGCGTCTGCTGCTCAATGGCATCCATAACGGTCTCCATCATCTGGTTTTCCATCTTCAGCGTGACACGTACATTCTGCGCGGAAGTGCTGAAAGACAAGAAGATGCAGAAACACATGAGCAGCACGCCATGTGGAAGAATTCTTTTCTTCATATTATCTGGTTATTAGATATGTATTTGTGGTATCGTCGTATTCTACTGAAAAATCCGCGGTTCTTTGAAGCAGGGAGAAAGCATGGGAGATGCCGTCACAGACATTGATCTTCATACGCTGGTAACTGACTTCCGGGACAGACTCACATGCAATGACAATATTGACCCCGAACGCCTTCTCGAACTTTCTCATGAGATCACCGAATGAAAGGCCATTGCAATTGATGATGCCGTCTGTCCATCTGTATCGGGCCTCGATATTCCTGGCCTGCTTCTTTACCAGCCTTCCTTCATACAGCACAACCAGCTGGTCCGGTTCAAGTGCCACTATCTCTGTCTCCTGCTTGTCAAGAATAGCGACACTTCCCTCTATCAATGCTGTACTGAAGATACCGGCCTCTTCATCCGCTTCCACATTGAACCTCGTTCCAAGCACCTTCACATCATATGCAAATGTTTCGACATAAAACGGTCTGCTGCCACCCTCCGCAACATCGAACATTGCCTCTCCCTCTATCCTGACCCTGCGTTCACGCTTTGAAAAGACCGCAGGATATTCAAGCGTAGAGCCTGAATTCAATTCTACCGTAGTTCCGTCAGGGAGCGTCAGCGAAGCACGCTGTCCGGGTTCCGTATGGAAAGCCAACATTCTTGAAGCCTCTTCTCGGAGCGGAGCCACACCAAGGAACCAACTCAGAAGTACCCCTGCAACGAGTGCAGCGGCAACACCTGCAACGATCGCCACTCGCCTTATTCCGGACTTTGGGGAAGATGTACGGACCGGAACGTCATCGAGGGCTCTGAGATTCAAGAGTTGCAGATGCATCTGAAGTTCACGGTTGAATATCTCCTGATGGGCCGGATCGCTTTCAATCCAGTCAGCGATCGCATCATTTTCCTCCTTAGTCGCCGTATTCTCAAAGAAACGGACAAGAATTTCTGTTGTAATCTTCGACATTTTCATCACTTTACTTATTTATAGACGAACAAAACCATGGCGTGGAAGAAATTTCCAGCACTTTTTTCAAAGTTATCATTATTGGGATTTATTTTTATATATTTGCCCTGATTATGGAGCCCGGCAACAAGAGAATATACGAGTGCATCGAACACATCTACAGGACAAGCAAGGATGTGCTCCTGCGGACGGCGTATCTTTTCGTCAGAGACGAAGAAGTCGCACGAGATATTGTCGGAGAGGCATTCATGGCTCTGATCGAACATCGTAATGAGGTGGAACCGGAAAAGTTCTATCCATATCTGTACACCATCGTCCAGAACAAGGCGATTGACCATAGACGGGCTGATATCAGGCACAGCAGGATTGCCAGGAAGATAAAGGAGAAAGAGGAGAGGATGATGGAATATTATACCCTGGCCATCGAGTCGGCAAGTGCCTCAGCAGTCCAGTCAGAGGAAATCATGAATATCTACAACACCCGCCTCAGTGAATTCTCCACCTTCACCCGTAACATCTTCCTCCGTTCACGCCGTGACGGAAAGACCCGGGCAGAAATTGCAGCAGAATTTGAAATATCCGAAAATAAAGTCAAGTATGAAACCCAGAAGGTCCTTGATGCATTGAGAGATGCCTTGAAGGACTACGGGGAATTCTCTGCGCTCATAATACTGATTCTGAGCGGATTGTCATAAACAAATCAAAAGTTCTACCTATGAAGATTCAGGTTAAAACAATCATCCTTGCTGTTCTGGTTCTGACCGGCTGCAGTAAGGGTACTGATTACACAGACTTCGTCGATCCTAAGATAGGCAGCGGAGGACACGGACATGTGTTCGTCGGGGCTAATGTGCCTTTCGGAATGGTGCAGGTCGGCCCGACCAGCATCCCTCAGGAGTGGGACTGGACTTCCGGCTACCATGACAGCGATTCCACGGTGATAGGCTTTTCACACACCCACCTCAGCGGCACGGGTATCGGAGACCTTTTCGACATCACCGTCATGCCGGTGACAGGTGAGGTGACCTACGCCCGCGGAAGGGAAGATGATCCGGAATCCGGTTTGTGGTCATATGCGGACAGGACCCGTGAAGTGAGCGTCCCAGGCTACTACAGCGTCCCTCTGATGCGCTACGGAATAAATGCAGAAATGACCGCGACCTGCCGAGTCGGACTGCACAGATACACATTCCCGGCATCGGATGAGTCCGGAATCGTATTCGACCTCCGCAACGGAGGATGCTGGGACATGCCGACGGACACTTACATAGAACAATGCGGAGACAATGCCATCCGCGGCCACAGATTCTCCACAGGCTGGGCAGACGACCAGAAGATATATTTCCACGCCGAGTTCTCAAGACCGTTTGAAGACCTGCATGTCCACAGCGTGAACTACAAGCCGCTTTACGCACGCGCTGACTTCGACACAGAAGACGGAGAACAGATTATGGTCAAGGTCGGCATATCACCGGTGAGCATGGAAGGAGCCAAGGCCAACATGGATGCGGAACTTCCGGGCTGGGACTTCGAAGATGTGGCAGAATCAGCCCGTCAGGCATGGAACACCGAACTCTCGAGGATAAAGATCGAAACGGAAGACCTCGAAAGCAGGAAGATATTCTACACCGCCCTCTACCACACGATGACAGCACCGTCGACATTCTGCGACGTCGACGGAAGATACCGCGGCGCTGACGGACAGACTCACGCCGATCCGGGATACACCACCTACACCACCTTCTCCCTCTGGGACACCTACAGGGCCGCAATGCCTCTATACAGCATCTTTCAGCAGGAAAGATACGTTGACATGATCCGCACCATGCTTGCCATATATCAGGAGCAGGGCAAACTTCCGGTGTGGCATCTGCACGGATGCGAAACCGACTGCATGGTAGGCAATCCGGGAATACCGCCGGTGGCCGATGCCATTGTGAAAGGGTTCGAAGGATTTGACTACGACCTTGCATTCGAGGCAATGAAGACTTCGGCTCTCCGTCCTGACAGAGGTCAGGATGTACGCATGAAATACAGTTACATCCCGTACGATCTGTTCGGAGAATCCGTAGCCTACGACCTTGAGTACGCCATAGCGGATGCGGCACTGGCAAATGCTGCAAAACATCTCGGACGGCAGGAAGACCATCGGCACTTCCTTGAAAGAAGCCATTCATACAGGCATCTTTTCGACAAGGACCTCGGATTCATCAGAGGACGTGACAGCAAGGGAAGATTCCGTCAGGAATACAGTCCTTTCAAGTCTGTCCACCGCGCCGACGACTACTGCGAAGGCAACGGATGGCAGTACACATGGCTGGTTCCGCATGACATCGACGGACTCATAGGATGTTTCGGAAGCAAGATAGCGTTCCTCAACAAACTCGACAGCCTGTTCACTGTACCGTCAGTCATCGAAGGCGATACCACTTCCCCTGACATCTCAGGACTTATCGGCCAATATGCCCACGGCAATGAGCCGAGCCACCACATCCTGTATTTCTACACCATGGCGGGGCAGCCATGGAAGACGGCAGACAAGGTGCGCGAAGTCCTTGACACAATGTATTCCGCTGCCCCCGACGGACTTGCAGGAAACGAAGACGTAGGCCAGATGTCCGCATGGTACGTGATGTCAGCGCTTGGATTCTATCAGGTGGAGCCTGCGTCCGGACGCTACTGGTTTGGTTCTCCTTTATTCGGCCGTACGTCCATAGACGTCAATGGAGGCAAGTTCACCGTAACTGCGAAAAACAACAGCGACGCCAACAGGTACATCACCAGAGTCACCCTCAACGGAAAGGCATACACAAAGGGATATATCAGACATGAAGACATCATGGCCGGAGGTGAACTCATTCTGGAGATGGGCCCGGAGCCGACCATATGGTACTGCGCCGATGAACCGGATGAATACAAGGATCAGAGACCTGCCCCTGAAGAAAGACTTTTTACTTCCAAGGCAGTAGAGACAGAAATAGAGAGGGTCACAGGACTTCTCGAGAATCCGCGCCTGAGATGGATGTTCGCCAACTGCTATCCAAACACCCTCGACACCACCGTCCATCCGGTACAAAGCACTGACGGACAGCCGGATACCTTCGTATATACCGGCGACATACCGGCCATGTGGCTGCGTGATTCGGGGGCTCAGGTATGGCCGTATCTGAGATACATCAACGAAGATCCGAAGATGAAGGAAATGATAGCGGGGGTGATAAACCGTCAGTTCAAATGCATCTGCATCGACCCGTATGCCAATGCCTTCAACGTAGAGCCGATAGGAGCCGCCAACAAGAGCGACTGGCCTGCAGCAGATCCGTATGTGTTCGAGCGCAAATGGGAAATAGACTCGCACTGCTACCCTATCCGTCTGGCTTACGGATACTGGAAGGCCTGCGGCGACACCTCCGTATTCGGAAACACATGGCTTGATGCCATGCGCAATATCCTGTCGGTCCTGAAGGAGCAGCAGCGCAAGGAAGGTGACGGAAGATACCGTTTCCTCAGAGTCACCGACCGCCAGCTCGACACCAAATGCGTGGTCGGCAAAGGCAATCCTGTCAACCCCGTAGGGCTTATAGCATCCGCTTTCCGTCCCTCGGACGATGCGACGACATTCGAGTTCCTCATTCCATCCAACTTCATGGCTGTCAGTTCTTTGCGAAAGGCTGCAGAAATCCTCGCAGAAGTGAACGATGAAGCGGAACTTGCCAGGGAATGCACTGCTCTGGCCGATGAAGTGGAGGAAGCCTTGAAGAAGCACGCCGTCGTGGAGCATCCGTTATTCGGAAAGATTTATGCCTATGAAGTCGACGGCTTCGGAAGTTGCTTCCTCATGGACGACGCCAATGTACCGTCTCTCCTTGCGATGAGTTATCTGGGAGACGTTCACGCAGACGATCCTGTATACATGAACACCAGGAAGTTCGTCTGGAGCGAGTCCAACCCTTATTTCCACAAAGGACCTGCCGGAGAAGGTATCGGAGGCCCTCACATCATGTCAGAAGTGATATGGCCGATGAGCATAATGATGAAGGCATTCACCTCCGACGATGACGACGAGATCCGCGAATGCATATGCAGTCTGATGACCACTGATGCAGGTACCGGATTCATGCACGAATCCTTCCATAAGGACAACGCGGAAATATTCACACGCGAATGGTTCGCATGGCAGAACACATTATTCGGAGAACTCATACTGAAGATCATCGATGACGGAAGACTTCACGTGCTGAACAGCATCCTGTAAAACTTTAACTAGTACACATGATTGCATGTCGGGTTTTTTGATTATCTTTGAAGGTTATTAAAACGTTTTATCAGAATATGGAAAATAAGATCAGGATAGCAGGAAATCCCCTGCCGGACATGCCTTGGGAAGAAAGGCCTGAAGGATGTAAGAACATAATGTGGAGATACTCAGCGAATCCGGTGATTCCGCGTGACCTTCTCCCGGATTCAAACAGCATTTTCAATTCAGCCATCGTACCTTTCAAGGACGGGTATGCAGGAGTGTTCCGCGTGGACGACACAAACATCAGGATGACCCTCCACGTCGGTTTTTCAAAAGACGGCATCAACTGGGAACTCGACCCTGACACCATAAAGTTCGAGTGCGACGACCCTGAAATCGGAACATGGGTATACGGATACGACCCTCGCGTCTGCAAGATCGAGGACAAGTACTATGTAACCTGGTGCAACGGCTACCACGGCCCTACCATCGGAGTGGCATGGACAGACGACTTCAAGACCTTCCACCAGTTGGAGAACGCCTTCCTCCCTTACAACCGCAACGGAGTGATGTTCCCTCGCAAGATCAACGGAAGATATGCAATGCTCTCACGTCCTTCGGACACAGGCCACACACCTTTCGGAGACATCTTCTATTCAGAGTCTCCTGACCTCGAGTTCTGGGGCAGACACCGCCATGTGATGGCTCCGTCAGACTTCGAGAAGAGCGCATGGCAGTGCTGCAAGATCGGTGCAGGCCCGACTCCTATCGAGACTTCGGAAGGGTGGCTCATGTTCTACCATGGAGTGCACCGCACATGCAACGGCTACAACTACTCGTTCGGCGCAGCCCTCCTCGACCTCGACGAACCGTGGAAGGTGATCGCGCGTACAGGTCCATATCTTCTCCATCCGGAGACCCTTTACGAATGCACAGGAGACGTACCTAACGTATGCTTCCCTTGTTCTGCACTTCACGATCCGGAGACTGGACGTGTGACAGTATATTACGGATGCGCAGACACAGTCGTAGGAGCATGCTTCGGCTATATCGACGAAATCATCGACTTCATAAAGAAGACAAACATCGAATAACCATATGAATATCACTAAGACTATCGTGACCCTGGCCTTGTCGCTCTGCCTTACAGGCAGTGCTCAGGCCAAGGTCACTGACCATGTAAACCCGTTTGTCGGCACGACAAACTTCGGAACCACAAACCCCGGCGCCATATGCCCTAACGGAATGATGTCGGTCACTCCGTTCAATGTGATGGGTTCAGACCTTAATGTGTATGACAAGGACAGCAGATGGTGGTCGACCCCATACTGCTATGAGAACAGGTTCTTCACAGGTTTCTCTCATGTGAATCTGAGCGGTGTAGGATGTCCTGAACTGAGTCTGGTCCTGACCATGCCCACCACAGGAAGCGTACAGCCGGACCACCACATCTACGGATCCGAATACACCGGAGAACATGCTGAGCCGGGATACTACACCTGCGACCTGACCGCATACGGTATCAAGGCCGAGGCCACTGCCACCATGCGCACATCGTCAGAAAGGTACACCTTCCCTGCCGGCCGCAGCAACATCCTTGTCAACCTGGGAGAAGGACTGACCAACGAGAGCGGCGGATGGATCCGCAAGGTCAGTGACACCGAGATCGAAGGAATGAGACTGGCCGGTACATTCTGCTACAATCCGCAGGCGGTTTTCCCTATGTATTTCGCCATCCGCATCAGCAAGACTCCTGCAGAATCGGGATTCTGGAAGAAGCAGCCGAAGATGAAAGGAGTGGAAGCGGAATGGACTCCTGACAACGGCACATACAAGATGTACACGAAATACGGCCGCGTGATAGCCGGTGACCAGATCGGCTACTGGTTCAGTTTCGATACCGCAGAAGGCGAACAGGTGGAACTCCAGATGGGAGTATCCTTCGTAAGTTGCGCCAATGCCTGGGAGAACCTTGACGCTGAGCAGGACGGATTCGCCTTTGACAAGGTACGTGAGGATGCAGGACAGAAATGGGAGGATGACCTCTCGCGCATCATGGTCAGCGGAGGCACCGACAAGCAGAAGGAAGTCTTCTACACTGCGCTCTACCACGCTCTTATCCATCCTAACATACTTAACGACGTGAACGGAGAGTATCCTCTGATGGAGAACGAGGGAGTAGGTCGCGTGCCTGCCGGAGAAAACAGATATACCGTATTCTCTTTGTGGGACACCTACCGTAACGTGCACCAGTTGATGACCCTGGTCTTCCCTGAAAGGCAGAGGGATATGGTAAGGTCAATGATCGGCATGTACAAGGAATGGGGCTGGATGCCGAAATGGGAACTCTATGGTCGCGAGACCTTCACTATGGAAGGTGACCCTGCAATCCCTGTCATCACCGACACATGGCTCAAGGGCATCCGTGACTTCGACATCGACACTGCATACGAGGCATTCGTGAAGTCCGCAAACACTCCTGGCGCCGAGAACCTCATGCGTCCGGATGTGGACCCTTACATCGAAAAGGGATATGTGCCTCTCGGATACTATGCTGCAGACCTCTCCGGAGACAACTCAGTATCACATGCCCTTGAATACTATATCGCAGACTACGCCCTGTCGCTTCTTGCAGAAGACCTTGGAAAGACCGATGATGCGAAACTTTACAGAGAGCGCTCGTACGGCTACAAGAACTATTACAGCACAGAATCAGGCACACTGCGTCCTATAACGATGGATGGAAAATTCCTGGATCCGTTCGATCCCCGCCAGGGAGAGAACTTCGAGCATGTTCCGGGTTTCCATGAAGGCAGTGCATGGAACTACACCTTCTTCGTACCGCATGACGTCTACGGACTCGCGAAACTCATGGGCGGAAACAAGGCATTCGTAAAGAAACTGCAGAAAGTCTTCGACGAAGGCCTGTACGACCCAGCAAACGAGCCGGACATTGCATATCCGTATCTGTTCAGTTACTTCAAGGGAGAGGAATGGAGGACCCAGGAAACTGTGGCAAAACTTCTTGAGAAACATTTCACAACCCTCCCTGACGGCATTCCGGGCAATGATGACACCGGAACGATGTCGGCATGGGCAGTATTCTCGATGATGGGATTCTATCCTGACTGTCCGGGACATCCGTCATATACCCTGACCACCCCTGCATTCGACTCGGTTGAGATCCGCCTCGACCCTGACCTCTGCAACGGAAAGGACAGACTGGTGATTTCCACTTCAGGAAACGGCAGGAGGATCCGCAGCATCCGCCTTGGCGGGAAGGCATACAATGCATACCGCATAAGCCATGAAGACCTGACAGGAGCAGGCACAATGCTCATCAACAGAAAATAACCTGAAACACCATAAATGATGACAAACTTCAGAAACGACTCACGCATCGTCATGACTCTGGACGCCGGAGGTACCAACATGGTCTTCGGTGCCATGCAATATGGCGAATTCATAGTCGAGCCTATCACGCTTCCCGCCAATGCACATGACCTTGACCTCTGCCTCAAGACCATGGTAGACGGATTCAAGGCCGTCCGTGATCAACTCGACAGAATGCCGGCAGCCATCAGTTTCGCCTTCCCGGGACCGGCAGACTACCCCAACGGCATCATAGGCGGCTACCTGCCCAATTTCCCGTCATTCAGAGACGGAGTGGCTCTCGGCCCGTTCCTCAGGAAGAAGTTCGGGATACCGGTCTACATCAACAATGACGGAGACCTTTTCGCCTATGGAGAAGCCCTTGGAGGCATTCTTCCGGACATAAACGAGAGACTAGAACTTGCCGGCAGTTCCAAGAGATACAAGAACCTTCTGGGCTATACCTTCGGAACCGGATTCGGCATGGGAATGATAGTCAACGGCATGATGAACAGAGGAGACAACTCATGCGTGGAGACCTGGTGTCTGCCACATGCGAAGCGCAACGACATCATTGTCGAGGAGGGCGTATCGATCAGGGCTGTAACCCGTGTATACGGCGAACTGGCAGGATTCCCTGATCATGGTCTTACCCCTAAGGACATATGCGACATAGCGGACGGAGTGCGCGAAGGCAATGTCGACGCGGCAAAACAGGCATTCGCCGAACTTGGTGAAATTGCCGGAGAAGCCATGGCTACAGGAGTGACCCTTACCGACGGACTGATTGTCATAGGAGGTGGCCTTTCTGCCGCATCGCACCATTTCATGCCGTCACTTCTGAATGCCTTGAGAGGCAAGATAAGCACACTGACAGGAGACACTATAGACAGGGTGCAGATGAAGGTCTATGACCTTGACAACGAAGAAGAGTTCACCATGTTCGCCAAAGGTTCCGAAAGAAAGATCAAGATATACGGAAGCGAGATAGAGGTGAACTATGACCCTCAGAAGCGTATCGGAGTGGCCGTATCCAAGATTGGAGCGAATATGGCGACATCCATCGGAGCCTACGCATTTGCATTAGATCAATTAAACAAGACTTATTAGAATACCATGTACCCGTTAAAATTTGAAAACATCTTCAAGACCGTCGTATGGGGCGGAGAGAAGATCGCTCCCTACAAGGGAGTCAGGACCGACCAGCATAACATCGGAGAAAGTTGGGAACTTTCAGGAGTGAAGGGCAACGAATCTGTCGTTGCTACAGGACCACTTGCAGGCAAGACCATCACGGAACTCGCTGAAAAGTACAAAGGCGAACTTCTCGGAGAGAAGGTCTACGCAAAGACAGGCACTGAATTCCCTCTGCTCATAAAGTTCATCGACGCCCGTGACGACCTTTCGATCCAGGTGCATCCTGACGATGCATTAGCAGGCGAAAGACACAATGGTTCAAAAGGCAAGACCGAGATGTGGTATGTCGTACAGGCCGACGAAAAGGCGCATCTCATGTCAGGACTGACAAAGAATATCACTCCTGAAGAATATGCGGCAAAGGTAGAAGACAACACCATCACAGATGTCCTTCACGACTATAACGTATCAGCGGGAGACGTGTTCTTCCTTCCTGCCGGACGTATACACAGCATCGGCACAGGCTGCTTCATCGCAGAGATCCAGCAGACATCGGACATCACATACCGCATATACGACTTCGGCCGCGTAGGACTGGACGGAAAGCCGAGAGAACTGCACACGGAACTCTCAAAGGCGGCCATCGACTATACCGTCCTCGAGGACTACAAGACAGCATACGAGGAAGTGAAGAATGCAGAAAACGAGATTGTGACATGCGACTACTTCACCACTTCCCTCTTCGACCTCGACAGACCGGTATCCGTGCCTGTGAAAGAGCGTGATTCATTCCTTATCGTCATCTGCACAGGAGGATGCGGCACACTCACAGATGCCGAAGGAAATACCGTGACACTCCGCCAAGGCGAGACCGTTCTGGTCCCTGCATGCACGGAATCAGTCACATTCACACCTGACGGCGGAATGAAACTCCTTACAAGTTACATCAGATAATCTACCGGTAGACAACTTCACCGGTCAGGGTAATCAATCTTGATTCCTGAGAAATCTCCCTATCGATCAACTGTTTCAAAAGACTGAAAGCCTTGGAACAGATCTGGTCGATAGGTTGTTTTATATGCGGGATAGGAGGGTTGAAGAGGTCATATACATCGGAATTGTCAAACCCGACAAGATGAATGTCCTTCTGTATCTTGACTCCCATTGACGAAAGTTTCTTGATTGCAGCAATGGCAAGAGAGTTCGTGGCGAAGACAAGACCTTCCACGTTACGCTTCATTATAGACGGCATCAGTTTATCGGTCTCTTCACCAATTCTATTGAAAGAAAGGCGATGAATACGGATGTCGTCTTCAGGAAAGCCCAGACTACGCATAGTGTTGGTAAAGCCGTCCTCACGACCGGAGATGCTTGAAACGCGCATGGTATAGGACACCATCTCGATCTTCTTCAGGCCCTTATTCTGAAGCAGAGACACGGCATGCTGCATAGCCTCATCATTGTCCAGAACCACCTTTGGAGCCGGCAGGGCTATATCCTTTCTGTCTATGATCACCAAAGGGATATCCAGTTTGAGTATATGTTCCAATGTAGAAGAGGCACCCTCGCAAGGAACTACTATGAACCCCTCCACACCCCGATCAAGGAAGGAACGGACGATATGCTCGAACTTCTCGTCCGACTCATCGGAACTTCCGAAAAGAACGGTATATCCATGCTGGAAGGCGACATATTCGATCTGCTTCGCTATCTCGCCGTAAAAGACATTGGAGATATCCGAAAGAATCACCCCAAGCACATGCGTCCTTCCCCTGCGCAGGGTACGCGCAGCAGCGTTAGGCTGATAATTGAGAGCCTTAGCGACTTCCAGAATCCTCTGGCGTGTCTGTGCGTTGACACGGTACTTCTGTTTGCCGTCTGATTCTATGCGGTTGTTCATGACGAATGAAACAAGCGCAATGGACACGCCTGCCTTTGCGGCGATATCCTTGATAGTTACATTCTTAGGCATAAGATCAAAGTTCAGGATAGATTCTGCAAAATTATAAAAATCCTCCGGATTTTAAAAAACAGGGCGACACCTTTTCGGTTTCGCCCTTACCAGCCCATTATCTATAGGCTTCGCACTCTTCCACAGTAATTCCCAAAGCATCTGCAATCATTGCAGCAGGAATTCCGGCAACCAGCATCTGCCGTATAGTCTCAGCCTTTCCTTCTGCACGACCGCTCACGAGGCCTTCTTCTCGTCCTTCCTGACGACCTTCTTCACGTCCGATAGCATAACCTTCTTTTCTGGCATAATCAAACTGATTCTTCAAGTCTCTTTCCGTTGTCATATTCTCTAGTATTTTTTCACGTGTCATTTCATCCATTCCCAGCAATTCTCCGATCCCGAATATCGTATCGAATACCCCATGTTTCAATGCGTCAGGCCTCTCCTGAAGTTTCGGCATGTTTTTCAGGCAGAAGTACATGCCCTCCAACACATCACCATCCAACTCCTCTGCCGTCTTTACAAACTTCGGCAGTTCTTTGAAGATATAGGTCAACCTATCTGTCAGGAGAGTCCCGTATTTCTCTTCCATCAACCTATATACCGTCTTGACATTATCAAGGTCACTGTTCTGATCAAGCGTAAAGTTCAGAATACTGATGACATATATCGGACAGAAGTCAAAACTGTCGGTTCCGGCCTCAACCTGCTGAAGAATCTGGTGCATCGAATAGTATAGCATCCTCTCCGCATAACTATCCTGCTTTCTTTTCTGCAATTCGACTATGATTCTTGAACCATTGTCTGTCTTACAAAGCAGATCGTAAATCGAAGTCTTCTTATCGCGCAGATAAGGATGTATCTCCTTGTCTGCAAACTCAACATCCACAATCGTCCTGTCAGGAATAACCTGATTCAGAAACTCGATCATGACATTCTTGGTAGAGTCCTGTCCAAAGACCAACTTGAACGCAATATCGTCCAGCAGGTCGGCATACTTGAATTCCAGTTGCATAAAAATTTGATTTTGAAAATTAGACATAGCCCACTACGAGCAAAATTTTTATGCATTCCCCTCCTTCAAGTCCCCACAAATGTGCAAAAAAATCTGCATCATGGCAACACCCGGATGCAGATTTTTCTTTTTCTTTAACAAACTTTTTCTAAATCTTTTGATTTTTTCTTTTTTTTATAGTATTTGCCTCAGGATGATATTGTTTTTGAAACACAGACAAATGATACGATGTTTCATTGTTGACAACTGAAGAACAATGGAATCACTTCAGAGCATCGAAGACCGGATACGGCCTCAGGTTGGCGGATGCACTGCTTTGGCACTCACAACGGTCGTCTTTTTCCACCGTTATGAAAAAACCGCATACGGACTTTTCGGAGAAACAGGGAGCAGACTTACCGGAGCACTCATCCATAGGTTTCACACTCTTTCACGGTTCCTGCTACCTAAAGCAGACTCGTGTCTAATGAAAGCCATTCATTACAATGCCGCCACCTGCTCCTCCGTCAGGCCTGACGCCTGCACAATCACAGAAATCTCGACTCCGAGAGTCTTCAGATTCCTGGCCATTTCAAAAGCCTTTGCCATGCTCCCTTCCTCTCGACCTTCCTCTCGACCTTTCTCCAGTCCCTTCGCCTCACCCTCAGCCAGTCCTCTCGCATGTGCGTCTTCCGCAGCCGTCCGGATTATGTTGTCGTAGTCACCCATGTTGTCCAAAGATTTAATGTAATGTTCATATTCTTCCGCCGTAAATTTACCTAATTCGGACAGCAAAAACAAGCGTTTGAACAGAGGTTCG
>JAFURF010000079.1 GCA_017471965.1 Bacteroidales bacterium
ACCTGTAACCTTCTGATCCGTAGTCAGATGCTCTATTCAGTTGAGCTACGGAGCCGTTGAGTTTATTATTACTCGTTGTCCTTAACGACAGCGACTTTCTTCTCCTTGATGCGAGCCTTCTTACCAGAGAGTTCTCTGAGGTAGAAGATACGTGCGCGACGTACTTTACCAACCTTGTTGAGTTCGATAGACTCGATGAACGGTGACTCGAATGGGAAGATTCTCTCAACTCCAACACCACTTGCTACCTTGCGTACAGTGAATGTCCTTGTGTTTGCTGATGCTCCACGAAGTTGGATAACTGTTCCTCTGAACTTCTGAAGTCTCTCCTTGTCACCCTCCTTGATTCTGTATGTAACGGTGATTGTGTCACCGGCCTTGAAATCTGGGTATGAGGCTCTTTTCTCGTTTGCGAATGCCTGCTCTACTACTTTAATAAGATCCATTTCTCTATTAAATTAAATTTTGTGGCAACATTGTGTCTTTTTCACCCAGCACAAGAGGTTGCTTTGATTTTGGGATTGCAAAGGTAGGAATAAAATTTAAAACTCCAAACTTTTTTAAGAAATTTTTCTTCAAAATCCCGGTTTAGTCGAAAAGATCCTTTATTCTGTCGAAGAAACTCTTGTCTTCCTTGGTAGGATTAGGCTTGAATGCCTCCTTCTTGCGGAGAGATTCGATGATGGCCTTGTCTTCCTTGTCAAGTTTTCGCGGCACCCATACTGCAATCTTTACGTAAAGGTCACCGGTACCGCCATATCCGTTCACGGTAGGGAGACCGCGGCCTCTGAGACGCATCACCTCTCCCGACTGTGTGCCCGGATCCACCTTCATCTTATATGTACCGTCAAGACAAGGGACTTCGACTTCTGCTCCGAGTATCGCATCCGGCATTGATATTACCTTAGTATAATAAAGGTTGTTGCCTTCGCGCTTGAGGTTCGGATGCTCCTGTTCTTCGATCACGACCAGGAGGTCTCCGTTGATGCCGTTGTTCTTTGCTGCATGGCCTTCTCCCTGCACAGTGAGTTGCATGCCTGCCTCCACGCCTGCAGGAATCTTGACCTTTATGGTCTCGCGTTTGCGCACAAGACCGGTACCTGAGCATGAACGGCAAGGATTGCTGATGATCTTTCCTTCTCCTCCGCACTGCTGACAAGTAGAGTATGTCACAGTCTGTCCGAGGAAGGAGTTAACGACCCTCTGTACCTGGCCTGTTCCGTTACATGCAGGGCATGTCTTGATGTCGGCACTGTTCCTGGCGCCCTTCCCACCGCATTCGCTACATGGTACACTCTTTTCTATGCTGACCTCCTTCTCTACTCCCTTGGCTATCTCTTCGAGAGTGAGTTTTACTCTTACGCGGATATCGCGTCCTCTGTAGACCCTCTGCTGGCGCTGTCCGCCGCGGCCTCCACCGAAACCTCCGAAGCCACCGAAACCTCCGCCGAAGCCACCTCCGAACGCACCTCCGAAGAGGTCGTTCAGGATGTCGTTGAGATTTCCGAATCCGCCGCTGAAGTCCGGACCTGCACCTTCGACTCCCGCATGGCCGAACTGGTCATACTTGGCTTTCTTGTCGGCATCGCTCAATACGGAATATGCCTCGGCAGCCTCCTTGAACTTTTCTTCCGCAGCCTTGTCGCCCGGATTCTTGTCAGGGTGGTATTTGACGGCCAGTTTCCTGTACGCCTTCTTTATCTCGTCTGCCGATGCGTTCTTGTCAACGCCCAGCACCTCATAGTAATCTCTCTTGTTTGCCATATCTGTTTACTTATTAAGGAATATAGGGAGACAGGTTTGAAACTGAGGCCGCTTATATTCCGACCACCACTTTCGCGAAACGGATCACCTTGCCGTTCAGGGTATATCCCGTCTGTACTACGTCGAAGACCTTGCCTTTCTGTTCCTCTTCCTGTACCGGGAACTGTGCCACAGCCTCATGGAGATCTGTATCGAAGGTCTGGTCCTTGGCTTCGATGACAGCAAGTCCTTTGCTCTTGAGGTATCCCATAAGTTTGCTGTATATCAGTTCTGTACCTTCCTTTGCCGCATTGCTGTCGTCAGAATCCTTCAGCACAGCAAGGGCTCTCTCGCAGTCGTCAAGTACAGGGAGCAGTCCTTTGATTGTGTCTGTCGATGCCATGCTGACCAGTTCCAGTTTTTCCTGCGATGTGCGTCTGCGGTAGTTGTCGAATTCCGCCATGAGCCTTATGTAGTCGTCCTTGTCTTTGGCCGTCTTGTTCTCCAGTTCCGCAACTTTCTTCTCCAGTTCCTCGATCTTCGCCTTGTCCTTACTGCCTTTCTTCAGGAAGCCCTTCTTATCTTCCTTCTGGTTTTCCTCCTTGACAGTCTCTGCCGCCGGTGTTTCCTGTACCGTTTCCTGAATTTCCTCCTGGACTGTTGTGTCTTTCTGTGTATTTTCTGACATATTCCTTGACTTCCTTTATAGTTATCTTACCAAACAATAACGCGATTATTATCGCGATAGTGATGCTTATCAACATTTTATGTGCTTTGAACGGGATTTGTCCTTCCAAAGCCGCCGCAAAGATAACAAATAATCTGCCATCCGGGAAATGCTGACATTATGGCAGAAAAAAGGCTGACAGAATCCTGTCAGCCCCGCTATCGTGTCATATAAGGCTATTCCTCAATCTTCTTATACTTAGGTACAAGGGCCTTCATGATGCTCCATGCGATCAGGTATGCAACGGCGCATATGCAGAATACGATCATGTATCCAGCCTCTTTTCCTTCAAATCCCAGGAATGAGAAGGCTGCCCCTGCATTCTCGGAGTATGTGAACAGCCAGCCGGCGCCCTTGTTGATCAGGAACGATCCGACACCGCCTGCCATGCCCCCGATTCCTGTAATGGTGGCGATGGCAGATTTAGGGAACATGTCACCTACTGTTGAAAAGAGGTTTGCCGACCATGCCTGATGTCCTGCTCCGGCAAGTCCGATGATGATTGCAGGCCACCATGCGGAATACTGTCCCATAGGTTGTGCGAACAAAGCAAGAAGAGGGAAGAAAGCGAAGATGAGCATGGCAAGCATGCGGCCGGAATAAGGATGCATCCCTTTCTTCTCGACAAAGAGTTTAGGCAGGTAGCCTCCGAATATGGAGATGACTGTGACTATGGCGTATAGGGTCACGATAAGTGCCATTCCCATTCCGGACGATGACTTGTATCCGAACTGGTCAGAGAAGTATGCCGGTGCCCAGAAAAGGTAGAACCACCAGACTCCGTCTGTAAAGAACTTTCCTGCTATGAAAGACCATGTCTGCCTGTAGGTGAAGCACTTGAGGAAAGGTATGGACTTGGTTTCCTCTGCCGTTTCAGTCTGGGCAGGCTCGTCCTCATCCTGCTGGATGTAGGCGAGTTCGGCCTCATTTACATATTTTGACTTCTGAGGCTTGTCGTACATGAACATCCAGAATCCCATCCATATGAAGCCGAGGGCTCCGATGATGATGAAGGCCATCTCCCAGCCTCCGCCTATGCCCTTGTCCTTGAAGAACTGGGCGAGAAGAGGAATGGTGGCAGGAGCGACAAGTGCTCCTACTGATGCTCCTGCGTTGAATATCGAAGTCGCGAAAGCACGGTCTTTCTTAGGGAAATATTCTGCGGTGGTCTTGATGGCTGCAGGGAAGTTGCCGGCTTCTCCAAGCGCCAGAATGGCGCGTGCCGCCAGGAAGAGCCAGACGCTTACAGATGCTATCGCCAATGCTGCTGCCGATCCTGTTTCTACCGCTGCCATTGCCGCAACTGACTCATAGCCCTCGATGTGCATTGTTGCCCAACCGCATGCTGCATGAATCACTGCACCGAATGACCATACTCCGATGGCCCAGAGGTATCCCTTCTTGGTTCCCATCCAATCCACGAACTTGCCGGCGAAGAGCATGCAGATCGCATAGATGATGGAGAAGAATGCTGTGATGGTACCATAGTCATTGTCGGTCCAGTGGAATTCAGGAGCGATGAAGTCCTTCCATGTAAGGGAGAGGACCTGACGGTCCATATAGTTGACGGTAGTTGCAACGAAGAGAAGCACCACCATCCACCAACGCCAGTTGGTCATCAGTTCTTTGCTTGTGTTATTCTTCATGTCTGATATGGTTTATCTTGATACACGTCCTGAACCGTCACCCTTCATGAGGTTCTCCACCTCTGCCACGGTCACCTGATTGTAGTCGCCGAAGATGGTATGCTTCAGACATGATGCAGCAACGGCGAAGTTGAGGGCCTTCTGGTCGTCGTCGGTATAGGTCAGGAGACCGTAGATGAGTCCTCCCATGAACGAGTCACCGCCGCCTACTCGGTCGACGATATGGGTGATGTCGTATCTAGGTGACTGATAAAGGGTTCCGTTGCTATATAGTACGCCGCCCCATGTGTTGTGATTTGCGTTGATGGAGCCGCGGAGGGTGATGATCACCTTCTTTGCACGCGGGAACTTCGCCATGAGTTGGGTGCATACGCTCTCGAATTCGGCAGCGTTGACTTCGCCCTTTGTAGCAGTGACGTCGAATCCTTCAGGCTTGATGCCGAACACCTTTTCTGCGTCTTCCTCATTGCCGAGTATGACGTCGCAGCCTGCAACGAGTTCAGGCATGACTTCCGATGCTGTCTTGCCGTATTTCCAGAGGTTCTTGCGGTAGTTGAGGTCGCATGAGACCGTCACGCCCAGTCTGTTGGCTGCCTTGATCGCTTCAAGGCATACGTCTGCGGCACCCTGGCTTATGGCAGGAGTGATGCCTGTCCAGTGGAACCAGTCAGCGCCTTCGAATACCTTCTCCCAGTCGATCATTCCCTTCTCGATCTGTGCTATGGAAGAATAGGCACGGTCATAAACCACCTTGCTCGGGCGAGCCACTGCGCCTGTCTCAAGGAAGTAGATGCCGAGGCGGTCACCTCCGAATACGCAGTGCTTGGTACCTACTCCGTAACTGTGGAGGTCCTTGATGCAACTCTGAGCGATGTCGTTCTTAGGGAATCTTGTCACGAATTCCGTTTCGATTCCGTAGTTGGCAAGTGATACGGCGACATTGGCCTCACCGCCGCCGAAAGTGGCCTCGAACTGCTTGGCCTGTGAAAATCTGAGATAGCCAGGAGTCGAAAGCCTGAGCATGATCTCTCCGAATGTGATAACTTTTGGCATTTTCTTATCGTTTAGTTGTTTATATGCATATAATTTAGCGTACAAAAATAGTGATTATTTCGAAAAATCCGTGACCGTACACGGAAAAATTCGGATATTTGTTTATCCTGATATTTTTTATGATATTTGTATGCTCTAAATAAAACGCTTATGGCAGGCAAAGACAACAGAGTCACGATAAACGATGTGGCAAAGATGGCAGGCGTGTCTAAAGGCACGGTGGACCGTGTCTTGCACGACAGGGGAGAGGTGTCTCCGAAAAGCAGGGAAAAGGTACTCAAGGTCATTGAAGAACTGGGCTACAAGCCTAATTTCTATGCATCCATACTGGCATCCCAGAAGAAGCATAGGATCGTATGTGTCATCCCGGAATATGTTTCCGGTGATTTCTGGTCTCTGACGGCAAGGGGAGTGGAAGAATCGGCCGAAACATCTTCAAGATTCGGTGTGACTGTGGAGGTGGTCACATATGACCAGTATGATGTGGAGTCATTCCGTCATGTCTGCAACCGAGTCCTTGCCGATCTCCCTTCCGGAGTGGTGGTGGCTCCTATGTTCAGGGTTGAGACGTTGAATTTCGTGAAGAAACTGGATGCTTCCGGCGTACCTTATGTGTATATAGACTCAAAACTTGAAGACGACAGTTATTTTGCCTATTTCGGCATGCCTATGTTCCAGAGCGGATATCTTTGCGCCGATATCATGGCTGACGGGAGAAGCCTTGAAAAGATATTGGTGGTGCGTATCGAAAGGGACAAGATGGGCTATTCCGACCCTACAGTGGCAAGAAGGACCGGATTCATGGAATATATGGCGGAACATTGTCCCGGTACTGATATCGTCAATGTCTTCATAGATCCCAAGAATCCTGATGATGTCAGAAGGAAACTGGACGAGGCTTTTGCCGGCCCTTCGGAAAATATGGGTGTCGTGATGTTCAATTCAAGAATTCATCTTGTTGCGGAGTATATCAGGGAACGTGCTTTCAAAGGCGTGCGTGTGGTAGGTTTCGATGCTCTGGAAAAGAACCTCGATGCCCTTCGCAGCGGACATGTGCAGATGCTCATAGCGCAGCATTCCGACCGTCAGGCAGCAATGGCGGTAAATGCACTTGTCGACAATCTGATCCATGGCGAGCCCGTCCACAAGAAGGACAACTACACGCAGATGGATATCCTCAACAGGTACAATTGCGACTACTATATGTAAATTTATGTCAAACTTAAATACACTATGAGAAAGATTTTATTGATGATCGCTATGCTCGCAATGACAGCGGCATGCAATGATGTTTCTGTGGAGTGGGTTTCTTCCACTTATGAATCACCTTGGCAGGTAATGACCGTATCATCCGGAACAGATTCAGAAAAAGTGATTGAAATCGATACAGGAAAGACTCTGCATGAGATCGAAGGTTTCGGTACCTGCTTCAACGAACTTGGATGGGCATCGCTTTCAGATCTGACCCCGGAAGAGAGGAACGGCATACTTAATGAACTTTTTACCCCTGCCGGAGCAAACTTCACCCTTGCCAGGATGCCGATAGCGGCAAACGACTTCAGTCTGGATTATTATTCGTATGCTCCTGTGGCAGAGGATTTTGAACTGAAAAGTTTCAGCGTCGCCCATGATGAAGACTATCTGATTCCGTTCATCAAGGCCGCCCAGGAGATAAATCCTGACCTGAAGATCTGGGCTTCTCCATGGTGCCCGCCTTCATGGATGAAGGTCAACAGGCATTATGCGAATGCCGCATCATGCGGAAACGGTCTGGCAGAGGACAAGCAGATCCCTGAAGGAGTGGATGCTTTCATTCTGGATGAAAGATATCTCGACTGCTATGCGCGTTACTTCGGCATGTTCATAGATGCATATAGGACATACGGAATCGACATCCATATGGTGATGCCTCAGAACGAGCCTAACTCCGACCAGTGTTATCCTGCCTGCACCTGGACCCCTTTCGGTCTTGCGCAATTTATAAAGCATCTTGGCCCTGAGATGGACAAGCGTGATGTGGAGGTGTATCTCGGTACGATGGAAAGGGCAGACCCGGAACTTTGGGAATACATCCTCAAGGACCCGGAAGCAAGCAGGTATATCAAAGGACTGGGATTCCAATGGGCTGGAAAGGACGCTCTTCCTGTACTGCATGAGAGATATCCGGATCTTCCATGCTATCAGACAGAGCAGGAATGCGGAGACGGACAGAATGACTGGAATGGTACAATGCATTCATGGGATCTCATGCTTCACTACCTCAAGAACGGCGTGCAGGGCTATCTCTATTGGAATACCTCGCTTCATGAAGGCGGAATCAGTACCTGGGGATGGCGTCAGAACTCTCTGGTGGTCGTGAACAAGGAAGACAAGACCTTCAGATATACTCCGGAATATTATCTTATGAAGCATTTCAGCCATTATGTCCTCCCGGGCGCCAAGGTTCTTGACCTCGGAACAGAACAGGATGTCATTGCGTTCGTTAATCCTGACGGAAGCGTAATCGTCAATGTAGTTAACCGTGGTGATGAACAGTCAGTCGCAATAAAGGTTGACGGCCGTTCGGCAGAGGTGACTCTTCCTGCAGGTTCAATCAATACCTTCAGGTTCATGTAATGTCAGGGATGCAACGGAATCCTTGATTGTCAGGTAGGTGGAAAGTTCCAACTGCGGGGATAGCGTGTCTCCGCAGTCGTTGATCTTTTCCATCATCACTTTGACGGCAAGTCTTCCCATTTCATCTGTCTGCTGGCCGACCCTTGTTATTTGTGGAGTCAGGTGGTCCAGGTAGAAGTTATCGTCGAAACACATGACCGATATGTCTTCGGGAATTCTGAGTGACGTCTCCTTTATGGCCCGTATTGCTCCAAGGCAGATTGTGTTGCTCAGTCCGAAGATTGCTGTAGGACGCTCTTTGCTCTGGAGCAGGAGTTTTGTTTCCGTATACCCGTTTTCCATTGAAAATGCGTTCCCGACCACTCTGGCTTCATATCCGGCTGCATCCATTGCCTTGTGAAAGCCGCTTACTCTCTTTCTGTTAGGAACTGAGTCTGTCTCTCCTTGAATGCATACGATCTTTCTGTGCCCGGATCTGATCAGAAGGTTGGTACCATCCAGGGCTCCTTTGAAATTGTTACTTGTGACATATGGTAATCTGCAGTCCTCGTAGTATCTGTCAATCAGGACTACGGGGACGAATTTTTTGTCTATCTGTTCCAGAAAACACGCGTTCTTTCCGCATGGGGCGATTATGATTCCGTCGACCACTTTCCTTGCCAGCAGGTTTTCCAGGATTTCCTTCTGTCGGTTTTCAGATTCTTCGCAGTCAAGAAGTATTGTGGTGTATCCGTTTTTCTGCCCCTCCTTGATCACGCTGCTTGCCATATCTGCGAAATAGGCATTGGCAACAGAGGGCAGCACGAGCGCCAGAGTTCTTGAGTTTCTTTTACGCATGGCCTGTCCGATACCGCTCAGGTCGTATCCAAGGCGTTGTGCTTCCTCAATGATTTTCTGCTGTGTGCCTGCGCTGATGCGGAATTCGTCACCCTTGCCGTTTATCACACGTGATACTACAGTCAGAGAGATTCCGAGATTGTCTGATATGTCCTTAAGTTTCATGGTCTGTGCGTGCTTGCGCAATTTGCGGTGTGTTTGTGCACAAATATAGTGAAAAGAATGATATTTAAAAGGTAACCTTCTGCATGAATAAAAATAAACAAGATAACTTTGGCTGAAAATATCAGGTTTCAGTATCTTTCAATATTATCAGAATGAAAAAGATCATCCTTCTTCTATCAGTGGCTCTGGCGACCGCATGCGGCAAGAGTGCAATTGACACAGAAAAAATAGCATCTTTGGCTTCAGAACAGTGCAGGATCATGGAACAAGTCCTCCCGGAGGGCACAATGCCACGTACATTCGAGAACGGAAAACTGGTCACATCGGACCTCAGGTGGTGGTGCGCCGGTTTCTACCCTGGAATATGCTGGTACACCTGCAAACTTGGAGGTGATACAAAGGAACTTGCACTGAATCAGACGGAAAGGCTGATGGATGTCGAGAAACTGAGTCAGGATCATGATATCGGCTTTCAGGTGATGCCTTCCGTTGCGCATGCATATAGGGAAACTGGTGACAGCAAGTATCTGCCGGTCCTTGAAGAAGGGGCAACACGGCTTGCCGCTCGTTTTTCTCCTGTAGTCGGGGCGACCATGAGTTGGAACTGGGAGGGCCGGTTCCCTGTCATCGTGGACAACCTGATCAACCTGGAACTTCTTACCTATGCATCCAAACTGTTCGACAGGCCGGAATGGAAAGAGATTGCCGTCACTCACGCGTGGACAACCCTCAGGAACCATTTCCGTGAGGACTATTCATGTTATCACCTTGTGGATTTCGATCCCGAAGACGGAAGTGTGAAGGAAAAGGTGACCCATCAGGGGTACACTGACGACTCGTCCTGGGCACGTGGCCAGTCCTGGGCTCTTTACGGATTTACCATGATGTACCGTGAGACCGGAGTGCCGGAATTCCTTGTGCATGCAGAAAATGTCGCATCATTCCTTCTTTCCAAACTCAAGGATCGCCCGATCCCAAACTGGGACTACGACGCTCCCCAGCAGGCAGATGACGCATCTGCAGCAGCCATCATGGCATCGGCCTTTCTTGAATTGAGCCAATATGCCACTGACAGAAAGACCTCCGATATGTACTGGAACCAGGCTGAGGTCATCTTGCGTGAACTCAGTTCGGACAAGTACCTCTGCAAGGAAGGCGAATATGCCGGATTCCTTCTTAAGCATAGTGTCGGCCACTATGCAATCGGCAACGAGGTGGATGTTCCGCTCCTTTATGCAGATTACTACTTCCTGGAGGCCCTTTACCGTTGGAAAACCCTGCGCTCCAGGTAATCATTCAACTGACAATTTATCATTATGAGCAGACTGGTAGTCATAGGCAGTTCAAATATGGATCTTACTGCCAAGGTCAGGCGGATTCCTCTCAAGGGAGAGACTGTGATGTCTGATGGTGTCGTTTCTTCTTTTGGAGGCAAGGGAGCCAACCAGGCGGTTGCCGCTCGCAGATTCGGGGCGGATGTTGTCTTTATTACGAAAGTCGGTGCCGATGGATTCGGAGAGGAAATGAAACGTCATTTCATCAACGAAGGCTTACCGGAGCGATATATAATGGTGCAGGATGACGTTGCTTCCGGTCAGGCATGGATCTGTGTTCAGGATAGCGGTGAAAATGCCATTGTGGTCATTCCCGGTGCAAATGACTGCCTTACTGCTGACGATGTGTCGGCTTTACGTGATGTGATAGAGGATGCCGACTACCTTCTGCTGCAGTTGGAGGTGCCGATGGAGGCAGTGGAGACAGCAGCGCGCATTGCTTATGAGGCAGGAGTCAAGGTTGTGCTTAATCCGGCGCCTGCCCGCCAACTGGCAGATAGCCTCCTGCGATGTCTGTATCTCATCACGCCTAATCAGGGAGAGGCTATGCTCTTGACGGATAACGCCCCGGATCCTGCCGCGGCCCTTATGGACAAGGGGGTGGAGAATGTGATAATAACTTTAGGGGAGGAAGGTTCAGTGCTGCGGAATGCCCACAAGGAACTGCTGGTTCCCTCTCTCAAGGTCGATGCTGTGGATACTGTGGCCGCGGGTGATACCTATAGCGGGACCTTATGTGCCGCTCTCTGTGAAGGTTTTTCCATCGAGGACGCTATGGCACTGGCTACAAAGGCCTCTGCGATTTCCGTGACAAGATGTGGGGCACAGGCATCGATCCCATACAGGGATGAATTGAATTGGTAACACTAAAATCTGACATCATGTTTATAGTAACGAGTTATTCTTTGGCAGTAGTATTCTGCTTCATCACTATGCTTTGCTGGGGTTCGTGGGGCAATACGCAGAAACTTGCGGCAAAAAACTGGCGTTATGAACTGTTTTATTGGGATTATGTGATAGGAATGTTCCTGTTCGCTTTGCTTATAGCGTTCACGATGGGGTCTTTCGGTGCTGAGGGACGTCCTTTTCTGGCCGACATCGCCCAGGTGAGTCCTGCAAATGTCGGCTGGATACTTCTTGGAGGCGTGATCTTCAATGCTTCCAATATCCTTCTTTCGGCTTCCACTTCCATCGCCGGTATGGCTGTAGCGTTTCCGCTCGGAGTCGGAATATCTCTGGTTCTTGGAACAGTCGTCAACTATTTCGGTGCTCCGAAAGGCAACCCTGCAATACTCTTTGCCGGAGTCGCTCTCATTGTCGTTGCCATCATATGTAACGGTGTCGCATCAGGGAAGATGTCTTCGGGAAAGAAGGACGGCGCAACAAAAGGAATGCTTCTGGCCGTCCTTGCCGGTACTCTTATGGCATTCTTCTACAGATTTGTCGCCATGGCAATGGATCTGAATGATTTTGCCTCTCCTGCGGCAGGTAAGGCTACGCCGTATACTGCCATAGTCATTTTCAGTACAGGTGTCCTGCTCTCCAACTTCATTTTCAATACCATCGTGATGAAGAAGCCGTTTGTGGGCGAGCCGGTCTCATACAAAGAATATTTCAAGGGAAGCAGGACCACCCACCTCGTAGGCATGCTCGGAGGCTTCATATGGTGTCTTGGAACAGCGTTCAGTTACATCGCATCGGGAAAGGCCGGTGCGGCTATCTCCTACGCCCTCGGTCAGGGCGCTCCTATGGTGGCGGCCTTGTGGGGTGTCTTCATTTGGAAGGAGTTCAAGGGGGCGCGTAAGAATGTCTATTCCCTTCTTGGTCTGATGTTCTTCTTCTTCCTCTCAGGACTTGCGCTCATCATTTTGTCCGGCAATTGATTCCTGTCAGGTTTTGGGATTTAGATAAAAAGTTGTACATTTGCAAAATGTGTACGTACACACTATTGATATTCAAAACCGACAGAACCTATGAGATACGGAATTCCTTCAAGATTCATTGCATCATTGTCGGGATGTGTAATGATGTTCATTGCAGCGTCCTGTGGTAATGCTTGCCAACATCAATGTACCATAGTTCATTCCGCTGGACTGTCCGATTCTCTGCATATTGCCGTGCGGGATATCGGAGAATACATTTCCCGGAGTATTCCGGAGGGATGTGTGGAATATGGATCCCCTGACTCGGCATTTGACCGTGAAGGTGATGTCATAGTTCTTGTTGACCGTTCGGACAGTATGCTTGTGTCCATGTGCAGTGAATATGGACTGGATGTTTCTCCGAAGGAGTGGAACAGTTTTGCCATAACCGGTTTTGCACGTAAGGATAGTGAAGGAATGATCTATTTCCTTGAGGGCGCTGATTTGTGGGGAAGGCAATACGCAGCCTATGATTTCCTTGAACGTTATCTGGGAGTGAGGTATCTCAAGCCGGATCATGACCATGTGCCGGTTTTCAGACGCTTCAAATCTCCGGAAATCAATACAGGCATTCAGAAGCCGGATTATAAATGGAGGGGACTGTATCCGTGGCATTACAATTATGGCAGTCGCGGACTTCATTCTTTCTGTGATATAAATGCCCGTTTCGTTGCGCAGGATTGGGACTGGTTCTGCAGTCTCGCCGACTGGATGGTCAAGAACAAGCAGAACGCCGTTCTCTGGTTTGATGACGTCTTTTCTCATGAGAACATATCTGGTCAGTTCCCTGACTCTGTGACGGATTATTATGCCCTCAGAGGCATCAGGCAGGTTCTGGGCATGGGCTGGGCTTCCAACGAGGACCGTAATCCCGGCTTCCCATATCAGGAAATCATCTGTGTGGACGAGTATGGAAAGTCCATAGAGACGGAAGACTGGCGTCGTGCCATATGTCCTGAATCCGATGCATATTTCAAGATGGCGGACAAGAATTTTGCGAATATGAAACTTGACAAGCCGGAAAACTATCTCGGTGTGCTTATCGGATATGCAGAAAACTCCTGGGCGGCATATGAGTCAGGGGTGAATTGTGTCCATCATAAGGGCGTTCCGTCAAGTTCACTGATGCTTAGAGACCTGAAATATGTCAAGGAGAAGTTTGAAAAGGCAGGTCTGGGACATCTTCCTGTTGGATATGTCACATCTACACATTCCATCCATCCCGGCAATCCGTTCGAGACAGATGCCTTCCTGGACGGAATAGATGACAACGCCATATTCACCATGCATACATACCAGCAGAGCGCATGGACTCAGTTTGAACGTCTGTATGACAGGATAAAGAAGAAGAACGACAGCGAAGGAGCAGACCTTAAGGTCTTCCATATAGGAGAAGTAGCGTTCATCTGCGGCGCGGATATTCCGCTGCTAAAGCCTTCGATCATAAGGAGGAGGAGCGAACATTTCGACTCTCTTCCCAAGGAGAACACCATCGGACATCTTGCCACATTGAACACGACTCAGTTCCTGTACTGGTACAAGACATATCAGATGATGAGGTGGCAGTGGCATAAGGATGATGCGAGATGGGATGAGGACACTTACAGTAATCTCGCTGCGGTTTTCGGCGATAAGGATGCCATAAGGATCAATGAGATCTTCAACAGGTTTGCCTGCCTTGAGTATGTCCTTCCGTATTCGCAGATCGACTCTCTGAAGCATACTGTAGCAGACCTCAGACCTCCGGTACAATGGGGAAGATACAATGCGAAGACCCATCCGAATGAATTCGGCTTCCTTCTTTGGGCAGATGTCAAGGATATGGATCAACTCTGTGGTGCGGAAGCAAGCATCGGGCAGATACGCGCTCTGAATGAGGAACTTAAGAAAGGTAAAGACCAATTCTATAATGCGGAGTTCTATCCGATAATACGTCTTACGGCCGATTACTATTCTTTAAGGATTCATTACGGAAAATATCTTGTCAATATGTCTCGCGCTGAAGAAGCCTATGCTGCTTCAGGCTGGAGTGAGACAGTCCGGGCGCTTCTTTTAAATGCCGAGTCGGAATTGTCTGCAGCAAAGGCAGATCTGGAAAATTATAATGAGATTTTCTATGGATTGATTAAATTTGATGTGTCTGCTGCTTCACGTGCAAAGAAGGCTGATATAGACAGGGATTTCGTGTTCAATCCTGATGGGGAATATCTCGGATCGCGACTGAATGATGTCCGAGAGTCATTGAAGGCAAATAAATTAATGATAAAATAATAAAGGTATGAATTCAAAGAGATTGTTTGCAGCATTGGCGGCGGTTGTCCTGATGGCTGTCTCATGTGGAAAGAAGGAAGCCCCTGTAATCCTTCTGCGTTCAGGATGGCAGGTTGAAAATATCGGAGATGTGGCCCATACTCCTGGTTTTCTTGCTGTTGCCGAGAAGTATTATCCGGAGGCGGAAGTCATCTTCTGGCCTTTCTATGGCCTTCTTCCTGAAGAGGAGGTGGAAATGCTTCAGAAGCGTTTCCCTAAACTTACCATTGTAAGAGGATTCCTCAACGATTCAGGAGTCCCTTCTACTCCTGAACTTGCTGACGCCATTCTGAAGGCAGACATCTTCGTGCACAATTCAGGGCCTTCTACGCTTTCATGGAAAGAGGCCTATCTGTTCAAGAAGACTACCGGGAAGCCTTTCGGAGTCTATGGCGTGACATACGGACTGTATGGTGTTCCTGAGAAGGATGCCCTGAATGAGGCTGACTTCATCTATTTCCGTGACACGATCTCTCTTGAGATAGCAAAGAAGGACGGCCTTAAGGCTCCTGTAGTCGAGTGGGGACCGGATGCTGCATTCGGAACGGATGTCACCGACGATGCAAAGGCTGAGGCTTTCCTTAAGGCGCATGGTCTTGAGGAAGGAAAGTTCATCTGCTGCAACCCGAACCACAGGCGTACCCCTTTCTGGGAGCATAAGTTCAAGAACAGGAATTTCGATCCAGCAGTCCATGAACTCAACGAATCCATGAAGGAACATGACCATGCCCCTATGATCGAGGCCATCACTCAGATCGTAAGGAATACCGATCTCAAGGTGCTCATCGGACATGAGGACTATACCGAACTTCCGATCGGAAAAGAGTGGATTCTCGATAACTTGCCTGAAGATGTGAAGCCGAGAGTCGTATGGAGGGATACCCCTTGGAATGTAGACGAAGCCATCAGTATATATAAACGCTCGGTAGGCCTTTTTAGCCACGAAATGCATAGCCCTATCATGTGTATCGCTAACGGAATTCCTGCGATTGTCGTACGTTGGGCAGAGCAGAGTACGAAGGGATGGATGTGGAAGACCATCGGACTCGAACAGTGGCTGTTTGATTTTGACAATGAGGATGATGTGAAGAGATATGTTCCGACCGTACTTGAGATGGCGATGTATCCGGAGAAGGCGAAGGAAACAGCGCTGAGGGCTCAGAAGTTCGTGAACGAAAGGCAGAAGGAAACCATGGATGTCCTCAAGGCTGCTGTCAGGTGAAAGGAATAATATTCGACATACAACGTTTTGCTTTGCACGACGGTCCGGGCATCAGGACTGTCGTGTTTCTCAAAGGATGCCTTTTCAGATGCGTCTGGTGTTGCAATCCTGAGTCGCAGTCCCGTCAGCCTCAACTTGCTTTTGTCGAGGAGGATTGCGTGAATTGCGGAGAGTGTTCCAAGGTCTGTGACAGGAATGTCTTCACATCCTTCTTTGGAAGGCTCAAGGTCAGGCATGACAGGTGTGATGCCTGTGGAAAATGCATTGATGTGTGTACGCGCAAGGCCTTGAAGATCTACGGACAGGAAGTGACGTCCGATGAGATAATTGCAGAGGTTCTGAAGGATCGGTCCTATTATGAGCAGTCAGGAGGTGGTGTGACATTTTCCGGAGGCGATCCGCTTCATCAGTTCGGGTTTCTTACGGAACTTCTTGAAAAGTCGAAGGCTGAAGGACTGGATACATGTGTGGAATCTGAAGGACTGGGTTCTGTGCGGCAGTTCGAGGAACTGCTCCCATTGGTCGATACTTTCTATTATGACTATAAGATGACAGACCCGGCGGTCCATAGGAGATATACAGGCCATGATAACGAGGGTGTGATTGAGAATCTGAAGTATCTCTGTACTCATGGTGCGGATGTGGTGCTCAGATGTATAATAGTGCCCGGAGTCAATGACAACGCCGCACATTTCAAGGCCATCGCGGGCCTCGGTAATGAATTCAAGGCGATAAGACGTATAGAAGTCTTCGGATATCACGACTTCGGCGCCTTCAAGTACAGGAGGCTCGGAATGAAATATGGGATGAAAGGTAAACGGAGTGTGGAGCCTGCGCAGGTAGATGAGTGGATATCGGAGATAAGGAAATATGGATGTGACAAAATAATCAAAGGCTGATATGGATAAGAGACAGACACGCAGGGACTTTCTGAAAGTCCTGGGAAATGGCGTCATTGTGTCGGCGGTGCTGCCTTCGTTTCTTGCTTCATGTGCATCTAAGGGAGCAGGAACGGTGGAAGTACATCGCATGGTGAACTTGTATGACGACGACAAGGATTATCTTGTGTCTCAATTGAAGAGATTTACACAGGTGCATCAGCAGATGCAGAAGTCTGACAGGTTGAAGTGCGAAATCGAATGCATGAAGATTCAGTATCCTCTTATGTTCTGTGAGGTGGAACCCGGGGATCTTTTTGCAGGGCGCGCAAAATGTCCTCCTGTATGTCTTTCCCCGCAGGCTTTTGACAGTGGCGGATATTGCTTGAACAGTGGGGCCATGTCGAAACTTGAGTCTGATCCTGACCTCAGTGCGGAAGCGAGGGCCGATGTCCGTGAAATGATGGAATACTGGTCACAGGAAAGCAGTCGTGCACGTATGAGGAAGGTTTTCCCGCCGAAGATGGCGGAAGTGCTCTATTCCGACAACTGGACTTCGGATCCTCTGTGTGGAGCACCTCTGTACAGGCTTTCCGGCACCCAATGCGACTATGACAAACTTTGCCGTCTGGGAATAGGCGGACTGAGAAAGGAGATAGAATCGTGCCTTTCATCAGGAAAGGGGACTCCGGATAATGTGGCCTTCTGGGAGTCCTCCCTCATGGCTCTTGACCTGTTCTCGGAGGTGGCCCTGTGGTATGCCGGTCATGTCGCTGAAATGCTTGAGAGGACCGACGCTAGCAGGAAGGCGGAACTTAAGAAGATCGAGGCGTCGCTCAGGAATATTGCCGTAAACAAGCCTGATACTTTACATGAGGCCATCCAACTGGTCTTCCTGTGGGCGGTGATGAGCGGCAGTATCAATTACGGAAGGATGGACGAATATCTCGGAGATCTGTATGTGAATGACATTGCCGCCAAAAGGATTACCGAAGAAGATGCGATAGCCATGCTCTCAAGCCTCTGGACCCTTATCGACAGCAGGAAGACGACATGGGATGCAAGAGTGATAGTAGGCGGCAAAGGCCGCAGGAACGAGTCTGCCGCTGATAAGTTCGCCTTCATTGCCATGGAGACGACGAAAAGAGTACGCGGCGTCATCCCTCAGTTCACCCTCCGTTTCAATTCTGAACAGGATCCGCGCCTGTATGAGGCTGCTCTGGATGTGATCGGCACCGGAAATCCATATCCGATGCTATACAATGATGATGTCATCATCCCTGCAGTGATGAATGCTTTCCGTGTTCCATACGAAGAGGCGGTGAACTATCTGCCGTTCGGCTGCGGAGAATATATCCTGTACCACAGAAGTGTGGGTACTCCAAGTGGTGTGATAAATCTTGCACAGATCCTTTCCCTCACTCTTCATAAAGGTATCAATTTCACGACAGGACGCAGGGAGGGCATCCCTGCGGAAAGATATGGCGACATGCAGACTTTTGACGATGTGATGAGATGCTACAAGGAGAATGTGGAGCATTATGTCGAGCAGTTGGCGTACCATGAGAAACTGGAATATGATACCATAGGGTGTGAGGCTCCGTATTTCTACCTCAGTCTTCTTTTCGATGACTGCATCAGCAGGGGAAAGCCAGTCTTTGACGGAGGAGTACGTTATCTGGGCGGTACTCTGGAGGCATATGGAAACACCAATACAGCAGACAGTTTCGCAGCGATCAGGAAACTCGTATATGACGAGAAGAAACTTACCCTGGATCAGATGGTGAAGATTCTCGATGCTGACTTCGAGGGCTATGAAAAGGAAAGGATGTGGATGCTGGACGCCCCGAAATACGGTAATGACGATGACTATGCAGATACCTTCAGGGTGGAGATAGACTCCCATATATGCAACTTTACCCGTGATATGGCACAGAAGGCCGGCATGCACAGTTATCTTATAGTCATCATCAACAACAACGCCAACGTGACCATGGGAGAACAGACTCCTGCAACTCCTGACGGAAGAAAGGCCTATACCTTTCTTGCCAATGCGAACGCATCCACAGGCGGTGCTGACAAGAACGGTATCACTGCCTATCTCAACTCCATCGTCAAGCCGGACATCACCATCCATGCAGGTGCTGTCCAGAACATGGCCTTTTCAAAAGAGACGTTCAATACATACAGGGATAAGACGAAGGCCTTGCTGTCAGCATACTTCGGCAATGGAGGTGCTCAGGCTATGATAAACTGTCTGGGTCGTGGTGACCTTCAGGCAGCAATGGAACATCCGGAAGACTATCAGAACCTTATTGTGCGAGTCGGAGGCTTCTCGGCGAAGTTTGTCGACCTTCCACGAACGACCCAACTTGAAATCCTCAGCAGAACCTTGTATTGATAAGTTGAGAACTATGAAGCGCATATTGTTGTTTTTTTATCTGATGACCTTCCCCCTGATTATATCTTATGCACAGGAAGTGCATCTGGACAATGGGATAGTGAAAAGGTCGATAGATATTTCAGACGGTCATATATCCACTGTCGCTTATCGGCTTGAAGGATGTGAAAAGGATTTTGTCCGTCAGGGTTCTCCTGAATTCCGTTTTGTTGCAGATGATGTTGCATATACAGGAAAGGACGCCTGGACGGATATTCAGAAACGCGATACCGCTTCTGCAGACGGAGGCAGGGGAGTGGTCCTGTCTTTCCGTAATCCCGGCGGTGATATGGCGGTTGAACTGGCATATATGACATATCAGTCCCTGCCTGTGGTCAGCAAATCCCTGACAGTCGTCAATACGGGAAGCGATGATATGAAGATAGAGGCCGTTGATGTTGAAGATATCGTGACATATCTGGACCCTATCGAATCCTGGACTCTCCGTCAGTATGGACGCTACAAGACCCTTGGCACCTATGTGGGAAACTGGGACGATCCTCTTGTCGTGGTGCATGACAACCGTGACAGCAGAGGAATTGCTATCGGAAATGAGGCGATAGGAGTTCTCAAGAGGACATCCGTATTTGTCGACGGAAGGTCTATGACAGCAGGAGTGACGCGTCCGGAACAGGATTATCCGTTCAGAAGGTGGCTTGGTCCAGGGGAAAGATGGACAAGCCCGGAGGTTTTCACGGTTCTGTATTCCGGCACACGCGACCCTTATGCAGTCGTGAACACGGCAGTCGCAGACTATGTACGCCGTCATATGGGCATACGTATCGAGGAACTTCCCCAAAAGCCTATGTTCGTGTATAACACATGGCATCCTTTCATGCGTAATATCGATGAAAAGATGATATACGGACTTGCAGATGCTGCCTCTGAGTGCGGAGTCGAGGAGTTCGTCATTGATGACGGCTGGCAGCTCAATGTCAATTCACCCCTTGACCGTACCGAACATATGGGAGACTGGGTGATAGACCGGAAGAAGTTCCCGAACGGCCTCAAGCCGGTTTTCGACTACATCAAATCGTTGGGGATGAAGCCCGGACTCTGGATAAGTCTCGCTACTGCAGATCCTTCCAGCATCGCATATGACGAGCATCCGGAATGGTTCGTAAAAGGCCCGGACGGTCATCTGACAGACCTTCACAACCAGGAGGCCTTCAGCAGGACAGCCTGCATGGGAACGGACTGGTACGACTATATAAAGGGCACGATTCTCAGACTCCATCAGGAATATGGACTGGCGTACGTCAAACTCGACCTTGCAATTCTTGCAAGTGCATATGTCTATTCTGTGGAGAGGGCCGGATGTTATGCCACCGATCACCCTTTCCACAGGGACAGGGAGGAATCGTTTGATGTGATCTATGAAAGATGCATGAAACTTTTTGACGAACTGCACGAGCAGGCTCCGGACCTTTTCATAGACTGCACTTTCGAGACCGCAGGGAAATTCCAACTTATGGATTATGGCATAGCGAAGCATGCGGAAGGAGACTGGTTGTCGAATGTAGTGGATCCGCTTCCTGTAGGCAGCCTCAGGATAAGGAATCTTGCATGGGGACGTACTCCGGCAATACCTGCGACCTCTCTTGTGATAGGCAATCTCAGCATGGAAGAGAATGACAGGATGCTCAATTTCAAGTCCTTGACCGGTACTCTGCCTATCATGCTCGGTGACCCGAGGAAACTCACTCCGGAAGAACGTGCAGAGTACAAATCCTGGATGACCTGGCTCAAGGGACTCGAGGACAGACATGGATATATGTCGTTCAGACAGGATGTGCCTGGATTCGGCGAACCTCAGGAGGGCTGCTGGGATGCATTCTGCCGTATCAATACAGATACATTCAGCGGAGGCCTGGTGGGAGTCTTCAACCAAGGCTCTGTAGAGAAGTCGAGACTTGTGACTATACCATATCTTGCCCCTGACGCCACATATGAGGTGAGACAAGGCTTCAGCGGCACGATAGTCGCTGTCATGACAGGAAAAGAACTCGCAGAGAAAGGATTTGAGGTCTTTCTTGACGAGTCCTATGATGGTGATCTTTTTGAGATTACGGTATCAGGAAACTGATATTAATTGATTTTTATGAAATAGGGGAGGCGGTTGAGAGGAACCTTGATTTCTATTGTCCGGCCTCCCTTATATGTTTTGCCTTCATCATCCTTCCATCTTCCTTCCGGAAGAACGACAGTCCTGCTCTCTCCCTTTATCAGCATCGGTGCAACGAGATATCTGTCCCCGAACATGTATTGGTCCATGCAGTGGGTGAAGCCCTGATGAGGAAATTCATATTCCATATGTCTTACGATCGGTTCTCCTTCCTGAGCAGCCTTCATCGCCATTTCATAAATTTCTTCTCCCATCTCCGAATGGAGCAGCGCAGCGGCACGGCATATGGCAAGGTGCTCCTTGTCCAGTACCCTCCAAGGTGCGACGGAGAACTGCATCATCGGCATCAGGGCCTGGTTCTGGGCCGACCTTATCATAAGTTCCTGGTCGAACTGTCCGATGTTTTCAAATGTGCTCAGCAGACCGCCGCCGATCATGTCCGGACAGGTGAAATGATGACCTATCAGACCAGCGGAGACCATGTCCGGAATAAGAAGGGTCAGTTCCTGCCATGAATAGCCCTTGTCCTGCAGACGCTGGGCTATCGGTTGGTTACCGTTCTTCCATGATGCACGAAGTTCATTGAAAGGAAATTCCGTTCCCAGGTGTGCATATATCTCAGCCTGTTCGTGGCCTTTCACATTTGTCGGCCCGTTGCCGAATACACCTCCGTGTCCTGAGTAGAAGTCAAAATCAGCGGCGTCCAGTTTGAACCCGTCGATACCATATTCCGCCTGAAGTCCGTGAAGTTTGTTCTTGAGCCATGAGAGCGCGACGTCTTTCGACAGGTCAAGACATGCGCTATGTCCATTCCACCATTTTATGATGGCAGGATCGGTTCCGTCCTCGTTCATCACCAGTGCTCCGAGGGATCTCAGTTCCTTGAATTCCCTGCTGTCCGGGCTTATGAACGGAGTGAGCCATAGCATTATCTTGAATCCCTTTGCATGAAGTTCGTCCACCATTGCTTTAGGGTCCGGAAAATTTCTTTTGTCGAATTCGAAATTCCCATAGTCATATGCCCATCCGTCATCCACCATGAAGACACCTGTCGGGAAGCCGTTGCTGATGATGTCGGAGGCATATTTCAGGATGTCCTTCTGATTCTGGTTCGAACCCAATTCTATCCATGTGTTGTATTGCGGCATACGGAACATAAGAGGGTCAGGAGTCTTTCCTGATGGTGGGAAATGCTTGCGCATAACTGTCACATATGCGTCTCTAAGGCACTCCCCGGCTTGAATGGCCTGCACCTTTTCGTAATCCGAGTATACGATGAGTTCC
Source organism: Bacteroidales bacterium (assembly GCA_017471965.1). Classification (GTDB taxonomy): domain Bacteria; phylum Bacteroidota; class Bacteroidia; order Bacteroidales; family UBA932; genus Cryptobacteroides. Next base: position 22,303 of record JAFURF010000079.1, read on the forward strand.
CCGTCTTCCAGTCTGAACGAGAATGGTTCGTCGCTCCAGACATATCTGCCCTTGCTGGATATGAGCAGGGGAGCGGCCTGGTTGCCTTTGTTGTCCTTGCCAAGGTCAGATACCTGGCAGTCTGCCGGATAAGGGTGGAAGGTCAGTTGGTCAAAAGGAGTGTTGCAGTAGGCTTTTGCCGTATATCCGCCGTACCAGTATTCTCCTTCAATCTTTCCGGTGTCAGTCCTGTGTGACTGGGCAAAGCAAACTGAAGAAATCAGTATACAGAGCAATAAAGATATTTTTTTCATATTTCCTTGTAGTAAGGGAGATTCTCCTTCATTACGATGTCGATAGGCATCAGGCGTTCCGTCTTATGGTTTTTCTTCTTGTAAAGGAGGTGCTCTATTATGTGTTCTATCGCATTGAATCCTTGAAGTTCAGGCCTTTGGCACAGAAGACATGATATATACCCGTCCTTGAGCATTTCCTGGTTGGCAGAAGTCATGTCTAATGCCACCAGACTCACGTCCTTGATGTCATGTGCCTTGAGGACCTCTCCTATGATATGTGCTCTGGAATTCATTACTGCGATTCCCTTCACATCCTGGTTCTTTTCAAGGAATCTTGTGACAATCTCTTCATTATGTTCTGGATCCAGCATGGAGAATTCAGCGATCTTTATCTTGTCTCTCTTGCCTATGAACGTCATGTAGTCCTCGAAGCCCTTCATTCGTTCGATCTGGTTCTGGACTCCCTGATTTCCCCTTCTGCTAGGGGTGAAGACCGCCACGGAACAGTCTTCGGGTATGGCCATGGTCAGCAGTTTACCCACTATCTGTCCGCAACTGTGCTGGTCTATCATATATGTGGCAAGAGGATTTGTCCCTTCTATCGATGAATTTACAAATATGTATGGGGTACCCCTCTCTTCAAGGTGTCTGCAGAACTCCAGACTCTCTTCAATGAAGATCGGCCCTATGACTACAGCGTCAGCCGGTTCCTTCAGCGCCTCTTCAAAGGCCCTCCTGCAGGAATAGACGTCAAATTGGTTATATGTGTGGTACGAGCACACTATCTTGATGTCCGAGTATTCTTCCAAAGCATGTTCGAATCCTTTATGTATGGATCCCCAGTATTCACCGGGATTGGCTGTCGGAGTCGTGATTATGATATGGAAATCCTTCTTGAGGGAAATGGCCGAGGTGTGTATGTTTGATTTGTATCCTACTTCCTCCAGAATACGCTCAACTGCGAGTCTGTTTTTTTCCGATACCTTGCCTCTGTTGTGGATTACCCGGTCTACAGTTCCGGCGGAAACGCCCGCAAGCGCGGCGATATCTTTTATCTTGAATTGTTTGGCCATAACTGGTTTAAGGTTATAGTGTCATTGAGTTGCGCAAATGTCTTTGGTCTTGCGCAAAGAGTCATATAAAGTTTTGCAAATATCAGAAAAATATATTGCTTTTTCAAATATTATGCATACATTTGCCATTGCGGTGTGTACGTGCACACATGAGTGGTGCTTTTGTTCCACATTATAAAAATTAGCCATGAAAAAACTAATGACATCTGCATTTATCCTGTTGTTTGCTATTGTCTTATCTGTTTCTTGCTCCTCAGATAAGTTACCAGACACAGCGACTCTTTCAAAAGAAGAACTTCTCGATAAGATCAAGGGCGGATGGGCCGGTCAGACCATCGGTTGTACATATGGCGGACCTACTGAATTCAAGTTCAGAGGAACCATGATACAGGACTATGTCCCTATCAGATATGGTGACGGCCGTATGAAGAATTATTTCCTCAACGGTCCCGGGCTTTACGATGACCTGTATATGGACCTTACCTTTGTGGAAGTCTTCGATCGTCTAGGACTGGATGCACCGGTGGATTCTTTCGCACTGGCGTTCGCAAACCGCGAGTATATCCTCTGGCATGCCAATCAGGCTGCGAGGTATAATATCCTTCATGGAATAATGCCGCCTGAGTCAGGACATTGGCTCAACAATCCTCATGCAGATGACCTGGACTATCAGATAGAGGCCGATTATGCAGGCCTGATGTCGCCAGGCATGCCTAATGCAGCGTCAGAAGTTTCCGACAAGATAGGTCATATAATGAATTATGGAGACGGATGGTATGGCGGAGTGTATGTGGGTGCCATGTATTCTCTTGCTTTTGTCCTTGATGATGTTGAGGATGTTGTAGTCGAGGCTTTGAAGACCATTCCGGAGCAGAGCCGTTTCCATCAGTGTATGAGCGATGTCATTTCATGGTACAGGCAATACCCTGACGACTGGAAGCAGACATGGTTCGAGTGCGAGAGGAAGTATAGTGAGGACATCGGATGTCCTGACGGAGCCCTTGTTCCTTATAATATAGACGCCGTGATCAACAGTGCATATATCATCATCGGTCTTCTTTACGGTGAGGGAGATTTCTTCAAGACTATGGATATCTCTACAAGATGCGGTCAGGATTCGGACTGCAATCCTGCATCTGCTGCCGGTATTCTCGGTACCATGATAGGATACAGCAATATTCCTGAGAAATGGATGGAGGAACTCTATCCGGTCGAGGATATAAAGCTCGCTTATACCGAGGCAAGTCTGAATGATGCATACAGGATGAGTTTCCACCACGCCCTTGCGATGATAGAGGCCAATGGCGGAGAAGTGAGAGATGGCGAGGTCCTGATAAAGTGCCAGAAGCCTGTTGCCGTAAGATATGAGAAGGCTTTTGACGGGATGTATCCGGTAATGAGACGCAATGTCAACAAGTTCCTAAAGCCGGCTGCGGAGATCGATTTTGAAGGTAACGGCTTTGCTCTCAGGGGCAGCGTCAAGTCTGAGAATCCGGATTATGAGGCAATGGTGGAAGTGACCGTCGACGGAGAAGTGGTCAAGACAATGGGACTTCCGGTGGCGATGTCGCGCAGAAGCCAGGAGATATGCTGGCAGTACCAGCTGCCTCTCGGTCATCACAAGATATCCCTCAGGTGGCTTAACCCTGAAGAAGGCGCCCAGGTACATTGCGGTGAAATCATAGTTTACTCGGACACTCCGGCAAAAAAGGCAAATGAAATATAACATGAAGAAACTTGTTATTGCAATTTCTGTGGCTGCGTTTCTTTCCGCATGCTGCAATGAGGAAAAGGTTCCGGTTTACAGACAGGCTGACAGGCCCGTCTGTGACCGCGTCGAGGACCTCCTTGACAGGATGACTTTTGAAGAGAAGGTCCTCCAGCTCAACCAGTACATCATCGGACTCAATACCAATGTGAACAACATCGGAGAAGAAATCAAGGATGTACCGGGAGGTATCGGTTCTGTCATTTATTTCAGCGATAATGTTGAACTCAGGAACGAACTGCAGAGGAAGGCTATGGAGGAGACCCGCCTCGGCATACCTGTCCTTTTCGGCTTTGACGTGATCCACGGTTTCCGTACCGTCTATCCTATTCCTCTTGCGCAGGGATGTTCATGGAACCCTGAACTTGTTACCGAACTCTGTTCTGTGGCTGCAAGGGAGGCAAGACTGTCAGGTACGGACTGGACCTTTGCACCTATGATCGATGTGTCGCGTGACGGCAGATGGGGTCGTGTGGCAGAATGTTTCGGTGAGGATCCTTATGCGAATTCTGTTATGGGTGTAGCCTCCGTGAATGGATATCAGGGAGACGATCTTTATAATACTGACAAGGTTGCAGCATGTCTGAAGCATTTTGTGGGATATGGCATGTCCCAGGGAGGACGTGATTATACCGCTACGGACATATCGATGCAGTCGATGTGGGATACATACCTTCCTCCGTACAAGGCTTGTATAGAGGCAGGTGCTGAAACCGTCATGAGTGCCTTCAATGATATAAACGGAGTTCCGGCGACAGCAAACCACCTTTTTCTCACCGAGATCCTGAAAGAGAAATGGGGACATAAGGGTTTTGTCGTAAGTGATTGGAATGCTGTAGAGCAACTCATACCTCAAGGATATGCCGCAGACCGCAAGGAGGCTGCCCTAAAGGCTTTTACAGCGGGTGTGGAGATGGATATGAAGGACAATTGCTATCGTGAGTATTTTGAGGAACTTCTGAATGAGGGGAAGATCACAGAAAGGCAGGTGGATGAAGCGGTTGCAAGAATCCTTAGTCTCAAGTTCCGTCTCGGGCTCTTTGAAAAGCCATATACCGAGCCACTGCCGGAAAGTGAGAGGATTCTTACCGCTGACGCCTATGCCGCTGCAGAAAGACTTGCTGAAGAATCCATGGTGCTGCTTAAGAATGACGGCATCCTTCCTCTCGGCAATCCTGGAAGGATAGCGGTCATAGGTCCTATGGCGAAGGATAAGTTCAATATCGTCGGTTCGTGGAGATGTCATGGCAATGCTAAGGATGCCCAGTCCATATATGAAGGTCTTGAGGCTGAGTTCGGAAGTCCGGCTCTTAACTATGCTCCAGGTTGTGATTTCGACGGAACTGACCGTTCCGGTTTTGCTCTGGCGAAGGCAGCGGCGCTCAAGTCTGATGTCATCGTGCTCTGTCTTGGAGAGAAGTCTGCATGGAGCGGAGAGAATGCATCACGTTCTACTCTTGCCCTTCCATCCATTCAGGAGGAACTTGCTGCAGAACTGGCATCGACAGGCAAGCCGATGGTTCTTGTGCTTTCGAACGGCCGTCCTCTCGAATTGAACAGACTCGCCCCGATGGCAGATGCAGTTCTTGAGGCATGGCAGCCGGGAATGAAGGGAGGAAGTCCTGTTGCAGGCATCCTGTCCGGCCGCGTGAATCCTTCCGGAAAGTTATGCATCACCTTCCCGTGGTCGACAGGACAGGTCCCGATCTTCTACAACAGCCGTCAGAGTTCACGTCCTGACCAGGGGCAATATCAGGAAATCCCGAGCGGGCCTATGTATGAGTTCGGACACGGACTGAGTTATTCGGAATTCGTATACTCAGATCTCAAGGCTGATTCCGAGGATATCACGAAGGGACGTGACTTCAAGGTGCAGGTGTCCGTTACCAATTCAAGCGACCGTGACGGATATGAGACTGTGCTTTGGTATGTCACCGATCCTTTCTGTTCTGTCACTCGTCCGGTGAAGGAGTTGAGGCATTTTGAAAAGAAGTTCATCAAGGCCGGTGCGACCGAAATCTTTACATTCGATGTCAATCCTGAAAAGGACCTTGCATATGTGGATTCGGAAGGAAATCCTTTACTTGAATCAGGTGAATACCGCATATCAGTCAACGAACAGACTCTAAAGTTCAATCTGAAATAACTTTGATCATGAAAAATTTCATACTGACCGCATTATGTCTTTTATCGACCGTTGCACTTTCTGCAAAGGTCTACACCCTTGAGTCTCCGGACTCGAAACTCGATGTACAGGTGACTGTCGGGAACGGGATATCTTATTCGGTTTCTTATGACGGATGTCCTGTCATAGAGGGAGCGTCCCTTTCTCTGATCCTCTCGGACCGCACTTGGGGGGGGCAGGATTCTAAAGTAATCAAGACAAGGACAGGGTCTGTCGATGCCTGCGTCCCTGCTCCTTTCTATAGAGCCGACAGTCTCCGTGACCATTACAATTCCCTTGTCATCGACTTCAAGGGCGGATGGGCTGTCGAGTTCCGTGCATATGATGACGGATGTGCCTACAGGTTCATCTCAAGGCAGAAATCCGATCTGACAGTCATCAATGAAAAAGTCGAACTCTCTCTGGCAGAAAATGCCGTAATGACTGTGCCTTACGTACTTATTGACGGTACGATCGAGGAACAGTTGATCAACTCATTCGAGAATCTTTATGAAACGGCACCGTTGAATGCCCTGAAGGAGAATCAGTTGATGATGCTCCCTCTTGCTGCTGAATTGTCTTCCGGTCTCAAGGTCTGCTACATCGAGTCCGATCTCGAATCATATCCCGGCCTCTATCTCCTCAAGTCTGAAAAGGAGAATACTCTTGAGGGTTATCTTCCTAAATATCCTAAGTCTACTGTCCAGGGAGGACACAGCAACATCGAGATGCTTGTCACCGAGCGTGAGGATTATATCGCCAAGGTAAAGGGTACAAGGACCTTCCCTTGGAGAGGTGTCGTAGTCGGTACAGACGTAGATCTTGCAAATTCAGATCTTTCATATCTTCTCGCTTCCCCTTCACGAGTTTCCGATATCTCATGGATCCGTCCGGGTAAGGTTGCATGGGACTGGTGGAATGACCTCAATCTCGAGGGCGTGGATTTCATTGCCGGAGTCAACAACGACACATATAAGTATTATATCGACTTCGCATCGGCAAACGGTGTGGAATATGTCATCCTTGATGAAGGATGGTCGGAAACAGGAACAGCAGACCTGTTCAAGATCATTCCAGAGATCGACATGGAGGGACTTGTGAAATATGCGGAATCGAAAGGTGTCGGCATCATCCTCTGGGGAGGATACTATGCCTTCCATAAGGATCTTGAGAATGTATGCCGTCATTATTCGGAGATGGGCGTGAAAGGCTTCAAGATCGATTTCATGGACAGAGACGACCAGGAGATTGTAGATTTCATATATGAGGCAGCCGAGACTGCGGCAAGATACAATCTTGTCCTTGACTTCCATGGAATGTACAAGCCGGCCGGTCTGACACGCACATGGCCGAACGTGCTTAATGTCGAGGGCGTATTCGGACTTGAACAACTCAAGTTCCGCGAGCCGGTGCCTGATATGATGACTTATGATGCGACCCTTCCTTTCATCCGTCAGGTTTCAGGTCCTATGGACTATACTCAGGGTGCGATGAGGAATCAGACTCAGGAATCTGCATACAAGAGTTTCACCGAGCCTGCAAGTGTGGGAACGCGCGCGCACCAGTTGGCTCTCTATGTGATTTTCGAGTCTCCTCTCAACATGCTGTGCGACTCACCTTCAAACTACATGAAGGAGCAGGAGTGTACTGATGCCATTGCGGAGGTACCTGTTGTCTGGAACGAGTCAAGAGTCCTTGACGGTCAGATGGGTGACTATATCGTCACAGCGAGAAGGAGTGGAGACACATGGTATGTAGGAGGCATTACAGACTGGGATGCCCGTGATGTGAAAGTCGACCTGAGTTTCCTTCCGGAAGGTAAATATGAGGCAGTAATATATAAGGATGGTGTCAATGCGCACAGAAAGGCGACTGACTATAAGAAGGTCACTGTCGGACTTTGCAAGGACACGGATCTCAATATCCATATGGCTCCGGGTGGCGGATTCCTTATGACGATAAAACCGCTCTAGAATATGAAACATTTGGTGTTAATAATAATGTTGGTTATGTGTGTGTCTGTCGCGAACGCTCAGAATATCGCAGGTTCTCCTGAATATATCAAGGCCCTTACCGCCAAATGGGAGGGTGAGCGTTTCGAAGACGGACGTCCCAAGGTGTCGGATGACCTTCTGGAGCGTCTCAAGAAGGTCACCATCGAGGAGGCATGGGCAGAACTTATGAAACTGGGTTACCAGAATCAGTATGAAGGAGATTGGATGCTTCTTCATGAAAGAGAAGATGCCGTCATGACCGGACGTGCTGTCACTGCTCAGTTCATGCCTATGCGTCCCGACCTTGAGGATCAGATCATCGAGCAGGGTAAGAAGGAGGGCCGTATGTGGCAGCAGAGGCGTACCGTTTCCTGGGTCATCAACTCATTGAGGAAGGGAGATGTCTATGTGGCCGACACATACAACAAGGAATTTCTGGGTACCGCAGTCGGATCGAACCTTGGAAACGGAGTCTACAATGCTACAGGAAACGGTATGATCGCATATGGCCATATCCGAGATCTTGAGCGTCTCCGTAAGGTTGAAGGCCTGAACATCTGGATGAAGGGATATGACCCTTCCTATATGCGTCAGACCATACTTATGAACTATAATGTACCGATCAGGATCGGAAAGGCGATAGTCATTCCTGGAGATGCCGTACTGGCAAAGCCTGGTGCAGTACTTTTCATACCTGCGCATCTGGTGGAACACATAGTTCTTACTTCGGAATTCACGGCACTGTCTGACGAATTCGGCGAAGACATGATAAGGAAGGGGATTTACACAGCCGGTGAGATCGACAGCATGTGGGATGAGTCCATGAACCGCAGGTTCATCCAGTGGATAGATGAATATGAGGGAGAACTTCCAATGAAGAAGGAGGACCTCAAGAGATTCCTTGAACAAAGAAACTTTTAAGTTATGAATAAGGTTGTTTTGGTGTTAGTTTGGTTGTTGTCTGCTGTGTCTCTTATGGCACAGCAGGCAATTGATCTGTCCGGACTTGCGCCAAAGGTCATGGAAAATGCCGATAAGCATGTGGATGTCTGTGACTACAAAGGCTCCGTATATCTGCAGTCTATCGCTGAATATGCTCTCGCTACCGGTGACAAGTCCTGCATGGACAAAGTCAATGGACTGCTCGGGAAATTCATGACAGGTGAATTGAAGGGTCACGGCAGTTTCATTTCCTACGAGGTGGGAGGTACGGCCATGGCGCTTATGGCCCTGAACGGGAATGACCTATATGACGAAACCGTCAGGAATGCGGCAGCAAGGATGTGGGAAAACCAGACACGTAATGATGACGGACTTATGATACCGTCCTGGGGAAACATGAAGGAAAGGAACAGCGTCTTTGTCGACATCGTTCTTGCCGTGACTCCATATCTTCTGTATACAGGACTGGATAGTGGTAACGAAGAGTATGTGGATTATGCCGCCGGCCTTCTCCTGAAAGTCCATGAGGACCTTAAGGACCAGTCTTCAGGACTGCTCAATCAGGCACGGGCATGCAACAATCTGGCCCGTGGACAGAAGACAGAAGACTGCTGGAGCAGAGGAAACGGATGGTTTTCTCTTGCCCTTGTGTCATTGATGAGAGAACTCCCCAAGTCTCATCCTTCATACAGGCAGGTAAGATCTGTAGCAAAGGATTTCTTCACTTCCGTATTGAGATATCAGGATGAGGACGGCCTGTGGCATCAGGAGATGACGTGGCCAGACTCATATGTGGAGATGTCAGGTTCGGCGCTTCTGCTTTATGGAATCGGTGCAGCAATCGAAGAAGGCGTACTGCCTTCCAGATATATGAAAAACTTCAGGAAAGGACTCCAGGGCATGTTGCAATACATTGACGAGGAAGGTAATGTAGGTAATACATGCTCTGGCTGTCTTGCTTATCTCGGAGGAACCAAGGCCGATTATGCCTCCCATACATATTATTGTAATGAGCCGCATGCGTTCGGACCGGTCATTCTTGCTTTCTCACAGGCTCATAGACTGGGAATCGACAAGGTTGAGGTGACGTTTGAACCAGGATGTGCTTTAGATGGCAGAATACCGCAGTGCCATGTCCGTTACATTGCAGAAAGAAGCGGTGACCTTGCGTGGGAAAATGACATGGCTGCATTCCGCGTCTATTCTCGCGATGTCCGTTCAAAGGTAGGAAGCGGAGTGGATTATTGGGCAAAGTCTGTGGACTATCCGATACTTGAGAAATGGTATGCGCTGAATGATCAGGGACTCCATTATCATGTGGACAGAGGTGAGGGATATGACTTCTACTCTGTCGGGAACGCCCGAGGAATAGGAGGTACAGGCATCTGGACCGGAGATTCGCTTGCGGTAAGCGAGCCTTATGCCAATTACAGGATTTATGCTGATAATCCGGAATTCATTGACTTTGAGATGACTTTCCAGCCATATAAGGCAGGAGATGAAACGATATATGAGACCAGGAGGATCACAATGGAGCCTGGCTCAAGTTTCTATACCGTGACCAGCACCATCGAGACAGAAAGCGGCAATGACGCTGTCCTGGCCGTGGGCCTGTCAGATTTCGGCAAGGCATCTGTCACCACTGATCTGTCTCTTGGTGTATTGTCTCTTGTCGAGACTCTGGATGGCGGACATGGGACCATAGCGTCTGCAGTTGTTGCCGATCCATGGGATGTCTCAGGATTTGCAGAAAGCGGAATCGACAGACTCATGCTGCTGAATGTCAGAAGCGGAAAGTCTGTCACCTATAAGGTCGGAGCCGCATGGGAAGGAGACTTCCGTTATGATGGCATTAAAGAAAAATGGACTTCAGCGTTGCGGAAAGAGGTCTCGGAGATAAAGGCGAAGGCCCGTGAAAGATACAGGCCTGTTGCTGAGGGAGGGTGCATACACCGCTTTTTCGATATATCTCCGATAAGTCCTTCAGGAAAATATATTGCAGTCTTCAGACTTCCATATGAAGACCATGCACCGGCTGCAGGTGACGAAGGTGAAGTGGTCGTGCTTGAACTCGCCACAGGAAGACAGGTCTATTCTGCCATGACCCGCGGGTGGGAAATGCAGATGGGCGCAAATGTCCAGTGGGGTGCTTCCGACAGGGAACTCTTTTACAATGACGTGGATACCGATACCTGGAGTGACTTTGCAGTGTGTGCGGACATATTCACCGGAAAAGTACGCAGATGTGCGGGGACAGTATTCATGGTTTCTCCTGACGGAAGAAAACTCTCAAGTTACAATCTTCGGAAATCCCGTTTCGCCCAGACCGGCTACGGAGTCATCGTGCCAGATACGGAGGTTTCCAGAAACATCGGTCCTGTCGCTGATGACGGTGTATATGTGACTGACCTTGAGAAGAATGAGTGCAGGATGATCGCTTCCATCAAGGATATATACGAAAAGTCAGTCCCATCGATCAGGATTGATGACCCTGAGAACTATGAATACTACTGTTTCCAGACCAAGTGGAATCCTCAGGGCACCAGGATCCTGACTACTGTCCAGTGGACACCGATTGGTGGAGGGGAGAGACGCAGGGCTGTGATCACCATGAACCCTGACGGTTCCGATATCAGGACGGCCGTCACACCGGACCAATGGTGGAAGGGCGGTCACCATATCAACTGGATGCCAGACGGAGACCACCTTTCGATGAACCTGAATGTAGACGGCATGCCTGGGGTGGAGATAATCAGCGTTGGATATGACGGTTCGGAACTTACGGAACTTTATCATACCGGATCCGGACATCCGTCGTTCCATCCGCTCGGTCTTCCATATGTCCTCACGGATGCATATTCGGGAGAAGTGATACTGGAAGATGGAAGGACTCCGATAAGACTGATCGACATAAGCAGAGGCAAGGAAACTGTCGCCGCTTCCGTTGACCTGCCAGAGATCAGGAATTTTGAACTGAGGATAGATGCCCATCCTGTATGGGACAGGACCGGAAGATATGTTGTCTTCAACGGACGAAAGGACGGAAGACGCTGTGTCTATATGATTGACATGAAAGAATTGATGAACTGAAACATAATATTGACATGAAACCAAGACTGACCGCAATTTTTGCCATTTTATTCTGCTACGCTATTTCTGAAGCGCAGGAACGTACGCCTCTTGCGCAGACTCTCGTAGATCTTGATCCGGAAGTGGTGTTCACTTCAGATGCAGATCCTTCTGCATATGTCGTCAGAGACAGCAGGACAGGAGTCAAGCCTACAGAATCATCTGTCATTACGGATGAACAGGGCCGCCCCGTATATGATATCAATGTCCAGACCGGTGACAGGTCCCAGTATACCGTAGCGGCGCAGTTCTATACGACTGCTCCTGTAAAGAAGGGAGATGTCTGTCTGGCACGCATTACCATGAGGACTCTCTTCGCTCATCAGGAAACAGCAGAATGTGCAATCTATTTCATGTTCCAGCAGTCTTCCTCTCCATGGACGAAAAGCATCAATACCCAATTGAGTTGCGGACCGGAGTGGACTACATACGATCTTCCTTTTGTCGCTGCCATCGATTATCCCGCCGGCAAGGAGACCGCTATCGAACTTGCTCTGGGATCTCTTGCTCAGCATATACAGGTCACAGGTATAGAAGTCCTCAACTTCAAGGATAAGGTCGTTGTCGGTGAACTTCCTCAGACTAGGTTCACATACTTCGGCAGGGAAGAAGGCGCACAGTGGAGAAACGAGGCTCTTGCCCGTATCGAAGAGATAAGGACTGCCCCTATCAATGTCAAAGTGAAGGACTCGAAGGGAAGACCTGTGAAAGGTGCTGAGGTGAAGGTGCAGATGCAGAAGGCGGATTTCATATGGGGAACCTCTGTCAATGAGAGGGCGTTGGCATCTGATGACCCTCAGTCTCTCCGCTATAAGGAAATCCTGAAGAAATATTTCAATACAGCCATCATAGAGAACGGTTTCAAAGGCGGCGGATGGTATTGGGAAGACAGCCGCAAATGTAATACCCTTGTGGCCTTCGAGTGGCTCAAGGCAAACGGTTTCCGTCAGAGAGGACACAATCTCGTGTGGCCCGGGTGGAAGTTCAATCCGCGCGCTACAAGACTGATTGCACAGCAGGGAGACAAGGAAAGATTTGACAGATTCATAAAGGCGCAGTTCCATGAGAGAATGGCATATACCAAGGGTGAACTGATTGCTTGGGATGTGGTGAACGAAATCATGCACGAGAAGGACTTTTTCCCATATCTGCCGGAAGATGTCGTGGTGGACTGGTTCAAACTTGCCAAGGAACTTGATCCTGATGCGCAACTGTTCATAAATGAGTATGCTATGCTCAATGGCGCGCACAGTCCTGTCAACATCAAGGAATACATCGAGAAGATCGTGGACCTGAGGTCAAAAGGCGCTCCTATTGAAGCAGTCGGCATTCAGGGTCATGTGGGCACTCAGCCTCGTAGTCCGATGCAGGTCATCACCGATCTTGACCTTTTCATCCCTCTCGGACTGCCGATCCAGATCACAGAGTTTGACATCAATACAACCGACGAGGAACTGCAGGCGGATTATACAAGGGACTTCCTTATCGCCGTGTACAGCCATCCTCTCATCACCGGCGTGAATCTTTGGGGATTCCATCAGAAACACCATTGGAAACCGAATGCGGCGATGTATCGTGCAGACTGGACCGCCAAGCCTAATGCCGCTGTATGGGAAGAACTTGTCATAGGAGACTGGAAGACGAAATATACTGAAAAGACTGACAGAAAGGGTCTTTCTTCAGAAAGGGGACATTTCGGGGAATATATTCTCGAAGTGACATACAAGGGCCAGACCAGGACTCTTGAATTCCATCTTGACAATAACGGTTACAATTGTGAAATACAGTTCTGATGATGAAAAGACTGATAGCCATATTCTTATTTGTGTGCGCATCCGCATTTCATGCTGATGCACAGACTCTGCCTGAAGGCGTCAAGGTCGGCAAACCGCATCCTTACCTGTTTGCAGATGAGGCGACATTTGCTTCACTGGCATCGTCGGACGATCCGTATAAGGTCATTTTGAGGAATCTTGTCTTCGAGATGGCTGACAAGGCTCTGGCGGTACCTGATCCTGACAGTCCTGACAATTGGATAAAGTTGGGCTACATGAGGCAGGTTGAAGGCCGTATAATCAGTTTCGCTATGGCATACAGGTTGTCCGGAAAGACCGAATACAGGAACGCGGCGATACGTCAGATGCTGAAGGTCTGCGCCGACCCTGACTGGGGACTGAGTCATTTCCTTGATGTAGGCGAGTGCTGTGCCGGAGTTGCCATCGGATACGACTGGCTTTATGACGAACTTACTCCTCAGCAGAGAGAGGTTATCCGTACGGCAATACTTGACCGTGCACTTATCCCTTCTCTTGAAGTCAACGAGACAAACAGCAGTTGGTTCAAGGGCGATTTCAACTGGAATCAGGTGTGTCACGGCGGTCTTACCGTAGGTGCTCTTGCCATTCTTGACGAAGTCGATGATGTTCCGGAGACTGTGATCAGGCGTGCTCTGGAGTGCATCCCATATGCCGGCCATTCATATTACCCTGACGGAGCCTATGCTGAAGGTCCGAGTTATTGGGAGTTCGGTACCTCATATCATGTCATCATGATCGAAGCACTCAGGACTGCCCTTGGCTCGTCCTTCGGCATCGAGACTTTCCCGGGTTTCCTCAGTACGGCCGATTATAAGGTCCAAATGAGAGGCAATACCGGACTGGAATTCAATTATTCCGATTATCATATCGATCGCGACAATCAGCCTGTACTTTCGTGGTTTGCAGCCGAACTCTCCCGTCCCGAACTTCAGGAGCATGAAGCATATGTGCTCAGGACTCTCGCCGAAGGAGGGAAAGGAAGGTATGTGGCCTCACGTCTTACACCACTTGAACTTATTTGGTGGAAGAGCGGCAAACCAGCCAGGAAATCTGCTAAAGGTTTGCAGGTATGGAGTGCGACAGGCGGAGTTCCGGTAGTGACCATGCGTACTGACAGCAGACATGGCAATGCATATCTTGCTTTCAAGGGAGGTACATCCAATCAGTCGCACGGACATCAGGATGTCGGAGGATTCATCTACGAATACGATGGTGTCCGTTGGGCTTTTGATCAGGGAACAGAGAATTACGACAAGATGCGTGCTGCTTCCCTTGATATGTGGAACTATACTCAGAACAGCAGCAGATGGACCACATTCAGAGCGGGTCCTGATGCTCATAACATCCTCAGGATAGATGGTGCCCATCTTATCACTGAAGGCAAGGTGACGCAACTCAATGTGGAGTCTGACCGTAGAAATGCATCTGCAGAAATGGATATCACACCGCTTTACAGCGCTGATAAGATACGTAAGGTTACAAGAAGAATGTCAATGTCGTCAGACGGCAATATCATTCTTGAAGATACTGTGCAGGCGGCAGACAATGATATAGTGATCACATCCCAGTGGCTTACAGATGCCTCTGTGGCTCATGAATCGACAGGCCTCTCTCTCAGCAAGGAGGGAAAGACCATCCATATAGTGTTGTCTCCTGACGTAAAAGTGGAGATTGTAGATGTATCAGCACCGGCCGGCATACAGAATTCCCCGAATCCCGGATTCAAGAGACTTGAATTCAGCAGAAAAGTCAAGGCCGGCAGCAAAGGTGACCTGAGGATCAGTGCTGGATCTTTTTAGCAGTATCGAGAAGTGCGCTGATTATCAGATCCTTCTCAGTTTGCGAAAATCTGATGTCCGGGAGATAGACTCCGAGTGACGCAACTATTTTGTTCTTTGAAAATATTGGAACTGTGACACTAGCAACATGCTTACTGTTGGTGTGCACGTACACGGGGGCTTCCCTTATCACTTCCAGCCTTCTCACAAGTTCTTCCTTAGAATCGACTCCTTCCCATTCCGATTCTGACGGCAGACCGTAGCGGTTGATGAAGTTGTCGAGTTGGTCTGATGTATAGTGTGCCAGGATTACCTTTCCTGTCGAAGCCTTGTAAGGAGATTGCTCATAGGTGGTTTTTACCGCCAGTTCATGGTCAGTCTCGGCCTCATGGATGAGGATACGTTTTCCGTTGCTTACAACAGAAAGGATGACATTCTCGTTTATGATATCCCTGAGACGGTCTACTTCCTCCTTCGCGAATGCGTAGTCCAGACCTCTGTTGAATGTGCTGTTGGTGAGTCTGTATGCCATGTGTCCCAGTCTGTAGCCTTTACGCTGCTCTTCATGTTCGATGTATCCTCTGTCTGTCAGAGTCTTGATGATGTTTGCGCATGTCGCCTTGTTGAGACCGAGACTTTCCGAGATTTCGGAAAGAAAATATTCTTTCTGTGGATCCTGTGAAAGGAATTCCAATATGTTGAGTGCGCGATGAATAACTTGAATCATATGTAATATATTTTATAATGCAAAATTAGTAGAAATATTTTAAAACTTTATCGCCTATGATAGTATAAATGGAAATTTAATTACCTATATTTGTATGGTAAAATATGATTTTACTATATAAAACACAAAAGAAACACAAAAGAAACACAAAAGACTATTATCAACCACTAATTAATATTAAGTATGGATAAACTATTGTTTGTGAGTAATGGTAGAGGAATATCCAGGTATCTGGCTTCATTCCTTTGTATCATTATGCTGATGTTCTGCGCTCACAATGCGTTCTCTTATCCGGCACCGTTGACACAGTCACAGTCTGTCAGGACTGTAACAGGTGTTGTGACCGATACCCAGGGAGAACCGCTTGTCGGTGCTGCAGTGACATTTGTCGGCTCTTCAGGCACTACTGTGGGAGCCATCACTGATCTGGACGGACAGTTCCAGATTACCGGACCGAAGGCCGCTTTCAAGGTCGAGGTCACTTGTCTGGGTTTCAGCAACAAGGTTGTTGAGATTTCTGCATCCCGCAATCAGTATACGATTGTGATGACACAGGATGCCGAATTCCTGGATGAGGTCGTTGTTG
Organism: Bacteroidales bacterium; assembly: GCA_017471965.1. Lineage (GTDB taxonomy): Bacteria > Bacteroidota > Bacteroidia > Bacteroidales > UBA932 > Cryptobacteroides. Next base: position 38,556 of record JAFURF010000079.1, read on the forward strand.
TGGCCTTCGGCCAGCAGAAGAAGGAGACCGTTACAGGTGCGATTTCGATGGTTCAGACCAAGGACCTCGTTCAGTCGCCTCAGGCAAACGTTTCCAACATGCTTGCCGGTAGAATGCCTGGTCTTCTTGCCGTTCAGCGAAGCGGTGAGCCTGGTGAGGACTTCTCGACATTGAGAATCCGTGGTGTCGGAACGTTTGCATCCGGAGAAGGTTCCCAGGAACCTCTCGTGATGGTGGACGGTATCGAGACTACGAACTTCAACAATATCGACCCTAATGAAATCGAGTCTCTCTCGATCCTCAAGGATGCATCTTCTACTGCAGTATATGGTGTGCGTGGTGCAAACGGTGTGATCCTTATCACGACCAAGAGAGGTGCCGAGGGCAAGCCTCAGATATCTTATTCAGGAAACTTCGCCATCACTCAGTTCACCGATCTTCGTGAGACGATGGATGCATATGAATATGTGACTTCCTTCAATCAGGCAAGATTGTACGACTCGTATATTTCAGGAGGTTATACACCTCGTTTCACTGACGAGCAGGTTGCCGCATACAAGGCCACTACCTTCGGTGAGGCTGGTGCGGATGCTGTCCTCTATCCGAATGTGAACTGGTATGACATGATGCTTCGTGACCATGCGTTCACGACTCAGCACAACGTGAATGTGTCCGGTGGTGCCGACAAGGTGAAGTACTTCATCTCTGCAGGTTACTACAACCAGGAGGGTCTCTTCAACCAGACATCACTCCTTGAGGACTATGACGTGCAGTCTGCATATGAGAGATTCAACTTCCGTACGAACCTCGATTTCAATGTTACCAAGAACCTTTCCATCAAGATCAATCTTGCATCCCAGATGGAGACAAGGACAGGTAACGCAGGCGAGACAGGCCGTCTTATGGATGCCATGGCCCGCGCCAATCCGGTTTCTACTCCAGGTGTAGTGGACGGCAAGATCGTTAACCTCATGGGTGCCAGCAACTCCAATCCTATGATCCAACTTTACCAGAACGGTTACAGGAACGACTATCGTAACAACCTTAACGGTTCGGTTGGAGTCAACTATAAGATTCCAGGAGTAGAGGGCCTCTCGGTAAGCGCAAAGTTCTCTTATGAGAATTACTATCAGCATGTCCAGAAGTTCACCAAGAATCCGCCGATGACATACTATGTCCGCAGGAATGATGCCGGTGACCTCGTGTTCCAGCCTACAACTACCGAGAAGCCTTTCTCGGCATCAGAGTCATATGGCAAGAACCGCAGGACATACATCGAAGCAGGTCTTAACTACAGCCGCAGATTCGCTGATGCACATAATGTCACAGCCCTTCTCCTCTACAACCAGAGTACAAGGGTGAACCCTAGTCTTGCACTCAAGGTGCCTAACAAGTATCAGGGTATAGTAGGACGTGTCACCTATGACTATAAGAACCGCTATCTCTTTGAAGTGAATGTAGGTTACAACGGTACCGAGAACTTCGCTCCAGGCAAGCGTTTCGGTCTCTTCCCTGCATACTCGCTCGGATGGGTGCTCACGGAGGAGCCTTTCTGGCCTAAGAACGATGTCCTTAATTTCTTCAAGGTAAGAGGTTCTTACGGTGAGGTAGGTAATGACCGTATCGGTGGTGAGCGTTTCCTTTATCTCCCTACATCTTATGTGACCCAGGGAGGTCAGTACTATTTCGGTTATGTTAACTCGGGATACAACAAGTACGGTGTAGTTGGCGAGGGTAAGATCGGAAACCCTGAACTTACATGGGAGCGTGCAAAGAAGACCAATGTCGGAGTAGAGATGACATTCTGGAAGAGCCGCCTCAGGATCACAGGTGACTGGTTCATCGAGAACCGTGACAACATCCTTGCAAACCGTAACACTACTCCTACCATCTTCGGTGGAGATGCTCCGGCAGCCAACATCGGTAAGATGAAGAACACAGGTTATGACCTCGAGGCTACATTCGCTGATACGGTTGGTGAATTCAGTTACTGGATCAAGGGTAACTATACATATGCTCATAATACCATCGAGTTTATGGACGAGGTACAGTCTCCATATCCTTATACACAGAAGACCGGTCAGAGTCTCAACCAGTACTTCGGACTCATCTGTGACGGCATATACAATTCATGGGATGAGATCAACGATCCTCACAGGCCTCAGTCAAGTTGGAACAACGACAAGATCCAGCCGGGTGACCTTATCTACAGGGATGTCAACGGTGACGGCATCATCGATAATTATGACATGGTTCCTATCGGATACTCTAACTTCCCTGAGATCGTATACGGTTTCTCTATCGGAGGAAACTGGAAAGGCCTTGACTTCTCTGTCCTCTTCCAGGGTGCAGACCATGTTTCTCTTTCTTACTCAAGACTTTACACAAGAGGATTCTTCGAGGACTTCTCTGCTCCAAAGCACTTGCTGAACAGTTGGTCACAGGAGCGTTATGAGGCTGGTCTTCCTATCGAATTCCCTCGTATGTCAGAAGGTGACGTGGTCAACAAGCACAACTACCAGAGTTCTACTTTCTGGATCCGTGATGCAAGTTATCTCCGTCTCAAGAATGTGGAGATCGGTTATACTTTCCCTAAGAGATGGATGAAGAAGGTGAAGATGTCTTCTGCGAGAATCTTCATCAACGGAAATAACCTCTATACATGGTCAGACATGATCAAGGGTGTTGACCCGGAGGCAGCCCAGCAGGCTACCAACTATGAATCATACCCTATTACAAAGGTATATAACATAGGTCTTACCGTGAAATTCTAATTAAAAGGATTATCAGTTATGAAACATAGTTTATTATTCAAGACACTTGTCCTGCTGTTTGTCGTCTATCTTTGCATGCCTTCCTGTGCAAAGTATGAATTTCTTGACAAGCCGCCGGGAACAGACGTTACTGAAGATACCGTCTTCAATACCGTGAAGGACTTCGAGAAGTTCCTCGCCGGTACATATATGTATGGAATGCACTCTTACTATCCGTACCACAATACGAATGGTTCGGTGAATCCTAACCCTACCATGTGTATGACAGCCCCTATTACTGATGAGGCTGAGATGTCACACACATGGCACTCTGCACAGATCTGGAACTCAGGATCCATCGTCAAGAACAACATCATCAATGATGAGGACAAGAGATTCAATCTCAGATGGAAGGCAATCCGCCGATGCAACATCATCATCGAGAGAATGCCTGATACCGACTTTACCACAGCGGAAAAGAATACATTCACAGGCGAGGCTCTTTTCATCCGTGCTCTCAACAACTTCGAGATGCTTAAGAGATACGGCGGTATGCCTATCGTCAACAAGCGTCTCACAGAGACCGATGACTGGAATATTCCACGTGCTACATTCGCAGATTTCGTCGATTATATCGTCAAGGATTGTACTGATGCTGCGACCCTCCTGGACGGAGTGACATTTGCAGACGGTGAAAGAGGCCGCGTCAATGAGCCTGCATGTCTTGCTCTCAAGGCAAAGGTGCTTCTCTATGCTGCATCACCTCTGTTCAATACAGACAAGCCATACATCTCGTCATCTGTAGATAATCTCGTATGCTACGGCAACTATGACAAGAATAGATGGAAACTGGCAGCCGATGCCGCTGAGGATGCTCTCGAAGCAGCAGCCGAACTCGGTTTTGCTATCCTTGATACAGATTCTCCTGAGACAGACTACCGCGACATGTGGCAGGTATTTGACAATAAGGAAGTCATTCTTGCCGAAAAGTTCCTCAACAAGACAGGTAACTGGTCTCATCCTTGGGCGCTCATCATCCCTACAGGAATGGGTATGAGCACATGGGGAAATGCAGTGTGCGTACCTCATAACCACATCCGCAAGTATGAGAAGATGGACGGTACACCTCAGACATGGAACGAGCCGGGCGTAAGAGGAAACGACCTCATGGAGAAATATGCTGAACTTGATCCTCGTTTCAGACAGACTGTGTCATATAACGGTTCTGCATGGAATAACCAGTATCAGGCTGTGCAGTATTATCAGGGCGGTACAGTTCCTACCCCTGAGGTGAACATCACAGGTGCACTGATGCATAAGATCATCCCTTATCAGATGGCTGCTTCAGGTGGAGAATACCAGATGCATGCAAACGGTATCCTGTTCCGTGTAGGTGAACTTTACCTTACTTACGCAGAGGCAATGAACGAGTATTCAGGTCCGACTAAGGAAGTCTATGATGCAATCCACGTCATCCGTGACCGTGCCGGCATGCCTGACTATCCTGCTGGCCTTACTCAGGAGCAGATGAGGGACCGCATCAAGAACGAGCGTGACATCGAACTCTGCTACGAGGACCACAGAATGTGGGACATCAGAAGATGGATGGATGCGGAGAAGGATGGTGTGATGCAGGGAGCATTCTATAAGGTGACCATCTGGAACATGGATGGAAATGACGGTCTCAATCAGAAGTGTGACTATGAGATCAGTCAGTACGAGACCCGTACATTCCACCGCAAGATGTATCTGCACCCTATTCAGGAGAATGAGGTGAACAAGGGATACATGGTCCAGAACCCAGGCTGGTAATCAGAAGTTGAACATAGAATAGAAAAACTCAGTCTATGAAATATATTAAGATAATGACTTGTCTGGTCCTTGCCGGCATTTTCGGAGGCTCTTTTGCCCTCAATGCCCAGCAGGAGACTTCGGCAATGGATTGGCTGCAGGAAGACTCTGTGGTGGTGAACCAGTTCGGTGGTGTACCGGCATGGAGTGTAAGTTCGGCCGTATCCACAGTGAAGGGAAGCAAACTTGAAAAGAGTTTCACCCAGAATGTGCTCAACACATTGTACGGTGAACTTCCCGGACTTACAGTGATGACCGGTTCCGGAGAACCCGGATCGGATTCTCCTACCCTCAATGCCAGAGGTTTCAATACTCTTTCGACTACAGACCGTTCTGTCCTTGTGATCGTCGACGGTTTTGAGTCTACTTTGGAGCAGCTTTCAGCATATGAGATAGAGAGCATCTCGCTTCTCAAGGACGCTGCTGCCGCTGCCCTTTACGGTATGCGCGCTGCCAACGGTGTCCTCCTCGTTACGACAAAGAGGGGAGCCGACATGCCTCTTGAGGTGAACTTCAGTGCTCAGGCTGGTGTAAACACACCGTTCAACCGTCCTGAGTTCCTAGATGCATACAATTATGCAACCCTCTATAATGAGGCAAGAGTAAATGACGGACTTGCTCCTTTCTATAATGAGGAGGCTCTTGAGGCTTACCGTACGGGTTCCGATCCATACCTTTATCCGAATGTGAACTGGTATGACGAGGTTCTCAAGAACGTATCCGTTCAGCAGAACTATGACCTCAACTTCCGTGGAGGTAACAAGACAGTACAGTATTTCGCTTTGCTGAACGTTTCTGACAACAATGGTTTCTTCAAGGGTACCGATCCTTACAACAAGACCAGTGCGAACTCAAGGCTGACTAAATACAACATCAGGGGTAACATCGACGTGAACATCACCAAGGGTCTTTCTGCGCACCTCAACCTTGCCGCAAACCTTGTCGACAAGTATGGTCCTGCAGGCGGAGCATGGAATGTATACAACAAACTTGCGAACATCACTCCTAACTCTTTCCCTGTATACAACCCTAACGGTACATACGGCGGTAACACTACATTCAGCAATCCTGTAGGTGACCTCCTTGAGACCGGACTTACATCATATAATGCACGTAACATCCAGTCAAATCTCAAGGTAAAGTATGCGTTTGACAGAGCACTTGAAGGACTTGAACTTTCTATAGGATTCTCGTTCAACAACTACTTCATCGGCCACAGCAACAAGAGCCAGAAGTATCCATACTATGCAGTCGCTTTCGACGGTACCAATTATGTATATAACCAGTACAGCGAGAAGACATCAATGAGCGTGGATGACTCAGGTTCAGCACAGTGGAGAAACATGAGTTATGTGGCATCTGCTAATTACCACAGGACATTTGCAGGAAAGCATCTTGTCGGTGCTGATGTCGAGTTCTTCAGCGATGTGAACTACAAGCAGGCAAACTCAGACCTCAAGGACAACCAGTTCCCATATCGTTATATCGGTCTTCGCGGACGTATGGCATATGCTTACGACCAGAGGTATATGGCTGACTTTACATGGTCTTACTCAGGAGCCAACCTCTATGCCCCTGGCAAGCAGTACGGCTTCTTCCCTGCAGGATCTCTCGGATGGATCGTTTCAAACGAAGGCTTCCTCAAGGACAATGAAGTGCTCACCTTCCTCAAGGTAAGGGCCTCATACGGTCTCGTAGGTCATGCTTCCATCGTAGGAAACAAGAGATTCGCATATACTCAGGACTATAAGTACAGCGGCGGCTATCATCTTGGCCCTAACAATACGTCGGTTTCTGGTATGATGGAGGATAATGTTGCCGATATCAACAGGACATGGGAGAAGGAGAAGAGACTGAATGTCGGTATCGATATCTCATTCCTTGACAAACTTGATTTCAGCGTCGAATACTTCCAGCACAAGCGTTCTGACATCATCGTTCCTCCTACAGGCAAGATTCCTGGAGTGCTTGGTATGTCTTTCGCAGAACTCAACCTCGGTCGTGCGACCAACCAGGGTGTTGAAGTCGCTCTCGGATGGCAGGATAAGGTGGGATCAGACTTCGAGTACTATGCCAAGGCGAATGTGTGGTATGCAAAGAACGTGATCGACTATCAGGCAGAGGAACTCCGCCTTTATCCTAACCTCGTACGCACAGGTCACAGCATCGACCAGCCGTTCGGTCTTGAGGCTGTCGGTCTCTTCCAGGACTGGGACGATATCGCGAACTCCCCTGAGCAGACTTTCTCTGACGTGAAGCCAGGTGACATCAAGTACAGGGATGTGAATGGCGACAATAAGATTGATGACAATGACGTCACTGCCATCGGCAAGCCTGGCACTCCGAATCTTACCGGAAGCCTTACTCTCGGTCTGAGATGGAAGGGTCTTGACTTCGAGGCTATGTTCTACGGAGTCACAGGAAGGTCTGCATATCTTTCAGGCAACACTTACTGGGCATTCATGAACCAGTATTCAGCACCTGCATCCGCACTCGGAAGATGGACGGAAGATACTAAGGCAACTGCTGAATATCCACGTCTTACCACTCAGGCAAATCCTAACAATACCAAGTATTCGTCATTCTGGATGAAGGACGGTTCGTTCCTCAAACTGAAATATGTTGAGGTAGGATACACCCTTCCTATCCATTGGACAAAGGTAATGCCTGACGGAAGCATAAGGTTCTTCCTCAACGGAACCAATCTCTTCAGCATGCACAAACTGCATAAGTATACCAATGCAGATCCTGAAGGTGTTGCCGGTTTCCCACAGATGCGTACATTCAGCGCAGGTCTGAAACTCAAGTTCTGATAAGTTCAACCAATTAAATGAATTTACCGTGAAATCAAGAATATTTATACTGGGTTTCCTCTGCCTCGGCATCCTGACCTCGTGTGAAGGATACCTGGACAAACCTTTGGAAACTACACAGAACGAAGATTTTACATTCGCTTCGTACAGCAATGCCATCACTGTTGCACATTCGATGTATGCCGATCTTCCGCAGGGTCTCACACAGATCTGGAATTCGGGAGGTTCAGCCATGCTTGCATCCGCTACAGATGAGGCCGAGTTTGCTGTGCAGAACCACAATGTACAGAAGTACAATCTCGGTACATGGAAGGCTACGGACATGCCTGACAACCCGTTCAACAATTATTATGCAGCGATCAGAAAGGCATATAACTTCATTGCCAATGCCGATAAGATCAACTTCGACGATGTGAAGGACAACCCGGCACAGCCAGGTATCTATGAGAAATATCTCGAAGATATCGAGTGTTTCAAGTCAGAGGTGATGCTTCTGAGAGCATACTATATGTTCGAACTCATCAAGAGATACGGTGGTGTTCCTATCATCAAGGAGAAACTGGATGCAGATGTCGACTACAATACCATCCAGAGGGCATCTCTTGAGGATTGCGTCAAGGAAATCGTATACTGGTGTGATGAGACTGCCAAGACCCTTCCTGCAGTCCAGCCGTATGAGGAAAGACAGGGAAGAGTGACAAAGGGTGTCGCCCTTGCTCTCAAGAGCCAGGTGCTTCTCTTTGCAGCCTCAGAACTCTGGAACAATTCTTCATGGGCTTCTGGTTACTCTAACCCTGAGTACATCGCTCTTCCTGCAGGAAACAGGGCAGAGAGATGGGAGGCTGCTGCAGAGGCTGCCAAGGCTGTGATCGCTCTCGAAGCGGAGGCTGGTTATGCTCTTGATACATATGCAAACCTTTTCGGAGCAAGCGCATATCAGAGCCCTGAAATCATCTTCGGCAGAAGAGACGGCAACAACAACACTTTCGAGAAGGTGAACTATCCTATCAGTTACGACAACGTGACAGGTGGAAACTGCCCTTCACAGAACCTCGTGGACATGTTCCAGGTTCTCAACAACGGTGTTGCCGAGGACTTCAGTTGGAGCAATCCTGCTCACACTGCCGATCCGTATGCAAACCGTGACCCACGTCTTGCACAGTTCGTCATAACAAACAATACTGTCTTCCAGAGCCGTCCGGTAGAGTGCTGGACAGGCGGTATTGATGGTGCAGGAGTCCGTAATGCCACTCCTACAGGATATTACCTCAAGAAGTATGTCAATACAGGTCTGAACCTCAACAACAACCAGACTGCAAATCATACATGGGTACTCATCCGTCTCGGAGAGATCTACCTCAACTACATCGAGGCTCTCAACGAGTACAAGCCGGGTGATCCTGACATCAAGGTGTACTATGACAAGATCCGTACACGTGCAGGCATGCCGGGACTCCCTGACGGCCTCACTCAGGACCAGGTAAGGCAACTCATCCGTCAGGAGCGCGCAGTGGAACTCTGCTTCGAGGGACAGCGTTTCTGGGATCTCAGAAGATGGATGGACAAGGATGCCCTCAAGGCTCCTCTCCGTTCGGTTGAGATCACCAAGACAGATTCAGGCTTCGATTATGAGCCATATGATCTTGAGACCAGAACTTTCGAGGATAAGATGTATCTCTATCCATATCCTCAGGCGGAACTTCTCAAGATGCCTCATTGGAAACAGAACCCAGGTTGGGAATAATGATGAAAAATATAACTATCATGAAGAAGATATCTATTCTTTTGATCATAGGAGCAGTCCTCACTTCTGTATTCACTTCGTGCGACTACAGAATCAATGCTTCTGCAGACTATCCTGACAATGCGATATACCAGCCTTTGGCAATTGACGGTGTGTTGTATGTCGACAAGGCTGCAGTTGAGGATATGGGCCTTCCTACAGAAGGTGCTCCGGTTCCTTATTATTTTGACAAGGAAAACAACAAACTCATCATCAACATGGGAGTGGTGCAGTCCGGTACCGAACTCAAGTCATTCCCAGTAAAGGTGGATGTGAACTATTCTGCTGTCAACAAACTCATTCAGGACGGAACTTTCGACATGTCCGTGCAACATCTCCCGAAGGCAGCGTATACACTTCCTGAGACAGTAATGATGAGCAAGGATGTGGCCGGTACTGAGTTCAAACTCGAAATCGGTGGAAATCTTTTCAAGTCAAGCGAGTACTACGGAAAGACTTTCGCTATCGGTGTACGTGTTCACAGCGATGAAGTGCATGTGACTCCGGAACTCTCTACGGTAGTGGTTTATATTGATCCATCATTCTTTTTAGAGTAAGATGAACAGAATGCTTAATATGCTTTGTCTTCTCTGCATGGTGCTCCTCGGAGCCTGTGCAGAGAAAGCGGAGCCTCAGCAGAACGGTAATACAGGTACTGTCATTCCGAAGCCGGAAAAGCCAAAGATAAGAACCATCTATATCTCGCCTGGCGGTTCCGATTCGAATGCCGGCACATCCGTCCTTTTCCCGTATCAGACCTTTGATAAGGTGCTTCAGGAACTCAGACCGGGTGATGTGGTATACGTCATGCCCGGAACTTATGAGACCAAGGGAAAGCCTGTGCTTGAGATGACTAAGGTCCACTCGGGAACAGAAGATGAACCTATCACCATCAAGGCTTATGATGATATGGACAGACCTGTCTTTGTCGGTAAAGGAAAAGGGGTATGGAATACTGTAAAGATAAGTGCATCACATGTAGTCATCGACGGGCTGGAACTCAAGGGAATGAATGAGTCCATAGACTCGCTGGCGGCATATAAGTGTGCAGAGAACCACCACCTGGATCGTGGAGGAACTCATGACTGGTCTGCTACTGCAGAGTTCAATACCAACGCCATATCCGTAGATGGAGAATCCGGCAAATATACCGTGACCAATGTTACTGTCCGTAATTGTGTGGTCCATGACTTTCCCGGTGGAGGTTTAGGTGCGTCGAACTGTGACTATATCACATTTGAAAACAACCTCATCTACAACAACGCCTGGTACACCATGTATGCATGCAGCGGCATCAGTATCATCAATCCGGTGAACAGCGATGCACAGACCGGTCATAAACTTATAATACGTGGCAACAGATGTTTCAACAATATGACCAAGATTCCTTGGTACAGGTCTGATATTGAAGGCTTCTTCAAGTATTCGGATGGAAATGGAATCATCATTGACATCAATAACAAGACCTACGAAGGAGGTCCGTACAATGCACGTACTCTGGTTTACAACAACCTGTCTGTCGGCAACGGAGGGTCCGGAATCCATGCATACAGTGCCGATCACGTGGATATAATCAATAATACAGCCTATTTCAACGGACGCAAGTACGCTGATGGCGAATATGCTGAAATATATGCACATGGTGACAACGACGTCAATATAGTGAATAACATCATGTATGCGCGTCCCGGAGGTCATTGCAACAAGGCTGGCAAAGCGGATTCAATCATATACGAAAACAACCTCTGCTACAACGGTAAGGTATTCAGCGATCCTCAGTGGTTCATGAACGGAAAGACTGCTGATCCTCTCTTTGTAAATCCTTCCCTTGACTTCATGAGGGCTGATTTCCATCTTAAGGCAGGAACTCCTGCTATTGGCATGGGCGTAAGCAAACCTTATATGCCTTCGGTTGACATAGAAGGAAATCCAAGAGGTGTGAATATGGTTGTAGGAGCATATTCTCTTAACTGATTATTGACATGAATTTCAGAAATATCATATTATCAGTGCTTTCTGTCTGCTTCTTCTGCATTTCTGCAGGAGCGACACAGTGGTATGTCATCCAGGAGACCGGTAGCGACAGCAACTCGGGACTCTCGGAAAAGGAGGCATTCCGTACATTGCAGAAGGCGGCAGACATGGTGGAGCCGGGAGATATCGTCTACATCGGCAACGGGGTCTACACTTCGGCAGATGCCAGAGGTGAGGCTGTCCTTGAAATCCACCGCTCTGGTACTCCTGATGCATGGATCACATGGACCGCACTCAAGGGACATACCCACCAGATCCGTCCTTCGGGATGGAGCGGCATCCTGATTCTCGCCGACTATCAGGTACTTGATGGTCTCACTGTAATCGGAAACAATGATTCCATAGCATTGAAGCATGCGATAGCGGACTTGAAGAACACAACTCCGAATCCATACTTCAATACGAACGGTATCTTCGTTGACGGTCGCAAGAAGCCTGTCGGTGAAAAGCCTCATCACACTGTGATAAGGAACTGTACGGTCTGCAAATGTGCAGGCGGCGGCATTACAGGTATAGAGATGGACTATTTTACAGTCGAGAACTGCAAGGTCTACAACAATGCCTGGTATATGCGCTACGCCGGTTCCGGAATCACCACCCTCAACAACTGGGCTTTCGATTATGAGCCGGGATACCATGTCATCATCCGCAACAACCTTGTGTGGAACAACAGGTGCATGGTCTCATGGGAGAAGATCGGCAAACTCAGTGACGGTAACGGAATCCTCCTTGATGTTACAAACCCGAGGACTCCGAACCTGACCAACCCTGAGGGAGATGCGGTAGTTCAGACTGAGAAGAAGGAAAAGAAGCCTGTTGTCAATCCAGACAATCCGACAAGACCGGAGTGGCCTAACAGGGCGCTCATAGAGAACAATGTAAGTGTATATAACGGCGGCTCAGGCATCCATGTATTCAGGACAAGCCATGTGGACATCATCAACAACACCACTTATTGGAACGGCTCGTCGGTAGACTACGAAGAACTTTTCCCTAATACTTCTACGGATATCGTGATAAAGAACAACATCATGGTTCCTCGCCCGGGCGGAAGGGTCACTTCAAACAACCGCAACTCGGATATCGTTTGGGACGGCAATGTCTATCCGGTAGATCAGAACGTGATCAGAGGAGAAAACGACATCGTTGCCATGCCTGAGTTCGTCGATCCGTATATCGATCTCGAGAAGGCTGACTTCCGTCTCAGGAAGGGAAGTGCCCTCAAGGGTAAAGGTGCTGATCTCAGCAAGATAAAGAAGATAAAGTAATACTAAAATAATGACATTATGACAAAAACAATTTTCAGTGCAGTTTCAAAGATGGCAATGGCCCTCTGCTGCGCAGTCGCACTTTTCGCTTCCTGTCAGGAAGAAGTGGCATCTCCGGTGGCTTCAGTGACACTGGACGAAACTTCGCTTGTGCTCTTTACAGGACAGACCCACAATTTTGTAGCAACCGTCCTCCCGGACGATGCACTTGACAAGTCTGTGACATGGGCTTCTGCTGATCCTACAGTAGCGTCAATCACAGAAAACGGAGAACTCAAGGCTCTCAAGACTGGTGAGACAACAGTGACAGTGACTACAACAGATGGTGGACTCACTGCAGAATGTGCTGTCGAGGTCCTCACTCCTATGGTACCTGTACAGTCTGTTTCACTTGACGTGACAGAACTTACAGTCATGCTCCAGACTTCAGCACAACTCAAGGCTACTGTCCTTCCTGCTGACGCTACTGTGAAGGAGGTTGTATGGACTTCATCAGATCCTGATATCGCAGAAGTTACCATCGACGGACAGATCGTTCCTAAGACCCTCGGCCAGACAGTCATCACTGCTACTACAGCACAGGGTGGCAAGGCTGCAACTTGCGTTGTCACTGTGGATGCTGTCAAGTTCATCGTTTCATTCGAGACAAACGGCGGTACAGCCGTTGCTGACCAGGTTGTCGTTCTCGGTGAGAAGGTCAAGGCTGTTGAGACAAGCAAGGCATTCGAGGGAGGTCTTCCTGCCGGACTTTATCAGGGCGTCCAGGATCCTGATCAGGCAGCATCTGTATTCGACGGATGGTATACTGATGCAGAGTTTACCAACGCATATGATTTCGCAACTCCTGTTACAGAGAACCTCACTCTCCATGCCAAGTGGATCGATCCTGTTTCAGTAGACCTCGCTACCGTTTCCGGTGCAGATGTCCTGGCAAAGGTTCAGAACTTCATGAATGCTCTCACAGAAGAGGTTAAGTACACTTGGATCGTCGATGCAGACTATCAGGTATCTGCCGATGCAGCAAACCAGTCTACAGTATACTGGTGCAAGACTCCTGGCGAACTCTATATCGTAGGTAAGGGTAAGGAAATCACCTTCTCTGCAAAAGATAAGAATGTCAGAATGTTCCAGGTTCAGAAGGGACACATCTATCTTGGCAAGAATGTCAGCATGACTGTATCAGGTGAGTTCAATGTTGCTCCAGTCATTCTCGAGGGTGGTAGCATGACTCTCCTTCCAGGTTCTAAGATCAAGAATTCTGATGTGACCTCTATTAAGGGCGGTCCTTGGCCAGAATCTGCAAGAACAATAGTATATGTAAACAATGCTGCCAGCGTATTTACAATTGCAGGTGGTGAAATTGTAAACAACAAGATTCATCAGACTCACACCGACTATATGTGTGCTCCAGTTTGTGCAAACAATGGTAAGATCATCATGACCGCAGGTAAGGTGTCTGGTAATCAGGCAAGTGCTGATGTCAACGGTATCGCCCTCTGCGGTGGTCTGTATTGTCCAGATGGAAAGGAAATCACCAAGACAGGTGGTGTGATTGAGAAGAATACTGCTGCATTTACCGAGGCTGCCGGTTCAGATCCTAAGACCATCGGTCACGTAGGACAGCAGGTTGTCTTCAGGGCTGCTTCACAGTATTGGGCAGGTACAGATCCTTATAAGGGTGCATTCCACATCGATCAGGATCTTGCTGAAGATGAGAACTTCTCGACTACTGACCTTTCTAACGAACTTTGGGTGAAGTTCACTTACAAGGATTAATTTCTTTATCTCTACCGGACGGAGTTCGGAAGGACACCGTCCGGTAGATTTTATTATTTAAAAACGCATATCGTGAAACGCCTTTTTATTCAGGGACTTGTCATCGCATTAGCAATGATGTCCCTCTCCTGCGCTAAAGATAATGATAGTGAGGGTACTGAATCGGGAAAGGAGCAGACCCGTACCGCAACCTTCACTGCCACCAATGATGTCGCCGATCCTGCCTTCATATGGAAGGTCGGGGATGAAGTCGCCCTTCATTTCGGTCTTTCCTCAGATGCTGATGCCTCGAAACTGAAGAAATTCGAGGTGAAGAGTGCAGGCTCTGACGGAAGTGCGGAGATTACAGGTCTTGAAGTTGTCGGACAGCCCGCATATTTCGCCTCATATCCTTATGATGAAGCGAACTTTGTCAACTCAAAGGGTGTGATGCGTCTGTCTTTCAATTCCGACCAGAAGGCTTCTGCTCCTGATCTATTGAACAAATCGTATTGTCCTATGGCAGCGGAACTTGCAGACGGCACTTATGACTTCAGGGCTATAGGAGGTTTTGCCGGATTTACCCTCTCTCAGGATAATGTCACTAAGGTGACCCTGACGGCAAATGATTCCGGCACAGTCGGTGGTGTCTATAACGTTTCTTTTGATGCTGAAGGTGAGTTGTCCGCTGAACTTTCACAGACTGTTGCCACTGTCAGTCTGACTCCGTCTTCATCATCTGCATTTGCTGCGGGTAAATATTATATTGCCCTGCCGGCAAGAGAATATAAAGGAGGAATGACCGTCAGCCTGACCCTGACCGACGGTTCTGAAAGAGTGAGCGAACTTCCGATGAATCTCAGCATCGTCCGCTCAAGGGTCACAGATCTCGGAACATTCAGTTCGATAATGATCAAGTCATATACAGTGACCTTCAATACGAACTGTGCAGAGAAGATAGATCCGGTAACCGTAGCAGAAGGCGAGACTGTTACCCGTCCTGCAGATCCTGTCAGCACAGGCGGTATTACTGCAGGTCTTTATGAAGGAGTAGTAGATCCTGACGCTGAAACAGGTTCTGCCACTTTCGCAGGATGGTATACCGATCCTGACTTCAACAATCCATATGATGTCAGCACTCCTGTCACCTCGGATCTTACCCTCTATGCGAAGTGGGACGGAACTGCGGTTGCCCCAGTGGATGTTTCGACTGGCATGGTAACGGACAAGGGTCTGCTCTGTCAGGCAATGTCATGGATCAATGCCCAAAAATTCACTGAAAAGAAGACATTTACCTATGTAGTGACTGCCGATGACAAATGGCAGAATCAGGTGGCCTTGAGCAATCCTGATGTAGACTTCTATCTTGTAGGCCAGTCTCAGCCAAGAGTCCTCTCTCAGGATTACAGACAGGGCAGCAAACTCATCTATTGCCAGGCAGGTCACATATATCTCGGAAAGAACATCACCATCTCCGGAAACTACGGAGGAACAGACTCGGCACCTGTATATGTTCATAACTATAAGATTGACGGAACCGAATATTCCGGTAACATTACCATGCTATCGGGTTCAAGGATTGCCGATTGTACAAATGACTGGAGAGGTGCTGTATATGTAAATGACGGAAACGGAAGTTTTACCCTTGACGGCGGCGAAATCGTAGGAAACACAATCACATGCGGTGCGGTCTCTTGGGCTGGTGCCATAGCCTTGAACTGGGGTAAAGTCTATATCAAATCAGGAAAAATAGCAGATAACACTGTAGTCAGCACAGAGGCCAATGTCTCCATCGGAGGCGGAATCAGTGTCTTGTCGCGTACACAGGTAGTTAAGACTGGCGGTGTAATCGAAAACAATAAAGCATCGTATGATGGCGTGAACGGCATATATAAGGGACAGCAGGTCTGCCTCACTACCATTTCTGGTGGCCAGATCAGCAATCCATATGCTATCAACGATAATGTTCCGGAGTCAACATCCTTCGATACCAAGAATGTGGAAAGCGAAGGCTCGGTAGTGGCTCCTTGGGTGAAGATAAACTGATAACCATTAATATTTTATTTTATGAATCATTTGAAAACCAACTACGTTTCGCCGGAGTGCGAAACATATGTACTTGCTGCAGAGGGAGTTCTGTGTGCAAGTGGTGAGATGTGGTATGAGCAGGGGGGCGCGGAAGTTTTGACTATGGCGTCGATGATAACGATGATTTCGGATGGTAACTGGAGGGCAAGGTCATGAAGAAGATTTTTTATTTTATCGCGGCTCTTGTACTTGTATCAGCCGTTTCATGCGTTAAGGAAGAGGCTCCTGTTGCCCCTTCAACCGAATCTATGACTGTCACTCTCGGGTTCGATGGTGGCACTAAGGCAACACTTTCAGATAAATGGGGAATCACATGGCAGACCGGTCTCACACTTACATGGGACGGTGGTTCGCATGAGATAGTTGCTGCTGACATTGACAAGGAAACAAATACAGTTTCTTTCGTAGCAGAGGGACTTGAGGCAGGAGAAGAGATCATTTCATATGCTCCTGTCTTTGCAAGTTACACTCAGAATGCTCCGGGAAGCACCAACTGGACAAACCTCTTCCTCAAGGGAACCGCTGCTGTCGATGGCGAAGTGACCACAATGCAGATAGCGGGCTCCATCCTCCGTTTTCTTCCATATGCAAATGATGAGGCAGCAAAGGCTGAGAGCGTGAAGAGTGTAACTATTGAAGGTCTTGACAAGGATTATACTGTTACATTGAAAGACGAATTTGAATTGTCTTTGGCAGAAATTACATCTAAAGCAGAGTCAAAGAGTATCTTTCTTCCTCTTGCTGCAGCGGAATACAACAGTTTCAAAGTGACTGTAAACACTCTTGCCGGAAACAAGTATGTCTTCAATTCCGGAGCAGGAAAGAAACTTGTTCTTAACGAGAATGAAGTGGTGAACATGTCGCTTCCTTTGTCAGAAGCCCATAAGGACAATTCTGTGGTAGTGACATTCAATACCAATGGCGGAACAGCAGTTTCTCCAGTAACCATCAACAAGGGAGAGAAGGTGGGCAAACCTGCTGATCCTGAAAAGACAGGTGCTCTTCCTGAAGGTCTTTATGCAGGCAAGGTCGATCCTTCGGATGCCACATTGACTTTCGACGGATGGTATGCTGATGAAGGTCTGACTGATGAATATGATTTCAATACAACGGTTTCATCAGACATTACCCTGTATGCAAAGTGGGATGCAGGAAGCATTGATGTCAGCGGGCAGGATGGAAGCAGACTTGTAAACAAGGCTTTCAATTACCTGAATTCTCTGAGTGCCCCTGGTACAAAGACTTCATATACATGTGTGGTCACTACATCTTGTACGTGGGAAAATCAACTTACATTGAATAAGACCAATATCGATCTCTATCTCGTAGGTGGAAATCAAGAAGTAAAACTTGGCCATAGCAGTTGGGATCAGACCATGCTCAAGTGTTCTGCAGGACATCTGTATGTCGGAAACAACATTACTATCACAGGAGTCTCTGCTACCCAAGTTGCCGTTGTTGCAGAAGGTGGTGATATAACTATGTCGGCTGGTTCAAAGGTCGATTGGGATGTCAAGGCTATAGGAGATACCAAGGCAAAAGCAAGAGCATTGCTATATGTCAATCATGCAAACAGTACAATTACGGTAGACGGATGTCAGATAGTAGGAAATACGATCAAGATTGATGATGCCGGCGAATATATGGCTGCTACTGTTGCTGTGAATAAAGGACATTTTGTGATGAAGTCAGGACGTATATCAGGTAACAATGTCACATCCGATACAGGTGGAATCTCACTCTGTGGTGGCATATATTCACCTGATGCCGGAGATATCACAAAGACAGGAGGTGTCATTGAAAATAATACGGCTGAATTTACTCAGACCGCTGTTGCTTCAAGTAAGGAAGTCCGTCATATCGGACAGCAGGTTCTTTTCCGGGCGGCAAGTCAATATGGGAGCGAAGATGGTACACCTGGATATAAAGGTGCCTATAAGATAGATGCCAACCTGTCAGAAAGTGATAACTTTGCAGCAGATGACCTCTCAGGCGCATTCTGGATAAGACTTGATTATAAGGGCTGATGATTTAATGACTTTTGGCTGAATATGAAACGACTAAACATATTGATTGGTATTTTGATGGCTGCGGCGGCAGTCGTGTCATGTGAGAACGAGGAAATGGTTGCGCCTTCTCCGGAGGGCATGACCGTGACCCTCGGGTTCGGTATTCAGCCAAAGGCTGTCTTTACAGACGAACAGGGAATAGTCTGGGAAGCGGGATCCAGACTGATGTGGAACGAGGGTGACAATGTCTACACTCTCAAGGAGGCGGATATTGACGCGGCGGCAAATACTGTCACCGTCACCCTTCCGGGTTTGGAAACTGGGGACGAGATCACAGTGAACACTCCTTCCTACGGCAGTTACAAGCAGGAGACCGCAGGAAAGATGAATCCGGAAAGACTGTTCCTGAGCGGAAAAGTGGAAGCCGGCAAAGACTATGTGCATATGTCGCTTGTCGGCTCCATCATCCGTTTCCTTCCTTTTACGGAAGATTATTCAAGCGAAAGCATCAAAACCATAACCTTCGAGTCGGGAGAGATCTCAAGGTCCGTGATCCTGACCGAGCCGATGTCCCTTGCAGACGCTTGTTCGAAGGAAAATTCAAAGGGAATCTATCTTGCAATGGAGCCGGGGACTTATCCTGCAGGCTTCAATGTGAGGATAAAGAGCATGTCAGGATGGAAGTACACTTTCACATCCACTGAGCCTCTTGTCTTGACCGGGAACACAGTGACCAACATGTCTCTTCCTCTCGATGCCCATGCTGACTATGAAGAGGGCGTGAGGACAAGGACTTTCTATGTGAGTCCTGACGGAGACAATTCCAGAACAAAGTCAGAGGCGAAGAGCAGTGCCACTCCATGGAAGACCGTCCAGCATGGCGTGAACAACATTTCAGCAGGGGATACCCTGATCGTGATGGACGGAACCTATAATGAAAGAATAGTGGTCGGAGCATCATCCAGCGGTACTGCCGAGAATCCGACGGTGATCATGGGTGAACCCGGATCGAAGCCGGTAATAGACGACGGAAAGGCCGGTGTGACGGACAGGAATGCCAGAGTCTTTTATATCAACGGTGCTGACCACATCACAGTCAATAATATCAGCATTGTCAACGGAGGCTGGTACGGCTTTGAACTTAATGAAACTGAAGGAGTGACGATTGAGCATTGCTCCACTTACAACACACGTGCATCAGGTATCATTGCCAAGTACTGTACGGATCTTGTGGTTCAGGATAACGAGATCCGCAAGGCCTGTCAGGAATTGGAGCGTGATTCACATGGCTATGGCTCGCATGAGTGCATAACCGTTTCCCGTACGGACGGATTTCTCATCACCCGCAATGAGGTATGGGATACCACAGATGAGGGAGACGCAGGAGGAGAGGGTATCGACTCCAAAGGGCTCTCACGTAACGGAGAGATATCATACAATTATATCCACAACATAGCCCGTCTGGGACTGTATGTGGATGCCGGAAGCGGCGACTCGTTCAATATCAGGGTCCACAGCAACCGGATCATCGACACGGACGGAATGTCCGTTGCCGCCGAACTTGGCGGAAAGGCCAAGGGAATATATTTCTACAACAACTTGGTTGTCAACACCGACAAGACAGGTTTTGTATATCAGAACATCATGAACGGTGGTCTGCAGGACATATATGTAGTCAACAATACTTTCGTCAATATCGGAAAGAAAGGAGGCTTCTCGGGCGAAATAGGCAACTACAATGAAAATCAGGAAAATTCAAACCTTGTCATAAGGAACAACATATTCTACAATCCTCAGGGAAATCAGCAGTTCTCGATCTGGCACAATGATGCCACGCCTCATGACATAAGCCACAATCTTTATTTCTATTTCAAGCCGGGATATGCCGGAGGTGAGAACAATTTCGATAATTCAGACCTGACGTCTGCAGATGTCGTGGATAAGGATCCGCTGCTGACTTCGCCTGCGACAGGTGATTATTCCCTTACTGCAGGATCGCCTGCGAAATGGGCCGGTATTCCTATAGTATTGAAGGGTACAGAGCCTGGCATGGAGGCCGGTACGCTGCTTTTTGATACCGACATGAACGGAAAGAAACGCTCGGAGGGCAGATGGTCTATGGGGGCATACGAATTTTAACGGACAGACACAAGATTGATCATATCGGATATGAGAACGGTTTTGACTATAATCACTTTATTTGCATTATGCATGTCGGTGTCGGCACAGCAGAAGAAGATATATCTTGCTCCAGATGACCACACTGACTACATGTGGACTGCCAATGAGGAGGATTACAAGGAAGCCATCCTGAAGATGCTTGACTATTATATCGACCTCAATGAGAAGACCGCTCATGAGCCGTATCATGTCCAGAACAAATGGAATTGCGACGGTACGTACTGGCTCCACCTGTATGAGCAGAACAGGAGCAAGGCGCAGGTGGACCGTCTTCTCGAACAGATAAGGCAGGAGAGGATTACCGTCCCTATGAATACGCTTCTGAGTGTCATGGGTGTGGCCCCTCTTGAGGCGACCCTTCGTGACATGTATTATGCCGGTTCGATGCAGAGGAAGCATGACCTGCCTTTCGAGATGGCATTGAACATGGAGGATCAGGTGCTTCCTCTGGGACTTTCGTCGCTCTGGACCGGCTCCGGAGTGAAGTATTCGTGGAGAGGCGTATGCTCCTGTGTAACAAGTGTAAAGGGACTTGACAAGCGACCTCATGAGGTCTACTGGTACACCGGACTGGACGGACAGAGGGTGATGATGAAATGGTATTCCATCGATCCCGAAATGGTTGCAAAGCCGAATGTGTTCAGATATAATCTCGGCAAATATCTTGAGGCCGACAATATTCCGAACGCTGTCACGGACCTCAAGGCCCTTCTGGCTGACAAGGAAAGGTACCCGTACCATATTGCCGGGGCATTCGGCAAGGGTGGTGACAATCTGACTACCTTGACTGCCGATTTTTCCCGTATCGCACGTGAACAGTCCGATGACGAGTATCAGATCATCGTATCCAACGAACTTGACTTTTTCCGTGACATGGAGAGGAATTACGGTGACGTGCTGCCTTCCGAGTCACTTTCCTATGGCTCGACGGAGTGGGGAACAGCCGTCGCATCCATGGCCGAACTTTCAGCACAGGTAAAGCGATCGATAGAGAAACTCCGTACAGCGGAACTGATGTATACGCTCGTCGCACGTCAGGATCGGGATTTTGCTGAAGACCTTGAGGAACTCCGTAAGAACGCATGGTTCGCCTGCGGAATGTATTACGAACATGACTGGACTGCGGACAGTCCCGACGTGACCAGAAAACAGAGGGCGGACTGGCAGAGGAAGATGGCGCAGCAGATCTTTGATTATGTCGATACACTTTATGACCGTTCATATGAGCGTCTGTCGTCCCTTATTGCCGGAGATGAGGATACATTCTTCGTACTCAATCCTTTAGGCTGGACCCGTACCGATTATTGTGACTATGCATATGATGGTGATCCAGATGTTTCTGTCGTGGATCTTGCAGACGGCACGTCCGTTCCTTATCAGTGGGTGGAAAAGGACGGAAAGCGTCATATGAGGATTCTTGCGCGTAACATCCCTTCCATGGGCTACAAGACTTTCCGGATCAGGAAAGGCGGTGCTCCTTCTGAAGGACATCCTTTTGTGTTTGATGCCTCTGCCGGTACTCTTGAGAATGCTTTCTATCGTATGACCATGAACCGTCAGGGATCGATAACGAGCATCATCGACAAGAGGAACGGAAACAGGGAATGTATCCGTGAGATAAACGGCAGGTCTGCCAATGATCTTGGAAAGGCAAAACGTACTAAGGGCATCAAGGGAAATGCCTTGCGTCTTGAGAATGTCGGACCGGTGTCCGCGACTATTGTCGCTCAGTCTTATTTCCCTTTGAAGCATGTTTCGAGAATAACCCTGTTCAACGATATCGACCGAATCGAGATAGAGAACAGTCTGGATGAGAATTTCGGCAATAATATCCAGACCTACGCCTATTCCTTCAATATTGATGACCCTTATATCCGTACGGAAGAGGCAGGTGCCATCCTTGATGTCCGTCAGGCATCTCAGGGCGGCCATTATGCCGACAGCATCTGCCGTCTGGATTGGGTTGCCATCAACCACTTTGCAGACATTTCCGGCACTCAGGGAGGTATGGTGCTTTCCAACAGGGATGCATATTTCATGAAGACCGGAAACAGTACCATCGATACCCTTGATGTCGTCACTCCTCAGATCCAGGTGATGATAGGCGGCAAGGTGAACCCTTGGCTAGGCATTGATTATCAGGATGGTGACAGCCATTTCGGCAACAGTTTCGCCCTCCTGCCGTACAATGAAGCATACGATCCTTCAAGGTCTATGCGTTTCTCCCTGGAACATCAGAATCCTCTTGTAGCAGGGTCTGCACGTGGAGACGGCAGAGCGTATAAGGGAGAGTATTCTCTTGTGAACGTTTCCAATCCGGATGTCATGATATGGACGGTAAAGCCCGCTGAAGACGGAATAGATGAAGGCGTGGTCGTACGTCTCTGGAATCTTTCCGACGATGACGAGGAATGCAGCATGAACACCGGCTGGAAGATGAAGTCTGCCGTCAGGACCACTCACGTCGAGACTGACATTGAACCGATGGAAGTGAAGAAAGGCCGGCTTACCTTGAACATGGGACATAACAGGATAGAAACATATAAAGTAAAATAATATAAACACTAAGAACCATTATGAGGAAACTGACCACATTATGCATCGCTGCGACATTGATGCTGCCGATCTTTTCCGCTGAAGCACAGGAAGGGTATAATGAACTGAAGATCGACAACTCCTACACTCTTGCAGGAACGTTGAAGCCAAAGACTGTGCATGAGATCAAGTCCGGCAATCTTACTGTCGGCTGTGAGGTCCTTGATAGGGATTATACAGACTATGACGAGTACAAGACCTATCTTCCGGGTCTGGGATGCAGGAAGATCCGTCTTCAGGCAGGCTGGGCGAAGACCGAGAAGGTGAAGGGTGTCTATGATTTCGCATGGCTCGACCATATCATCGATGATGCCACATCAAGAGGCCTTGAGATCTGGCTTCAGACATCATACGGTAACCCTATCTATCCGGGTGGCGGAACTATCAACCTCGGAGGTGGAATGCCTGTGTCTGATGAAGCCAAGACTGCATGGAACAACTGGGTACGTGCCATG
This sequence comes from Bacteroidales bacterium, assembly GCA_017471965.1. GTDB lineage: Bacteria > Bacteroidota > Bacteroidia > Bacteroidales > UBA932 > Cryptobacteroides. The sequence continues at coordinate 62,141 of JAFURF010000079.1, forward strand.
GCTCAGAGATACAAGGGAAAGGTGCATGAGTGGGAAATCTGGAATGAGCCGGATCTGAGTGAGTCCATTCCTGCAGAAGACATAGTGGACATGAACATCCGTACTGCAGAAATCATCAGGAGTGTGGATCCGGATGCTAAGATTGCAGGCTTTGCATTCTGCGTGCTCAATCCGCGACTTCTTGACGAATGTCTTTCGCTTGTCCAGAAGGCTGGCAAACTTGATCTTTTCCATTGGATATCATATCATGGTTATCAGTACCGTCCGGAGAATTCCTACAGGGAGGTGATGGCATTCCGTGAGGTCATCGACAAGTACGATCCGTCTATCATGCTCCGTCAGGGAGAGAACGGCGCACCATCAAAGGGTCACATGGGAGGTGCTCTCGATGATTACGACTGGACGGAACTTTCACAGGCGAAATGGGACCTCAGAAGACTGGCCGGAGACCATGGCCATGATGTCGAGTCCAGCGTGTTCTCGATCATTGACATGGCCTATCCTACAGGAGAGAACAAGTATGTAGCGAAACTCAACGTCAAGGGACTAATTCAGTCAAACGAATACAAGAAGGTGCTCAGGACCAAACTTGCATACCGTGCCGTACAGCATTACGCTTCAATGTTTGACAACTTTGCAGAAAGGATAAAGGACTACGGATTCTCTACTGCTGATGCAGAGGATTATGCGAATTACCTGTACAGGAACGAGGAAGGAAAGTACAGTTTCCAGATATGGAAGCAGACAGAGGCTCCTCTGAATGACAATACCGTGGAATACAAGACCATCAGACTTGAAGGTGCCTCATTCGAGAATCCGGTATGGATTGACCTCATCTCAGGAGTGGTATATGAGATTCCTGCAAAGTGCATGAAGGTCAGGAAAGGGGCCGTCATCATAAAGGACGTGCCTGTCTACGATTCTCCGGTAGTGATAACAGATAAAAGCGTTTTGGAATAATGGAGGCTGTACAACTGCAGAATCTGGACTATATAGCGGTCCTGATCTATATCGGCCTGATGGCCGTCATAGGCCTGTCTTTCGGGTGGTTCATCAAGGACGTCGGTGCATATTTCAAAGGCAGCGGCACCATTCCTTGGATCATGGCCACCATCACGAACTTCATGGGCCTTTTCAGCACTTTCGTGTTTGTCGCATATGCGGGAATTGCATATGAGTATGGAATGGTTTCGATCACGGTTTTCTGGACGACTGTGCCTGCATGCATCATTGCCGGCATCCTTTTCGGAAAACGATGGAGAAGGACAGGCCATACCACACCTATCGAGTATCTGGAGCAGCGTTACGGCTATTCTGTCCGGAAACTTGAGACTGGTCTGGGACTGGTGATGCGTTTCCTTGACAATATGGTGCGTCTGTATGCGATAGGCGTGTTCATATCTGTCGTCACTCCTCTTTCCCTGGAGTGGTCCATAGTGATATCCGGTGTCATCGTGACCGCCTTCAACATCATCGGCGGAATATGGACCGTGACCATCATGAGTACGGTGCAGATGATCATCCTCATTCTTGTGACCTTCATCCTTCTGCCTCTTTCTCTTGACGCTGTGGGAGGACTCGGAGGATTCGCTGAGAAGATGCCTGAGCATCTGAAATGGTTCAACGGTCCCAAGGGACAGCCTCTCTGGCTTATCGTCTACGGCATCATGATCATCATCAAGTATAATGAGAACTGGACCTTCATCCAGAAGTTCTATTGCGTCAAGGACGAGAAGGCTGCTAACAAGGTGGGAATCGTGAGCGGTATCCTGTTCTTTGTCTTCACTCCCATCTTCCTGCTCCCGGCAGTCGTGTCACCGCAGATCATTCCGGATATAGCGGATCCGGAAATGTCTTATGTGACAGTGTCCTGCATGCTTCTCCCTGTGGGTGTGATGGGTATAATGTTCTCATCAATGTTCGCGGCAACGATGTCGTCCCTCAATTCAGAGTACAACATCATGGCTGGCGTACTGACCAATGACGTATATCTCAGGATGTTCAATCCTAAGGCAGATGCAAGGCAGCAGATGAAGGTCGCACGCCTTGCCACTCTCCTTGTCGGTGTCATCATGATTCTTGGTGCCATCGGCATCCGCAATTTCGGTGGTGCTTTCGAGGCCAACAAACTTTTTACAGGTATCCTGGCCATCCCGATGGGCATTCCTCTCATCATGGGTATCGTGTCCAAGAAGCCGAACAAGGACTCTGCGGTCTACACCATCATCTTCGGTATCGTCACAGGAATTGTGCTTAATATGCTGCCTTTCGTGTCGTGGGAGATGGCTACCCTGGTGGAGATCGCAATCTGTCTGCTGATCTATTATTATCCTGCATTCCTGAAGACAAGAACATATTCGAAGGACGAGGTGGAATTCTTTGAAAAGATAGAGACTCCTATAAGAGAGGAGGACAAGCCTGTCATTTCACCGACTTATGTGAAGACCATGTCTTACCTGCTCATCTTCTCCATCGCACTGGCAGGACTTCTCTTCGGTGGAATGAGCATCCCGTCACTTGATACTGCAGGCGGACGTTACAGCATGATTGCAGGAGTCATATGCCTTGTTCTCGCTGCGGTGCTTTACATCATGTTCAGAAGAAAACTTAAGAAATAGACTGACAGATATGAAGATAGCATGGTATCTTCCGGCATTGCCGGATCCGAAATGGAAGGTGGCGAAGCAACTCGGAGTGGACTACGCGGTTGCTGCCCTGCCACAGGAAAAATACTATATGAAACCTTGGGATTTCAAGGCCATGCTCTACATGAAGGAGAATCTTTCTGATGCCGGATTCAAGTTGGAGGTGATCGAGCCTGCTCCGCCTCACTACAGCATCAAGTTGGGACTCCCGGGAAGAGAGGATGAACTGAAGGTGTTCGAGCAGGTGCTGCGTAATATGGCGGCCCTCGAGATCCCGACACTCTGCTACAATTTCATGCCGCAGTCAGGCTGGTACAGGACCAGTTTTGCAAAGAAAGGACGTGGCGGAGCACTCGTGACAGCCTTCGATGCCTCTAAGATGGAAAAGGCTCCGGTTCTCACCGAGGCGGGTGTCGTGCCGGATGAGAAGATATGGGACAATTACAAGTATTTCATGGACCGTATCCTTCCGGTTGCCGAGGAATGCAAGGTGAAACTGGCCCTGCATCCGGACGATCCGCCTGTTCCGTCGCTTCAAGGCGTTGCCCGAATATTCAGAAGTGTGGAGAATATAGATAGGGCTCTGGACCTTTATCCAAGTGATTATAACGGCATCACACTGTGCCAGGGTACCTTTGCCGCAATGGGAGAGGACATTCCGGAAGTGATTGAGCATTTCGGAAGCAGGGGAAAGATATTCTTTGCTCATTTCCGTGACATCAGGGGCAATGCACAATGCTTTGAGGAGACCTTCCACGATGAGGGTATGACTGATATGAAAGCCTGCATAGAGGCATATAAAAAGGTAGGATTTGACGGGCCTGTGAGAACTGACCATGCACCGGTGATGGAAGGTGAGGGCGGCAGCAACCCTGCTTATGAAATGCTGGGGCACATCTTTGCGACCGGCTATCTTAAAGGACTATTGGAGTAATTACGTATATTAAAACTGATGACTATATGAAAGACAAGAATCTGATGAGACTCGAGAAACTTCGTGAAAAACTGGATAGGATTGACGATACTGTCTTCCCGATTTCCGAAGTGGAATTATGCGAAAGGTTTGAGAAACTCTATACCGGTGCAGTGAATGATGTTTTGAGGGAATTGACATATATGGATCAGGCTCTGCCTATCAATATTCTTCCTCTGAAGTTCGAGATGGCGGCATGCGGAATCGCATATACCGTAAGGAGCAATCCTGATCCGACAGTAGGAGGAGAGATGGAAGTACGTGCGCAGATGCTTGACGAGATGCCGAAGCATTGCTGTGTGGTATGGGATGCCGGTGATGAGGTCGAGGCTTCGCATTGGGGAGAGGTGATGACAGCCTCTGCGATAGCACGCGGTGCGAGGATGGCGGTAGTGAACGGTGGTCTTCGTGACACCCGTCAGGTGCTGGCGCAGAATTTCCCTGTATTCTACAGATACCGCACTTCCAACGGTTCTCTCGGAAGAACAAAGATTACCGGTTACAACGTGCCTGTAAGAATCGGAAAGGCCTATATCAAGCCTGGTGACGTGATCTTCGGTGATATTGACGGTGTGGTAGTGATTCCTCGTGCAGTCGCATATGAGGTCCTTTTAAGGGCAGAAGAAATCAAAGGCAACGAAAAGGAGATGCGTACCTGGGTACATGAGGGCTTCTCTGCGGTTGAAATGGTGAATAACGGAGGATATTTCTAGGATATGGACTGGGCTGGAAAGGATTTTCTCTTGAACAATGACTTCGCGAGGGAACTCTTCCATGATCATGCTGCAGGGCTTCCGATCATAGACTATCATAACCATCTGGATCCTGTGGCGATTGCGGAAGACAGGCGATATGCCGATCTGGGCGAACTTTGGGTCAGGACCGACCCGTATAAGCACCGTGCAATGCGCATCAACGGTGTTCCCGAGCATATCGTATCCGGTAATGCGTCAGACCGGGAGAAATTTGATGCATGGGCCGCTACGTGTCCTATGACTCTGGGCAATCCTCTGTATCACTGGTCTGCAATGGAACTTCGGAAAGTGTTCGGGATCGATGAATGTCTGACCCCGTCGTCTGCGGGTATGATATGGGACAGAAGTGCCGCCCTGCTCAAGGAGAAGGATTTTTCGACTGTAGGGATTCTGGACAAATGGAACATCGAGACTCTTTGCACCTCAGATGACCTTCTGGACAGTCTGGAACCTCATGTGGCGGCGACACAGGGAGCAGGTTCCTTCAAGGTCCTGCCGTCGCTCCGCGCGGATTCTGTCCTTGCATTCGGCACTCCTGCACATCAGGCGTGGACCGGACGTCTTGGAGAGGTGTCCGGACTGGACGATTATCTTGCTCTGGTCAATGAGCGTCTTGATGTCTTCAGCGCTTCAGGATGCCGTGTTGCTGATCATGCTCTGGATAACGGTTTCCGTTTCAGCATACCTTCCAAGGATGAGGCTCAAGGCATTTTCCGGAAATGTCTTTCCGGTGACCATGTGCCGTCAGATGACATCGTGTGCTTGAAGTCATATGTCCTTGCCTTCCTGGCCGGGGAATATTCGCGCAGAGGATGGAGGATGCTGCTTCATGTAGGGGCGCAGAGGTTTACCAGTTCCCGTCTAAGGGCTCTGGCTGGCCCGGCGGGCGGATATGCGACCATCGGTTCCCCTTGCGATATGGAGAGCCTTTGTTCCTTCCTGGACCATACGGAGAAGGTGCATGGACTGCCGAAGACCGTCATCTTCACTCTCAATCCGGCAGACAATGCTGCCTTTGCGGTCACCACAGGCTCATATTCGGAAGATGGTGTTTGGGGAAAGGTACAGTTCGGCCCAGCATGGTGGTACAATGACCATAAGGAAGGTATAGAGTCACATCTTCGCGCTGTGTCATCATACGGACTTCTCGGACGATTTGTGGGTATGACCACAGACTCAAGAAGCATTCTTTCATTCTCAAGACATGAATATTTCAGGAGACTGGTCTGCAATTATCTGGGAGAGATGGTGGAAAAGGGCGAGGCTCCTGCAGATATGGAATACATTGCCGGTATCGCATCTGCGATTGCTTATGGCAATTCAAAGGAATGGTTTAATCTTTAGAAAACAGATATATTATGGATACAAACAAGGTCGCTGTAGTGACAGGTGCAGGCGGAACTCTTGGCTCTGCGATGGCTATAGATCTGGGAAGACAGGGATACAAGGTGGTGCTTGTCGGAAGAAGTCTTGACAAACTCAAGGTTACGGAAGAGAAGATAGTCGCAGCGGGAGGTACATGCATGTGTCTTACAGCCGATGTGAAGGATCTCGAGCAGATGAAGGCTCTCAGGGAGACTGTGGTCCGTGAATATGGTCTGTGTACGGTCCTCATCAACGCTGCAGGCGGAAACCAGCCTACGGCAGTGACTACGATCAACTCATTCGACCCAGCCGAACTTCAGGATGGATTCGAGGGAAGAGGCTTCTTCAATCTCGATATGGAGCGTTTCCTCGATGTGGTCAATGTAAACATCATGGGTACTGTCATCCCTTGCAGGTTGTTTGCTGAGGATATGTACAAGGCAGGTGGCGGATCCATCATCAATTTCGCTTCGATGAATGCATACCGTCCGCTCTCCCGTGTGCCTGCATATGCATTGAGCAAGGCCGGAATATCGAATTTTACACAGTGGCTTGCATGTTATCTTGCTCCCGCGGGAATCAGAGTCAATGCCATCGCACCCGGATTCTTCCTCAATGACCGCAGCAGGAAACTTCTCCTGACTCCGGATGGAGGTTATACAGAGCGAGGTGCAAACATCATCCGCCAGACTCCTATGAAGAAGTTCGGTGATGCTCAGGAACTTGTGGGATGCATGAACTGGCTCATCAATGACGATGTAGCAGGTTTTGTTACAGGTATAACTGTTCCGGTGGACGGAGGTTTCCTTTCGGATTCCGGATTGTAAGATTTTGCCTATGAAAAGATTGTTCCTGCTGCTGGCACTTACTGCATGTGCGGCTCCTGTTGAATATGAATATCCGTTTCTCGACCCTGACCTTTCTGTAGAGGAGCGAGCGGAAAATATTGTCTCCCTGCTCAGACTTGATGAGAAGGTCGGACAGATGATGAATGATGCTCCTGCCATAGACAGGCTTGGCATTCCTGCATACAACTGGTGGAACGAATGCCTGCACGGAGTGGCACGTACATCATACCATGTCACATCATTCCCGCAGGCCATCGGTATGGCCGCTACATGGGATGTGGAGTCCATGGCTCTCATGGCGGAGTATACATCCGACGAGGGGCGCGCCATATATAATGACGCTTCTGCAAATGGCAATTACAGCATTTACCATGGCCTGACATACTGGAGTCCTAATGTCAATATATTCCGTGACCCGAGGTGGGGAAGGGGACAGGAGACCTACGGAGAGGATCCGTATCTGACAGCCGAAATGGGAAAAACCTTTGTCAGAGGGCTTCAGGGAGATGATCCAAGATATCTGAAGTCTTCTGCATGTGCCAAGCATTATGCTGTGCATAGTGGCCCAGAATGGAACAGGAGCACCTTCAACGCCGTGGTGTCGGACCAGGATCTCTGGGATACCTATCTGCCGGCATTCGAGGCTCTTGTGAAGGATGCTGATGTGAGCGGCGTGATGTGCGCATATAATGCCTTTGACGGCCGTCCATGCTGCGGCAGTGACCGTCTGATGATAGATATCCTCAGAAACAGGTGGGGCTTCGACGGTTATGTGACTTCGGACTGCGGAGGCATCAACCATTTCCATCGTACCCACAGGACTCATCCGGACAAGAAGTCGGCATCGGCAGATGCAGTTCTGCATGGCACTGACTGTGAGTGCTCTTCTGACGGAGCATACAATGACCTTGGTCTCGCTGTGGCGGAAGGTCTCATAACGGAAGAGCAGATCGACGAGTCTCTCAGGAGGCTTTTCGAGATCAGGATCCGTCTGGGAATGTTCGACCCTGATGAGATGGTGCCTTATTCCTCGATCGGTACTGATGTCCTTGAATGCCCTGAACATGCTGCACATGCTCTCAAGATGGCACATCAGTCCATAGTTCTTCTGAAAAATGAGGACAATCTGCTGCCTTTGTCCAAGGACATAAGGAAGATTGCTCTTCTGGGACCGAATGCGGCAGATACGACTGTGATGCTTGGAAACTATTTCGGAAATCCGTCCAAGGTCTGGTCTGTACTGGAAGGCCTTGAGGAAAGATTGGGGGACAACGTGGAGATAGAATACCATAGGTGTTGCGGTTATGTTGACGGTGGGGAGGATTTCGATCCTGCAACAGTTGCAGATGCAGACATCGTCATCTTTGCCGGAGGCATATGCCCTGACCTTGAAGGCGAATCCATGCCGGTTGATGCCGTCGGTTTCAAGGGCGGTGACAGGCTTACGATCGAACTTCCTGAAGTCCAGAGAAATATGTTGAGGAAACTTGATGCTTCTGGAAAGCCTGTAATCTTCGTAATGCTTACAGGCAGCGCCATCGCGATAGAGTGGGAGGACAAGAACATTCCAGCAATCATCAATGCATGGTATCCAGGACAGGCCGGAGGCCTTGCCATTGCCGATGTGCTTACCGGTGCATACAATCCTGCCGGCCGCCTGCCGGTGACATTCTACAGGTCTGATGCCGATCTTCCTGAATTTGAAGACTATTCTATGGATGACAGGACATACCGTTATTTCAAAGGCGAACCTCTCTATCCTTTCGGATATGGTCTTAGTTATACGGACTTCGCATATTCCGACATGAAGGTGCGCAAGGTCAGGGGAGGATACAAGGCGAGTGTCATGGTTGAGAATGCCGGTGATGTCGCAGGTGAAGAGGTGGTCCAGTTATACGTGTCTTCGGGGAAAGAGGATTTCAGGACGCCTATCCGCTCTCTCAAGGGTTTTGACAGGATCATGCTTGCTTCAGGCGAGAGGCGTAAAGTTTCATTCTTTGTCCCTGAAGAGCAACTTCAGGTGGTGAATGAGAATGGAGACAGGATACCGATGAAATCACCTTTGCGTTTTTATCTCGGTGGCGGCCAGCCGGGTCACTCTTATTGTGAAATGATAGAAATTAATGATTAATACACTGATACCATGAATTTTAGAAGATTCTTTCTTGCGGCTTTTGTCGCACTCTTCACAGCAATGACTTCAAATGCTGCGAATGAAGGTCTTGAGCCTCTCATTCAGAATGTCTATTCCCGTGATGTACAGTTGCTCAACGGAAGTTGGCATTACCTTCTGGACCAGTTGGAAGTAGGTTATTATGATTATCGTCGTGAACCTACCGACAACGGATTCTTCAAGGACCATCAGGTAAATAATGTGGATTCATACAAGGAGTATGATTTCGATTCCGCTCCGGTAATGGCGATACCTGGCGACTGGAATACCTGGGAGGACCGTTTCCTTCACTATGAAGGCACCATGTGGTTCAAGAAGGATTTCCTTTATGAACCTGACGGAGGCCGTGCATATCTTTATATCGGTGCGGCAAACTATGATGCCAAGGTGTATGTGAATGGTGTCAAGGTGGGAGAACATATCGGAGGTTATACTCCGTTCAATATGGAGGTTACCGATGTCCTGAAGCCTGGAAAGAATTTCGTGGTTGTGAAGGTCGACAACAAGCGTTACCTTGAGGCTGTGCCTACAGTCAACTGCGACTGGTTCAACTTCGGCGGCATCACCAGAGATGTGATGATTGTCAATGTTCCAAAGACATATATCCGCAACTACAAACTTCAACTCAAGAAGGACAGTCAGAATGTCGTTGCGGGTTTCATTCAACTTGACGGTGAGAAGGCGCAGCAGAAGGTGAGTGTGGAGATTCCTGAACTCAAGGTGAAGAAGGAATACACCACTGATGCGAACGGTTATGTGGAGTTCGAGTTCAAGGCAAAGCCAAGGCTCTGGTCTCCTGCAGATTCGTTCCTCTACGATGTGAAGGTGGCTTCGGAGACTGATGCTGTAGAGGATGAGATCGGATTCAGAACCATCCAGACACGTGGCCGTGAGATCCTGCTCAACGGTGAACCTGTCTTCCTTAAGGGTATCAGCATCCATGAAGAGGCTCCTTTCCGTTCAGGACGAATCTGTTCAGAGGAGGAGAACCTCACCCTTCTCAACTGGGCCAAGGAACTCGGCTGCAACTATGTACGTCTTGCACACTATCCTCACAACGAGAAGATGGTCAGGATGGCTGAGAAGATGGGACTTATGGTATGGTCTGAGATTCCTGTTTACTGGACCATCCAGTGGGAGAATCCTGACACATATGCCAATGCTCATAACCAACTCATGGAGATGATCGACAGAGACCAGAACAGGGCTGCCGTGATCATCTGGTCCATCGCCAATGAAACCCCTCACGGCGAGGCCCGCGACAAGTTCCTTTCTTCACTGTCAATCTCAGCACGAAAGAAGGATGATGCACGTCTGATCAGCATGGCTATGGAGCGTGGCGACAAGTCCCCTACAGTGATTTCCATCAATGATACCATGAATCAGTGGGTTGACATTGTGTCATGCAACCAGTACATGGGATGGTACGACGGAAAGAACGAGAAACTTGACAGGGTAAGATGGGAAGTCGATTATGAAAAGCCGTTGGTGTTCAGTGAAATGGGTGGTGGCGCTCTTGCCGGACATCATGGCGGCAAGGATGAGTTCTGGACAGAGGAATATCAGGCTGAACTCTATGCGAAGACGATAAAGATGATTGACGAGAGGGTTCCCGGTTTTGCAGGAATGTCTCCATGGATCCTCATGGACTTCCGTTCGCCTCGCCGTCTTCTTCCTCACATTCAGGACGGTTATAACCGCAAGGGTCTTATTTCCAACAGAGGTCAGAAGAAGCAGGCGTTCTATGTGCTTCAGGAGTGGTATGAAACAAAATAAGTTCTAGAATGAAGAACGTATTAGGTTATATCGTGCTTCTTTCCCTGCTGGTTTCATGCGGTAGGGGCGCTATATATGCAGATTTCGCAGACACATCCATAGGCGCCATAGACAAGCGCTGGAGCAGTTGTGTGATTGGTCCTCAGATGCCGTACGGCAGCATCGCACCGTCTCCTCAGACGGAGAAGGGAAGCATGGACGGATACCATCCGGACTATCCTGTCCGTGGTTTCGGCCAACTCCATGTGAGCGGAACCGGCTGGAGTTCTTACGGCCATTTCCTGATCTCTCCGATGACAGGACTTTCTGTGGGCCTTACAGAGCATGATTCCGACCATTCGGGAGACATCACAAGGCCTTATCTTTACAAGACGCATCTTGACAGATACGGAATCGGTGTCGAGGTGGCTCCGTCACATTACAGTGCGATATATCGTTTTACCTTCCCTCAGTCGGAAGAGTCTGTACTGCTCTTTGATGCAGCGCACAGTGTCGTAGGAGATATCGCTACTGAGATGAACGGCAATGTACTGGAGAATGTCGTCGATGTGGATCCCGAGACCAATACCATAAGGATGAAACTCCGCTTCAAGGGAGGATGGCCGGGAGAACCGTATGACCTGTATTGCCTCTGCCGCTACGACGCAGATGCAGAGGAGGTTGGTGTCTGGGAAGGAGAGTCCGTGTATGCAGGTCAGACACATGTTGAAAAGGGCGCAGAGGGTGTCCATAGAGGTGCGTACTGCCGTTTTGATACAAGAAGGAAGCAGACCGTACATCTGAAGGTGAGCCTCTCGTTTACCGGATTTGATAAGGCAGAGGAACTGATGGCGAAGGAGATACCGGGATTCAATTTCGACAAGGTGATGCGCAAGGGCATCAAGGCCTGGGATGACAAGTTCTCACGTGCCCATATAGAGAGCCTGTCGGATGAGGACAGGACCATCTTCTATTCTGCCCTTTACAGAGTGTTCACCCTGGCCCGCGACCGTTCTGAGGACAACAGCAAGTGGGAAACCGACATGCCGTTCTGGGATGACAACTATGCATTCTGGGATACCTTCAGGACTGCATATCCTCTCATCACTCTTCTTGACGAAGAGGCAATGAGGGATAACATAAATGCGATGATCGACCGCTTCCGCCATAACGGATGCGTATATGACGGATTCATCGCCGGAGTGGACCGCAAGCCTGAGCAGGGTGGAAACGATGTGGACCATGTGATCGTGGATGCCTTCCTCAAGGGAGTCAAAGGTGTCGACTGGGACGAGGCATACAAGATAGTAAAACATAATGCCGACAACAGACGCATCGGCCATCTGAAGTGGTTCGAGAAGCAGGAAAACGCTCCTGAAGCATTCATGTACAAGGAGCAGGGCTGGATTCCTTACCGCGTCATGAGCACTTCTCAGAGTCTTGAGTTCTCTTACAATGACTATAGTGCCGCTCTCATGGCCAAGGCTCTCGGATATGAGGAAGATTATCTCAGGTATGAAACAAGAAGCCATCAGTGGGTGAATCTCTGGAATCCAGAACTGGAGAACAGAGGCTACAAGGGCTTTGTCGATGCCAGGAATGCCGATGGTACCTTCGAGTTCGTCCGTGCCGACAAGATGGGTGGTTCGTGGACGTCTCCTTTCTATGAAGGTTCCGCATGGACTTACAGTTATTATGTGCCTCATGATTTCGACCGTCTTATAGAACTCATGGGAGGAAATGAGGCTTTTGTCGAGCGTCTTGAACATGGATTCAGGAACCGTCTTGTCAAGTACGACAATGAGCCTGGATTCCTTGCGCCACGTGCGTTTGCACATGCAGGCCGTCCTGACCTCGCTTCATATTGGGTACATGACACGATGGACAAGGGATTCGATCTGACAGGATATCCTGGCAACGAGGATACTGGTTCGATGGGTTCATGGTATGTCTTCTGCTACCTTGGCCTTTTCCCTAATGCCGGTCAGGATTTCTACTATATCAATGCTCCTCGCTGCACTGAGGCCAGACTCAGTCTTGCCGACGGAAAGACCTTGCAGATAAAGGCTGATGCAGGCAAGGGTCGTGTATACATCAAGTCCGTCAAGGTCAACGGAACAGTCTGGAATTCTCCGTTCATAAGGCATTCCGATATTGCGGGAGGCGGACTGATCGAATTCGAACTGAGTGATGTCCCTACCGGTTGGGGCATGATTGATCTGTCTTAGTGAGATCCATTCTTATGAAAAGATTGTCATATGTCGTCATTCTGCTCATTCTTCCTTGTGTCCTCTTTGCCAGAAGACATAAGGAGGAAGTATGCAGTGACAGGGAATTCTGGGTGGACCACATGTACCGTATGGCTCTGCCAGTGCTCGAGAATATGGCGGAGGGCCGTCTTCAGGAAGTGATGACTGTCGAGAGCGGCAATCTGGAACTCAGCCCTACGTGGGACGGAAGGAATGTAAAGGTTGCATACATGGAGACATTCGCCAGACTGATGTCCGGACTTGCTCCGTGGCTGACTCTTCCGGACGATGACAGTGACGAAGGTGTGAAACGTGCATATCTCAGGAAACTTGCTCTTAGGTGTTATGCCAATGCAGTAGATCCGGATTCTCCGGACTATCTCGGGTGGGATTCAGGAGCGCAGAGTCTTGTGGATGCCGCCTTTCTTGCCCAGAGTCTCTATCGTGGACACGATGTTTTGTGGGAGCCTTTGGACAGCGTGACCAAATGCAGGTATATTAAGGAATTCCAGAAGATGCGTCAGTACGATCCGCCATACACCAACTGGCTTCTCTTTGTCTCGACCATAGAGTGTTTCCTTAAATATGTCGAGGCTGAATATGATCCATACAGGATTCATATGAGTCTGAACAAGATCGAGGAATGGTATGTCGGGGATGGATTCTATAGTGACGGGCCGGCGTTCTCGTTCGACTATTACAATTCATTCGTGATCCAGCCTATGTATGTCGAGTGTCTGGAAATGATAAAGACTGTCAGCCCTGATGATACATACCTGACACGGGCAGACGGACAATACAATGGCGTGATCAAGCGACATGAAGTGGCATTGCAGAGGATGCAGAGGTACTCATGCATTCTCGAACGGCTGATTTCCCCTGAAGGGACCTATCCGGTCGTTGGAAGGTCCATTCCTTACAGGCTTGCCGTCTTCCAGCCTCTGTCTCTGCTTGCCTGGCGGGATGCTCTTCCTGAAGAATTGAGCAATGGGCAGGTAAGGGCTGCATTGACTGCAGTGATGAAAAGGATGTTTGCCCGTAAGGACAACTATAACAAAGGCGGCTTCCTTACAATAGGTTTCGTGGGAAGTCATCCTGACGTGGCTGACTGGTATACGGACAACGGTTCTCTATATATGACATCAATGGTATTCCTGCCTTTGGGACTGCCTGCAGACCATCCTTTCTGGACTTCTGATCCGGAAGACTGGACCAGCAGGAAGGCATGGGCAGGGGAGGATTTCCCTAAAGACCACAGGTCTGAGCACAAACGACAGTTGTTATATTGGGATTGATCTGATGAATATGAAAAGATTTATATTGATTATTGCGTTGCTGTGGGCGGTATCTGCAGCAGGGCAGGTACTGCAGCAGGATGATGTTCCTGTCATCGGAGCGCAGGTTTTCATTGAACCTGGGCAGACGGCCGAACAGGTGGACGGGTGGTTCAGGACATTGGCGGAGAACGGCATGGGTATGTGTCGTATCCGTATGTTCGAGTCTTATATGAGGACTCCTGACGGTTGGGACTTCACGCTTTTCGACAGGGCTTTCGAGGCCGCAGACAGGCATGGTGTCAAGATATATGCGACTCTTTTCCCTGCGACGGCAAAAGATGATATAGGGGGATGGAAATTTCCATATGATGAGCATCAGAAGGCTTCTTTCGGAGAATTCATCGATGTTCTTGTATCTCATTATAAAGATCATCCGGCCTTGAAAGGATGGGTCCTGATAAATGAACCGGGAGTGGGCACGGCTCCACGTAATCCGTATACAGATGCGTGCCGGCGTGAGTGGCTCGCTGAGAACCCGACTCCTGAGTTTACTCCTGACGGCTATCCTGTCCTTGTGAGTCTTCATGAAGATGAGTTCCTGAAGGACCTGAACTCGGACTTCCTGGGATGGATAGCCGAGAGGATAAGAAAGACCGATGCAATGCATGACATCCATGTCAATACGCATGCCATCTTCAACAACTGTTCTCAGTATGACTTCCCGCAGTGGAGGACCTTCCTGACCAGTCTTGGCGGTTCTGCACATGCTGCATGGCATTTCGGCTATTTTGACCGCAGCGAATATGCTCTTGCGATGCTTGCCAATTGTGAAATCATACGTTCCGGCAGCGGAGAACTGCCATGGCTGATGACGGAACTCCAGGGAGGGAACAATACATACAGCGGAATGAATGCGCTTTGTCCGACTCCTGAAGAAATCGCCCAGTGGTTGTGGATCGTGATTGCAACCGAAGGAAAGGGGAGTATATTCTGGATGCTGAATCCTCGCAGTTCAGGCATAGAGGCCGGTGAGTGGGCGATGCTTGACTTCCAGGACCGTCCTTCTGCGAGACTGATTGCCGCGAAAGGAGTCGCTGAGGCACTTGAAGAGAACGCTGGTCTTGTCTCAGAACTTGAAGTCATCCCTTCCGGCATAGATGTACTGTATTTCCGTGAATCCATGTGGGCCGAGCAGAAACTTGCCATGAAGGATGATCCGTATTCGGGACGTCAGGAAGGTGCTGTGATGAAGTCGGCGCTGGCCTGCTTCAAGGCTCTGACCGAGACAGGCCTTAATGTCGGCTTCAAGGCTCCTGAAGAATATGATTTTACGAAAGAGGATTATTCCGGGACATCGTTGATCGTAGCAAACCAGATTGCTGTGTCGGATGAGGACAGAGAGTCTTTGAAACGCTATGTGGAACGTGGAGGAACCCTGTTCGTCGAGGGCCTGAGTTTTTATTTCAATTCATATCTGAAACTGTCAGTCGACAAAGTGTCAGAATATATATTGAAAGACAACATCTTTGATCTTAATGTCGGTGACAGTACACTTACATGTCATATGTGGCAAGGCTTTTTTGCCGGCAGTGATGAGACTGTGAAGACTTTCCGATATGGCAGGGGAAAGGTCGTATGGGTTCCGTCAAATGTGGCCATGGGTGCATGGGAAACAAAGGATTTTGCACCTCTTTCTTCATTCCTGGCCTCTGTTCTTGAGTATGAACCTACGTCAGTGCAGTTTGATTCGTATCATCCAGGTCTTATCATGAGGACTCTGAAATCAGGTAAGAGCAAGGTGGTTGTGTGCGTGAATAAGTCCGGAGAGACTGCGCAGGTGAAATTTACAGGTTTTGAGGGCAAGCATAATGTGAAGAAGGTCTATGTTTCATCCGGTGCCGGATTTGACGATGGAGTGATGACTCTTCCTTCAGATGCTGTCGCTGTTTATTCTTTCAGATGATGAAAAGGTTTCTTACTTTTTTGACGCTGCTGCTTGCGATGACTGCAGCGGCAGAGCAGGGTTCATGGAAAGCCGGTTCCGACGGCTTTCCGGTATATGACTTCAACGCTCCTCTGCCTGTTGAGGTTACTGATGACATGGGAGGTGATGCGTCTCTTCCCGAGGATCCTTATTTCCTTCTTGGAAACTACCGGATGGGCCTGTTCACGCATGTGAGCGGAATATGGCAGTTCATGACAGCCCAGAGGGCATGGGCCAGGGTCAATGCCTCAGGAACGCAGCCGAATTACGGAGAGAATGATGCATATGTGATGATCGGTACAGGAGGCAATGCGCGAAAGATCGATCTTGTCGGTCTTGAGTCTGTTTCATCGGATCCCGATGTCACGGAAAGACACTTCGGTATCGGATTCGCGAGATATTCATATGACCTGCCTTCGGATGTCAAGTGCGAAAGAGTGGTGTCTGTGCGTCCGTCTGACAGGATCAACGAAGGCGTTCCTGCATTTCTTGTCACTGTCACCCTCAGGAACGAAGGGTCAAGGACAAGGAGGATTTCATATGTGGAAAGCATGCCTGTACGTTATGTCACCATGCAGACTCAGATGATGGATCCCGAGGACAGGCCGATCGGTTATCCGGTGGTCATGAAACTGTCTGAAGACGGGAAGTCCGTCGTTGCAGATGTCTCGGCTCGTCGTGACGCATTCATCGTGATGCCGGAGGCCCACCAGAGATTTCCGTATGAGATCGATCCGTCCGATGTTTTTGTATATGTGCATTCAACCGATGACAGGGTCCTTTCATCTTCATCTTTTGACGGTGATGTTCTGCGTGCTGATTTCGGTGTGAATCTCAGACCAGGTGAATCACAGACTTTCCATGTCGTGTGGGGGCTTGTGGATGATATGAAGGATCATTCTGTCGAGGAAGTATATGACGCCCTTCTCAAGGATGCTGATCTTGGAGAGTGTCCCGAAGGTGCGTTCATGTCTCTATGGAAAAAGGCGGTTCCGGATTTTTCTTCGGAAGATGACGAAGTGGTCAGAAGGGAACTGTACTGGAATGCCCATTTTGTCGAGGCTTCTGCAAAATACAGCGAATATTTTGATGAGACATTCATTCCTCAGGGAACGGTATATTCGTATCATTACGGTGACAATATTGCAAACCGGGACCATCTGCAGGCCATGCTTCCAGCATGCTATACCAATCCTGCCCTTGCAAAGTCTGCGCTCAGGTATGTCATGAAACATACCGATGCTGACGGTGAAATCAAGAGGGGCAATCTCGGATATGGCTATACTCCTCCAATCATCTACAAGGAGAGCGACCAGCAGATATATATGCTGAATTCTGTGGCCGAATATCTTCGTGTGACGGGCGATTATGCCTTTCTGGATGAGGAGGTCGAGCAGTATCCTGCGGAATCCGGTGTCAGGACAAAGGTGCTGACTGTTCTTCAGAAGCATTTCATCCATCTGCGCGATGAAATCGGTCTCGGGCCTGATGGACTTATAAAACTGCATAATTCGGACTGGTCTGACAGTTTCCTCCATGCATATTCACCTAACAAGTATTCATGGTCTGCCGAGTCTCATCTGAATACGGTAATGGCTCTGGCAGTCCTGCCTGAGTTCATTTCCCAGATGGAAAAGTCAGGAAGGGATGATGTTGAGGAATTCGTTGCGTCCATGAAAGTATATTCGGCTCAGATAGAGAAGGCTTATATGGAAGACCTCGGTGACAGACTCTATAGCCCTAGGGCGTATCTGGACAAGACCCATAGGTTCGGACTGGATGTCGTCTGCATCGAACCACAGGGTTATCTGCTTCAGTTGAAGACTATTGAGCCTGAGAGAAAGAGAGAGATGTATGAATATATGAAGGCAAGGATTTCAGATATGGAACCGATAGGAGTCAGGACCAGAGAGAATCCTCTATGGGACGGCCTGCCTCAGGGCGAGGACGGAGGAATCTGGTTCTCCCTTGAATACCCGTTCCTTCTTGGAGTGTCGACTTTCGACAAGGAAGAGGCCTGGAAACTCTTCAGGAAGTTCTCCTTCGATAATTTTGCCAGAAACTATCCGGACTATTGGGTGGGACAGTGGACTGCTGCTGACGAGGTCAATTCGACTTTATACCGCCCGGGACTTTATGCGTTCTGGATACCTATAGACAATTATCGTCACGGTCTTCAGGGATATTGCTCACATCCTCACACCTGGCCGTTGTACTGCTACTTCAAACTTAAGGAATAGACCATGAAAAGACTTGTTTTGATCATTATCTGCCTGGCAGGCCTGCTTGGGCCAGCCTCGGCGAAAGACCATATCATAGGAAATGATGTTATTAAGGTCGTGTTTGACGACTTTAGCGGTCTGATTACAGTTGCTGACCTGCGTATAGGAAAAGTATGGACCCAGGATCCTCTTGACTCCGGCCTTCAGGTGAAGAAGGTTACGGTCAAGGATAATGTCCTGACTGCCGTCATGCAGGATGATTTCCGTTTCAATATGAAGATGACGTTGGACGGCGCCACTCTTGACATCGTGCTTTCGGCCGATAAGGACGCCAGGATGGATGAACTCGCATATCCGGCCCCTTTCAGGACTTCAGACCGGAACCATTATCTCCTGCTTACAGACGGAGCGGGGCTGATGCTTCCTGTATGGGATACTGATTATGACTTCGGGGAAGGCATGACTTATTTCTGCGGCGGCGGAATCTGCATGCCATGGATGGGAATGCTGGGACCGGACCGTGAGGCAGGCTATATGGCAGTTCTGGACACTCCTTATGATGCCCGTATGCAGCCTTTCAGACAGAAGGGTGATTCTTTGGCAAGTTTCCGCACCGTGTGGCTGGCGTCCCTTGAGAAGTTCAGTTATGACAGGCATATGATGCTTCATTTCTTTGATAAGGGAGGCTATGTGGCCCAGTGCAAGAAGTACAGGGAATATGCTTGGGAGAGGAATGGGGTGAAGACCCTAAGGCAGAAGCAGGAACAGTTTCCTGCACTGGAAAAGATGCTGGGTGCACCTCATGTGTATGTCTGGGATACAGGTCGCGAAGTGAGCCTTGCCCGCAGGATGAAGGCCGATGGTGTGGATAAGGCGCTCATACTTTGGGATGCCAATCATCTTCCATATCCTGTGAAGGGCTATGATGACAGTCTGAAGATACTCGGCTATGCTACAGGTGGTTACGAACTCTTTACGGATCTTCATAAGGCTGATACTGTCGTACATGACAGATTCCCTTTCGACGGTCCTCTCAAGCATAAGCATTGCGTATATCCGGGCAGATACCATCAGTTGGCTGCGAGGAAGAGTGACGGAAGCACTTATTCCAATCAGTTCGGCACCTATGCATGTCCGGCAGCGATGGGACAGGAGATCCGGGACAAGATGGACCGCAAGCAGGATGATTATGCCCATGAGACTGTATTTCTGGACGTATATCAGGCTAACGGCCTGTATGAATGCTACAATCCTGAGCATCCTGTGACAAGGAAGGGATATGCTGATGCCATAATGGAGAATCTCAAGGTGCTGGAAGAGGATTACGGATGGTACCTTGGAGGCGAGTGGGGCGCGGATTACGCCATATCCCGCTCTGTATATGCGCATGGAATGATGACCCTCCAGAGACCTTGGTGGGGCAGTGAAGTAGAGGAAAGAGGAACTATTTATTATTATGGCAACTGGCGTAACAATTCTCGACCGTCAATTCACCTGACTACAAGGACAGCGGGTCCTACATACCACAAATATTGCATCAACGAGGCGCTTCGTGTACCTCTGTTCGAACTGGTATACCATGACGCTGTGGTCACATCATGGAGGTGGGAAGATGCAAACCATCATTACCCTGAGATATGGTGGAAGAAGGACCTGTACAATATTCTTTACGGAACCGCTCCATTATGGAGCATAGACAGTGACAGGTGGACGGCCTTCGAGAAGACTTTCATCCAAAGTTACGAGACTGTATGTCCTTGGTTGTCAAGAGTCGCATATGATGAACTTGTCAATCATGAATATGTGACATCGGACGGCAGGATTCAGAGGTCTGATTTCTCTTCCGGAGCATCTGTAGTCGTTAATTTTTCCGACAATGACTATGAATATGAATATGAAGGTAGGGTAGTGAAGTCTCGCTCATATGTAATCTTATAAATAATGAATATCTATGAAAAGAACGTTAATCGCTATGGTGACATCAGTTGTGGCATTATCTGCATGCTGCGGACAGGGGACGGAGAAGAAGACATATGACGGCCGTCCTATGGACGAGATCATCGCATCCTTGACTCTGGAGCAGAAGGTGAATATTGTAATGGGAACGAGAAGAGGCGATTCTAATCCGCCAGAAGAGGCCCCTGGAATGCCTGCACGTCATTTCCACGATCCTATAGAGGACATTTCACAGGGACGTATCAAGGGTGCTGCCGCTGACGGATATGCCATAGATTCTCTCCATATCCCGTCCGTAATCTATGCTGACGGTCCGGCAGGACTCAGAATCGCGCCACTCCGTGATGGAGATCCGCATACATACTACTGTACCGCTTTCCCTACCGGTACTTCTCTGGCTGCAAGTTGGAATACCGTTTCTGTGGGACAGATTGCGGCCGCCATCGGCGAGGAAGTCAAGGAATATGGTGTGGACATCCTTCTTGCACCTGCCTTGAACATCCATCGCAATCCTCTTTGCGGCAGGAACTTCGAGTATTATTCCGAGGATCCGTTCCTTGCCGGTGAGATTGCTGCCGCATATACTGAAGGCGTACAGTCAAATGGGGTCGGTGTGTCGTTGAAGCATTTTGCCGTGAACAATCAGGAGACTCTCAGGAACGGAGTCGACGCGCAACTAAGTGAGCGCGCCATGAGGGAAATCTACCTCAAGGGATTCGAGCGCGCAGTGCGGAAGGCCCATCCATGGTCGATCATGACTTCATACAACAAGATCAACGGCATACTTGCTTCCGAGCACGAATGGCTCCTTAACGAGGTCCTCCGTGGAGAGTGGGGCTTTGACGGCGTGGTGATGACAGACTGGTGGGCGGAAGAGAACGGAGCACGTCAGCAGGCGGCCGGAAACGATCTCCTCATGCCAGGAACCCAGAGGCAGTATGATGAGATCCTTGCAGGTCTTCAGGACGGTACCCTCACTGAGGCTCAACTTGACAGGAATGTTGCCAACATCCTCTCGATGATTGAGAAGACCCCATCTTTCAAGAACTATAAGTTTTCAAACAACCCTGATCTGGATGGTCATGCCAGGTTGAGCAGATATCAGGCTTCTCAGGGAATGGTGCTTCTGGAGAATGACGGTAAGGCACTGCCATTGGCTGAGGGTTGCAAGGTGGCTCTTTTCGGAAATGCAGGATATGATACCTATGTAGGAGGAACCGGCAGTGGAAATGTAAACAGGAAATATACGGTATGCATTGATGAAGGTCTCAGGAATGCCGGCTTTTCTGTGTACGGACCTCTTTCAGAAGCATATGTGACCTTTATTGAAGATCAGAAGAAACTTCATGAAGCGGCAAGTTTCTGGGCTCTTCCTGAGATCGGCGAAAAGCCTGTGACAAAGGCTGAGGCAGACAAGGCGGCGATTGAAAACGATGTTCTGGTCCTCGTGCTGAGCAGAATGGCAGGCGAAGGTGGCGACAGGGAACTCAGGAAGGGGGACTGGTATCTCAGTGATGTCGAACGGGAGAATATGAAGACTGTCATTGCCGCTGCTCATGCTGCAGGCAAGAGCGCTATTCTCTTGTTCAATATGGGTAGCGTAGTGGAACTCGATTGGGATGGAACAGACTTCTTCGATGCCGCCCTTCATGTATGGCTTCCTGGACAGGAGGCGGGAAATGCTGTCGCTGACGTTCTTTCCGGCAAGGTTTCGCCTTCAGGAAAACTTCCGTTCACATGGACAGGAAAGTATGCGGATTACCCTTCTGCATCGAATTTCCCTCTTTCTCCTGATTCGGACCGTGCTGTTAGATATGAGGAGGACATATACGTGGGATACAGGTATTTTGACAAGCATGAAACGGAGGTACTCTATCCTTTCGGACACGGTCTCTCATATGCTGATTTTGAGTACGGGGGACTTTCTGTGAAAAAGGTAAAAGGCGGAATTGAGGTTGCTCTTGTTGTCAGGAATACAGGGGAACATGCAGGTCAGGAAGTAGTACAGGTCTATGTGTCTGCTCCAGAGAATGTCAAGGACCGTCCGGTCAAGGAACTCAAGGCCTTTGCCAAGACCCGGACTCTAGCACCTGGAGAGGAATGCGCCGTTAATATCCTTATTCCGGAAGAAGACCTTGCAGTATTTGACGAAACTGCCAAGGCATGGGTCATCAATCATGGCATATATAAGGTACATGCTGCGTCATCGTCTGCAGATGTGAGATGTACTGCTGAATTCAAGAAATGACAGATATGAACAGATACGGAATATTGTTTCTGCTGACCTTGGCCATGACATCTTTTTCCGGATGTGCCAAGGATGAAGATATGGTGCAGAAGGTTATAGAGAGAGGAAATGTAGTCCTGACAGAGTATGATGCGGACGCTGAGGCCGGATGCTATCTCGGCAACGGACGTTTCGGTGCTGTCATGTCTGGAACAGGACTCAATATGAGTGCTGATGAACAGGCTGCAAGTCAGGCCGGTCAGTCTCTTCTGTCTCATATGAACCACTGGGGACGCTTTTCATTCATTTCAAAGATCGAAAAGCACGAGACCACTGCTGATTATCTGCTGCCTCTGATGAGGATCCATTGGGAAGAGTCACTTGTTCCTGCTTCAGGTTACAGGCAGATTCATGATGTATATGACGGAGTGCTCGAAACTTCATTTACCTTGGAAGACGGCACGAAGGTGAAGGTGGAGGACTGGTTTGACCATGTCGAGAAGGACCTGGCAGTCATCAGGATAGATCTTTCGAAGGGTGTGCTGCCTGTAAGGGCTGCAGCGGTGACAAGTTTTACCGGTTATCCTTTTGTCTTCAGGGAAACCGTTCGTCAGACTGTTTCGGTTTCTGAAGAGGATGGACAGTATAAGGTTACGGTGAAATGTGAGGAGGCTCTTAATGACTGTGTGTCTGATGTCTATTTCCATACCGATGCTCCAGTAGAGATATGCGAGGACGGTCTGCGATTCATGGTTTCCGAGGGAAGCAATGTGATAGGGATTTCATATGGAAAGCCAGTGGACAAGGATCTTATGGCTTCTTCACGCAAACGCTCAACTGAAGCGTGGCATGAAATATGGCAGAACAGCGGATGGATGGATTTCCCTGAAGACAATGCCCAGAAACTGCTGGTCAGGTCAATGGCTTATCTTATCTCCTCCCATGATGATTCCGAACTCGGAATGATCCAGCCGACAAACGGACTTTCAGGCAACATCTTCCCATTCCATTTTGTTCAGGACCTTGGCTACATCAGCCCTGCCCTGATGATGATGGGTCGCAATGACATCGTCATGAAGTGGATAGAGAAGTTTGCCGGAGAAATCGACGATATGAAGAGGTACGCAAAGCATCTGTGGCCTGAGTCCGAGGGAATCTATCCTCCATGGGAACTTCCTTTCGGCCCTATAGACGGTTATCATATGCCGAATGTCCCGGTGGCCTTCTGCTATGAACCTCATAATACCGGTTATCTGTGCAGGATGGCGGTTGAGGCCGCCGAGTTCAACGGTGACTGTGAGTGGGCGGAGAAATATGCATATCCGTTGGTAAGGGAGGTGTGTGCCTTCTATAAATCAGCATGCCGCAAAGGCGATGACGGCAGGTGGCATATGTCCTGGTATCCTTGCGTGGGACAGGATGAGGCTGGCGGAAGAAACGGTTCTGATTACCTCTGCAGCATGTACAGTGCTCAGTATTCATTTGCTAAGGCTGTAGAACTTGGACTAGACGAAGATGGCAGCATTGCCCGCATTCTTGAGGACGGACTGGCATTTGAAAGCCTGATGTCCGAGCGCGGCACGTACCATACCGCTCATGGTGCTGCCCACGACTTCGGCATCCAGAAGCATCCTGTCCAACTCGACGGTATCTCATATTTCCCTATATGGGAATCTCCGAGGGAACCGGAAGCAAAGGCATACGGACTTCGCCACGACATTACAGACGGTGCCAGAAAGCCTTTCTTCCAGGGATGGACTCTCGGTCAGTTCCTGCTCTCAGGTTCTAATATGAAAGACGCAGAAGGATGGAAAGAGGATTGGGCGACGATGCGTCCGTCGAAATATACTGATTCAAAATGGATTCAGGTGTACGAGACGAGCGGAAAGCCGGATGCATCCTTTTATGTCACTACCCATGGAATGATTCTTCAGAGCCTTTTCAGGAACTATGTGAACGATTATTGGGGTGTTCTTGACATTGCCGGATGTCCGGTGTTTGACGGCTCGGTATCTTTTGGGAATATCCGTACCAGACTAGGAGTCACCGTTTCGGGTTCTGTTGAAGACGGAAAGTCTTCTGTTGTGCTGAAGGCGGACCGTGACTGCTGTTTCGAACTTGCCGGTGAACGGGTCGAAATGAGGAAAGGTGAAACAAGGAGAATGGAATTATAACAATTGATATGAAAGGTAAGGAAGGTGCTCTTCTCTTTAATGTGGAGCAGTCGCAGAATGTGGAACAGAGCAGGAAATTTGCTTGTGAGAAGCCGCTGATGGAGCAACTGGAAATCATGGAGGAATATACGGCAGTCCACAGGTCCATGCTGGATTCTTCCAAGGAAGAACGTGAGGTGGCATGTCTTAAAGTCATTTTCCCCCGCCTGTTGAGGACGATTCAGGATCAGGACCTTTTTGCCGGCCGTCTGGATTTCCTGCCTGTCGGATTTGGTACGGTAACTTCTGTCGGAGGAGTGGGACATTACTGCGTGTTCAGAAAACTTCGAACCTTTCAGAATGAACTCCCTGAAGAAGAACGCCATCGTGTGGATGCTCTTTATGAATACTGGCTCGATCATGATCTCAAGACACAGTACAACAAGGAAGTACTTACGCCTGATACTATCGGAATGTTCATAGATTGCAACTATCCTATGATAGCGACTGCGAGACTTTCCGGTATGATGCTCGACTATCCGAAACTGCTTGCAAACGGTATAGGAGGTATAAGAAAGATGCTGCAGGATAAATTGTCCTGTGATCCTGAAAACAAGTTCCATAAGGCCGGACTCGAATGTCTGGAAATCTTTGTCAGTTGTGCGGAAAGTCTCAGGCAGGATGCTCTCAGGCAGATGGATACCTGTACGGAAGAGCGTAGACCTGAACTTCAGAGGATAATGGACGGTCTGGAAACGGTGAAGGAAGAACCTCCGCGCACTTTCCATGAAGCACTCCAACTTTTCTGGCTCTATGCCTTGCTTGCCGGTGTAATCAATTATGGCAGACTGGATGACTATCTCGGGCCGTATCTTGCAGCGGATCTCAGGGAAGGACGCCTCACCGATGAGGATGCATACCGGTATATGAAGTGTCTGTGGACAATGATCGAAAACCGCAGGACAACGGTCAATGGCCGTGTCATTGTCGGAGGACGCGGACGAAAGCATCCTGAAGATGCCGATGTGTTCCTTCATTATGCCATGAGAGTCTGCAAGGATACAAGGTATGTCGAGCCTCAGTTCACACTCCGTTTTGATAGGAATACTTCGGAACAGATATGGGACGAGGCATTGGATGCCATAGGCGCGGGTGCGACATATCCGACTCTTTATAATGACGATGTGAACATTCCTGCCGTGGAGTATGGCATGAGGGTGGATGAGAAGACGGCAGAGCAATATGTCCCTTTCGGATGTACGGAGTTTGTGATCCAGGGACAGAGTACGGGAACCCCTAATATCTGCATCAATCTTCTCAAGATCCTGACCATCTATATGAATGGTGGCGTGGATCCGGTGGACGGTGTGCGCAAGGATGGAGGGGTACCGATCAAGCCATTGGAGGAATATGTGTCCTTTGACGACTTCTATGACGGGTATAAGATGCTTCTGGATCACTACCTTGATCTTTCCGTCAAGGCTCAGTATCATTCATATGAAGTCATGAACCGTAATGTTGCCTTTCTCTTTACAAGCCTTATGGTGGATGACTGCATAGAAAGAGGCAAGGCTCTTCTTGACGGAGGCATAAGATACCTTGGCGGGACTAACGAAACATACGGAAATATCAATGCTTCGGATTCCTTATGGGCTGTGAACGATCTTGTTTTCAGGAAGAAGAAGTATACGCTCCGACATCTTCACGATGCTGTCCTTGCTGATTTCAAAGGCTATGATGATGTACTGCAGGATTGTCTGGCATGTGACAAGTATGGAAATGATCTGGATACAGCAGATGGCATGGCAAACGACCTGTATGAGTTTGTCGCAAAGGGGGTAAGACAGCGCGGAATAGACATAGGAATGCAGTATTTCCTCATAGTCATAAGCAACAATCAGTTGAACTCCGATTGGGGAAACAGGACTGCCGCATCTCCGGACGGGCGTCGG
Source organism: Bacteroidales bacterium (assembly GCA_017471965.1). Lineage (GTDB taxonomy): Bacteria > Bacteroidota > Bacteroidia > Bacteroidales > UBA932 > Cryptobacteroides. Next base: position 88,675 of record JAFURF010000079.1, read on the forward strand.
GCCTTCATGTATATGAATCCGGCCAATAACCCGCAGGGCGGAGCAAACCGGAACGGGCCGACAGCGATGCTGAATTCCCTCGCTCGTTTTGATGCAAGATATCATGCTGGTTCTGTCCAGAATATAAAATTCTCCCCGGGTATGTTCAACGGCAACCGGGAGTTGATAAAGGCTCTGTTCAGAACCTATTTTGACAGGGGAGGCTGCCATCTCATGGTGACCATTGTAGACAGGGGACAACTGGAGGATGCAATGGAGCATCCTGAGAAATACCCGGACCTGATTGTTCGAGTGGCCGGTTTTTCTGCTGTTTTTGTGGAGTTGCCGAGGAATATTCAGGAAGAACTTCTTAGCCGTGTGTTGTATGACTGATCTTCGTGTTTCAAATATTGAACGCTTTGCCATCAAGGACGGTCCAGGCATCCGCACAGTGGTTTTTCTGCAGGGCTGCCCGCTCCATTGTCCCTGGTGTGCCAATCCTGAGACCAGATTCATGTCACACGAAAAGGTGAAAGTCATACCGGTTGATGAACTTTTATCTCTTATTATGCGTGATGCCGATTATTACAGGAATTCGGGTGGCGGACTTACTGTTTCAGGCGGCGAACCATTGCTTCAGTACGAGGCCCTTGCAGAACTTTTGAGGAGAGCGAAGGAATGCGGGCTGCATACGGCTGTCGAGACCTCGGGACAGGCAACGAAAACTGCCTTCAAGGCCTGCCTTCCTTATGTGGACCTATGGCTCTTTGATGTGAAGAGTACAGATCCGGAGCGTCTTTCCACGTTTACCGGTGCTGATCATCATGCCGTATTCGGAAACCTTCGGCTTATCGCAGGAGAAGATCCCTCAAAAGTTGTATTCAGAATGCCTTGTATTCCGGGATTCAATCTTTGCGATGAGCATTTTGACAGTGTTTTCGCTCTTGCGGAAAGTCTTGGGATAAGACGTCTTGACGTACTGCCATATCATACGCTTGGAGTGGCGAAATATGCCAGATTAGGGATAGAATATAAATATGATGGATACTCATCATTAGAACCTGATGTTCTGTATCCGTACGTCCGTAAAGGACATGACAGAGGTCTTGATATTAATTTATAACATGCTTGAAATTATGGAGAAAAGGATTGTTCTTTTTGCATGCATGCTGTTAATGATCGGCAATGTATGCATGAGTGCGGGAGACTTTGAGACAAAACGTCCTGTGCTGGAATTACGTAATTTTACATCTGATGCAGTTGAAGATGAAATAGACAGAGTCTGCGACATTCTTGACAACGACGAGTTGGAATGGATTTTCAGGAACTGTTTTCCTAATACTCTGGATACCACCGTCTATTATTCGGAAGAAGAGGATGGGACCCCGGATACTTTTGTCATCACAGGAGATATTCCTGCGATGTGGCTGCGTGATTCCGGTGCCCAGGTGTGGCCGTATGTCCAGTTGGCAGACAGGGATGAGAACCTCAGAAAACTCATAGCTGGAGTAATAATGAGACAGTTCAAATCCATCAATATCGATCCTTATGCCAACGCATTCAACAAAGGTGCGACAGGAGAAGGACATATTGGAGATAAGACTGAGATGAAGCCTGAAGTCTTCGAGAGAAAATGGGAGATTGATTCGCAATGTTATCCTGTCAGGCTCGCATATCACTATTGGAAGACGACAGGAGATACGTCGGTATTCGGTGAGGACTGGCTTTCGGCAGCGCAGAATATCTTAACTACATTCCGTCAGCAGCAGCGGAAGAGCGGGAAGGGCCCATATTCTTTCTTGCGCAAGACCGAATGGCCGAACGATACAAAACCGCATGGTGGCTTCGGCAATCCTGTAAGACCTGTCGGACTGATCGTGTCCTCATTCCGTCCATCTGACGATGCCACAACTTTTGATTTTCTCGTGCCTTCGAACTTCATGGCTGTTTCTACTCTTCGCAGGATGGCGGACATCCTGACTTCGGTCAATGGAGAGACGGAACTGGCCGGTGAATGTCTTTCTCTTGCAGAAGAGATTGAGACTGCGCTGAAGAAATATGCAGTGGTCAAGCATCCTAAGTATGGAAAGATCTACGCTTATGAGGTGGATGGCTACGGTAGTCAGTTGTTGATGGATGATGCAAATGTGCCGTCATTGCTTGCGATGGCTTATCTCGGTGATGTCGATTCAAAGGATAAGATATATCGTAATACAAGAAGATTTGTGTTGAGTGAGGACAATCCGTATTTTTTCAAGGGCAAATATGCCGAAGGTGTAGGAAGCGCACACACTGCCTATGGACGTATCTGGCATATGAGCCTGATCATGAGGGCATTTACATCGGATGACGATGCTGAAATCAAGATGTGTATAGAGATGCTTATGAGCACTACGGCCGGTACTGGATTTATGCATGAATCTTTTAATCCGGATACACCGGAGAAATACTCCCGTCCTTGGTTTGCGTGGGCCAATACACTTTTCGGAGAACTTATCCTGCGTCTTGTAAATGAAGGAAAGGTCGATCTTCTTGATTCCTGCAGGTCTGTTCATAATAACGATATTTAAAATTACGGGGAAGGAAATGAAGTATTATTTAGGACTTGATGTCGGCGGCACCAATCTCGCCACTGCAGTAGTGGATTATGATTGCAATATCATTTCCAGAGCATCGATGCCTGCCGGTGCAGGACGCAGCATAGAAGAGATTACCGATGACATGGCTGCAGTCAGCAGGATGGCTGTCGATAATGCCGGACTTCAGATGGCGGATCTTGTGTCATGGGGTATCGGAATGCCGAGTTGCGTAAATGCAAAGACAAATCTACTTGTCCATGCCAATTGCTTCGGGTGGAAGAATGTCCCCATTTATGATTACCTTGAAGGCAAACTGCCTCTGCCGGTAAAGATTGAAAACGATGCCAATTGTGCTGCATATGGCGAGGCTGTTGCCGGTGCCGCCAAGGGACATAAGAATGTCTTGATGCTTACTCTTGGAACCGGTGTCGGGGGCGGAATCATACTTGACGGACGCATTTATGCCGGTGCGGATAACATGGGCGCCGAACTCGGACATACCAAACTGGTCTTTGAAGGGGAATCGTGCACATGCGGACAGAAGGGGTGTCTGGAAGCATATGCATCTGCGACTGCATTGATAAGGTTCTACTGCAGGGAGACCGGCATGGATGTGGATGACGTCAATGCTGAGATGATATTCAAGGCGGCATCTGTAGAGGAAGAAGCCGCATGCCGTGTCGTCAGCGATTATATCGATCATCTTGCTGCAGGCATATCGTCATTCATCACCATATTCCGTCCTGAAGTAATCATACTTGGTGGAGGCGTTGCCAATGCCGGAGAACAACTTCTGGCGCCGTTGAGGAAGAGGTTGGAGTATTTTACCTTCGGTGCATCAGAAATCGGAGTGCCTCCGGTGGTCAAGGCCGGTCTGGGCAATGACGCAGGACTGATCGGTGCCGCATTTCTTGGACAAAGATAACTTTCAAATATTACAGAAATGACTAAGGAAGAATTGAAAAGGGCTTTGCAGGGTGGCCTTATAGTGTCTTGTCAGGTACAGCACGATGATCCTGTATATTCGATTGATTTCGTAGTTAAGATGGCCAAGGCCGCCAAATGGGGTGGAGCAGTCGGTCTTCGTGCGAATTCTCCGGACCAGATTGCTGCAATCAAGAAAGAAGTCGACTTGCCGATGATCGGTCTGTACAAGATATGGCATGATGATACGGATGTGTTCATAACTCCGACTATGGAGGCTGCCAGACAGGTATGGGAGGCCGGTGCCGATATAATCGCTCTGGACTGCACCGATCAGATTACTCATGACGGTCGTCCGGCGTGGGAACTGCTCCCTCTTCTGAAGAAGGAAATTCCTGAGGCACCGATATTTGCGGATGTTGCCACGTATGAAGAGGCTGAAAGGGCGATTAAGTTAGGTGCTGATTTTGTCGGTCCGACTCTTTATGGATATACAGCAGAGACGAAACATATAACAGAACCTGATTTCCGCACGTTCGCAAAGATGTGCCGTGATTTCAAGGATAAGGCATGTGTTGTAATGGAAGGCCACATATATACTCCAGAGGATGCCATGAAGGTACTTTACCTTGGCGCGCACTCCGTCGTCGTAGGAAGCGCCATTACCCGTCCTCATCTGATTACAAAGCGTTTTGTGGAATTGATAGGTGGCTATAAGACCAACTGGAGGGAAGACGAAGTCAGCAAACATTAGATTTATTATCATAGACAATTGATGAAATTTGTTTGATTTTTGCAAAAAATCAAACAAATTCCCGAGTCCGAATCGCCCGTGGAAGTATTTCTACGGGCGATTTTTTCAATTATCCGCATACTTTTTCTTTACACGGATAACTCTTCGGAACTTTGCCTTCGTGAACATTTGAATATTGTTTTTATGGAAACGACAGAAAAAGAAACGAAGAAGAAAGATCCTGTGCGGGGCTACGCCAACCTGCTGTGCGACTTCATGTTCAAGCGCGTGTTCGGCAGCGAGGCGAACAAGGACATGCTTATCGAATTCCTCAACATGGTGCTCGAAGACATAAGGATAGAGCACGTGGACTTCACCCCGAACGAGCATCAGGGACTGACCGAG
>JAFURF010000009.1 GCA_017471965.1 Bacteroidales bacterium
TCAGGCCAGACTTTTGCCGCCGGCTTCCTTCAGATTCTACCTCACGATAGACACCCTTGCCTTTGGCTATATGCTTCCCGTCATTAGGGCGCATTGGGGACTTTCACCCGTTAGAACATGCCCATGCTGGGCGTACATAAAAAGGGTACACCTTCCTAAGGAGGTGTACCCGGATTCAAATCACTATGATTCAAACGCCTACTTATTGAACTGAGCCCTTAGAGCCTCGTTCTTTGCGTCTGCATCCGAGCCCTTGATGCCGAAATAGAACTTGATCTTCGGCTCGGTACCTGACGGACGGACTGTCACCACGTCACCCGCCTCGTTATAGAACTGAAGCACGTTCGACGACGGAAGACCAGTCTCTTCAGGCTTGGTGTAGTCGATCACCTTTACCACTGGAGATCCTGCGAGTTCCTGCGGAGGATTGTTTCGGTAATCTACCATCATCTGAGCGATCTCTTCAAGTCCGGCCTTGCCCTTCTTGGTTACTGAAATCAGGGACTCCTTGTAGTATCCGAATTCAGCATAGATGTCCTGAAGCAACTGATAAAGGGTCTTGCCCTGAGCGGCAGCCCATGCGGCGCACTCTGCTACCATTGCGCATGAGATAGGGGCATCCTTGTCGCGGACGAACTCGCCTACGTTGAAACCGTAACTCTCCTCGCCACCGCATACGAATGTTGTCTTGCCCTCGTTCTTCTTCACGATATCAGCGATCCACTTGAAGCCTGTAAGGACATTGTATACCTTCACGCCATACTTCTCGGCAATCGCACGGAGAAGTTCAGATGTCACGATAGTCTTCACTATATACTGGTTGCCGTCAAGTTTACCGAGTTCTGACCATCTGCGGAGAATATAGTATGTAAGGATAGAGGCTGTCTGGTTACCGTTGAGAAGAACCATCTTGCCCTCATTGTCACGCACTGCAATACCGAGACGGTCAGCATCTGGGTCTGTAGCCATAACGAGATCTGCACCCTCTCTGTCAGCAACAGCAACAGCCATTGCAAGGGCTGAAGGCTCCTCCGGATTAGGAGACATCACTGTAGGGAAGTTTCCGTCTACCACGTCCTGCTCAGGAACATGATAGATGTTCTCGAAACCAAGTTTCTGAAGGAACTCAGGAACGATCTCAACGCCTGATCCGTGAATAGGGGTATACACGATCTTAAGGTCCTTATGAGCGGCAACTGCATCTGGAGACAACATAAGAGTGGAAACTGATGCAAGATATGCCTCGTCCATCTCATGGCTCATGACCTCGATCGGAGCGGCACCTTCGCCCGGCTCGAACTTCACCATTGAAGGATCGGTGATCTTCGCAACCTCGGCAACGATATCCTTATCTACAGGAGATGTCACCTGGGCACCGTCACTCCAGAACACCTTATAGCCGTTGTACTCCTTAGGATTGTGCGAGGCTGTGATCATGATACCCGCTGTAGCCTTCTTTGTCCTTACCGAATAACTCATCAGAGCGATCGGATGAAGTTTGTCAAAGATATATACATGGATGCCGTTAGCAGCCAGAACATTGGCCGTGATCTGAGCGAACTCAGGGCTGTTGTTGCGGCTGTCGTATGAAATACATACGCTGAGAGGACCCTCACAGTTTGCCTTCATGTAATTCGCAAGGCCCTGGGTGGCCATGCCGACAGTATACTTGTTCATACGGTTGGTTCCCACGCCCATGATGCCGCGAAGTCCGCCTGTACCGAACTCAAGATTGCGATAGAAGGCATCCTCAAGTCCTACCGGATCGTTTGCCTGAAGTTCACGGATCTGAGCCTTGGTAGCCTCATCGAAATTGCCGTCCAGCCAACTCTGAACAACTTCTCTGAAATCTCTTTCCATATAGTTTTATGTGTTAGATGGTATATGTATATGTAAATTGTTCGCTAAACCAAGCAAATATACTTAATATTATCGGATAAAAGTCTATTTTTGCATTAAAATCAGCATGGAAAATGATAGATTTGTCAGAATTCGTTAATGTACATATGTCAGATGACACCACAAGGCTCCTTCTCGACAAGGCCAGATGGCCTGAAATCGACATGGACCTTGCAGTGAACTGCATTGAAAGCCGCAGGAAACTACGGACCAAAGTCCCGGAATGGTATAAAGAGCCAATGCTGGTTTTTCCGAGAAAACTATCTGCCGAACAATGTAGCAGCAGTGCCACCGGACGATACAAATCATCTTTGGCAGAGCGAATTGCATTGTCTGCAGGAAAGAAGGAAAATGAATGGAATCTTGCCGACCTTACCGGTGGTTTGGGCGTAGATTCGTGGTTCTTTTCAAAGAAAGCGGCCAAAGTGCTGTACAACGAAATGCACACGGAACTCTGCACCGCTTCGAAGCACAATTTCAGCGTCCTGAATGCAGGAAACATCGAGATAAGCAATCATGCCGTCACCAGTTCGAAATCGGTGATTTCCGGAGAAACCGGAATGTCCCCGGACACCCTGCTGTCAGCATTCAAGCCAGACATCATATTCATGGATCCTGCAAGGCGCGGCGAAGGAGGACGGAAGGTCTTCCTTATAGAGGAATGCACTCCAGACGTGCTTATCCTCAAGGACGAACTGTTCGATATCTGCAGCAATATTCTCCTGAAACTCTCCCCTATGGCCGACGTCACGATGGTGTGCGACAGGCTCGGAAGACAGTGCCGTGAAGTCCACATCGTATCTGCCGGAAGCGAATGCAAGGAACTCCTTGTCTGGATGGACAAGGAATGGTCTGACGAATATAGTGTACATGCCGTCGAACTGGACAATGACGATGAGCATCATGAATTCATATTCAGACCGTCTGAAGAGAAGGCTGCAATCATGATTCCATGCATGGATCCTATGGCGTCTTTCCTGTTCGAGCCAGGAAAATCATTGATGAAATCAGGAGCATTCAACCTCATCAGCGAAAGGTTCGGCATCGCCAAACTAGGACGCTCGACACACTACTATATCGTTGATTCACAAGAGATTGCAGACAAACTGAGACATTACGGAAAAATATTCCGCATCACAAGACTCAACCCTTTGGACAAAAGATCCATAAAGGCCGCAGGAAAGGAATTTCCGATAGCGGAAGTGACTGCGAGAAACATTCCGATGGACACGGAGACCCTCAGAAAAAAACTGGGCGTCACTTCCGGAAGCGACACCCATATATTCGGCCTGAAGTCTGACCTAAAGGGAAACCTGCTGATTGTCACATCTAAAGTCTTATGACATCCTGACACATACTGACGGCCTGCTCCCTATGAGTTACGATCACCAGGGTCCTTCCTTCAAGATTATCCGACAGGCGTTCCATCAATATCTGTTCGGTCTCGCTGTCCAGCGACGCCGTCGGCTCGTCAAGAAGCAGAAGCCCTCCTTTTCTGAGGAGTGAACGCGCTATGGAGATCCTCTGTGCCTGTCCCTCACTCAGTCCCGTACCCTTTTCACCGCATACGGTATCAAGACCATCCGGAAGATCCGACACAAAGTCTGCAGCAGCAATATGAAGGACATGCTCCATCCTCGCATCATCGGCATCAGGATCGCCCAGGAGAAGGTTTTCCCTTATCGTTCCGCTCATCAACGTGTTCCCCTGAGGAACATATATGATATTGCAGCGTGTCATGGCAGACGCTTCAGCAGAACTTTGCGCATCATACATGACGACCCGTCCCTTGTCCGGACGAAGAAGAGCGAGCATGAGCCTCATGAGGGTACTCTTCCCTGCACCGGTTTCTCCCACCAGAGCAGTCATGGTCCCTGGCTTGAAATCATATGAAAAGTCCCTGAGGATCACCCTGTTGCTTCCAAGATACCTATATTCCACCCCCTCAAGACGCACTCCCACACTCTCGCCCATAACAATCGAAGTTCCTTGTTCCTCCTTCGGAAGATCGGACAATTCGGAAAGCCTCTCGGATGATGTAAGGCTGTTTATGAGCGACGGCAACTGACGGGAGAGATTCATTATAGGTCTCTGGATCTGACCGACAAGTTGGAGGAATGCGGTCATCATGCCGAAGGTGGCCGTACCTACGCTTATGCCGTACACACCCCACAGAAACGCCGCTGCATAACCGGATGAAAAGCCGATCTGCACCAATGCACGGGCAAATATCGAATAGTTGGTCTTGTCCATTACCTGACCGCGAAGGTCCTCCTGCTGATCAGACAGAGTATCGCTTACATATGGAGTCCTTTCCAATGTATGGATCACTACCCTATGCTGCAGACTCTCCTGCATAAGAGACTGCATATTTCCTTCGGTCGTCCTTATTTCGCTGGTAAGACGGCGCATTCTCTTTATATAACTTTTGCTTAAGACAAGCATGACAAGCATAAGACCGGGAATGGCCCAGGCAAGTCCAGGTTCAAGAATGAACAGGAAAGCAAATGCAGCAAGGAACTGTACGCCTGCAACCACGACTGCCGGAACCGACTTTATCACGGCATCAGAAACGACCCTGACATCTTCCATCACGCGATTGAGTGTATCTCCGGTATGGAATGCTTCGCGTCCGTCCCATCTGCTGATCATCAGGTCTGTGAAGAGCCTGTGACGCATACGGTTCTTAAGCAGCACATCTGCATGGTTTGAGACACGGGTCTCGACAGCAGTAAAGATAACTTGAAGGACAAGGCATGAAATCATGATTGCCAAAGTCCACATCTGTATCCCATTTCCTGCTTCTGCAGAATCGATCAGTTCCTTGCAGACCCAGACAAATGCCATTGATGCTCCTACATGAAGAATTCCGGTAAGAGCAGACACCACTATACGCCAACGGACACCTTCCGATGCCCTCCACAGCCACTTCATGCAGTCCAGAGTCCTCATTTCAATCCTTTGAAATAGTGATAAACGCCACTTGCGATAAAATGTCCGTAATACCTGAGCGCAATGCCGGGGAACAACGGAAACAGTTGCAGATAACGTCCGGTAGTAATTCTGAAAGAATGCAGTTTTCCTGCTGTATATGCCTCCGGACGAGGTGAGTTACGACCCTCATAGTATCTGCCGAAATTGCCTTCAGACAATATCCTGTCAAGAACCTTGTCAGCAAGATGCTCATGTCCTTCTTCATACAGAGGACATTCCTTCTGTGGGAGCCCAAGATAATTGACGGCAATATAGGCAAAAGTCTTCCAGACTTTCAGAAGACTGAAATCCCTGAGGTCCTGTTCAAGAGTCCTTACGTCAAGACAGTAATGAAAACGGTGAAGATACATCGCCCAGTCGCAGACCTGCCTCAATCCGATACCCCCGTTCACAAAATGATGCCATGTATGATTAAGTATATATATAGCATCGAAACTGACAGGTGGGACATCCACGGAAATACCATTGATCTCCACCTGACACAGGTCGGTCCCATGCAGTTGACGACGGGTCCATTCCTGATACTTTCTGTCCGCCCTGAAACCGGGAAGGGATTCCGCTATACGATGCACTTCAACATCTACTTCCCCGAAACGAAGATGGTAATGCTTCTTGCTTTCCGCATCACAATCATGCGCACCGAAGGCCTTGATGGCCACCTCGCATGCCTTCAAATAATCATCCTCACCGATATATATGTCCAGGTCACCGCACTGACGGGCCGTCGGATCCGGATAATTCGCTGCCAGACCTTGCCCCTTGAAGAGCACAGGACGAAGTCCCGCAGAACGGAACAGGTCCAGAACTTCGGCAAGTCTTGTATTCAGAAGAGCATGAGAACGTATGTTGCTCACTCTGAACTGATGCAGTTTAAGCCATAATTCCGGTGCAGGTCTCCTATCTGCAGGGAGTTTTGCGACAGCATCTGAAACAAGGCCCATTACAGTCTGCTGGGATGCCATCCTTAGAATGAGCGGCCATTCGTCTGCAGATGGTCGCACATCAGGTTCCATTCCCCATAAGGCACTCCTGACCAAAGAAAGGAAGTCAGTTGATACTCTGTCCATTATTCTACAAGTCCGATTTCAGTCCACTGCCTTGCTATCGCTTCTGCATCCTTCTGTGCAAGATCGTTATCAATGCCGTACTTCTCCACAAGAAGCGAAACAAGAGTCCCGACACTGAAATCGCGGCCGACCACCTGCTCCCACAGCCATGCTGCAGTGGAATTCATGGTGATAAGTTTATTGAAATTCACCTGTTCTACTCCTTCTCCGATGACTGTCGCCTGTCCCATTACATCGCGAAGTCTGAATCCGTCTTTAATTTTCATGGTTAGTATGATTTAGTCTTCTATAAATTGCCAGAATATATCTTCTCAAAGGAAGGAGTCTCCTCCATAGTTTGGCTGCCCTCAGATGCTTTGCTGACATGCAGTCAACAGTCTTCCCGTCGCGGATGATCCGTATGGCCTTCGCCATGACCTTGTCACGACGGCACATCTCGCGTCCGCAGATGTTTCCATCTCCCATGAGGATGACCTTATCCCCATCTGTCCCAACTACGCGATGAAGAACATACACCCCATCCGCAACTTCAGCAAGAACGATATCGTAGTCCCTGATCTCATCCACCGCGGTAAGGGTCACACTGTCTCTGCCTCCCCTGATGAATGGCAGCATGCTCGTCCCTTTGACACACATGGTGACATCTTCACCAAGAGCCACAAGCCTGGCTACTTCAGGAAGAAGCACATTGTTATGCATCACGACCTTCTTCATGACTATCTCTCCTTATGTACGGCCGTCACTGCCTCTGAACACACTCTTGCCGCATCCTCGTCAGGAAGACATTCCATCACCCAGCACGGAGTCTTCTTTACAATTCCCTGCAGCGTCCGGTCCTTTCCGTCAGCAAGATCCTTCTCCCAGGTCATGCCGGAGCAACTGGTCATCAAAGAAGCATAAGCCTGTATCGGAGCCAGTCTCCTGGCCTTGTTATGAGGCGCACGCGATATCCTCACCACACCCCCGAGAGGCGCGCTCATATTCTTATAGCATCTGGTCTTTCCGCTCCAAGGAGAGCCGTATAATATAGGAGTACCGTCTTCGTCAAGTCTCACGACCGGATGATCGTCATTCATCAGCACCACATCCTCAAGGGCATTCAGCCACATTCTGCTGTGTGTACTCTTGCCTGTACCGCTCTTGCCGAGGAAGATATATGCACGTCCCTGATACTGGACTGCCGACGAATGCGTCAGCAATGTATCATGGGCTGCGGTAGAGAGGAGGAAACAGAAATCAACAGCAGAATTGAACACATACCATTGTTCCATCCGGTTTCCATGAAGTGCCAGTGACGCATGCCTGTAGTCAGGAGACACAAGCAGACAGCCGTTCACCTGTGAAGATCCCGGGTTCGTCAACTCGAAATAATGCCCTTCGGGAGTGCGGAAAACATCCAGAATCAGAAAACCTTCTTCCACGTCATTCCTGTTTGTATACACAGGGGCCTTCCCTGTTACCTTGACGGTATCCTTGACAACAAGCGAGAACCTCCTTTCACCCTCTTCATCACATTCAAAGGGGCCATATGATTCCTTCATCATCTCCCAGAGGAAAGATGACTCATCCTGTTCTATTGAGAACAGATGTCTTGCCACTTTATATATATCGGTTCTGGTCATAAATAATATAATTAACCTAAAGTATGTTCAAGCAGAATCTTCAGTCCCATTGCTATCAGGATGAATCCACCTGCAAACTCAGCCTTTGACTTCCATCTGGCTCCAAAGAAATTGCCTATAAGAACTCCGGCACCGGAAAACAGTGCAGTTGCAATACCTATGAAAGCCACAGCATACCAGATGTTCACACCAAGAAATGCGAAGGTGACTCCAACCGCCAGCGCATCGATACTTGTAGCGACAGCCATGGTAAACATCGTCTTTACGGAAAAATCCGGCTCAAGAGCCACGTCCCCATCCTTTTCGCACGAATCCTTGATCATATTGCCACCGATGATTCCCAGCAGAATGAAGGCTATCCAATGATCCACACTGCTTACAAAGGACGAGAAACTGATGCCCAGGAAATACCCTATAAGGGGCATAAGTGCCTGAAAACCACCAAACCACAATCCGGTCAGAGCGACATGCTTCGGACGCAACCTTGAAACAGACAGTCCCTTGCATATCGCCACTGCAAAAGCATCCATAGACACTCCCACAGCAATCACCAGAAGTTCAGCAATTCCCATATATGTCAGAATTTAACCTTCAGGTTGGCAGCATTAAGTCCCCAGCACCAGTCCTGAACGACCACTACATCCTTTCCGTCCAGGTCAACAACATGCTGCATCTTATGAAGAAGAGTATGAGAGTGCCCGCCTACTATCACATCCACATTGCGTATCTGCGATGCAAGTTCCTTATCCTCCACATATCCGAGATGGCTCAGACAGATGACAAGGTCACATTTCTTTTCATTCTTCAGATATTCGGCGTATCTGTTGACAGGAGCCACAGGATCCTGATAGACAAGTCCACCCAGCATTTCTGTTGAAACGACTTTGCTGATGTCAGTAAGAAGACCTATTATACCTATCTTCAATCCCGCCCTCTTCACTATCACATATGGCTCCACAAGTATCTCCAAGGGTGTATCGGTGAAGTCATAGTTCGCACATACTACATCAGCCTTCAGACTGCGAAGCCTGCGGGACAGTTCCACCGGGCCATTGTCAAACTCATGATTTCCAAGGCATATGACATCATATCCGAGAGCGTTCATCAGATCTATCTCGATATCTCCATGAAGTTCAGTAAAATACGAAGTCCCCTGGCTGAAGTCACCTGCATGAAGAAGAAGGACATTCCTTTTTCCGTCAGCAAGTCTCACACTGTCAATATATGCAGCCTGTTCTATGATGCCACCACGTCCCTTGTAATCTCCCGCCCGCTCAGGGTCGACATGACTATGCGTATCATTGAAATGGACGATGGTCAGTTTCTGCGCATGGATATTGACACTCAGCAATATGGTCAATGCAACAAATACAATCTTCTTCATCACTTCTTCCTTTTATAGTCATTGATCACCACCCTGCCGTCCGTATGGTATTCGATAGGTCTTCCTGCGGCAGTCTCGGCATAGACATGCTCAAGAACGGCATCAATGATGGCCACATCATCATAAACCGTCACAGACACAGCATCATGATCCAAAGAAAGATTGTCACCACCCTTCAGGAGGAAGGAAATAGTAGCGACTCCATATATCTTATCGTCATCGAGAGGCTCTCCGTCAATCTCCACCGAAAGCAACTTACCGCCTTCCGCCACTACCTTCACGCCACCGAGAACCTGAAATCTGTCTGCAGCCATGCCTTCCAGAATCTTTCTTATCTGCTTTCCCGTATGCTCGACATAAGCGAGGTAGTTCCTGAACGGGAACATCGAAAGCATATCGTCCAGGATCAGTTCACCCTGAGGCATGTCGATCCTGATGCCTCCGAAATTCGTAATGCCCATATGGACCTTCCTGCCTGAAATCTGCTCGGTCTTCGCCATCAGGATATCGATGAACCAGTTCGACAGGGCGCTCTCCGGATAAGATGCGGTCATCGGATTGGTAGAATATCCTATAGGCTCCTTTACACGTGCCATAGCCGGCTGTGCTTTCAAGACAACCCGGGCAGCCTTGGCCGTCGCCGATCTTCCGGAATATACAGAACCGTCAGGAGCAATATATCTACCACCCTTGAAAACGCCTACAGTCTGCGGAACATTATCCCTTGACGGAGCCACACATCCGGTCCGGGTTCCGTCCATAGGCACGGTCTCCCACTCATACTCCTGTCCCCGGAGCGAAGCACTGCAGACTATTATCAGGATCAGTGACAATAATATTTTCATCTTTATAAATTATTTCTGTTTCAGCCACTTCCACAAATCCTTGAAGGTAGTCTTCTTACCGAACATAAGAATACCGATCCTGTATATCTTGGCAGAAGCCCAACCGCATGCCAGGAATGTACCCACAAGAAGGACTACAGACAATACAAGTTCCCAGGTCGGCACTCCGAACGGAATACGGGCCAGCATCACGATAGGAGATGTGAATGGAATCATCGAGCCCCACCATACTATCTGACTGTCAGGTGCATTGAATGCATAGAGGGCAACAAAGAAAGCAAGAATGAGAGGAATGGTCACAGGCATCTGCAGCTGATTGGTATCGGCTTCATTCTCTACAGCGGAACCGATCGCTGCAAAGAAAGATGCATAAAGGAGATATCCGAGTGCGAAATACACCACAAAGGCAATGATCATCTGCACCCAGTTGATATCCTTCAGAGTGCTGAGCACTGCTCCGAGACCTTCTTCCTGAGCCATGGTCTCCGTCATCTCAGTCACATCCACGCCACCCATCTGTGCAGTCATCTCCATCATCTGCTCTGTCTGTGCAGGGTCGCCCATCAATGAATCAAATCCGACAAACAATGAGAAACCGCCTACAAGCACGACAGTGAGGACTATCCAAAGCATGAACTGGGTCAGCGCCACACATGCGACACCGATGATCTTTCCGAACATGAGTTCAGTAGCCTTCACCGAAGACACCAGCACCTCGACAACGCGGCTCGCCTTCTCCTCGATCACGCTCTGCATGACCATTCCGGAGAACATGGCGATGAACATATATATAATGATGGAAAGAATCATCGATATCAGCATATATACCTCTGAAGATGTGATCTTTTCCTCACCTTCGTCACCGATGGTATAGGTCGCCACAGAGACATCTGCCTTTACATCTTCCATGATCTGCTTGAGGTCACCCATCTCATAAAGGGAAATGCGGTAATCTTCCACTGCCTCGCTCGCACGTGATGCGATCCTCTCCTTCATCTCCACACTCATCGGCTTCTCCGAATATGACGCTACTGTAACAGTCCTCGCAACGGTGTCAAGAGGAGAGACTACCACAAGGGCATCAAGTCCGAGTTCTTCGAACTTCACCTTCATGCTGTCCGGAGACTCTGCAGAATAATCCTCGAATGTGACAGCATCACTGTTCTCAAGATAAGGGAGTACGAGGCCGGACTGATCGACGACTGCAAACTTCTTGCCCTCATCCTTTGCCATGAACATGATCACGCTCGGCAGGATGCACATTGCCGCAAAAAGCACAGGCACAAGGAAAGTCGTAAGAAGGAAAGATTTCTTCTTTACACGTGTCAGATACTCCCTTGATATAATGGTATTTATATTTCTCATCTTCATAATTATTCCTCCTCTGTTACAAGTTTGATGAATATATCGTTCATCCTAGGCACAAGTTCCTTGAATGAATTCACTGCCACTCCCTGCGCAAGAATCTCCTTCAGAGCCTCATTGGTCTCGGATTCCTTGTCAAGGGCGAGAACTGCAGTATGTCTTCCTGCATCATCCTGATCGGAAAGCACAGAGAACACACCTGCCACGGGACGAAGTTCCTGGGCTGAAGTGTACACAAGTTCGACGTTGTTGTTGCCGTATTTGTGACGGATTTCATCCACACCTCCAGTTATCACCAGATGCGACTTGTTTATGAGCGCGATGTTGTCGCAGAGTTCCTCGACAGACTCCATGTTGTGCGTAGAAAGTATGATGGTGGCACCTTCTTCCTTCAGACGCAGGATCTCTTCGCGGATGATCTGCGCATTGACCGGGTCAAATCCTGAGAACGGTTCGTCAAGAATAAGGAGTGAAGGCTTATGGACAACAGTAGTGATGAACTGGACCTTCTGGGCCATACCCTTTGACAGTTCCTCCACCTTCTTGTTCCACCAGCTCTCTATGCCGAACCTGACAAACCACTTCTTGAGTTCCTGCGCTGCCTCTCTGGATGACATACCCTTCAGACGCGCGAAATACATGGCCTGTTCGCCGACCTTCATCTTGCGATAGAGGCCACGTTCCTCCGGCAGATAACCTATCTTCTCCACATCATCCTGAGTGATCTGACGGCCGTTGAAAAGTACCTCTCCTCCATTCGGAATGGTAATGCGGTTGATGATTCGTATAAGAGTGGTCTTTCCTGCACCGTTAGGTCCGAGA
The DNA here is from genome assembly GCA_017471965.1 of Bacteroidales bacterium. Taxonomy (GTDB): domain Bacteria; phylum Bacteroidota; class Bacteroidia; order Bacteroidales; family UBA932; genus Cryptobacteroides. Next base: position 11,999 of record JAFURF010000009.1, read on the forward strand.
AGACCGAAAATCTTTCCTTTCGGGATGTCAACCGAAACATGATCAAGAGCGACTTTCTCGCCGAAACTCTTGCAGACATCTTTACATTGTATCAAACCCATGTCAATATAATTTAATTACTACACATTCAATATCTTCGCAGTCAGTTCCACCATCAACTGCGCCGGTGTCGCCTCTCCGACATCTCCACCTTTGCCCTTGAAATCATACTCCTTCAGCAATGCAATCACTGCCATGCATTTCTTCACAGGGTAGTTCCTTACAGCAGTGTCATATTCACTGAAGAAGTACGGATTGACTCCCAGCACCTTGGCCTTCTTATCATTTCCCGGACGAGGATCGCTCATAAGCAGCGCATTGTACTTCAGGATCCTGTAGAAATGGGTATATAGGGCGCTGACAGCCATAGGCATCGCAAATTTGGCGGCAGAACCGATGTAAGAAGCAATCCTGAGCGCCTTTGCCGAATTCTTCATGGAAAGTTCCTTGGTCAGTTCAAATATGCTGAACTGTCTGCTTATCCCGACATTCTTCTCGATATCGGAAACACTCACCTCTGAAACTCCTTCAGGAAGATTCTTGAGCATCTTTTCCGTCTCCACTGCAATCTTGTTGAGATCGGTTCCTGCATGCTCAGCCAGAAGCGCGGCTGCATCAGGAGTGATCCTCATTCCCCTGCCTTGAAAGAACATAGATATCCATCTTGGCATCTCATAATCCCTCAATGCGGAAGAGTCCACGACAACACCCATCTTGGACACCGTCTTATATAGAGACTTCCTCTTGTCGGCAGAAGCACCATGCATGGCTATGACAAGCACTGTCGACTCCAATGGCTTCTGACAGTAGACTGCCAGGTCCTCAAGGGTCTTCATCATCTGAGCCTCCTTGACGACTACAAGTTGCCTGTCAGCAAACATCGGGTAACGCCTCGCCGCAGTAATCACTGCATCCGCATCCACATCGGCACCATAACAGACAGTCTGATTGAAATCCCGTTCACTCTCATCAAGACAATGCTCAAGAATCTCGTCACACACCATATCCACATAATAGGGCTCATCGCCCATCAGAAGATAGACGCTCTTGAAAATGCCTGCACGGACATCCTTAACTATATCCCGACAAAGGGAGTCGGTCTCTACAAAGCCTTTTGCCATAGCCGACAAAGGTAATGCAATTTTCATAATATTCCATCTTTTGAAGCACCATTCTACAGCACGAGATACAATGAAATACCATAAATAATATGATAGGAATCAGATTAATATGCAATTCATCAGATTTTTCCATTATCATATTGCATATTAAGAAAAAACATATACCTTTGCACGGATTTAATCACACCACACTACACCACAGATGTTTTCCTCAATGGCATGCATCAAGGAAAGAAACAATTAAACACAACAATAACTAACAACAATTCAATTATGGAAAAGAAAATCTATGAGGCTCCAATGACCGAAGTCATGGAGATCGAATCAGAAGGCATCCTCTGTGGATCTGTCCAGGACCTGAACGGAAACTCTATCGGAGGTTATGGTGACGAATTAAATTGGTAAACAGTCTAAAACATCAAGAATCATGAAAAGAATTTATTCATTTATGTTTGCGGCTGTAGCAATCTTCGCAGCCGCTTCATGCCAGAAGGAAATGGCAAATGAGCCACTTGAGAACAATGGTGGCGAGCAGTACACATTCAGTGCAACCATTCTCGAGACAAAGACCGTCCTCGCAGAAGGCAATAAGGTAAACTGGTCTGTAGGTGATAATATCTCTGTATTTGACGCTGATGGAAAAGCGGTTACATTTACAGGACAGCATACTCAGGTCTCAGCAACAGCAGATTTCTCTGCTCAAGCAAATGATTATACACCAGCAGATAATGCGTATGCAGTTTTCCCTGTAAAAGGTGATGCAACCATGACTGATGGAGTAGTTGGCATACTTAGAGTAGGAGGCGACCAGAAAGCAGTTGCAGGTAGTTTTGATCCGGAATTTGCATATCTGCTAGGAACCGAGAGCCAACCAAACACGCTAGCCTTCAAAAATATTCATAGCCTTGTGAAATTTACAATCGGAGGTGAGACAGCACCATCAAAAGTCACTCTCGAAAATAAGGGTTCAAGAAACATTGCCGGTCAATTCAAATATAACACTCTTGCAGAAGAAAGCCCGGTTATTCAGACAGATGATAAGGGAAACGTTTTGCCGGGAGCCAAAACAATCAATCTTACACCAAAGGCTGGAGAATCATTTGAAGTAGGTAAGACTTATTACATTGTAGTTATCGGTGGTGGAAACTTTGCAAACATCGATCTTAAATTTGACGATACTGTTGTCAAGACTGTTTCAGGAGCAAAATACGCAGACGCATCAAACAATTATCTTGTCGGCAAGATCATCAATTTCGGAACAGTGAAATTCCCTGAAGTAACAGAAGAGCCTGTAGAATCGGCTATCAACGTAACCAGAGTATGGGGACACTACGGGGAAGGTTCAACTGCATGGTCCAATTCATTAGTGTCATCCCTTGATGGTAATGACCGTAACCTTGCAATGGATGATGAATATATCTACATACCTGAAACAAACCAATCTGGAAACATCCATAAATTCAAGGTTTCAGACGGATCATATGCTGGAACTCTTCCAATCATTGAGGATTTGAAAACTGCTACTCATTATACTTCATGTGTTAGAATGGTGAAGAATTCCGATCCTGAAATTAATGGTGGAAAAGATGTACTGGTGGTATGCAATCTTGCTTTATCCGGAGAAACATTGGTATTTGCTGCATATGAAAATGGCACTGCAAATGCTCCAGTAAAAATATGGTCTAAAGAAAACGGAGCAAATCGAAGATTTGGTGACAAATTCTCGGTCTACGGCGATTATAAAACAGCACAATACTGGGTTCGCACTTTCCAGGGCGGAGACACAATGACAGCAATTGTATGGCCTGGAAACGGCTTTACTTGGCTTGAACCTAGTCGTAAAGATACTAATGATGATGCAAATACAATAGGTGAACTTGCATGGTACCCAGGACAAGCATCTTACTGCTTGATTTCTACTACATCTTCTATCGGAGCACATCTGATGGATGGTGGTTCAGAGATTAAGACGTATCCGGCCCTTGCTAAGACATTTGGATATAATTTCTTTGAGGCAGCAGGCGAAAAATTCGTGGCATGGACGTCACTGATTAAAGGAAATGATAAACCACGCCTTCAGATTGTACAGTCTGATGCTAGCACATTAGCAAAAATGCAGGATACATTCGATAATCTCGCAACCAGACTCGTATACGAGGCTCCGCTTCAGAATGCCGACGAAATGGATACTGCAGGAGTAGGTGGTGATAACACAGTATGTGACTGCTGCGTCCGCGAGATTAATGGAGAAATCTATATTGCTGCTATGGCACAAAAGGCGGGCTTGTCCCTCTTCAAGGTTTCTGCAAAATAATCAGATCACAAATTTCGTATAATTATGGCGAGGTATACATCACGGTATGCCTCGCCAGATTATATTTTAGGGAATGATATACTTGTCTACACTCGCCTTCGAACAGAATTGGGGGCGACATTACTTCATCTGCCAGCAGTGTAGGCTGCTCCTTCGCCATTTCTGCACCTTATAACATCCAAGGTGGTATTCTGTTTTTAAACAGTTCTCCGGTCAGAATCAAAAAATCGCACGATTATTTGATTCTTATGCCTGTTTTGTGGAAAAAGAGTGGGTTTTATCCAATTATTTTCATTTGGAATCAAAAAACAGGAGGATTTTTTGATTCTGGCTGGGATATCATGACAGATTGTGTAAACATGTATAGCATTACCTAACATTTAGTGTAAATCAGGATAGCAGCAAGTTTTGGCTTGAGTGTAATTGCTAAAAACCCGAGACCCTCCGTTGTGGAAAGCCTCGGGTTTTTAGATGAGAGACGCGTTAGTCTGCAACTTCAAGTTTGAAATATGCAAGACCGCAGTTGTCAATGAGAACGGCAGCATATGCGTTGCCTTCTGCGTCAACATAAATATCGCAGTCGCAAACCGAACTTCCTGCAGTATTAGCCGAATCAGCATCGAGAACTGCAGCAGTAAGTTTCTTGCTTTGAGCCTCGAGGGTGTTTTTGAACTCTGCTGCAGAACCTTTATCTGCAATCACGTTGAGGCTTCCGTTCTTAAGATTTGCATTTAACTGTGCATATGCAATGTATTTTGCACCTTTATATTCGAAGAAGTTGTATCCGAAAGTTTTTGCAAGACCTGGATCTGTTGTCCAATTATCCTTTGCAAGGTTATTCAACATATATCCGAATCCTGTATTTGTCAAAAGCGAATATGATGATTGTGCTGCATCTGGATATGTTACAAATTCTGTAATTCCTGTAAAACTAGGAACTGAGTATGTAGCATTAGGCCACACTTGTCCTGAATCATTTGTTCCGCCCGTAAAGGTACTGTTTGCTCGCTTAAAATACACTACGGCGGCATTTGAATTCCAATCAGGGAAACGGAACTCACCATTTGCCCAATCACCTACATATGTGAACTTATCACCTAAACGACGGAATGTATTAATAAGTTCTATTACTTCTGGTGCAGAATTTATACCGTTTGTATAAACGTATAATTTAAGAGTCGCACTTGAAGCAAGGTTGGAAAGTACAAGAATATCTTTACCTCCATTGATTGAAGGATCGTTGTTTTCGATCATCCTTACGCATGAAGTAGGATGGGTTCCACCTTCAACGCCTGTCATATTTACATCAATAGCGTCTCCTCCACTTACTGGAAAGGCTTTTACTGCAGCAGGAGTGTTGGCAGAGTTAGGCACAAATACGTATTCACCGTCTGTGGCACAGTTTCTTGCACCATTTGTAGAAAGCCCAAGTTCAGCAAAAGGCTTTACCCAGAGACGGGTTGCTTTGAGGGCAGGAGCCTCCGGTATCCTAACTGTACCGAGATTATATATTTTGTTTGGCTCAAGTGTTTTGTCTGAGCCAGTATTTTTAACAGGAACGTCATCAAAGTAGAGTGTAACACCACCTCCTACAATACCAGGGGTCATTGCTATATAATAGGTTTCACCAACAACAAATGACCCTGTAAGTGTAATAAATTTCTCACCATCAGTTACTGTAGCCGTATTATTTGTAAGGTCATAATTGAAATTACCACAAATCATACGGTGGCCATTATTCTGGAGTTTAACAGTAGTAGGTGCAGCATCTCCTCCGATTGTAAACTTGATGAGGGAGTGGACATTCTTGAAAGAGAGTTTTCCTTCTGATGTCTCAGTACCAACTGCAACTGCGTATCTTGAATCAAAACTTCCTGCTACCGCAGTCTGGCTACCGCCTATGTGAAGTGTGTTGATGACATTAGTACTAGCATCATAGGTTGTTGTCTTATCTGTTCTTGTAGGATATACGGCAAGGAGATTATCCGGTGCATCGAATGCGGTCTTATTATTGAATGTAGCAGACACACTCTTTTCTGTGATGTCAGTATTGAAAACAACTTCTTCTCCTGATTTATTGAAGAGAGAAATCTCGTCTCCAGGAGTCCAGTAAATCTTCTTGGCATCATCATCTAGAACTGTTTTAGTCTCTGTTCCGATTGATGCGGTTACTGTAAAGGTTTCAAAAGATCCTTCAGGTTCATTTGCCATTTCCTTCTGGCAAGATGCAACTGCGAGAACTGCCACAGATGCAAGCAAGAATTTAGTAATTTTCTTCATAATTTTCTTGTTTTAACTGTTACAGAGTTTCTTCGTCATAATACATAAAGTCGCCCGATCCACAGAGGATGCCTTCTGATTCGATCTCCATGACTTCGGTCATTGGAGCCTCATAGATTTTCTTTTCCATAATTGAATTGTTGTTAGTTATTGTTGTGTTAAATTGTTTCTTTCCTTGATGCATGCCATTGAGGATGAAAGGTACCTTAATGAGGACACTACCCTTATCAGTCAAAATGCTGGAAACCAAGACATCACACAAATGAGGGCAGGCATTTCATATCAACACATCAGGTAAAACAATAGTGGGATTTCCGATGAATTGTCATACAGAACAAAGTGAAACATCTTTGAAACAAAGATTCGGATCAAGTGAAAATGTAAGTTGGTAAAATCATTAGCCAGACCGACAGGCAGTGCTTTTGCACCGGGCACAGCATATACGAGTTTTGAACGAAAGTCGCACAAGGTGTGAGGGTAAAATGAACTTCATCTTCAGACTTGCCAAGATCTTTGCGTAGTGCAGGGCACCGCAGTTGGCAAATACGTCCGCCTGCTTTGCGCCGGTGCCGGCCATAAATAAGCCCGTTTTTCTGGCCGGAAGCAGGTTTTTCTAAGAGGCGGCCAGATATATAGCCGTTTTTCTGGCCGAGATTGAAAACAACCGGGATTTTCCGTTGAGCCAGCATGATGGCAGTCATGAAAACAAAAAAAGGACAGAAAACCAAAAGGTCTTCTGTCCCGAACTATTTCAGAGGAATCATCCTCCGTCAACTTCTATTCTGCTCTTCTCTCCTTTACTTTCACAAGTTTTTCCTTGAGAATGTCTGCGCAGTCCACTACTGCATCTTCGAAGGTCTTGGCATTCTTCTCGACAACGAGATTGTTGCCAGGAATGCTCACCTGTACCTTCACATTCTTGTTTTCATGATCTGGAAGCAATGACAGCGCTACGTCAACAGCAGTAACCGCGTCATAGAATTTCTCAAGTCTTGAGAACTTCTTCTCTACAAAGTCCAACAGTTTCTGATCTGCATTGAACTTGATCGACTGCACTCTAATCTCCATTTTTACCTCCTTTTTTTGCCCTTGGATGGGCTTGTTCATAAATAGTCTTCAGCCGGGCGATGCTGCTGTGGGTATATATCTGCGTTGACGCCAGAGAAGAATGTCCGAGCATCTGCTTGATGGAATAAAGGTCAGTACCCTCATTCATCAGTCCGGTCGCGAGAGAATGTCTGAGTACATGTGGAGACTTGCGTCCCGTGATGCCCTTCACATTCCCAAACTCACGCTTCAATGCCCTGTCTACATACACTGGATACAGTTTCTTCCCTCTGTATGTGACAAACAACGGTTCCTTCAAAGACCTTTTCCCTCCGCACATCGTCTCAACTGCTTTCAAATATAACAATAATTCTTCAGACAATGAAACAACAAGAGGAATTTCTCGCATTTTATCGCCTTTTCCATGTACTTTTACAACATTTCGACCAAAATCCACATCTTCATTCCTCAATCCTATCAATTCCGCACGACGGATACCAAGGCAGTAAAGGGTCATTATGATCAGCCTGTGAAGCAATCTCTCATATACTTCCTTCCTTCTGTCTTCAGAAGTATCGGGAGACAAAAGTTCGGCAGCACTCTCATCATCAGAATAAAAGGCCGTGGATGCGAAATATTCCTCCAGAGCGGCAGCCTTGAAAAAATGCGGAATCCTCTTCTCGACCTTGGGCTTGGGGACGATCTTGACAGGATTGGACTTGAGACGTCCCTGCTGCATGAGATACCTGCAGAATCCGCTCAATGCCGACAGATGCAGACTGACAGTCTTCGGCGACTTCGGAGGATCAGCGTCGAGAAGAGACGCTTCATACCCTCGTATCAGCGACGGAATAAGGGAAGCGACCAGTTCATCATCAGTATATCCGACATCACCTTCAGCAGCCCATAAAGCAAAATCAGACAGTGCGGACTCATAGATCTGCACTGTCCGTGGGGAGTACCTGCGGATGTCACGGATGTAGGATATATATTGTTGTAAGATTCTCACGTCGCTTCGCTCCTCAGAATGACTGTCTGTCAAGACTTGGAAACCGGAAATAAGCCGAGGGAAGCGGCATGACGCCGCATGTATGCATCGGCCGCCTCGAAGGTATTCTCGATTTCCCCGTCAAGAATGGCATTCTTCACGGCCTCCTTCAATATGCCGATTGTGTTGCACGGCTCGATACCGAAAAGTGCCATGACGTAGTCGCCGGTAATCGGGTTCTTGAAGTTGCGGATAGCATCCTTGGCCTCGACTTCGACCAGTTTGGCCTTCACCAGTTCGAAGTTGGCATGCAGACGGGCCACCTTGCGCGGATTCTTGGAAGTGATGTCCGCATTGCACAAGAGCATCAGGTCATCTATATCGTTACCCGCATCAAAAAGGAGACGTCTGACCGCAGAATCCGTAACTTCCTCAGTCACAAGAGCAATCGGACGCAGATGCAGGCCGACCAGTTTCTGGACATACTTCATCTTCTCATTCAGAGGCATCTTCATGCTCTGGAATATCTTAGGGATCCACCTTGCTCCCACGACCTCATGGCCATGGAATGTCCATCCCAAGGCAGGATCATACCGTTTCGTAGCAGGCTTGGCAATGTCATGTAGAAGAGCAGCCCACCTGAGCCATACATTAGGTGCTGTGCGGACCCTTTCAATCTCCTCTCCGTCTTCGAAGACATAATCCTTCAGACGGCCTTCGGCAATAGCGTGCATCTCGGAAGAAGCGACATTGTCAAGGACTTCAAGCGTATGTGAGAAGTTCTCCTTGTGTCCTTTACCTTCTACAGTCTCAACACCTTTCAGTTTCTCGAGCTGGGGCAGTATGTATTCAAGAAGACCTGTCTCGTCAAGAAGACGGAAACCGATGGACGGCTTAGGAGTGACGAGAATCTTGTTCAGTTCCTCGACAATCCTCTCCTTGGACAGGATCTCCATCCGCGAACGGTTGCGTCTGATGGACTCCAATGACTCCGGAACTATGGTGAACGCCTGTTCGTCAGTCGTCAGTTTCGTCGCAAATCTGATGGCCCTGACCATCCTGAGGGGATCGTCACTATATGTGGTATCAGGATCCATCGGTGTCCTTATGATACCGGAGGCGAGGTCACGAATTCCTCCGAAAGGATCGACAAGAGCACCGAAATCATCCTTCTGAAGACTGAATGCCATGGCATTTATAGTGAAATCGCGCCTGAGCTGATCGTCTTCCAAAGTGCCGTCCTCTACAATGGGCTTTCGGGAATCACGACGGTATGACTCCTTTCTTGCACCTACAAACTCCACCTCGATCCCATGATATCTGAGCATGGCGGTTCCGAAATTGCGGAAAACCGACACATTGCTCCCGACCTTCTCCCCTACTGCTTCGGCGAGTTCTATCCCGCTGCCTTCCACTACAATATCTATATCCTTGCACGGACGGCCAAGAAAGCAGTCACGGACATATCCACCTATTACGAATGCCCGTACGCCCTTCTCCGAAGCAACATCAGAGACAATGGAAAATATCTTATGATCAAGAAAACCTTGTGTTATTGTTGCTGACATATCATATCATTATATACCGGCACATCCTTCAACGGGACAAAACGGATGTCGTCCCCCTCGCAGGTCCGCACAAATGCACATGTCCGGGTGCCGTTGGTTATCACCATATATTTCACGTCAAGGACCATATTGTATCTGATGGCCTGATCAAGAACTTCTCCTGTAAGTTCCACTTCGGGACGTTTGCACTCCACCACCAGAAGAGGCCTGGCCTGCCTGTCATAAACCATTATATCGCATCGCATCTGCTTGCCGCCGAGCCGGAAACCGACCTCACTCATCATCATATGCATAGGCACATGAAGGCTTTGGGCCAGCACTCCTATACACCATTGGCGCACCTTCTCTTCAGGAGTAAGAGCGACATTCTTCTTTCTCAACGGGTCAAATATGGTCTGCATAACATGCAAATATAGTCAAAATATTGTTAGATTTGCACAGGGAATTCTCATCATGAAGAAAAGAAGCGAAGATATGCGTATAGTCTACGAAGATCAGTCACTGATCGTCGTTGACAAGCCGTCCGGTCTGCTTACGATGTCAGCCGGACGTGCCGGAGAGGAGACGGCATATAGCATGCTTACAGACTACATGCTTGGCACGGGACGTATATTCATAGTCCACCGCCTTGACAGGGACACATCCGGACTGCTTGTGTTCGCTAAAGACCAGGAAACAAAACTGGCCCTGCAGGAAAACTGGGACGAAGCAGTCATAGAAAGGAAATACATTGCCTTTCTCGAAGGCGAAATCAAAGACGAGGAAGGATGGATAGAAACCTGGCAGTACGAAAGTCCGAAGTCCATGAAAGTACATTGCTATCCCATAGACAGGGATGGTGACCCGGACAGACCTCCACGCAGAGACTGGAAATATGCTTCAAGTCATTGCAGGACCTTGAAAGTCATCACAATAGACGGAAAACAATACACCAAAGTGGAATTCTCATTGGAGACAGGCCGGAAAAACCAGATCAGAGCCCATTCGGAATGGATCGGGCATCCTATCGCAGGCGACAGGAAATACGGTTCACAGAGCAATCCGTTCTGCCGTCTGGCCCTGCACGCCCAGACACTTTCCTTCATTCATCCGTGGACCGGAAAGACATTGAAATTCACCGCTCCCCTGCCGAAATCACTCAGAAAGTCCCATTAATTCCAGTTCCCTGGATGCTGTGACTTCCCATGAGAGTTCTGACGGAACGTGATACTCATATGGGAAAGACAGACGCTCATTTACCTTCGAGGCAAACCTCTTCACAAACGTTTCAGCAGGAAGCAGAGGGACAACGGAATCATCACCGATCACCTCCGCAATACCACCCACGGCCGATCCCACAGCGGAAGCACCACAACGCAGAGCCTCGGCACACACCATTCCCAGACCTTCATTACGACTCGGAAGCACGAGAACATCGATGCAGTTCATCATCGCAGGCATTTCATCTGCAGGCATATTGCCCCACATACGGACATCGATTGAGCCATCGTCTGCGACTGATGATCCGACCGTCCTCCGGATATTGCCGTCACCTATGATCCAGAATTTCAGAGGACCGTCATACAGTTTCCTCACTTCATGGAATATCGGCTGGAGCATAGTCACGTTCTTTATTGCAGACAGACTTCCAGCATAGGCCACCACCTTATCCTCAGAAGAAAGTCCGTACCTCTCCTTGAGTGCCTTTCGTTCAGAATCCGTGTATCGGACGAAAGCATCGGACACACCGTTGTAGAGCACGGCCTTAAGTGCGTCAGAAGTGATCATATCTGAATGACGTTTCAATGACCCGCTTACGAAAAAGTTATACGAGGCTGCCTCCATCACAGCGCGTGTATCCTTCATTATCAAACCATTACGAAACGGATGAGTATGAATGTCAGACCCATGCCATGTCACATAATAGGGTTTTCCGTAAAGTCTGTTGACTTCATACCCCACCAGTGCCCCTGGAAAAGCATGCGCTGCAATGCAGTCGTAATCCCGGAGCAATTCAGCGGTACGTCTGATGAATCTTCTGAACAGAAGAGGTCTGAGGCGAAGTTTCTCCACTAAAACATGGTCAATGACAGAAAAGTCATACCAGAGCATCCTGTATGTGATATCATCTACCACAACAGTCTCGTGCTTCTTCGAGACGTAAGGAGTATGACGGACCTTCCGCGTGAACGCAGTATCCCAACTGTGGATGCAGTACGTATCCACCTCACATCTCCCGGATGCACAAAGATGCCTGATGCGGTTATGGACAGCATTGAAGAGCCCTTTCCTGTCGAATGGGCTGCTCTCGAATATTACTGCAATTCTAGTCATAGAAGAAGCGTAAGATTGATGATGTCATTCTATAGACGGATCTGGTAAACGAGACATTGCCTATCCTGTATAGGAAGACATTAAGGATCTGCCCCGGTATCCTACGTTCCAGCAATCGCATCATGGAATCCTTATCCATGATGTCATACAGGATTCGCAGATTAGACTCTGTAAGGAGGATGGTCGGTTTCTTGATGAAATGCCTGAGGACACGCATGAGGTCGCAGCAGATGATATCGTTATGGAAGACACGTCTCAAGGACTGGTTGTCCGGGAATCGTCCGGTCAGGTCCACGAATGATGCCGCACACAATGGAAGGACATCAAGCAGTTGGGCAGCCCTTCTTTCTGTTGTCTTACCACCGCTCAGCGAGCCTTCGTGTCTGTAATAATCATAGACAGGAACAGATACGGAATAGGCCGATGATGCATGTTTCAGGAAATCATACAGGAACAGTTTATCCTCGGCATATGACAGTTTTGCATTGAACCTCAAAGAATATCTTTTGATGATGGACCTGCGATAAAGTTTCGCCCATGGTCCTCTGAACAGTTCTCCCTCTCTTGACATGGTATCATTCCAGAACATGTCCATCGAATCCTGACCATAGAACCCGTCTGTCCTCGGACAGATATCAGCATAGAAAAGTCCCCCATTATATATATTGAACCCGCCCGTGACAAAGTCAGGATCAGACTCCGTCCCCTCAGACATAGCGTCAAGTGCACCGGGAGAGAGAGCATCGTCAGAGTCTGCAAACATGATGTATCTGCCATCGGCAACATTAAGGCCGGCGTTTCTTGCTTCACTGACTCCCATATTCTTCTGGTGTATGGTCCTGAAACGCGGATCCATCGAAGAATACTTCTCGCATATCATCGGGGAAGAATCCGTACTTCCGTCATTCACAAGAATGACTTCACATGAAGAATAATTCTGAATCAGGATACTGTTCAGGCATCTGTCCAGCCATTCTTCCGCATTATATACAGGAATGATTATGCTAATCTGTACCTTATCCATATTTTTCCTATTTCAGTGATTTCTTAAGAAAGTCGAGAGATGAGTTTCTCATTCCTTCAAGAACACCATCCACCGCCTCCCAATCGATTCCGGAAAGATAATATTCCCCGTCATCATCAGGATCGAGCCCTTGTACAAGACGGTCTTCCAGTCCGAAAGTCTCCAGAAGCGAAGTGATTCTGGAGAGCCCACGTGCCACATTGCCAAGGACAATGAACGGCTTGTGGAACAAAATCGACATCACGCAGCCGTGAAATGAATCAGTCACCACGAATTCCGCATCCTCAAAGCATGCCACCCACTCTTCCAGAGGAGGCACGACACGTCTCTTCAACGGTATCGACAGGTCTCTCGGAGCCACGGATGCATCATGCATGCCCGCAGGGAACCAGGATGCCACGCGGTCCGCCACAACTGTCTTCTCCGGCTTCGGGTCCATTATATACTTGAGAGCCTTACCTTTCGCAGGACGTCTTGTTGCTCCTGATGCAATGTCATGATAATCATCATCAGTCAGAAGCATGACAGGATCAAGGACAAACTTCGCATCGTCACAATCAAACCACTCATCACATACAGTCACGGCACTGCTCTCGCGAACGGACACAGCGTCGAACTTCTTAAGCAGACGCGAACATTCTTCCAACTGCTCATACGAATATTCCAACTGCTCCGTACCGAACGATGCTGCATATGCGATCCTTCTAACATTCCATTTCGAAGTGAACGCAAGGAATGCATCCTCGATCCTTCCGAAATACTTCGGACGCCAGACCTGGTCGCTCCCGACGACAAAAGCATCGTACTCACCCGCCTTGATGTCATCATAACGGTCCACAGGCCTTGGAGTTATGCGGGAATCAATGAACCTGGAAACTTCTGAGGCTACGAAAGGGTGTTCCCTGACCAGTCTCCTTTCCCTGAAGATTTCCGGTCCCTTACCTCCTGAAACGATGTTCAGGGCCAGCCTTTTCGCATATATAAGAGGCATCTTCCACTTAGGCGGGAAGACTATCTTCATATTCCTGTCGATTACATCGGCTTCATGGCCAAGGTCCATGATTGCCTTCCTCAGGGCATATGCCTGAAGTATTCCCCCATAATTCGTATGGAGAGGCAATGTTATGATAGCGATCCTCATCTTAAAAGTTTCTTCTTTATCACTGCCAGAAAGGTATGTACCTTTTCATAAACAGTCCTGAACAGAGTCTTACGGACCACGAAAGAACTCATATATCCGATCAGATCTTCTGCCGAATGTACACCTTTGAAAAACTCCTCCCTTTTTTCAGGCATGGTCAGAGCAGCATCAAAACCTGCATTTCGTTTTCTTCCAGTTCCAAAATCTGCCGGGACAGTCTTGAGGCCATCCCTTACAAGAGCATCAAACATCCGGAGTCCTGCATCAGTGTTCACCAGCACCAGAGATGCACCACGGTCATCATCAAACTCAGGCGCGACTTCAGACACATTCCACAGATCAGCGAGAGTGAGGTCACTTCCGCTTCTTCCGTTTCTGGCAGGACACGAATAGCACGAAGGACGCAATGTCATATCCTGCAGGAAAAGCGCCATATACGGATCATCCATCTTATGTACACGATGACTTTTCACCACACCATCAGACAGCACATCATACTTCACACTATACTGTCTCCAACTTTCGGACTTATCTCGGAAAGAAACCCTGCACAACCTGCCGCCTGAGCGTTTTTCATATGCAGCAACATATTTCTCCCAAAGTCCGGGACTCGGAGCACCGTGGCACGCAACATCAACCGCGAGAAGATTGCCTTTCCTTCCTCCAAGATAGTTGTCAAGTCCCGCTATCTGACACGGAGTACCGGCAAACAGGACGCGCTTCCCATCCTCCAGCAGATCTCTCACCTCTTCAAAAACGGCATAGAGGTCACTCTGCACATATTTTGAACCTTTCAATCTCTCAAGTCCGGCAGAATCCGTCACATCTGCATGCCCGACAGTCATGTCTGCCATGAATGCCGCGCCATACACTACTCCGCCTTCCTGAAGGTATTTTCCTGCAAGCATCGGGAACAATCCTCCGGATGAACATCCTTCCATATCTGCCTCCGATCTTGCAGCAAAGACTGCGAGAGGGTCCGATTCAGATTGCGGATTAAGGACAGGACATACCGTTTCACATTTTCCGCAACTTATGCAGATGTCAGGATTGGCAACAGGATAGTCGAACCCCTCCCTGTCACGACGCATGACAATGCACTGCACAGGGCAGGCATTGACGCAGGCAGTACAACCGCAGCATAGAGATTTATCCGTTATCCTTATCATTCCTTCTGATTCTATTCCTTACCGTTTCCCGGAGCCATAGTCTCTCGTCTGCTCTCAATCCAAGCATCCATATCACAAACCCGGACCATAACACACAAAGTCCGGCACTGAGGAGGAAACCGGCAAAACCGGCAGGCTTCACCACATCTGTCAGTATAGGAAGCACCAAAGAACCGCAAAGGACCTTGAACAAGGCGGTTCCCCAGACTTCATCCAGAAACTTCCAGACAGGAAATCCCGTCGCCCTTCCGAGCATTGTGAGTCTTGCAAAAAGACATATCTGTGAAATCACTATTGCAACGACTACGGTCACTTCCGGTGCAGCGCCAAGTTTGAGGCACAGATATGACACAGGGACATTCATGAGTTGGATTCCTCCTACCACAATCTGATAGTTCCTGATGTTTCCGGTAGCGAGCATTGCAGTTATCATAGGATTGGAGAGAGATTCACTCAATGCAAAGACAAGGAACAGACGAACAAAAGATGCAGCATGTTCCGGCACATCCTTCAGCCACACTCCCAGCAGAAAGTCCGCATTGAAGAATATCGGAAGTGCAATCAGAAGAAGCAGACAGAAGGAAAGTCTTGACGATTTCCGCACAAGGGTATACATATACTCATGCTCGGACGAAGCATATGATTTCGTGATCTGAGGATTGACGGCCGTCATGAAATTGGTGACGAATCCCTGCACGGCACCGTTGAGCTGGACCGCGACCCCGCGGGCCGCATTCACTGCTGGATCAGAGAAAAGATTGACAAGGATATTGCCTCCCTGGTCACGCAGAACTCCTGACGCCACACCGATGAAGTTCCATCCGGCAAAGGAGAACATCTCCCTGATCAGACTTCCGTCCATGACAGGACTGTACCTGCACTCTTCAAAATGCCTTCTGCAGTAAATTCCATACGCTGCGCGCACCGCAATCACAACGCCCGCCATCAATGCAGAATAAAGCACCAGACGGTCACCTGAAGAATACATGATGACAAACGCCGTCCCGAAACGCAGAATTCCGTCCAATATGCCGATATATGCATATGCGGACATCTTTTCATGTGCAGTGATGGACGCCATCTGCGGAACACTCATAAGGTTGACCACAAACGCAAGCAGTGAAAACTGCAGCACCCACTTTGCCGCAGTAATCCGTTCCGGTGCAATGGTCATCTTGTTCTCTATGAACCAAAGACCTGCAGGTTCCGCCAAGACAATTACTATCACGGCAAGAATGAACTGTATGGTCACTGCAGTCGAATAGACCTTGTTCAGTTGAGCGTCGGCGCCTTTGCCCATCTCAAAGGTAATGAATCTGGAAACCGCAGAGTTGAGGGCTCCGGAAATGATCGTGAACATAGCCACAACGCCACCGACGACATTGTATACTCCGAAGTCGTTTTCACCCAATGCGGACAAGACAATTCTTGATGTGAAAAGTCCGAGGAACATCATGAAAAGCATCCTGACATAAAGCATCAGGGTGTTCCTGGCAATTCTGCCCGTCTTATGCATGTTTGTCTCCATCGGATAGGTTCAATCAAAAAACAAAATTAACAATATTTTTAGATTTCTCCACTTCGGTCAAGGGCATACGGGTGAAATGACACTTATTTTTGGCTATATCAGAAATAATTGCTAAATTAGTCGCAGATATGAATCACTAAACACTAAACGGATATGGTTAGATATTGTGTAATGTGGAAGTTCAAGCCATCAGATGGCAAGACTCCAAAGGAACTCGCGGAAGATGTCAAGGAAAAATATGAGTCACTCCTGGGACTCGTGCCTGGCCTGCAAAGCATCGAAATAGGAATCAACCGCAATGACGGTAAGTCATCTTACGATGCAGTCATGGTTGCAGACTTCGAAAGTTGGGAAGCACTCGCGGCCTACAAGGCAGACACCATGAGGGACAACGTGATAGAATACGTAAAGACCATCGCGGAAGTACGCGCAAAGGTTGAATACGAAAGATAGGATCTATCCATCAAATGAATACAGCCTCTGAACTTCGGTTCAGAGGCTGTATTCATTTATTTCTGCTGTCGATCCATATCCATAGACGCCACATCAGCCATCCCCAGGCGATGAAAAGGCACACATGCACCCATACGGGAGTCTTGGCCTGATATGCATCTTCAGGCAGGACCTTGTCGAAATCAGGGATATCCACATAATAATAAGCGCCACCTCCGAAATCATATCCTTCCACCAGACCCAACCTGTTTACCATCACATAAACAGCACATAAGACTACAGTCACCGCCATTATGACGGTGACTATCTTGAATATGAGATTCTTATTTGACATCTTCTACCGGATGAGCAGCAGGCTGGGCAACCACAAGTTCCTGCTTAGCCTTGATCTTATCCTCCTTATGTGTGAAAGTCTTGATGTCCGGTTGAGGGAATATCTTACCGGAAAGAAGAATCCATACGACAGCGAATGTCAGTATGATATTGAAAGTCTGTCCTATGATATACAGCCAAAGCACCTTTCCCCCCTGCATGCTCTTGATAATCTTCTTGAAATTAGTGTCAAGACCTATAGATGTGAAGGCCAGCACAAATGCCCAATCCTTGAAACCGCCAAGCACCTTGTTGATGGCACCTGTCTTCTCTGCACCGACTGCCGGCACGAAAATCACGGAAGCAACTATTGAAGCGGCAATGAATCCAAGTATGAATTTAGGGAAACGATTCCATATCTCGACAGCCTTCACTTCAGAGTTGCCGGTCTTGTCGACCTTTCTCGCAAAGAATATAGCGACAAAGAATGCGATGAAGCCGATGAGGATATTCTGAATCATCTTGACAAGCGAAGCCACCTGTTCGGCTTCAGGTCCGAGTGCACTTCCTGCCAGTACGACGGCACCGGTAGAATCCACAGTACCACCGATGAGGGCACCACCCATGATCTGCCCCATTCCTGTCCATTCTATTATCATCGGTTCAAAGACCATCATGATGATGGTAAAGATGATGGAGATGGAAATCGCCACAGAAAGATCTTCCTTCTTTGCACCCGAAGCGGCTCCGGTAGCAATCGCTGCAGAGGTTCCGCACACGGATGTTGCGGCTGATAGAGTGATGAGCAGAGGCTTGTTCTTTATCTTCAGGATCCTGTTGCCAAACCACCACATGAATATGATGACCACAGGAGTGACACCCCATGCGATGCCGAGTCCGTAAAGACCAAACTTCGCAATGTTGGAGAACAATATCGAAAATCCGAATATTACAAGGCCCGTCTTGATATAGAACTCAGTACGGATTGCTGGCTTGAGCCATTTAGGCACTCCTACTGTGTTGGCAATAAGCAGACCGATCAGAAGAGCCCAGAAAGCCCATTCAAGATATCTTTTAAGGGTAAACTCGGCACTGACCATCCTCACTACGACTGCAATGACGAACAAAATCAGAAAGGCCGGTATGAAATTGCGCAGTTTCTCTCCCTGAAGTTTGACACCGGCACCGAACAGGACACCGAGAATCAGGACAGTCTTTATACACTTCCACCAGAAGTCCCATGAGGACAACTGTTCTCCCAGAGGTACTGTCTTCGCTGCATCTGCAGACGAAAGGGCCTCACCGATAGTCCATGTGCTGAACTTCAATGTAGAGAAGTCAAACCATCCAGTAAGCACAGCAATACACCCTAAGGCAATCACAATTGCACCTATCCACACTGAGAGCCAGTCTTCAGTATGAAGCAGATTGGAAATTCTTCTTTTATCATTCATATGATTCAGGTTTTAGTATCTATTTAATAGGTTATTAAATAATATGCAAAATAAACGATGTTTTCCTAAAAAAGCAAGAAAAACACCGTTTATCGGCTACTTGCGGAACTTGGCTGTATGCTCAGCAATAAGTTCAGCGTCATCAAAATAGTCTATTCTCATGGCCTTACGAACATCGGCCAAGGTCTTTGCTGCCTCTGCACGGGCCACTTCTGAACCCTTACGGAGAATTTCATACACCTGAGGTATATTCTGCTCATAATGAGCGCGTCTCTCACGGATAGGCTGAAGAATATCCTCCATGATGTTGAAGAGGAACTTCTTGCATGTGCCGTCTCCAAGACCTCCACGACGGTAATGATCCTTCATTGCATCCAGATTCTCATATTCAGGAAGGAATTTGGCAAAATGTTCAGGAGTGCAGAATGCGTCAAGGTATGTAAACACGACATTCCCCTCAACATGACCCGGATCGGTGATCTGGAGATGCTCGGGATCAGTATACATGCTGTTGACCTTCTTCTTGATCTCCTTCGATGTATCTGAAAGATATATGCAGTTGCCTAAAGACTTGCTCATCTTGGCCTTTCCGTCTGTACCTGGAAGGCGGCAGCACACGGAATTCTCAGGCAGCATCATTTCAGGAGTGACAAGAGTCTCACCATAGACTGCATTGAACTTATGAACGATCTCGCGGGTCTGCTCTATCATCGGGGCCTGGTCCACGCCGACAGGAACGGTAGTAGCGCGGAAGGCAGTGATATCGGAGGCCTGACTGATAGGGTATGTGAAGAATCCTACAGGAATACCTTTCCTGTTCTGATTCTCATCCTCGTCATTGTCAGAGAATCCTCTGAGTATGATTTCCTGCTTCACGGTAGGATTACGCTGAAGACGCTGTACTGTGACCAGATTCATATAATAAAAGGCCAGTTCACAGAGTTCAGGAACCTGAGACTGGATGAATATAGTCACTTTTTCAGGATCAAGACCTGCCGAAAGATAGTCCAGGGCGACCTCTATTATGTTCTGACGTATCTTATCGGGATTGTCAGCATTATCAGTCAAAGCCTGAGCATCAGCAATCATGATGAATATCTTTTCATATTCTCCAGAATTCTGAAGTTCCACTCTTCGTCTGAGTGAACCGACATAATGTCCCAAATGAAGTTTACCGGTAGGACGGTCACCCGTCAATATCACTTTACCCATAATTCCTTTTATATTAAATTATTCAACAAATACAGCCTCGAATATATCAGCCTCACCGACAACCTCAACTTTTGCTGCATTCCTTTTGATTTCAAACTGGAAATATGCCGTAGATACCGGATACTCAGCAATATAAGTACCATCCGGCGAAACCTGACGCACATAAATCTCCGATTCTCCAAGATCTTTCATCAGGAGGTGACATTGAGTTGCATCAGACGGCACATCAAATGACATGACCCCACCTGTAGGAGTAAATGTGAAAGGATTCTCATCTGCAGCGAAGGCATCCGGAGATACCGGATTGACCTGGAAAGAACGTATGACGGTCCAGCTGGTCTTCTCGGAAGCAAGTTTCCTCATCCTCACATATCTCGCCATCACAGGTTCACCTTTCCATGATATCTCATACTGTCCCTTGACAGGACCTGTAAGCGAGGTCCATTCCTTGCCGTCAGCAGAAGCCTCAACCAGAGCATGGTCAAAGAAGTCATTGTCATCATAGGACTTCTTTCCCTGAAGAATCTGCACCTCGCGGACCGGACGGACTCCACCCAAGTCAACTCCTATCCAATGGCCTTCCATCTGCGAGTAGCCTGAATTATAGAAGGTAGCCTCATCGTAATCGAACATCAGTTTGTTCTGGGTAGTATAGAGGGTAGGATAAGATCCCAGTCCCTGAGGATATAGCGGAGCCTTGCCGGCCACCTTGAGGTAGAAGGCAGCAGCCATGTCATCCATGACATTCTCGTAGAACGGCTGGAGTTTCAATGTACCTGACTTATGTGCATTGTATGAAGCGATATCTTCCTGAGTCATCAGATTGGATGCATAGAGATTCCAGAATCCTGCAAGATCGCCGTCCTGATACAGTTTCAAGGCTTCAAGCGCCTTCACTCCCCTGGTTCCGAGTTTGCCGAATTCTGTCAGCCAAGGCTTCAGTTCCTTAAGAAGAAGCGGATTTGCACAACTCTCCATCACGGCAGGTACCTGCTCGATCTTCTTGAATTCTGCCATCAGGGCATCATATTTCTCTGGTGTGCAGTCCTGAAGAGCAAAGGTCTCCGTCTCCCACGATTCGTCCCTTCTGTAGCCTGTCTCCGTATCACATGAATGGATGGCGAAAGTCCTGTATGCGTCCTTTACTTCCGGAGCAAGGTGTTCCAGTCCGCGTTCCCAGTTATCGATAGGATTGTAAGCACCTACATTCCATGTATAGTCCGCAACTCCATAGAGAGCGAGTTTTGAGGCCTCGCCATGTTCCATAGGATTGCTGACAAGACCGCTCAAGTCTTCAGATGTCATATCACCGCTCAGACCATATACAGGTCCCTGCATCAGGATATGGCGCGCATAATCTGTCACAGGATAGTTCCACCAGTAGAAGCCCGGGCGCTGGATCCTGGAGTTGAACCAGTTCATCGTATCCTTTGTAAGGTCGCTGCAGACGAAATCGCCTGTCCAGAATATCTCCACAGAAGGATCCAGAGTCCTTCCGAAAATGCTCAGACTGCCGTTCGGTCCCGGATTGGCCCAAAGTCTTGAATAGTCTGTAGGACAGAATATGAGGTTGGTCACATCCTTTCTCTTCTTGACGAAGTCATTGACCAGACGGTTGATCAGTTCCGTCTGCCTCACAGGGTTTGTACCTTCACCGGAGATGTCGTCAAAGAAAAGAGCAAATGAACGGACGCCGAGATAGTACATCATCTCGAACTTGTTCACAAGATTCCTGTAATCCTCCTCATTCCACTTTATGTCCTTGCCCGGATGAATTGCCCAGATGAAATCTACACGGTTTTTCTTGCAGGCCTCAACAAGTTCCCTGATGTTTTCAGATTCAGGACCAGGATAAGGAAGCCTCCAGTCCGGAGAACTATGATATGTATCATCCTTAGGGCCATAAAGGTAGCAGTTCATTTTGTTCCTACCATAAAAGTCTATGAGAGATAGCCTTACTTCATGAGACCAAGGTTCACCATAGAATCCCTCTACAACTCCCCTGTATTTGAGGTCAGGCCAGTCATTGATCTTCAAATACGGCAGTTTTTCATCTGCGCCTTCGGGGCTTTCAAGTATCTGTCTCAGGGTCTGGAGTCCATAATAGGCACCTCTCTCGTCATATCCGTATATAGCCACTCCATCCAGATTTATCTCCAACGTGTAGGCTCCTGACACAGGCTTGACACCATGCTTCTTCACCATCTTCTTTCCATAATCGATGATGCAGTCGATTCCTGCATAACGGAATTTGATGAATCCGATGTCATCCTTGAACTTTCCCTTCACATCTTCGACCCTCAATCCTCGTCCTATGTTGAGTACCTTCCCATCTCTTATTTCCATCTGCTGAGGGACAGGGTTCAATACCATTGTACCATGGTCCAACTTCTGACCTGGGACATGATTAATCTGCTGAGACTCCGACCTCTGTGCAGACAGATCGAATGCATCAT
Organism: Bacteroidales bacterium; assembly: GCA_017471965.1. Classification (GTDB taxonomy): domain Bacteria; phylum Bacteroidota; class Bacteroidia; order Bacteroidales; family UBA932; genus Cryptobacteroides. Next base: position 34,418 of record JAFURF010000009.1, read on the forward strand.
CCTGAGCATGCAGAACGGTCGAACAAAGAATTACTGAAGCCAGAAGGGCAGCCCTTTTGATTATGGTAGTCATGTTATCAATCATAATGGTTAAACACATATCTGACAAAGATAATCAAAATTTGCGTATCTTTGCCATTGTATAACTAAAACCTTTAGACAGATGAAAAAGATTATCATGACCATGATTTTCCTCGCTATGCCGCTCGCCGCAGCATTCGCGCAGGACGTAATCGGAAAATGGAAACTCGAAGACGGCTCTGCAATCGTAGAGGTCTACAAGAGCGGAAATGACTTCAACGGCAAGATAATATGGCTTGCAGAACCGAACGGACCGGACGGCACTCCGGCAAAAGACAGCAACAACCCGGACAAGGCGCTCAGAAGCAGACAACTGATAGGTCTCAACATGCTGGACGGACTCAAGGCCGACGGAAAGGAGTACTCAGGAGGAAAGATCTACGATCCCGGCAACGGAAAGACCTACAACTGCTCGATGAAAGTGGAAGGTGATGTCCTCAAGGTTCGAGGTTCACTTGACAAGAAAGGCCTTCTCGGCCGCACAATGGACTGGTTCCGCGTAAAATAATCAATATTGATCCTTTGCCAGAACGATCCTGTAGAGATTGCAGCCTATGAGGTTGCCCAGGACTATGCTTACATAGAGCACAAGGACTCCGAGGGCATTGGCTTTAAGGAACGCCGCAGGAACACAAAGGTAATAGAAGACATCTGCCACACAGTGAGGGAAGCCGCACACGATGAAGAGCGGAACACCGAACAGGAGTGGCAGATATTGTTTTTCTCTGGCGAACTGAACGGCTGTGGTCATGATGAATCCGCATCCGATGGCAAGAAGACCGCAACGGACAGGGCCTGTGCTGAGACGTAATGAAAGAATCTTCTGGGCAGAACCCTGAAGATCCATTGGAGAAAGCCTCGCCAGAAGAGCGACGCAGAGACATCCGACGATGTTTCCAAGGAGCACCATGAAAAGTTGTCCGATCTCATTCTTATTGATGAAGCCGGCCGTACCTGTATAAAGTTTAAGTTTATAGCCTACTACAGTAAGAAGACCGAAGCAGAAGAGTACCGCTCCGACAAGAGGGCCATATGCTTCAGTCTGGACACCGGAAGCAAGGAATCCGAAACCTGCTGTACCTATGGCAATACCGGCAAATATTGAAGAACGGATAAGTTTTATCATGGCAGTCAAAGATTGAATTGCACAAAGATAACAATTATTCTATATCAATCACAGTCAGGACTCCGTCCCGGACACGGAACTTCACATTCTGTCCCGCAAAAGACAGTCCATATACCCTTTCCGGATCATCATGATATGACGGACGAGGATCAAGGCCAAGGACTTCGACCAATGCTGCCAGACGGCTTCTGTCAATCATCTTTTCAGAAACAGCCTCTGGCAGAACGACCTGCAGGGACCTTTCCTGAAGAGAATCGACATATCCGCATACGGCATCCGGCCGGGAGTCCGCATATTTTATATAAGGTTTGATGTCATAGATAGGAGTACCGTCCATGAGGTCTGCTCCTTTGACATAAATGACGGGAGCATCCGCACACTCATAATCGATGGATTCCAGACATACGCAGGAAAGTCCGAGCGGATTGGGCCTGTATGGGGAACGTGTGGCAAACACTCCCATCTGGCGGTTCCCTCCAAGCCTCGGAGGCCTCACTGTCGGCTGCCATTGAGCCTGATGACGATTGGCGGAAAATTCCCATACAAGCCAGATATGCGAGAAGTCTTCAAGTCCCCTCAAGGCATCAGCGTTCCTGTAACGGGGCTCGAACACGATGCGGGCCTGCAGTTCTGCCGCAAGCCCGCTCTGTCGGGGAATCCCGAATTTCTCAGGGAAATCCGTCCTTATATGTGCAATAGGAAAAATTTCCATTATTTATTTTTCAGCCGGAAGAGTCTTATGGAGAATCAGACATCCCAGCAGGGCTGCCACAACAGATCCGATAAGGATGCCGAGTTTGGCCTGATCCAGTATATGTGCTCCGGCATCTCCTACAGCGGAATAAGACAGGTCTGCAATGAACATCGATACTGTAAAACCGATACCACAAAGCATACATACTCCTGAGAAAGCCTTCCAAGTGGTGTTTTCAGGAAGTTTGACTATATTCAGACGGACTGCCAGCCATGAGAATGAGAATACTCCGATGAACTTGCCAAGCACGAGACCCATCATGACTGCAAGGCCGACTCCTGAGAATATGCCACCCACGCTCATTCCTTCAAAACAGATGCCTGCATTTGCAAAAGCAAAGAGTGGAATCACGATATAGTTTATGAGGAAATGGAGGTTGTCCTCAAGATCCTGAAGCGGACTGATCATCTTGTCCGCGGCAGATTCGATGCTCTTGAGCGTGTGGATCTCCTGATTGGTCCAGACTATGGTATCGTGCTGATTGTCAATCTCCACAACCGGAAAACCGTTGATGCTGTTGCGGATGCGTTCAAGATAATGTCCGGTTCCCTTGCGCAGGGTTGCAGGAATACAGAAGGCTACAATCACTCCGGCAATGGTCGCATGGATTCCGGAATTGAGCATGAAATACCAAAGGACAAGTCCTACAATCACATAGAACGCCTTCGATCTCAACTTCATTATGTTTCCTGTTATCATTGCTACCACACATGCCAGAGACAGCAGGACATAAATCAGGTTGATGTCAGACGAATAGAACAATGCGATTACGATGATTCCACCGAGATCATCAGCCACCGCCAAGGCTGCAAGGAAGACCTTCAGTCCAAGAGGCACACGCCTGCTGAAGATGGAGAGGACTCCAAGCGAAAACGCTATGTCTGTAGCCATAGGAATGGCCATACCACGCTGCATGAGAACATCTGACGGACATACCAGAGAGAAAATCAATACGGGCACAAGCATACCACCGCAGGCACCAATGATAGGCAGAAGGGCCTTCTCTCTTGTAGAGAGTTCGCCGACTTTGATCTCCCTCTTTATTTCCAGCCCGACAGAAAGGAAGAAGATAGCCATCAGGAAGTCATTGATGACGGCACCGAGAGTAAGCGCATGTCCGCCATGACTGAAAAAGTTGAATTCTCCGATGGAGAAACTTACCGGATTCTGCCAAAGGCTGAAATACCAGTCCCTTACTCCAGGAACATTGGCACAGATCAGCGCAAGTATGGTAAAGAAGATAAGAACTGCGCTTGAAGTAACATGCTTGATATATTTGCTCACGAAACTATAGTTAGTACTTGTTTTGGTCATAGGTTGAACATATTTGGAAGACGTCTTCCGGCAGTAACATGCATAAAGACGCAAATGTAAACAATATTTTAAAGTAACTGATAATTTATATGGATTATATCATAAATTCTAAATCAGAAACTTCATCAGTGCAGCAACTCGCCTGATCGGATCATTTACATTTGAAATCGGATGGTGAAAAAACTTCCCCTGCCTCAGGAAAAGATCATGATTCTGAAAGAAGCGTCTCGAACTACAAAGAATATTATGCTTGTGATTCTTGAGTGAACCGGCAGTATTAATTCCGGAAGTTATCGTAGGAATGTAAAAAGCAGAAACAGCACCTCCATGAGCACTTTTATATGATGACTCGAGATTAAAGGCCATACACGAGTCATTCATGGGTACATCATACTCCAAAACATCCCGTCCTGACAAAGCCAGGACGAGAGAAAATACGGTCAATATGAAGATTCTTCTGTCCATTTCTTAAAAACGGCCGCGAATTTACTAATTATTTCAATTATTGTACCCAAAATCGGACATAAAAAATCAGTTGCTGACACCGCTTCAATTCGCAGAAGCATAGGCATACGCTCCGCTCATCGGCATCAGCAACTGATTTCAGATTATATGGACAGGATTTATTCTGCTGCAGTAGCGAGAGGTGAAGGAACATTGTAGACGCGCGCAGCAAGTTCCTTGTCAAGCATATACATTCCGTACTTATTGTCTTCAACAGCCTCAACTGTGGCTATCATCTCACGTGCCGATTCCTCTTCCTCTACCTGCTCGTCAATGAACCAGTTCAGGCGGTTGATTGAAGCATAGTCACGGTCTTCATTGGCAATGGCTGCGAGATTGTTGATGAGCGCAGTCACCTTCTTTTCATGTTCGAGGGTCTGCTTGTACATGTCAAGAACCGTACCCCACGTTGCAGGTACACCCTCGATCGGAAGAAGTTCCACCTTCGCGTCACGTGAGTTCATATAGTTCATGAAGATACGGGCATGAGCCTGTTCCTCCTGAAACTGCACATAGAACCAGTTTGCAACTCCCTTGTACCCCTTTGCCTCAGCATCAAGAGACATTGCAAGATAAAGATATGCAGACCACAACTCGGCATTTACCTGAGCATTGATCGCTGAATGTAGTTTCTGACTTAGCATGATTTCCTATTTTATACGTTAAGTTTCCTGTTATGTATTGCAAATATACATTTAATTTTTAATCATTCAAATTTAAATAAAGGTTTTTTGCTAATTTCCGTAAAAATATTACTTTTGTGAAAAATCAGACAACATGTAACAGCAATGCTGCCGGACTACTTATGAAAAAAATCATTCTCTTCTCAGTATTTCTGCTCATAGGACTAGCAGGCTCACAGATACTGCCGATACTTATCGGACCTGAACATTTTGCGCACATCAAGCCCTTCTTTGACATCATGCTATATGTTTGTCTTGCATACATCATGATAAATGTAGGCAGGGAATTTGAACTCGACAAGACCCAATGGCGCTCATACACTGAAGACTATTTCATCGCCATGGCTACTGCAGCAGTACCCTGGCTCCTGATATGCGGATATTTCATCCTTCTGATGCCCGCAGAATACAGGTCCTGGGACACTTGGAAGGAAACCCTGCTTCTGAGCCGGTTCGCAGCCCCCACTTCAGCCGGCATCCTTTTCACCATGCTGGCTGCTGCAGGTCTCAAGAAATCATGGATATACGGCAAGACCAAGGTTCTCGCAATCTTTGATGACCTTGACACGATTCTTCTGATGATTCCTCTCCAGGTCTTCATGATAGGAATGAAATGGCAGTTGGGAGTAGTCGTGATATTCGTTTTCTTCTGCCTGTATTTCGGATGGACAAAACTCAACAGATTCAGAATGAGCCAGACATGGTCCGCCATTCTCGGATACGCCACGATCCTCGTCTTCATATTCCAGGGAATATATGTCATCACCGCCGAACTTTTCGGACATGACTCTGCAATACATATAGAAATCCTTCTGCCGGCATTCATCCTGGGAATGGTCATGAGAACCCATGAGCATCACTCACATGCAGATGAAAAGGCATCGTCAGCAATATCCTATATGTTCATGCTTCTGGTAGGCCTAAGCGCACCGTTATTCGTAGGAGTAGACTTCAGCGCCACTGCAGGAGACTGCATGATAGGGAAGGTAGGAGACATGTCATGGGGCGAAATCACACTCCACGTATTGGTGACCACCGCCCTCTCAAACATCGGCAAACTTCTTCCTGTATTCTTCTATAGGGACAGGAGCATTACTGAAAGACTTGCACTCAGCATAGGAATGTTCACAAGAGGAGAAGTCGGCGCAGGTATCGTGTTCATAGCTATCGGTTACGGACTCGGTGGTCCGCTCCTGGCCATTTCACTGCTGACGATTCTCACAAACCTTATACTTACAGGCTTCTTCGTACTTATCGTCAAGAAACTGGCACTGAAGGCGGAAAAAGAATAGACTGAAACAATGGAAAGAAACCAGAATATTGAAAAAAGGATACTGTGGGTCGCAGAACGTCTCTTTCTCGAAAAAGGATTCAGCGGCACATCCACAACTGAAATAGCAAAGGCAGTAGGCTGCAACCAGACCCTCATCCACTACTACTTCCGCACGAAGGAGAAACTCTTCTGGGATGTGTTCGCACCGAAGATGGAACAGGTCGTGGAGTATCTGGACGCACCTCTGGATGAAGAAAAGGACTTCCTCAAGAAACTGGGGAACATCATCGAATTCTATTTCGGCATGCTCGAACTTGACGAGCGTCTGGCACCGTTCATAGTGAACGAACTTATCATGCATCCTTCAAGGTGGGACATGTTCCGCAGACGTTTCCTCAGAAGCGAAAGCCGCAGCAGCGCATTCAACAGATTTGAAGCAATGGTAAAGGAAGAGATCGACAAAGGCACCATCCGTAACGTGGAGGCCATAGATCTCGTTCTCGACATAATGTCACTGACCATATCATCTTTCATCGTCGCTCCACTGGGCTTTGCAAAAGGCGAATGTGACTCAGATGCGCGTAAGGCATACCTTACGGGAAGGATGGAAGACATCAAGGCTCTCGTCATAAACGGACTGCGCCCTTAAGACAGATAAAGCAGACTGAATCTGCATATCTTAATAAAATACTGACATGAAAAAGATCTTTGCCCTATTTGCTGTCGCAGCCACAGCACTACCTCTCGCAACCACCAGGACTGAAGCACAGAACATACAGATCCATTACGACATTGGACGTGAAGCAGTGACATCGACAGTAGAAATGTTCCGCCCGGACGGAGGCGGAAGCACATTCTTCTTCATCGACTTTGACTACACTCCAAAGGCCTGCGGAGCATATTTCGAGATATCCCGCGAAATCTGCTTCTGGCAGAAATCCAGACTCGACTGGCTTTCCGCACATATCGAATATAACGGCGGGCTCAGCACGTCAGCAGGATCCTTCAACAATGCCTGGCTCGCAGGAGCGACATACTCAGGTCATTCGGAAGATTTCTCCAAGACATGGTCGCTGACAGCAGCATATAAGGCAATACCTGGCACTCTGGATGCATTCGGCAACTGCCAGATGCACAATTTCCAGATCACCGGAGTATGGAACCTTGACTTCTTCAACCACTGGCTGTCATTCAACGGATTCTTTGACTTCTGGAGGGAAATGCGTCCATGGCAGGAAACAGAATTCATCTTCATGGCAGAGCCTCAGGTCTGGGTCAACCTCAGGAACATCAAGGGATGGGAAAAGGTCAACCTGAGCGTTGGAACAGAAGTGGAACTATCCGCAAACTTCGTGGGCAAAGGCTTCCATGCAATGCCTACCATAGCGGCAAAATGGACATTCTGACCGTAAACCATAAAAAAAAGAGACAATTCTTGAGAAACTGCTGTAACTACTTGAGTTCCAACTGCCGCATCATGATGCCTCTCACCTACTCGATTTCAAACGGTATCCTCCTCGGTATGGTCGCCTATGTGCTCATCAACCTCGTATGCAGGGACTTCAGGAAACTCTCTCCTACAATGTACATACTTGCGATACTCTTCATTCGGAATAGCACACGCTATTCCGATTTTTTGAATATGACATTATTGGTCATGATAAAGTTGACGAGTCCAGACACGCACATGGCCGCCAGGTTGCAGATCACGACATCCCATCCGAAGAATCTCTCTATGATAAGAAGAATACAGAACCTCAGCAGGAAGACTGCAGAACATGACAGGTTGTAAGCGCCATACAGACGAAGGAAAGATCTGAACCCCTTGGCAGAATCCACCCTGTCCTTCCAGACATAGAAATATGATATGAGGTAGTTCACAAGCACAGCCGCCTGGAAAGAAAGTATAGGCGAGACCACATACTCTCCCCACCATCCCTTATCAAACGCAAAATCCGAAAGAATCCAAAGCACAAGCGTGTCGATCAGAGTTCCGACCGCACTTGTGCCTATGAACTTCACATATCGTATCAGCACATTCATCATTCCTCTCTTTTTGGAAGCGGATCCATCTCCGCATATTCCCTGGCATCATGTATCACAGTGGAAACATGCATGATGCAAAGAATGAACAGAATCACCATCGCAATATAATCCAGAGCACCGAATGTCACTTCATGTCCGAAAACAATGGCTTCATGCGAGAATTCCCTCAGCGGCCTGACAGTTGCGAACAGAGTGTTTATCAATATCATTATGATTCTGAATTCAGTAGGCCCCATCTTGGCATAAGTCAGCCGGAATTCCTTCTTCAGATGTGCATTTATGCTGACATTTATGGTCATCATCAGATAAAGGACCAGGACCGCCAGTGCCAGTTCCAGATGGACAAGTCCGGACAATCCGATACCTACAAACATTATCACCTCATTGACGGCATCCACAGTATGGTCCAGATAATATCCGTAGACCGGACGCTGACATTTCCTCACACGTGCAAGAGTGCCGTCAAGAGAATCTCCATACCAATTGATCAAAAAACCTAACGAACTGATCCACAACCAGTTGATATTTACTGAAGAAAGAATGTATCCGGCCGCTATGACCAACGAACCGAAGGTGCCGATAAAAGTGAGGATATCCGATGTCATCCATGCCGGCTGACGTTCTGCAAGCCATACCAGAACCTTCTTTTCCAAAGCGTTGAGGACCGATGTCTGTATCCTCACCGCATCTGCCTTGTTATTTGTCATTTCCATATCTCGATTTTAATTCATACACACTTGAACGGAGAAAACTCCGGAATTCATTGATATCATCATATCCTGCCTGCTGCTCAGGTGTTATCATGTTACCCAAAGCAACCCTTACCGTCGTTCCCCGTTTATTGAACACCTCGGAAGGAAGTTTGAGGAGACGCACTTTCCAATCAATCAGGCCAAGACTATAGTAAAACGCCGAATTGCCATCCAGAAAAGCGACAGGTACTATGGGGACACGGAGTTTCCGGATAAGTCTTATGACCGGTTCCTGCCATTCCCTGTCCCTGACACTCCTGTCCCTGATGCTCAGGTCGGAGACCGCCCCTGACGGAAAGATGCCCAAAGGATATCCGCCTTTTACATGACGAAGAGCATCCTTTACACCCTGTATGCTGGCTTCCGTCGGAGCCGACCTTGTCTCACCTGTAGGTGTGACACAGATGAAATTTTCGGAAAGAGATTCCACACGACCGAGAAATCTGTTGACCATCACCTTGTAATTCCTGTTCAGATGGCCGAAGATGTCGACAAGGATGATACCGTCAATTCCTCCGTAGGGATGATTGCTTATGGTGATGAAAGGCCCGTCAGGAAGATTGTCAAGTTCCTCCATATTCTCGATTTCATAACTTACGCCGATATCCTTCAGAACAGCACGGGCAAATCCGGGACCTGTCAGTGCAGAATTCCTGTCATACAGGTCATTGCACTTGTCCACGGAAAGCACCTTCATAAGGAATCGCGCAAACGCATTGCCGGCGCCGCCGCGGAATACGGGGGCCATGCTTTCAAGTTCCTTTACAGTCAATAATGGCATTGCAGTCGTTTTTACTGAATGCCATTATTGCAAAATGTGTGTCAAACGGACAACGGCACAAGGTAAATTATGTTCCATATGTCCGAACAGATGTCCCCAATCATACAAATAGAACATTCTGACACAATATTTGCGTAATCAAAACCGGATTTAAAGTAAATTTGTAACAAGAATTATTGACAATGACAACTGACCTTTTCATCAAGGAACTGCACAGATATATCCCTGGCAGCATATCTTTCGACTCTTTCTGGATATATAGACATGACGGGGAAAAGCCTGTAAGCGAAATCCTGAACAAGCCATGCAGGATAAATGCCACTGCACTGATAATATGCACCGAAGGAAGCATGGAACTGTCATACAACTTCAGGACCGTCAGAATGGAAAAGAACACCGTGTTCGTATCACACCCGCACAACAGTCTGAACGTATTGTCTGCAGTAGGTTGCAAGGGATATATTCTGGCAATGGAAGAAAGCGGATTCACCGACTACACCATCGACCCGAAGCATATACCTGAACTCATAGACAAGATATACGACTGTCCTCTGGTATCCATCACTGAAGAGGAATCGCGAAAGATATGCAAGGCTCTGGATGCACTGTCCGACTACATCAGGGACAAGAACGACAGTCCGTTCAAGAGTTCGATAATAAGGTCAGGGATGAGCACATTCGTATATATTCTGATGGATTCCCTGTATTCTCATATGGCAAGTATCGAGTGCGAACGAAATACCATGAACAGGGAAAAGGAACATTTCAACAGGTTCATGAAGATATTGAGTGAGAACTACCTCAAGGAAAGAGAAGTCAAATATTATGCAGACCAGATGAACCTGACCCCGAGGTATCTGACTACGACTATCAGGAAGGTCAGCGGACACACCGTATCGGAATGGATAAGCAAGTTCATCATAAAGGATGCAAAATATCTGCTGAACCATTCGTTACTGACGGTCCAGCAGATAGCATATGAGTTGAATTTCCCGAACCAGTCGTTCTTCGGCAAATTCTTCAAGAAGCATGTCGGGATGAGTCCCGGTGCCTACAGAAACAGTACTACATCCTCTCAGGAAGAGTGATGCCGAGTATCGACATAGCCTTGCCGAGAACCTTGGCGATGGTTTCTACCAGCACAAGGCGGTATTCCAGAAGTGCCTGATTCTCTTCGCGGAGGATAGGAGTATCGTGGTAATACTGATTGAACTCCTTGGCAAGTTCGTAGGCATAATTGGCGATTACCGCAGGCGAATATGCCGCACCGGCCTCTGCCACCTTTGCAGGGAAAGTATTGAGTATCTTTATGATACGCACCTCCTTAGGAGACAGTTCCGATTCCGGACGGACGGCCTGAGCGGAATGCGCAATCCCTCTCTCGTCAGCCTTGCGCAGGATAGACTTGATTCGCGCATGGGTATACTGGATGAAAGGACCGGTATTTCCGTTGAAATCGATCGACTCCTTAGGATCGAAGAGCATGGTCTTCTTAGGATCCACCTTGAGAATGAAATACTTCAGCGCACCAAGACTGATCATACGGAAGAGGGCATCCTGTTCCTCCTCACTGAGGTTGTCTATCTTTCCGAGTTCGAGTGAAGTCTCCTTTGCAGTGTTGTACATCGCAGCAATGAGGTCATCGGCATCGACTACCGTACCCTCACGCGACTTCATCTTTCCTTCCGGAAGTTCCACCATTCCATAAGAAAGATGGTAGATGCTGTCAGCCCAATCGAATCCGAGTTTGCCGAGGATGAGTTTCAGAACCTGGAAATGATAGTTCTGTTCGTTTCCGACAACATATATATGCTCGTCGAGACTGTACTCGGCAAAACGCTGTTCGGCAGTTCCGAGATCCTGGGTCATATATACGGAAGTACCGTCTCCACGAAGGAGAAGTTTCCTGTCAAGACCGTCTGCAGTGAGGTCGCACCATACCGATCCGTCCTCCTGAGTCTCGAAGATACCGGCCTCAAGGCCCTTCTGCACGAGAGCCTTGCCGAAAAGGTAGGTCTGTGACTCATAATAAGTCCTGTCGAAACTGATTCCAAGGTCGTTGTATGTCTTGTAGAAGCCTTCGTATACCCAGCCGTTCATCGTCTTCCAGAGTTCCACGACTTCCGCATCGCCCTGTTCCCATTTGAAAAGCATCTCCTGGGCAGCCTTCAGGGATGGAGCGTTCCTTTCGGCATCCTCCTTTGACATTCCACCGGCAACGAGTCCGTCAACCTCCTTCTTGTAGAGGTTGTTGAATGCAACATAATAGTCACCTACGAGATGGTCACCCTTCTTCCCGCTCGACTGAGGAGTCTCGCCGTTACCAAGGACCTTCCACGCATACATCGACTTGCAGATATGGATTCCGCGGTCATTCACGAGATTGACCTTCATGACATTATGGCCGCAGACTTCGAGAAGTTTTGCAACTGACCATCCGAGAAGGTTATTGCGGATATGTCCCAGATGAAGCGGCTTGTTGGTGTTCGGGGACGAATACTCTACCATGATGGTCCTGCCTGTAGGAGCAAGTTGTCCGAAATCCTCAGTTGAGGCAATCTCAGCAAATACTCCGTTCCAATACATCTCAGAGAAAGATATGTTGAGGAATCCCTTCACCGTATTGTATCCTGCAATTTCCGGAACGTTTGTCTTCATCCACTCGCCTATGGCATTTCCCGTGTTCTCCGGAGAACTCTTGGAAATCTTGAGGAGCGGGAAGACTACCAAAGTATAGTCCCCTTCGAACTCCTTACGTGTCACCTGGACCTGAAGTTGCGCCTCAGGCACTTCAACGCCGTAAAGCGCCTGAATTGCTTCAGACGCTTTCCTTATAATAAATGATTCTGGTGTCATTATCCTAAATAACTTTTCAAAAGTTTGCTTCTTGAGTTGTTCTTGAGTTTACGGATCGCCTTCTCCTTGATCTGACGCACACGCTCCCTGGTAAGGCCGAAACGCTCACCGATCTCTTCCAGTGTCATTTCCTGGCAGCCGATGCCGAAGAACGACTTGATGATCTCGCGCTCACGTGTGGCAAGGGTAGAAAGAGCACGCTCGATCTCCTTGTTGAGGGATTCGTTCACCAGACCGCGGTCTGCACTTGGAGAGTCGTTGTTCACGAGTACGTCAAGAAGACTGTTATCCTCACCCTCGACGAAAGGTGCATCCACAGACACATGGCGTCCTGAAACCCTGAGAGTATCGGCGATCTTGTCCTTAGGGACATCGATCATCTCCGAAAGTTCCTCACTTGAAGGCATGCGCTCGTTTTCCTGTTCGAACTTCGAGAGTGCCTTGTTTATCTTGTTCAGGGATCCTACCTGATTGAGCGGAAGCCTCACAATTCTCGACTGCTCTGCAAGTGCCTGAAGGATCGACTGACGGATCCACCACACTGCATATGAGATGAACTTGAAGCCTCTGGTCTCATCGAATTTCTCTGCCGCCTTTATCAGACCGAGGTTGCCCTCGTTGATGAGGTCAGGGAGACTTAGTCCCTGGTTCTGATACTGCTTGGCAACAGACACGACAAATCGAAGATTCGCTCTAGTCAATTTCTCCAATGCCGCCTGGTCTCCCTTACGGATACGCTGGGCAAGTTCCACTTCCTCCTCCACTGTGATGAGTTCCTCGCGACCGATCTCCTGCAGATACTTGTCGAGTGAGGCGCTCTCACGGTTCGTAATCGATTTTGTAATCTTAAGTTGTCTCATTACAATATATTGGTTTGTACTTTCTTCCTATACTCCGAAGCCGAAGTACCCGGTTCTTCCGGATGGAGTCACACCCTCGATGAATACCGTCCTCTTGGACTTCTTCACGATGTCTATGACATCCTGCGGAGTCTTTACCGGATGGTCGTTGACATAGAGGATGATGAATCCTTCTGTCGCACCGGCCTCCTGCATCTTGCCAGGCCCCATCTCGACGATCTCCACTCCGCTCTTCAGGCCGTATCTTGACAAGGTTTCCTCAGAAGCCTCACGGATAGACGCGCCGTAGAACGCTACCGTACCGTCATCTGCAACAGTGCCGTTCTCCTGAGACGTTCCCTTGAACGTAACCTCGAACTGCTTCTCCTTTCCATCCCTTATCACAGTCACGACCGCCTTGTCTCCTGGAGAGAATCTGCTGACCGTCTCCTGAACGGATGCAGGTGTAGTGATCTTGGTGGAATCTATTGCGACAAGCACGTCTCCGGCCTTGATTCCGGCCTGATCCGCAGCGCCGCTTTTTGAAACCTCGTTAATATATACGCCGTTTCTTGAAGAAAGTTTCAAATCCTCTGCAATTTTGTCATCAATCGGCTGCATCACAATACCGAGCACCGCCCTCTTCACGCTTCCGAAATCCATCAGGTCATATGCAATCTTCTTCACTATATTTGAAGGGACAGCAAACGAATATCCGGTATAAGATCCGGTCTGCGATATGATGGCAGTATTGATACCGACAAGATTGCCGGCCTTGTCTACGAGCGCACCGCCGCTGTTGCCAGGATTGACCGCAGCATCAGTCTGTATGAACGACTCGATCTTGAACTCTCCTGAATAGTTAGGCATCGAACGTCCCTTTGCACTTACGATGCCGGCAGTGATCGTAGACCTCAGGTCGTACGGCGAACCGATGGCGATCACCCATTCCCCGAGACGGAGTTTGTCCGAATCCCCGAAAGGAATCATAGGAAGACCTGACGCATCGATCTTAAGAAGAGCCACATCAGTAGCAGGATCAGTCCCGACAAGAGTTGCAGGATAAGTCTGGTTCGTATTGAGCGTCACCTCTATCTTGGTAGCACCGTCTATGACATGATTGTTTGTAACGATATAGCCGTCTTCACGGATGATGACTCCAGAGCCGCTGCCGACCTTTTCCCGCTGTTGAGGAGCACCGTTCTGAGGATATCCGAAAAAGAAGTCGAAGATCGAACTCGGAGCCTGCTGGCTTGCCTGTGTGGATGTGACCTTTACATAAACCACAGCATCAACAGCAGATTCTGCAGCATATGTAAAGTCCGGCCAGTTGTCCTGTGCCAGACTGACAGTCCTGAACTGCGCTGCACCTGCAGAAGATTCAACAAGCACAACGTCATCATTTGTCATCGTCTTCACGACAGCATAAGAAGTCAGCCCTCCGACCATAGCGGACAGCAAGGCTATCAAAATTCCTTTTTTCATATATACCTTATCTTTGTTAATTGTTTCAAGTGTACTGTCCGACAGACATTTTGTCACATTTGCGGACCGGGGGATAATTTTTCAAAAAATATGCCATCACCATTGGAAAATAATTCTTATATTTGTTGACTGATATTGAATATATTAAAAAACGCTATATTATGAAACTCATCATTTCTAGTTCAGAGTTGCTGAAAGGTGTAATGGCCGTAGCAAAGGCCATACCTGCAAAGTCCCCTCTGCCGATTCTCGAGAACTTCCTTTTCGACCTCAAGGGAAACACATTGGAGATCACTGCTTCAGACTCGGAACTGACACTAAGGACCAGAATCGAAGTTGAAAGCACTGCAGAAGAAGGAAGGATAGCCGTACCGGCAAAACATGTGATGGATCTTCTCAAGGAACTTCCTGACCAGCCTCTGACCATAAATACGACAAGCGACAGTTCATTCGTATGCAGTTGGGCAAGCGGAGAATCCACTCTTCCTTACTTCCCTGCCGAAGACTACCCAGAAATAACAGGAACAGACGACACTGCAGTGACACTCCAGTTCCCTGCACAGAGTCTTACTGACGCCATATCAAGCACCATATATGCCACAGCAGACGACGAAATACGTCCGGCAATGAACGGTATCCTCTTCGATATCGACCTTGCATCGACGACTCTCGTCGCATCCGACTCACACAAACTGATCTGCTACACGACAGCAGACGTGAAGGCTTCGGAAAAGGCGTCATTCATCCTGCACAAGAAACCTGCAGCCATCCTCAAGGCCATCATCGGAAAGGATGTGGAAACGGTGGACATCGCATTCGACTCCAAGAACGCCACTTTCCAGTTCGGATCGACAATGGTGATCTGCCGTCTTGTCGTAGGCAAATATCCGAAATACCGCGACGTCATCCCTCAGAACAATTCTAACATCCTCAGGATAAACCGCGCACAGCTCCTCAATACAGTGCGCCGAGTGTCAGTATGCTCGAACAAGGCTTCGAACCACATAAAGTTCGACCTCAAGAGCGGTTCACTCATGGTATCTGCGCAGGATCTCGGCTTCTCCATCGCGGCACATGAGACAATGGAATGCCAGTACGACGGTGACGACCTTACAATCGGATTCAAGTCTCCTTTCATCATAGAGATACTTTCCAACATGGCATGCGGTGAGATCGTGATGAAGTTCCTCGACAGCAAGAGGGCGGCTCTGATTGTCCCTGCGGAAGATGAGGAGGAAAGCGACAAGATCTGCGGAATCATCATGCCTATCATGATAAGTTAAGACATGGAACTCAATCTCGAAAGACCATTATTGTTTTTTGACATAGAAAGCACAGGGCTCAATATCGCGTCAGACTCGATCATTGAGCTCTGCTTTGTCAAGATAATGCCAGGAAACGAACAAAGGGTAAAGACCTGGCGTGTAAAACCTTGGGACTATGAGCGCAACTGCCAGAGACCCATCAACCCATCGGCCCAGGCCGTTCATGGCATTTCTGCAGAAGACCTTGCTGAATGCAGGACATTCTATGAAATAGCCGATGAAGTTGTGGAATGGATGGCCGGATGCGACCTGGCAGGGTTCAATTCAGCCAAATTCGACCTTCCCCTCCTGGCGGAAGAAATCGAGCGTGTACGCAGATGGAAGCAGAGGGAACTGCCGATAGACCTCCACCAGATGAAGATGGTGGACGTACAGAACATCTTCCACGCCATGGAGCCACGCACCTTGAAGGCGGCATATATGTTCTACTGCGGAAAGGACCTCGAGAATGCTCATGCCGCAGAGGCTGACACTCTTGCCACATATGAAGTCCTCAAAGGACAGTTGGACAGATATGAAGGAGATCCGCGCATAGAGAACAACGTTGACAGACTTGCAAGGTTCTCGACCAAGCAGAGGACAGTCGACTATGCCGGCAGACTCATTCTGAACGACAAGGACGAGCCGGTGGTAAGTTTCGGAAAGCACAAGGGAAAGACCGCCCGCGAAGTATATTTTTCCGAACCTTCATATTTTGCATGGATAGACAACGGAGACTTCACATTGGACACCAAACGTCAGTTTGCCCTTCTCAAGGCTCAATATGAGGCAGAAAAGAAGGCTGCCATGCCGCAGAGAAAGCCTGCGACATATGCACCCAGGACAAAAGGCTACACTCCGTTTGAGGGACTTGGGGACCTTTTCTCACAGGATAACGAACAGTAATGAACATCATAGCAAGACCTTACGGCAGCGACAGATGCTATTGCCGTCCTGATACCACCCTCCAGAAGGAGAACAGAGACCTGTACTGCCCTGAAAGTGTGGAGAGCATATCATGGGCCCCTGTCATCTTTGCAAGAATCTCAAAGGCAGGCAGATATGTAGGCGAGAAGTTCGCGTCAAGATATTATGACGGGCTCAACTTCGGCACCCTCCTCTACTTCCATGACTCATGTCATTCCGACCTGGCATTCACATCATGCGCAGACCACACTTCAATCCTTCCTTTTCCTCTTTACAATCCTGTAGTGATGGAAAACGGAAAGAATTCATTTGTGATAAGGAAAGACGGCGAGATTCTGTATACTTGTCAGGCAGAGGGAGTAAAGGCTATCGAAGAGGCAATCATACGGGCATCACAGACGACATCATTCCGTATCGGAGACCTGATTGCTGTGGAACTGACTCCATCAAGAGTCCTTGCCGCACGTAAAGACGGTGACATCAAGATGGAGGGCATCTTCTGTGAAAACGACATCTTCGCCTTCAGGATCATTTTCTGACACTCTTATTCAAGAGGAAAGAAGTAATGAAGACTCTCTGACGTCGCATCGGATTCTCCGAAAATCGTCACCAGATCCGACAATATAAGGTCCGGACGCATGACACCGGATTCCCAGAAGTCATTACCACCCTCGGGCGTCGTCCTGAGGGTGTTGTTATATACAGGCAGTCCCTTGGCCAATGGTCCGAAAGACGGAAACAACTGATGGACAGACGCCAGTTCTGCACGCGAGCGGCAATGTCCCGGATTGAGCCATATGTCAGCATCTTCAGAAAGGCGGTAGGCCTGTTCGGTTGAAATTACGCTCGAACGACTGCTGCCGGCAACGCTGCCAAGCACTTCCCCACCCGCATCACTTATCAGCCTTGACATATAATTGTCCTGACCGGGAACATACCAGGCATCACCGTATGGTATATTCAGCAGGACCTTCTTTCGGGGCAGATCCGTACCTACATTCCTGCTGAGTGCCTCATAACTGTCCCGTACCTCATCGAATACCGATTCTGCCTTATCCGTTCTTCCTGTCAAGACTCCGAACAGTTTCACATACTCGGCACGGGCCAGAGGATGCTCTTCCAGATGGTCGTGCAGAACAAGTACAGAACCCCCTAGCGACCTCAGTTTCGCAACATACTGAGGTTCCGCTCCCGAAACGGTATATGTCACAAGCATATCAGGATCAAGAGAAAGTACGGTCTCATATGCAAGAGAGTTTTCGTAACCGACATCATATAAAGGACGTCCGCACATACCATCAAAACGATCCCGCAAGTTCCGGTTGGTCAGATATCTTATCCCCGACACAGCAGAAATGAGAGAATCAGCATCTATGGCGGACAAAGCCGCCACATGAGACGAAGACATGCATATGATGTTGTCCATCGGAACGTCGAAGCGCAATGTATCCCTATGACCGTCAAATGGTGATACGGTGACCACGGTAGCAGAATCGGGAACATCAAAATATCTCGCATACTCACAAGATGATCCGTAATCTTCCCCCGATGGCCCGCTACAGCCTGAGATCATTCCTGCAGCAAGAACAAGAAATATGATATACTGACACACCCTCATTTCAAAAATTTTTGCAAATATATGAAATATTGGCACTCGATTTGGATTGGCCGCGGAAAACGAACTTTCAAAACACTTCCCCATGAACAAGAAGAAGAATCCGCGGACACTCACAGCGGAAAACGGCAGGCCCATCGCCGACAATCAGAATGTGCAGACTGCAGGTCATCCCGGACCTGTCACCATGCAGGACCCATGGTTCATCGAAAAACTCGCCCACTTCGACAGAGAAGTCATTCCTGAACGACGCATGCACGCCAAAGGAGCAGGCGCATACGGAACCTTCACCGTCACACATGACATCATACAGTACACCCGTGCATCGATCTTTTCAAAAATCGGAAAGAAGACCGAGTGCTTCGTCAGATTCTCCACCGTAGCGGGTGAAAGAGGTGCCGCAGATGCAGAAAGGGATATCAGAGGCTTCGCCATGAAATTCTACACAGACACAGGAAACTGGGACCTTGTCGGCAACAACACCCCTGTATTTTTCCTCAGGGACCCGCTTAAGTTCCCGGACCTGAACCATGCCATCAAGCGTGATCCGCGAACAGGAATGAGAAGCGCTACCAACAACTGGGACTTCTGGACTCTTCTTCCAGAGGCACTCCACCAGATCACCATCACCATGAGTCCGCGAGGCATTCCTTATTCCTACAGGCACATGCACGGATTCGGAAGCCACACCTACAGTTTCATCAACGCCAGAAATGAAAGGATATGGGTCAAGTTCCACCTGCAGACTCTCCAGGGGATCCGCAACATGACTGACGAAGAGGCAGAGAGAGTCATCTCCAAAGACCGTGACTCGCACCAGAGAGACCTATACAATGCCATTGAAAGAGGCGATTTCCCAAGGTGGAAACTCCAGATACAACTGATGACCGAAGAAGAGGCCAAATCATACCATATCAATCCGTTCGACCTGACCAAAGTATGGTATCACAAGGACTTCCCTCTTCAGGACGTCGGAATTCTTGAACTGAACCGCAACCCGGATAACTTCTTTGCGGAAACAGAGCAGGCAGCATTCAATCCGATGAACATCATAGACGGAATAGGATTCTCTCCAGACAAGATGCTCCAGGGACGCCTGTTCTCATACGGCGACGCGCAGAGATACCGCCTCGGAGTCAACCACAACCTTATTCCTGTAAACCGTCCGAGATGTCCGTTCCACTCATACCATCGCGACGGTCAGATGCGTACGGACGGCAATGCAGGAAGCACCATCTCATATGAACCTAACAGTTTCGGAGAATGGCGCGACTCTCCGCATCTGAAGGAACCGCCGCTTGACGGAGGACCGGCATACAACTACAACGAAAGGGAATATGACAGCGATTACTACACACAGCCAGGGAAATTATGGCGTCTGATGTCACGGGAAGACAAAAAAGCAACATGTCAGAATACGGCACGTGCCATGGGAGACTGTCTCCTGTTCATTAAGGAAAGGCATGTACGCAACTGCTTCATGGCCGATCCGGAATATGGCGCAGGAGTGGCAGATGCTTTGGGAATCTCCCTGGACAATGCATTATTATCGGCAGATCCTGCTGATACTCACGAATTTTATTATTAGTTTTGCAACAGATAAACATTACGGACCATGAAAAATACCATCAGACTGACAGCAGTTACCCTGCTCTCCATCATCTGCCTGGCAGCATGCGGCAATGCAGGAGCCAAAGTAAAGAAAGAGAAAGAAGATACCGCCAGGAATGTAGTTGTTCTGGATTCGGAACAATTCCAGACAAAGGTATACAACCTTGCAGACAAAAACCTCAAATATCTCGGTGACAAGCCTGCCATCGTTGACTTCTACGCCACATGGTGCGGACCATGTCAGAGGATAAGCCCGATTCTCGAAGAACTCGCTGGAGAATACAAAGATCAGATTGTCGTATACAAGATAGACGTAGACAAGGCCGGAGATGTGGCCAAGACCTTTGGAATTTCATCTATTCCGGCCATCCTCTACATACCTGCAGACGGCTCTGAACCTCAGATGACAATAGGCTCCCGCGACAAGGCCACCTTCAGGAAAGAGATAGACACCATCCTGTTGGGGAAATAAAAAAAAGACCGGTGACGGTCTTTTTTTTGTGAGCCACCTATGGGATTCGAACCCACGACCTTCGCGTTACGAATGCGATGCTCTACCGACTAAGCTAAAGTGGCAACGAAACTCCTTCATCACGTTTCTGACAAAGGGACTGCAAATATAGAGAATTTTGGATAAATTTGCAGGGTTTTATTCAGAAAATGTAGGAAGACATGACAGGAAACACTGCAGACATAATCATCATCGGGGCAGGTGCTGCCGGTCTTATGGCCGCAGCAGGCGCTGCGGAGCACATTTCAGAGAGCGGCAAGGATGCAAGAGTGCTGGTGCTTGAAAAGATGCCACGTCCCGGACGCAAGATCATGATCACCGGAAAGGGAAGATGCAATTTCACCAACCTGAAGCAGTGGAACGAGTTTTCCGAGCACATACATCCGAAGCCTAATTTCCTCAAGCCAGCGTTCTACAACCTGACATCTGAGAAACTGATCGGCTTCATGGAGGCTCATGGCCTTGAGACCGTTGTGGAAAGAGGCGACAGGGCATTCCCTGCATCCCATCTTGCATCAGACGTAGTGGACACACTGGTAAAGGCCGCAATCAAGGCTGGTGCCGAAATCCTCTGCAACAAGACCGTCAGTCATATAGAGCACTCCATCTGTCATCCTGAGCGAAGCGAAGGATCCTTCACCATCAGATGTGCAGACGGCAGCACATATACCTCCTCGAGGCTCATAATCTGCACAGGCGGACTTTCTTATCCGAAGACCGGTTCCACAGGCGACGGATATGAATGGGCCAGACAGACCGGACACGAAATCCGTCCTCTATTTCCGTCACTTACTGCAATTGTTCCGAAAGGCTATAAGCATACCAGTGTTGCCAAAGGCCATATCGACCGTAGCGAGCCCCTTTCGGAGATCGGCAAAGACCTGTGCGGCAATCAGTTGAAGAATGTTGCTCTGACTCTATTTGTGGACGGAAACGAGGCGCAGCATGAGTTCGGTGACCTTGATTTCACTGACGGAGGCATCGAGGGACCGATAGGATTCAAGGTCAGCAGAAAATGCGTCAACGCCATCATCAACGGCTCCAAGGCATATGTCTCGATCGACATGAAGCCCGCTGTGGAAATAGAGGACCTGACTGTCAGGATCTCCACTCTCTGGAACGAAGTATCAAAAGACAAGAGGAACCAGCAGAAACTTTACAAGGACAGATTCAGGATCCTTCTTGCCAAGGTTCTTCCTCAGTCGCTGATTCCGGCATTCGGCAGACTTCATCCGAACCTTGACCACAAGACTCTTCCTAATGCACTGAAGGACTGGAAGATGGAGATTGCCGGCTTTGTAGGATACGAAAGATGCGTGGTCACGGCAGGCGGCGTATCACAGAATGACATGACTCCAAAGACTATGGAATCCCGGATTGTTACCGGCCTGTATTTCGCCGGAGAAGTCATAGACCTCGATGCCGACACCGGAGGCTATAACCTCCAGACTGCCTTCTCCACAGGCTACCTCGCCGGCATCAGTGCCGCAAAATCTCTATAATCAGATCAGATGACTCCGGAGCCGAGCATCTCACCGTCTTGAGCGTACCAGACAGCGAACTGGCCTGGGGTGATGCCTCGTTGGGGGGAATCAAAGAGGATGTAGAGACCGTTGTCGCGCATGATCAGGGTCGCATCCTGAAGAGGCTGACGGTAACGTATGCGGACGCGGTATCGTCTGATTTCGCCGGAAATCATCATCAGGTCAGGACGTATCCAGTGGATCTCTTCGGGAATGATCCTCAGGCAACTTCGCGAAAGCCCCTTGTGGGTGTGGCCTTCGCCTACATATATCATGTTCCTTTCGATGTCTGTCCCGATGACGAAGACCGAATCCTTGTGACCTCCGATATTGAGGCCTTTTCGCTGTCCTATCGTATAGAACTGGGCTCCGTCGTGCTTTCCTACTATCTTTCCGTATGGATTGTCCTTGTATCTTGTCTTCTTCATATGCTTACGGCCGCTTCTGTATGTCTCGGTCTGGAATCTTATGTCATAACGGACCGGTTCCGACAGACGCAGGAGGGTGTCGTCTGATAGAGATGCCACCTTATCCATGTCAAAAGGACAGCCGGCTGCAGTCACAGGGACAGCCTTGTCTTCCGACACGTATTCTGTGATCATATTTACTTCATGATCATCGAGAGTAATGGATGCGAGTGTATCTGCCAAAAACACATACTGTTCATTATCAGAATAATAGGCGTCATATACTTCGATTATATCTCCTTCGCATGGCTTAAGTTTCTGCTGGAGGAAGGTCGGGAGATCAACCTTTCCTACGAAGCATATGCCCTGAGAGTCCTTCTTGTCTGCAGAAGGGAGGTCTGCCTCATGAGCAAGCCTTCGCACTTCCGGCTTGACGATGTCTCCTATAGGAAACATTGCCTTTGCCAACTGCTCCTGAGTGAGCTGGCAGAGGAAGTAACTCTGGTCTTTGTTGGGATCGCTTCCGGCAAGAATCCTGTAAACAGGAGCATCGTCCTTTCCTGTGACAGTCTCCTTCCTGCAATAATGACCTGTCGCGACAAACTCTGCTCCGAGTTTCATAGCACATTTCATGAAGGCATCGAACTTTATCTCCCTGTTGCAGAGCACATCCGGATTCGGGGTACGGCCTTTTTCATATTCGTCAAACATATAATCCACCACCCTCTTGCGGTATTCCTCACTCAGATCGACAAAATAGAACGGGATACCGATCTTTCTTGCCACCATCTCAGCCACGAAACGGTCCTCCTCCCACTCGCAGTCTCCATGCAGGGTCGCGGATGCGTCATGCCAGTTCTGCATGAACAGCGCAAACACATCGTAACCTTGCTGCTTGAGAAGAAGTGCTGCAACACTGGAGTCAACACCTCCCGAAAGGCCCACACAGACCTTTATCTTGCTGTTTTCCGGTAGATTATGAGACATATTTGACAAAAAGCATTATATTTGTGAAGTTTGCAAAGATAACTCAATTGATCTTTTATGACAAGCAAAGAGATAAAAATCGCTTTTCTGGAGTATGAGAACCTCGACCAACTCGACCCGAGGGACAGACAACTCGCTCATGCTGCAATAGAGGCAATGAGCGGTGCCTATGCTCCATATTCAGGATTCAACGTCGGAGCAGCGGTAATGTTCACGGACGGAGATATCGTCAAGGGCTCAAATCAGGAAAATGCCGCATACCCTTCAGGACTGTGCGCAGAAAGGACAGCCCTTTTCTATGCAAGCGCAAGCAGACCGGACAAGCAGATGGAGGCACTTGCCATCGCTGCAGGACAGAACGGCAACATATGTGCATCACCTGCAACCCCTTGCGGAGCCTGCAGGCAGGTAATGGCACAATATCAGACAAAGAGCGGAAGACCCCTCAGAGTCATCCTGATAGGTGCCGACAAGATCTGGCGCTTCGAAAAGGTTGATGATCTTCTGCCTCTGATCTTCGACAGCATCTGACATTTTCAGCAGACGAAATTTCAATAATTTTTTGCGAGGGTCATTTTTTTATGTACCTTTGCATCCGGGTAAGTCTTACACGACCAGCTCCCTCCGAATTCCCCCAGGACTTGACCGTAGCAAGGGTAGGAGGTCGTAGCGGTGCGATGTAATACGCTTACCCTTTTTTCATACCCTATAGCGCCACTATGAAGATTTCGGAAAAGCACCAAGGCATTGACGGTCAGAAGGCCTGGTCGATTGTCGTAGATTATGTTAAGACACACGAGGAAATCATGACAGTCAGCGGACTTAAGCTCACTGTCAGGTTTGTCGGCAACTGCATTTTCCTGAAAGGCGGTACACCGGGGACCAAACGTGCCGACAAGGGAGAATACCTGACCGGAAAGGATTTCATGGCAGCATTCGACGCCATCAAGAATTGGGAAGAAATCAATACCGGCAACGTCAAGCCATATATAAAAAGGCAGCAGACGCCTTTCATCGCGCTGCTGTACAATGCAGGCATACTTGAAAACAACATCTTAGAAACACTTACTATTGCATGAAATCCGGAATTACAGCACCAAGGATATTTATAGCATCGATACTTGCATCCGTATTGACCATATGCGGATGCGGCAAGATAGAACCTGACCCGATACCGATACCACCTGCAGAACAGGAAAAGCCAGAAGAAGGAACAGAGCAGGAGAAGCCGTCCTGGCCAGAAGATCAGCAAGGGAAAAGTTACATATGGGACGATACCGCCGTTCCGGAAATTTGCATAAGGATTTCAAACGGCAACTGGAATTATCTGCTTACATGTTTTGACAAGAACCATGACATATCGCCTTACATGAGTTGCGATGTGATTTTCGACAAGAAAGGTTCTGTGGACACAGTCAGGAACGTCGGCATCAGGCTCTGCGACAATAATGACGGGATGCGGCCGGAAGGAATCAGTGGAGACTCCCATTCAGCCACAGATGCGAAATGGGGATTGAGCAACTATCAGATTGACTTCGGATTCTACAAGAAGGACAAAACTCTAAGGAACGTCAAGGGAATCATGCTCCGTTCATGTGTCAACGACCCTACATTTGCAAGAGAGGCTTTCTGTCATGAACTTTTCGGACGATATGGAATATGGACCGTAGGCCGGCACTCATACTGTCGCCTGAGCATTCATGTGGAAGGCGATACTGAGCCGGCATACCTCGGCATATACCAGATGACGGAACCGTTCGACGAAGATTACATCTGCGACAGGGCCGGCAGATTTTTCAGTCAGGATGGTTATCTATGGAGATGTTCGGCAGGTGCCTTCCTCAGAGACGCTGACATAAGGACTACGGCTGACTCCGGAAAAGGTGAGAGTTCCACATATCTTCTCATGAACAATCAGGACAGGCATGCCACAGCAGAGAAGCAGTTGTCAGAATTCATAAGCAACATCAACAAATTGAATGACAAGGCCTTTCAGGCATGGATAATATCCGTGCTTGATGTCAGACTGTTCCTGAGGACGTATGCAGTCATGGTCTGTGCAGGCCTATATGATGACTACTGGAATACCGGTGACAACTACTATCTGTTCTTCAATTCCATGGACGAAGGCAGGTACAACGTGTTCTTCATACCTTACGGATTTGACAAGTCTCTGGGAAGTTCGGAAAAAGCCATAATGCCGGATCCTGGAATGCAGGACCCATACCACTGGGGCAGAAGCATTGCTCCGCTTGTAAACAAACTTCTGCAATGTGAGGAATTCAATGAAATATATACAGATGCGCTCTATGAACTGACGCTCCCGGAAGCATATCTCTTCAATTCGACAGAAAACATCTATATCATACAGGATCTGATGGGCAAGGTAAGTTACTACACAAAGAACGACACCGGACTATGCATGAAAGCCCAGGACAGACCTGTCGAATGGAGTTCACAGAAAAGATACAACCTCACAAAGGATGACGAAAACAACTTCTTCAGAGTGAGGTCGGAAAGAATCAGAGCCATGATAGGACAGTAGAATCAAGGCCTGTCCACGGTATAGAACTCAATCATACGCTCCAAGGCCCTCTGGCATACAGGGCAGAACGCATCTGCAGCATTAGTCTTCATGCGGCAGTCCGAAATCATACAACCTCACCCATGATAACGAAATGAACTATTTCAAGGCAAGATCAGAAACCATCAGAAAGGCAATCGGTCACTGATCCTTCCTGTACATCTTTATCAAGGCCGACGAACGGGGTTCGTCAAGGATAATCGTAAAGCCGTCGGAAATCAGTTCCGATCCTTCCACTTCCTTTATTTCACCGGTGTCGAAATTGACAAAACCGTACAGTGCATCAGGCTCTATATCTCCCAGTTTCGCATTGAAGACAGGTTCTGTGCATTCCTCCCTACGGAAAGCAAGGATGAATCCCTTCCCTTCTTCTGGCTTGTAAAGTTGGTATGCGCACCATACATCCTTGCCCAGATCGAACTCAGTCAGAGGGAAATAATCCCCATTGAAGCAATCCTTGATTTCTGCATGCTGGCGCATCATCTTACGGAACCAGTCCCATGGATAGTCAGCAGGTGCCTCCAGATAATCCCCTCTCTCACTGCGCGGCAGGAAATTGAAGTTCAGGCCGGCATTCATATTGCTTCGGAAACTGTATGAATCACATGGCTTTATGGCTGTTCCCGTATTGCTGTACGGAATCCAGTTCATTATACCGAATGCATGGAGTTGACAGCCGATAGGATCTGCCCAGGCATGGCATGTATAATCAGTGCGATGAAGGGCAACGCTTCTACGGAGCATCTCAAGTTCCAGTCTGTGACCGCCTCCTGCACAATTATCCACAATAAGATCAGGATACCGCTCAAGGAGTTCATCCAGAAGACGGTAAAGATTGGTGATATACCTTATCTCAGTCATTCCCAGACGGTCTTCGGCATCCTTGTTAGTCCAATATTTGAGTCCCCCTGTGTTGTTGTCATTGCGCAGGATGTCTATTCCCGTCTCCTCAATGTGTCTTGAAACGAAAGAAAGAAGCCACTGATATGCCTCTTCATTGCCCAAATCAATCATGTGTGCATCGACACGGGGATACTTGCCCACCTTAGGGCGCGGATAGGAATCAGGTAGATGAAGCATCCATTCAGGATGTTCAACCGCTACCGGAGTACCGGCAACCGCACGTTCAAGTTCAAACCACAGAAGAAATTTCATGCCGGCTTCATGCGCCGCATCACTTACCACTTTCAGACCATCCGGATGAACAACTGTATTCACATTCCAGTCACCTACCACCCCATACCAGTCTTCATCAGCAGAGTCCTGATAAGGCAGTGTCTCATGCGGACCGCCGAACCACCCGGCATCAATCCAGTAATTGTCATAACATACGTCAAGTTCCTTGATCTTGGCAATGTTTGCCAGATGCTTCTCTGTGGACGTTCCACCCCATGAAGGGAAAGAAATCGGCACGACAATATCCTTTCCTGAAGGTTTTGGAGACGAGTACTTGACAATATAGCGCCTAAGCACATTATGCGCATCGGTACATTCTCCGTTCCAGAACAGCATCATTATAAGAGGAGTACGTATCTTCTCGCCTGGATACAACCGAAGATTCGTCTTTTCAAGACCAGACTCAACATTCAGGACATCACCGGCAGTGGTGAACCTTGCCTTCCACTGTCCGGCCCATCCGACGCTTGCAATCACACCCTCCCCAGCCGATCTGTGAATATTGAAGAAGGGAAGAAAATTATATGAAGACCATCCGGCCCTTGCGTTGAAATACATCTCACCGTTTCGTGCCGTGACAACAGAATCCTTCAGGGCAAAGTCATCAAAGCCGTCATGAGACCCGAGAGAATATCTGAATGTATAATCTCCTTCACCGGACATCATCAGAGGCAGGTCTGCGGCAAGGATATTACTGAAGACACCAGTAGTGTCTTTTCCCGTATTCTCTATATAACAGGTCCATTCAACCACTGGAAACTCAGGAGCGATCCTTGCATCTACCGTATATATCAGACCCGTACGATCATCACGAAAAGTGGAGGTACGCACCTTCCATCCTTGCCCATCAACGGACTTTCTCACCGAATGACGGGTACCGGACAGGACAGAGTCAGATGCGGCTCCCTCATATACAAAGCCGAGCGCAGGTGATGTTTCGGATGTGATTGTCATGAAGAAATCCTCTGCACGCTCAAACTCTCTTCCGCCTCTGACGGAAAATGTACATGCAGACAGGATCAATGATGTAAGACAAAAGACATATGATGTATACTTCATAATTATTGATGTGGCTGATTATTTTTTCTGATTTTCTGTATAGAATTCAATTATCCTCGAGATCGCCCTTTGACATACAGGGCAGAACGCTTCCGCAGAATTGGTCTTCATGCGGCAGTCAGGGAACGGCCTGTAGACTCCTTTGGACTGATACCCGGCACCTTCATATACACCTATGAGACTGTCCATCGAGACTCCTTCATGGAACTGTTTCCAGATATTGCCGCTGACAGGCTCTGTAGGTATACCTACCACTTTCGGAAGCATATCGTCCCATTTCAACTTGAAGTCATAAAGTGTGGTTATGTTCTGCTCCCATGGCTCGCAGTCAGGATAATAATACTCGACGAACTGGTCGTCATAATAATACTCGTCCGCCAGTCCACCGAAACTATGTCCGAACTCATGCACCACTACCGGTTTGAATGCCGGATGTCCTGCTGTTGTCAGAGTGTACGAATTGAAGATACCTCCGCCACCGTATGTGTCTGTGTTGGCAAGAATGATTATATGCTCGTATGGAATACCGCCAAGACGGTCATGCAGTTGACGCAGACGAAGAGTGGTAAGGTATCTGTCCATATAGAAGGTATTGAAATGCGCGCCCAAGGCCGTCTTTTTCCATAATCCCTCTCCGGGCACACTTACACCGCTGTCCTCCGAAGGAAGGGCTACTGCCACATAATTGAACCTGTCCTTATATTTATTGAAAGGCTCATGTCCAAGAAGAGCCTCCATAGCAGTCTGAGCATCCTGATAGAACTCATCTGCCTCTTCTTCTGTATATCCTTCTGCAACTATAGCCACGTCAATGCATTCCTCCACAGGACCGCTCTTCAGCAGATATCTGTGAGGAGCAGGATCAGGGTTCAGGCGACGGATCAGGATATCGGAAGGATCGACCATATGTGTCAGTGAAGCGGAGACACCGCCTCGGAAATCATACAGTTCCACCTTCACAAGGGCCTTAGATGAAGGCATCGGAAGAAGAAATACATTCTCGAATGACTTACGGACACGAGTAGCTTCCTCTGTAGCCTGCCATTCCTGAAAGAGAGTCGAGAAACTCTGTACATACAGAATTTCACCTGTAGATGCATCCCTCATGCAGATCTGTCCGTTACCCCTCAGAGGAGCCTTGTCAAGATTGACCCTTCTTCCGGCCCAACCCTCAAAAGAAGACATCTCGTCAAGAGATATATCCTGCGACTTTGCAGTACCGGAAAAAATATAATCCACCCTTAATGTCTTGTCCTGTGCGGCCATTGAAATCACCGACAGGAAAGTCACAAACACAGTTACAACGTATTTCATATCTCTTTATCTATCAACTTCTTACACAATATGCGTGCTCCCCTTTGGCGGCACACACTTCTAATAACATATTAAATATCAAGCGATTGCATCGCACACATCATCAGACTCGGGAAGCACAGTTTATACCATCAAGCGCAGAAGACACTATTCCTCCGGCATATCCCGCTCCCTCACCGCATGGGTAAAGTCCTGACACCTGAGTGTGCTCAAGAGTCTCCGGGTCACGAGGGATACGTACCGGTGACGATGTACGGGACTCCACGCCCAGAAGAAGAGCATCATTGGTATAATAACCGTGCATCTTCTTGTTTCCTATTTCAGGGAAGGCATACTTGAGCCTCAGCGAGACATGCTCTGGGAGAAGTTCATGCAGAGGTGCATTTGCCGCACCCGGATGGTACGAAGTCTGAGGCAGACCGCTCGAAGGAACCCTGCGGCAGAAATCCATCATCCTCTGTGCAGGAGCCTTCAGAGAGCCGGTGTACTCGAACATCTTCCTTTCAACATCCTTCTGGAAATGAAGGAGGGCGAGAGGACCATGCTGTGCATATTCAGGAAAGTCCTCAGGCTCTATCTGTACGACAACTCCTGCATTCGCCCATTTTGAATTTCGCTGCGAATTGGACATGCCGTTGAGAACAAGTTCCCCTGATGCCGTAGACGCCGGAACCAGGATTCCTCCCGGACACATGCAGAAAGAGAAGACTCCCCTGCCCTCGATCTGGGTTACGAAAGAATATTCGGCCGTCGGCATATATGGCTGATATTTGCCGTGGTACTGGATCCTGTTGATAAGGGACTGCGGATGTTCCACCCTGACTCCCATGGCGAAGCCCTTGGCCTGAAGTTCCCAGCCCTTGCGGTCAAACATTTCGTATATATCCCTTGCAGAATGTCCTGTGGCAAGGATCACCTTGCGGGATGAATATACGTCAGACGCCCCGACATGGACATCAAACGATCCGTCGCCTTTCTTGACGATGTCAGTCACACGGGAATCGAAATGGTATTCACCGCCATGCTCGATGATGCACTTGCGGATATTCTCCACCACTATCGGAAGACGGTCGCTTCCGATATGGGGATGAGCGTCGATAAGGATTGTCGGGTCGGCTCCGAAACGCACCAGTTGATGCAGGACCTCACGGATGTCTCCGCGCTTGGATGACCTTGTGTATAGTTTGCCGTCAGAGAATGTACCTGCACCACCTTCTCCGAAGCAGTAGTTCGAATCAGGGTTGACTTCTCCTTCCTTAGACAGCCTCGCCATGTCGAATTTGCGCGCATGGACATCCTTGCCGCGTTCCAGTATGACAGGCTTGAAACCTCGCATCAGCAGACGCAAGGCGGCGAACATGCCTGCAGGACCTGCACCAACGATGATGACAGGTTCGGCCGAAGAAACGTCCTTATACTCTTCAAGGACATACTCCAGCATGACCTCATCCGGCCTGAAGACTTCAACTCTGTATCTGTACAGGATGTCGTTGCGAGCGTCTATTGACCTGCGCACAATCCTGTATTTTATCTGCATCTTTGCCTTGGGAGAGACTCCGAGAGCCTTCAATGCTGCAGTCTGGATCTCATCGGCAGAGAGTTCCTTGCCTAGTCTGCATGTGATTTCAATCTCTTTCATTATCAGAATTCCGCTAATCGTGATACCGGCGCTACATCCAGAGACGAGCGCTCACCGTTCATATAATGGAACCATCCGGCAATCGCTATCATGGCAGCATTGTCAGTTGTGAACTTGAATTCCGGGAGGAAGGTCGTCCACCCCCTCTTCTTACCTTCTTCGACAATGCGCGCACGCAGTCCGCTGTTGGCGGAAACGCCTCCACCTATCGTGATATGCCTGATACCGGTCTGCTTTGCAGCCTTTATGAGTTTGTCCATCAGTATGTCTATCAACGCCTTCTGGAAACCTGCGCAGATGTCAGCCTTGTTCTTTTCCATGAATTCCGGATCTAGAGCCATCTGGTCGCGGACGAAATACAGAAGCGATGTCTTGATGCCGCTGAAACTATAGTCGAGTCCTGGTATATGCGGTTTAGAGAACTTGAACCGGTCAGGATCGCCTTCCTTGGCCAGACGGTCCACAATCGGGCCTCCTGGGTATCCGAGTCCCATCATCTTGGAACATTTGTCGAAAGCCTCACCTACCGCATCGTCTATGGTCTGTCCAAGGATCTCATATTCAAGAGGACTGTCGACTCTCACTATCTGTGAATTTCCTCCTGACACAAGCAGACAAAGATACGGGAATTCCGGACATCTGTTCTCTGAGCCTTCCTGCTTTATGAAGTTCGCAAGTATATGACCCTGAAGGTGATTCACCTCGACAAGGGGCTTTCCGAGAGACATCGCAAGTCCTTTGGCAAAGGATGTTCCCACTAGCAGAGAGCCAAGGAGTCCCGGGCCTCTGGTGAATGCTATTGCAGTGATATCTTCCGGACTGATGCCGGCACGGGTGATGGCCTCGCTCACAACAGGAACGATGTTGACCTGATGTGCACGCGAAGCAAGTTCCGGAATCACACCGCCATAAGCCTTGTGGACATCCTGACTGGCCAGCACATTGGACAGAAGCCATCCGTCTCTGATGACCGCAGCGGATGTATCGTCGCAAGAAGATTCTATTCCTAAAATTATATCTGCCATAATATTCGGTTTCAATAAATAAAAAGGCATGTAATATGCATTTATGCCGACTGCAAAAATACGGATTTTATCCGATATTTTTACTATTTTTGCAAGTTGGACAGAGCAATAAAGACCAGAGCCATCAAAAGAGTCGTTAAAATAGTCTGGCGCACATTAGTCGCCGTATCTGCTTTTCTGTTTGCGGTAGCGCTTATCTTGCAGTTGCCGCAGGTTCAGACTTTCGTCTCAAGCAAGGCACTGAATGTTCTGAGTGAGGCATTTGACGGAGACATCACTGTCGAAAAGATCCATCTGAAGCCATTCACGACCCTGGTCATCAAAAACATAGCAATTGTCGACCGCGAGCCGGTCCAGGATCCTCTAGACCCGACGAGCGTCAGGATAGACACTCTTTTCAGAGCGGAATATGTCATAGCAAGATTTACCCTGGACGGCCTGATCCGTCAGGAAGGCGTCCATCTGAAGTCTGCATACGTGGAGAACGCCCAGATGAATCTGGTATTGGAAGACAACATCAAGGGATACACAAAGAACAAGGGCACAGACAATCTTTCCCGCATATTCCGTCTGGTTCCTAAAACTCCGGAGAAAAACGAAAAGGAAATCTTCCATATCAGAAAGGTGGAGATCCGGGACATGGGCTTTGCAATGAAGAGTTACATGACAGAAAGGCCGACATACTCTGGTGGCATTGACTGGAATGACCTGGACATCAAGAACATAAACCTGATGGCAAAAGGACTTGGATTCAAAGGAGGCATCATGTCCGGTGACCTGGAACGCCTTTCATTCCGTGAAAAGAGCGGATATGAAGTTGAAGACCTTACGGGAAGTGCCAGAGTAGGAAGAGGAAAGACAATCGTTGAAAACCTCCATATTGACGATCTTTGGTCGGACGTGCATCTCAACCTCTTCATGATGAGTTATGAGAATGTCAAGGCGTTCCAGAACTTCATTGAAGAAGTGAAACTGGATGGTGACATAGCGCGGAGCGAACTGGATTTCGAGACCATTTCCTATTTTGCCCCTGAACTGAAAGGCAATGACCTGAAGGCTGTTGTCTCGGGAAAGATGTCTGGTCCGGTAGACGATTTCGCATTCAAGGACATCACAATAAACTGTCTTTCAGGAGAATTCTCAGGAAAAGCGGACGGAAGGATGACAGGACTCCCCGACATAGGAAGGACACGCCTGACAGCGGTTCTCAAGGACTTTACATTCACCAGTACAGGACTTGGCTTGTTCATTACAGAGTGGATGATGGGCAAAGGAGTACTGGATCTTGGAAGGTATGCGGAAGGAACGACCTTCTCCATGGAAGCAAAAGCATCCGGACTTCTGAATCACCTGAATGTCCAGGCAGACATCGGTTCTCCAGCAGGAGGACTGACGGCAGACCTTCGTCTTGACGACATCGTCATCCCCAAAAAGAGCATCGGAATTTCCGGTAATGCAACCACGGAAGCCCTGGATCTGGGCAAGATACTCGGAAAGAGCGTCCTTGGTCCTGTTGACCTGCACACATCTTTCGATGCAGGCATCGGAATCGGAAAAAATCCATCATCAGTAAGAATCGACACACTCAACATCCAGCGTCTCAATGCCAACCGATACGACTATTCGAACATAGCGGCCGTCGGAAAACTTGAAAACAATGCATTCGACGGAAGGATCATCTGTCATGACCCTAATCTCAACTTCATCCTTCAGGGAACATTCGCCCTGTCTGCCAAAACTCAGAATGCCCGCTACAAATTCTACGCAAACGTCGGACACGCAGACCTGCAGGCCCTGAACATAGACAAGAGAGGGACATCAAGGATAGACCTTACCGCCAGTGCCGACTTCACAAAGACGGGCAAAGGAGACTTGCGAGGAAAAATCGACATAGGAGGGCTCACGCTCGAAAACAGTATGGGGCGCAACGACATCGGAAACATCAGCGTGACCTCATACAGCAGAGACCATCAGTACATCATAAGGATGGACTCCGGATTTGCCAATGGAAAATATACAGGCACTGCCCCTGTAACGACTTTCATATCCGATCTCAGAGACATCACACTCAAGAAGGAACTTCCTGCCCTTCTGCCGGACTCGACATATGTATGGAACGGAAACAGTTATGACCTGAACTTCAGATGCAGCAATTCAATGGACATACTGAGTTTCATAATGCCGGGACTGTATGTTGACGAAGGCACATCACTCGATGCATCTCTCAGCAAGGATGGCCTGTTCACGGCAGAACTGAATTCTGACAGACTGGCATTCAGAACGAATTACCTGAAGGGAATCTCTCTGAAATTCGACAATAAGGAAGATGACCTTAAGGGATCCATGGACTGCGATGAAATCAAGGTTGCATCCGTCACATTGAAAGACAACCGCTTCGACATCCATGGCGGGGCCGATCAGATCGGCATCAGATACGCATATGACAACACCGGGGAATTGGTCAATAAGGGAGAATTCATCCTTAGGGCCGGACTTGAGCGTGATGCAGAAGGGCTCGGCGTAGATATGGAAGTTCTGCCATCGGCACTGTACCTGAACTCAAAGGAATGGAGTTTCCTCCCTTCTGCATTCAGAATAAAGGAAGGAAATCTTGACGTGAACTCTTTCGTGATGACATCAGGGAATGAAAGGATAAGCATAACAGGAAGAGCATCCAAAGAGCAGAAGGATACCATCACACTGAACCTTGACAGATTTGACATTTCAGCGATAAACTCCCTGCTGACCTCGGATTTCGGCATCAGAGGTGCAGCAAGCGGCAGAGTGCAGATGACATCACCGATGTCGTCAAAAGGCATTCTTGCCGACATGATCTGCGACTCAACATATATTGCAGGAACACCTTTAGGGACACTTTCTCTTGGAAGCGCCTGGAACGACGGGCAGAAGAACTTCGGCCTCTTTGTAAGGAATGACATCGACGGAAAGAACACCCTGGATGTGTCCGGAACCTTTACTCCAAAAGGCAACATCCTGGATATCAATGCGATATTGGACAGGATGAGGATAGACTATTTCCAGCCGGTCCTCACTGATGTGTTCAGTGAAATGAAGGGAGAAGTATCAGGCATTTTCACCGTCAGCGGCCCGCTCGACATGCTGAATGTCGGAAGCAGGAACGCCAGACTGGAAGACGCCACATTGACGGTTGACTACACCAACGTCCCATACAATGCAGACGGATGGTTCCATGTCGACGAGAACGGTGTCTTCTTCGACAACATCAGCATCAGGGACAGATATACAGGAACAGGTACCGTAAGAGGCAGCATCAATTGGAACCACTTACGGAACATAAATTTCGACACGCACATCAGAGTAAACGAAATAGAAGGAATCAATCTGCCTGATGACACAGGAAAAGGCTTTTACGGAAACGTATCCGGTACCGGAAACGTATCGATCACAGGTCCTGTCAATGCACTCGTTCTGAATGTTGATGCAGTAACTGCAAAAAGCGGAGAACTGCACATTCCTCTTGCTTCATCAGCCACAGCCGGCAAGGTCACCAATCTTCTGAGATTCAAGGAAAAAGAAAGCAATGAAAGGATTGACCCATATGAACAGATGATGCTGAGGCTCAGCACCAAGGAAAAGGAAGAAAACAATCTTGCTGTGAAACTGCGTGTAAGCGCCAACCCTGAAATCGAGGCATATGTTGAAATAGATAAGGCAAGCGGCAACGTACTCTCCGGACACGGAAACGGACTTATCGACATAGAAGCCGACATGGAGAGGTTCAGCATCAACGGTGACTACACCCTCACAGGAGGAAACTACAAGTTCGTTGCTATGGGACTGGTGAGCCGCGACTTCCAGATAGAGGACGGCAGTTCTGTCCGTTTCAATGGGGACATAATGGAAAGTATTCTGGATATCAATGCCATATACCGCACCAAAGCATCTCTTTCAACTCTGTTATCTGACGTGTCATCCGTATCAAACAAGAGGACTGTCGACTGTACGATAGGCATATCGGACAAGATCAGCAACCCTAGACTCAGTTTCGGAATCCAGATTCCGGACCTGAGCCCTATGTACAAATCAAGGGTTGAAAGTGCATTAAGCACGGAAGACAAGGTGCAGAAACAGTTCCTGTCGCTGATTGTTTCAAACAACTTCCTGCCTGACGAGCAGTCAGGCATAGTGAACAACTCATCCGTACTTTATTCGAATGTCACGGAAATGTTCGCAAACCAGTTGAACAATATATTCCAGAAACTCGACATACCGCTTGACCTCGGACTGAATTACCAGCCAAACGAACAAGGCAACGACATGTTCGATGTGGCTGTCTCGACACAACTGTTCAACAACAGGGTCGTAGTGAACGGCAACATAGGAAACAGGCAGTACAATACAGCGGGGTCACAGAACGACGTAGTCGGAGATCTGGACATTGAAATAAAACTCAACAGGTCAGGAGCATTCCGACTGAACCTGTTCTCTCACTCGGCTGACCAGTTCTCGAACTATCTTGACAACTCGCAGAGAAATGGTGTCGGTATCATGTATCAGACGGAATTCAACAATTTCAGACGATTCGTAAGAAACATATTCATGAGGAAGACGAAGAGGCAGGAAGCAGTTCTTCAGGAAGAACAGGCCATGCTTGAAGGCGGAAAAGTCGAACTTAAGATTGAAAGGAAAGAAGATGAGTGACAACAGAAAAGGAAAACTATACCTGATCCCGTCGCCTCTCGGGGAGAATGACCCTGCGGAGGTTATTCCACGTCCTGTGCTTGATTCCCTGCCAGGATTCAGGACATTTGTAGTGGAAGAGGTCCGTACGGCAAGAAGATATCTTTCACGTGCAGGTCTTCGTGGAAAGATCGAATCACTGGAGTTTCATGAACTGAACGAGCACACCGACCAGGCGACAGTCGAGGGGTATCTGCGGCTGTTTGACGACGGTAATGATGTGGCTCTTATATCGGAGGCCGGATTGCCAGCAGTAGCAGATCCTGGAGCACAACTGGTTGCATTGGCTCACAGGCATGGCATTGAAGTCATACCGGCAGTAGGTCCGTCATCTCTTATGATGGCCCTTATGGCCTCAGGACTGAACGGTCAGTCATTCGCTTTCTGCGGTTACATTCCGGCAAAGACTGATGAAAGAAGAAGCCGTCTGAAGACCTTGGAAAAGGTTTCAGGACAGTTGAAACAGACACAGATCATCATTGAGACACCATATAGGAACGACTCCCTGTTTGCTGACATGCTGTCAGTATGCAGCCCCTCTGTACGTATCTGTGTTGCTGTAAACATCACCATGCCGGATGCATATATAAAGACAAAGAAAGTATCCGAGTGGAAGAAGGAAGGTCTGGTCATCGGAAAAAGACCGTGTGTATTTTTAATTCTCGCATAATATGGAAATGAACGGAATAATAGAGTTGGAGGGAATGGAATTCAAGGCCTATCACGGATGTCTTGAACAGGAAAAGGTACGTGGCAATTCATTCACTGTGGATTTTCGCGGGGAACTTGATCTCAGCGCAGCAGCAGAGAGCGACAATCTCAACGACACACTGAACTATGCCGACATATATGAGATAGTTTCCGAAGAGATGTCCATTCCGTCGGAACTTCTGGAAAATGTAGCAGGCCGTATAGTAAAGGCTATAGAAGCACGATTCCCTGAACTGGTTTCGTTTTCTGTGAGAGTCTCGAAGAAGAGGCCTCCTGTGGAGGGCGTAGCACAGTGGTCAAGAGTGACTTTATTCCACAAGAGATAAATGTTTATGCAGAAAACCGACAGATACAGAATAGCCTACATCACATTAGGATGCAAGTTGAATTACGCTGAGACATCGACTTATGAGAGGATGCTGGCAGAAGAAGGTTTTGAGGCTGTGCCATGGAGCAAGGGTGCAGATGCATTTCTGGTGAACACATGCTCGGTCACAGAGCACTCAGACAAGAAGAGTCGCAACATAATCAGAAAGTTACACAGGCAGAACCCTGACGCAAAGATCTTTGTCACAGGATGTTACGCTCAGTTGAAAAGGGCTGAGATAGAAGCCATTGAGGGAGTGAGCAAGGTCTTCGGAGCAGAAGAGAAGAGTCTTGTGGTGCCTACCGTATTGGATATCATGCGTGGTTCGGAATGCTGCGGTCGGGACCTTGGTACATTCTTCCCTGCATATTCAAGCGGAGAAAGGACAAGGTCATTCCTTAAGGTGCAGGACGGATGCGACTACAAATGCCATTATTGTACCGTGCCATATGCCCGTGGAGAAAGCAGGAACATTCCGATTTCCGAGAT
Source organism: Bacteroidales bacterium (assembly GCA_017471965.1). Taxonomy (GTDB): domain Bacteria; phylum Bacteroidota; class Bacteroidia; order Bacteroidales; family UBA932; genus Cryptobacteroides. Next base: position 72,883 of record JAFURF010000009.1, read on the forward strand.
CATTCCACAGGCAGAAGCCATTGCTGCAGATGGAATAAAGGAAATTGTTCTGACTGGCGTGAACACCGGGGACTTCGGAAAGACCACAGGCGAGAGTTTCTTCGACCTTATCAGACAGTTGAATGATGTGGATGGCATCGAGAGATACCGTATTTCATCTATAGAACCGAATCTGCTTACCGAAGAGATGGTGGACTGGATCACATCAGGCACGAAGTTCCTGCCGCACTATCATATTCCGTTGCAGTCAGGTTGTGATACGATACTGAAGGAGATGGGGCGCAGATATGATACTGCCGCATTCGCACGTAAGATCAGGTATATCAGGGAAAAGACTGAAGTCCCTGGCGGGCCGAAGGTATTTTTCGGCATCGATGTCATTGTGGGATTCCCGGGAGAGACCGATGAACTTTTCATGGAGACATACAATTTCCTGAAGGATGTCGTGCGTCCTGCCTTCATCCATATCTTCCCGTATTCGCGTCGTGCAGGTACTCCTGCAGCAGTGAGGAAGGATCAGGTGCAGGACAGCGTGAAGACGAAGAGGGTGCAGATGCTGGAGGAATTGTGCGAGACGCTCTATGGTGAATTTATTGAGAGCAACAGGGGTGTGAAGGAGAAGGTGCTGTTTGAGAGTACGGATAAGAACGGGATGATGGAGGGGTATACCGGCAATTATATCAGGGTGGCGAGGGAGTATGATCCGGAATTGATCGGGAAGATTGTAGAAGTGACATTATAATATATTCAGATGGCAGCATATGTTCCGGAGACCCCCGCCCACTTCGTGGGCACCCCCTAGCCGGGGGTGGCATGTCTCCTCCACATATGCCACCATCTGAAACATGAGCAAAACGTTAACAGATAATTTCTCTTCTAAGTATAAGCGCTATGAAGCAAGGAAAGGCGAGGTTGGTGTTTTTGGGGACGGGGACATCTCAGGGCGTGCCTATGATAGGGTGCGGGTGTGAAGTGTGCCGGAGCGGAGACAATAGGGATAAGCGACTGAGGGCCAGCGTACTGGTTGATTATGAGGGACTGAGGATTCTGGTGGATGCAGGTCCGGATTTCAGGCAGCAGATGCTGCGTGAAGGCGTGACTCATGTGGATGCCATCCTTCTGACACACAACCACAAGGACCACACGGGTGGTCTTGACGACATCAGGGCATTCAATTATATTGAGAAAAGGGCTTCGGAAATATATTGCGAGAAATATGTCGAAGATTCTCTGAAGCTTGAATATTCTTATGCTTTCGCCGAGAAGAAATATCCCGGAGCACCGGAGTGGCATGTCCACAATATCGACGAAAAGCCGTTTTCAATCAATGCAGGAGGACCATATGAGGTGCTTTCATGGGAGCCTGGCAAAGGCTATATCCACACGATGGCCGGTCAGAACGAACCTGTGCGAAGTGCGGAGATCATTCCTATAAGAGGAATGCATTACAGACTGCCTGTTCTGGGATACCGTTTCGGAAACATCGCCTATTGCACTGACATGAATCATATTCCGGAGGAAGAATTCGAGAAACTTCACGGCCTGGACCATTTTGTGATAAACTGTGTGAAATACGGAAAGCATATTTCACATTACTCACTTGAAGAGGCCATAGAAGTGGCCCAAAGGGTCGGAGCAAAGCATTCATGGCTCACTCACCTATCCCATCAGTTGCCTGCATACAATGAACTGGCGGCAGAACTTCCTGAGGGTATCCTGCCTGCCTACGACGGGCTGGTACTAGAATAGGGCCTACGCATCGGGCGCCGGAACGGCACCTCTGTCAATCATCTTCCGGAGGACCTGAAGGTAATCACGTGAAGTATCCGCCGTGGCGGAACCGAAACGACGGGCGACATCTTCAAGGCTGTAAGTGCCCCCCATATCCTTATTGATGAAATCTGAGAGATTCTTTTCCAGATCTTCCTGAACAGAAGAATCCTGACGCTTCGCATTGCCTGCACGACACACATCGCATGTTCCGCAGTCATCACTTTCCGACTGTCCGAAATAGTCCAGAAGATATGCACTGCGGCAGATGTCTTCCTCAGAAATGTAGTCTGTCATCTTCTGCATCCTCTCCATGCTCGAGTTCTTCAAAAGAACATACCTGTCAGGATCAAGATTGACATTCTTCGGACGGAGGCGGTCGTGATGCAGAAAAAGGACTGTGGCATGGTCACACGGAATATACCTGATGAGGTGCTCAAGGGAAAGTTTATAGAGCAACTGCCGGAGTACAGGCACACTGACATTCAGGCGCCCTGCAAGATAATCCTCATCCACAGGCACAGGATAAGAGAAGACGCCCGTGTACTTACGCATCAACAGTTCCAGAAGTCCGGCCAGCCGAGGGTCAGGCAGCTCGACATCATAGAGATCGTTTCTGCTGGCTGTTATCTGGACTTTGGTAGAGATGTCCACATCTTCCGACAAGGTCCAATGCCCGGTTCTCTCGATATATACTATGGCATAATAGGCAGTCTGCCGCTGCAGTCTGAAATGACGGCAGAACTCTTCAAGGTCGAATTTCAACTGCCGGCCGGCGCCTGATTCATAAGGTATATCATAGAATATATGCACCTTGTGGTATATATCTTCAATATATTCCAGAGATGGGAAAGAGACCGATGCGATCTGCTGCAGACGACGTGTATCGGTACCGTTCCACAGAAGTACGGCAAAACTCCGCTTTCCGTCACGTCCTCCCCTTCCGGCTTCCTGAAAATAGGCTTCAGGACTGTCCGGTACATCAAAATGGATGACAAACCTCACGTCAGGCTTGTCAATACCCATTCCGAAGGCATTGGTACACACCATCACACGGATATCGTCCTTTTTCCATCTCTCCTGTCTGTCAGCCCTTGTATCCGGTCCGAGTCCGGCATGATAGAACGAAGAAGAAATGCCGTTTGCTGACAGAAAGGATGCAAGTTCCTCTGTCTTCCTTCTGCTCCGGACATATACGATTCCGGTACCGGCGACACTGTTGCAGATGTTCAGCATCTGTCCCAGTTTATCTTCGCATCTTCTGACTATATACGAAAGGTTAGGACGTTCGAATCCGCTCTTTATCAGACACTTCTCTGCAAATCCGAGACGGTCCATGATATCCTCGGCCACCTTTGGAGTCGCCGTCGCCGTAAGGGCTATCACAGGTACATCCACAAGTTCACGCAACCTGCCTATCTGCAGATAATCTGGACGGAAATCGTATCCCCATTGAGAAATACAGTGGGCCTCATCGACAACGATGTAACTGACATTCATATCCGTCACAAAACTGCGGAACATCTGAGTTCCAAGACGTTCAGGAGACACATAAAGAAACTTGAAGTCTCCGTAAGCCGCATTGTTCAGCGTCAGTTCCACCTCCCTGCGCCCCATTCCTGCATTGACACACAAAGCCTTGATGCCACGGTCATTGAGATTCTGCACCTGATCCTTCATCAGGGCTATCAGCGGAGTCACGACTATAGCAATCCCTTCCTTCATCAGAGCGGGGACCTGAAAGCATACCGACTTGCCGCCACCTGTAGGCAGAATGGCAAGCAGATCCTTCCCTTCCAGAGCAGTACGGACTATATCTTCCTGCTTCGGACGGAATGAATCATATCCCCAGTATTTCTTCAGGACCTCTGACGGCGTCATATCAATAAAATTTTCTTACTTTTAACGCAAAGTAAGAAAAAATATTCCTTTTTCAACCGGAAATATTTAATTTTGTTAAATAATTTCTCTTACTGAAACCTGATATACCTACATCTGACCATGAACACTAAAAACAACAAGAAGCCGCTTCACCTGCAGGCTGAAGAAGCCATCAAGGAAATGATTGCCTCTCCTGAATTCCAGAACGGGAAACTCCTTCCAAATGAATTGGAACTGGCAAAGTCTCTAAACATATCCCGGAACACACTCAGACAGGCAATAAACAAACTGGTGTTCGAAGGTCTGCTCTGCAGAAAGAAAGGATACGGCACATGGGCGGTAAAGAAGACCGTCACAAGCGGTGTCAAGAACTGGATGAGTTTCTCACAGGAGATGCAGCAGTTGGGAATCAAGGTGAAGAATTACGAACTGCATGTATCCACAGAAGTTCCAGCCGAAAGTGTATTGGCTTTCTTTGGCAAAGATTCTTCAACTGAACAGTATTGTCTCAAACTTGAAAGAGTAAGAGGAGACATGGATGCACCGTTTGTGGTATTCATTTCATGGTTCAACCCTGCGATCAACATGGATGGTGATGACAATTTCAGCAAACCTCTCTATGAACTGCTGGAGAACAAATACGGAGTGATAGTCAACACATCCATCGAAGAGATATCGGCACGACTGGCCGGCAAGCAGATAGGTTCAAAACTCAGAATTTCGGAAAATGACCCAATCCTTATAAGAAAAAGGTTTGTGTATGACATCAACATGGTCCCTATAGAATATAATATAGGTTATTACAAGGCTGACAGTTTCACATACACCATCACCGCAGAAAGATAGCACTACGACATTCCTGCACTCTGATACACACATGTAGGTATATATCAGACACAAAGCAGACACATTACACATAGCAAACCAGCACATTTCCCGGCCGCCTGTCATTCAATCTCTTAGATGACAGGCGGCTTTTTTCTGTCTAGCATTGATTTACAGATCAGAAGCACCCTACAGAATAGTCTGTGTTTCTGGTGCCTCATCACAATCAATCATATATGTAATTTTTTTTGGAAATATAAATTAAATATCTACTTTTGCACAAATTTACACATGTAGGTACATACACTAAAACATACAATGCGCATCATGTACAGGAAAACCAACTCTTATCTGCCACCTGTCATAAAAGGAAACGAGTATCTGACAGGAGGTTACGACCTATTTCCAGCCTTTCCGGCAGAGGACAGGATTTATGTAGGCATAAATTCATTGGCCGACATTCTCGTAAATGAAAAAAACATTATCATCGACGGATCGGAAGGAGTTCTGTGGGACATCTTCATGAGCGGACTGGTGTCAGGCCTCGAAAGTCATGGCAAGAGTGTACGCACAGTGGCTGCAGCATCAGCGTTGAAGTCAGAAGACGAAATAGAGTCCCTGATCCAACCATTCATGGGTGAGGAGGATTCGATTTTCGGTCGCATGACAGACCTTCAGATCATCGACTTCTTTGACAGACAGACTCTCAAGACTCTCACTCAGGACAGCAGTCAAGACATCAACATCATCTATGGAACCGGCGCCGCTCTTGCGGGATGGGAAGGATGTCTCGTATACGTCGATCTGCCTAAGAATGAACTCCAGTTCAGGATGGGAGCGGGCGTATCATTCAATTTCGGAACCAGAAGAAAGATGGACCAGAGGGAGTCATACAAGAGAAGTTACTTCATAGACTGGCCTATCCTTGACAGTTACAAAGGTTCGCTGATCCGGGAGATGGACTGGATCGTTGATGAGCAGAGAATAGACCAGTACACATTCATGTCAGGAGACAATTTCAGAAAGACCCTTGACAAGATGTGCAGAAACAGTTTCAGAGTACGTCCTTGGTTCGCGCCGGGAGTATGGGGTGGAACCTATCTCAGAGACAGCATCCACGGCCTTAATCGCGACGAAAAGAATCTCGCATGGTCGTACGAACTCATGGCCCTTGAAAACGGCATCATGTTCATACATGACGGGACACTCATGGAAGTATCGTTCAGTTTCCTGATGTCATATGGATATAAGGACATCCTTGGCGACTGTGCGGAAGACTTCAAGGAAGACTTCCCTATCCGATTTGACTTCCTTGACACGATAAACGGAGACAACCTTTCCATCCAGTGCCATCCGAGACCTGAATACATCCGTTCACGTTTCGGAAAGAAATACACCCAGGATGAGACATACTATATACTGAAATGTACTCCGGATGCTACAGTCTACCTTGGATTCCAGGAGGGAATCAGAAAGGAAGAGTTCAAAAAGGCTCTTGAGAAGAGTCAGGAGACTGCACAGAAACTGGAGATCACAGACTATGTACAGGAATTCGACGCAAGAAAGCACGACCTGTTCCTTATTCCTAACGGTACCATACATGCATCTGGAGCAGGAAATCTGGTCCTTGAGATCAGCAGTGCACCTTACATATTCACCTTCAAGATGTACGACTGGGTCAGACTTGACATTGACGGAAGACCTCGTCCTATCAACATCGGGCACGGACTGAACAACGTCAGGTTCGAAAGGAACGGAGATGTGGTGAAGGACACGCTGATAAGCAAGCCATATGTAATGGAGGAAGGCGACGGCCTCGTACTTGAGCACGTACCGACACATCCTGACCACTTCTATGATGTCCATCGCTACACTATAAGTTCCGGCACAAGCATCAATATCACCAATGACGACAAATGTCATGTATGGATGATAGTCGAGGGATCCCATGTGGAACTTGTAAGCGCAGAGGGAATGAAGGAAAGATACAACTACATCGAGACATTCATTGTTCCTGCCGCTACCGGAAGTTACACCATTACAAACACATCCGACAATGACGTCATGCTCGTCAAAGCGTTTGTAAAGGACGAATTCACCCTGTAACACACTATGAAAAACTAAACATATGAAACTACGTTATCTGTTACCGGTTCTGTTCGGTTTCTTCATCATGGGATTCTGTGACATAGTGGGCATCGCTACAAGTTATGTCAAGACGGAATTCGGATTGTCGGAAACCCTGGCCGGCCTGATTCCATCAATGGTATTCCTGTGGTTTCTCATCTTCGCCGTTCCGACTTCGTTGCTATGCAGGAAGTTCGGAAGGCGCAAGATGGTAATTGCAGGCAACCTCATCACCGTAGTCGGTATGCTCATACCTCTTATGGTATTCACATTCCCGGCATGCCTTTGCGCCTTCGCTCTGCTCGGTATAGGAAACACGATTCTTCAGGTAGCCCTCAACCCGCTTCTTACAGACGTGGTCGACGGCAAGGCCCTCAGCAGTTCGCTTACAGCAGGTCAGGTGATCAAGGCGGTATCTTCTTTCAGCGGTCCGTTCATCGTCGCTTTTGCAATCAGTCTCTCAGGCAACTGGAAGATGATGTTCCCGGTATTTGCCGTACTGTCCATCCTGTCGGCACTGTGGCTGGCTCTGACTCCTATCAAGGAAAAAAGCGAGACAGGATCCACTTCAGTGAAATCCGTATTCTCACTCCTTGGAGACAGATTCGTCCTCATGCTTTTCCTCGGTATCGTATGTGTGGTAGGAGTGGATGTCGGCATCAACACCCTTGCACCCAAGATCCTCATGGAAAGATGCGGACTTCCTATCACTGAAGCAGGTTTCGGTTCCAGCGTATATTTCCTGTGCAGAGTTGCAGGAGCATTCATCGGAACCTTCCTCCTTTCCCGTATCAGCGACAGGAAATATTATCTCTTCCACATCATCCTCGGCCTTGCAGTGATTGCAGTCATGTTCGCAGGAGTCAGCGAAAAGATAATGCTCATGATCCTCATCGGAGGTACAGGATATGCTTTTTCAAGCATTTTCTCAGTATTGTATTCGCAGGCTCTGAAGCACATTCCTGAAAAGGCAGACGAGATATCCGGCCTGATGATCACCGGAGTCTTCGGAGGTGCTCTTGTACCACCTATGATGGGCGTATTCTCGGATATGACCGGTTCTCAGGCAGGCTCGCTGATCGTAATCGCCGCTTTTGCACTCTATCTCCTTTTCTGTGGAATCAGATTAAAGAAAGCATGACATGTACAGAAGCGACAAGAGAACAGTAATGACTCTGGATGCAGGAGGTACCAACTTCGTCTTTTCAGCAATCCGGGGATGTAAGGAAATCGTCGATCCTATCAGACTTGATGCCGTCAACAATGACGTGGAGAAATGTCTGAATGTGCTTGTAGAAGGTTTTCAAAAAGTCAAGGAGCAATTGTCCGAAGAGCCGGTTGCAATCAGTTTCGCTTTCCCAGGCCCTGCTGACTATGAGGCTGGAATCATCGGAGACCTTCCTAACTTCCCTTGTTTCAGAGGCGGTGTGGCCATGGGGCCATATCTTTCGGATGTGTTCGGCATCCCTGTATACATCAACAATGACGGAAACCTCTTTGCATACGGCGAGGCTCTTGTGGGAGCACTCCCCTATATCAATTCACTTCTTGAAAAGGCCGGCAGTACAAAGAGATACAGAAACCTTCTGGGCATCACTCTCGGTACCGGGTTCGGTGGCGGCGTAGTGATAGATGATGTCCTGCTTACAGGTGACAACGGCTGCGGTGGAGATGTCTGGCTGATGAGAAACGGCAGATATCCTGATATGATCGCAGAAGAAGGAGTAAGCATCAGAGCCGTGAAGAGGGTCTACCATGAACTCGCACCGGAGGATGAAAGAGAACTTACTCCAAAGGACATCTTCGACATAGCAGAAGGCAGAATGGAAGGAAATGTCGAAGCAGCACTCGGCTCACTTGCAGAACTGGGAGAGACTGCCGCTGACGGAATAGCGAATGCCCTCAACATCATGGACGGTCTTGTTGTGATCGGAGGAGGTCTTGCCGGTGCATCGAAGTACATCATCCCTGCATTGGTGAAGCGTCTGAACAGCAGTCTCAAGACTTTTGCCGGCGATGAAATCGGCATGCTTCAGATGAAGGCCCTTGACCTGATGACAGAGGAAGGCATGGCAGAAATGCTCAAGGACAATTCCATCATGGTCAGGATACAAGGCAGCGACAAGACTGTCAGATACAACAATGAAAAGAAGACAGGGATAATGCAGTCAATCCTGGGCGCAAGTACTTCAATCTCTCTCGGAGCCTATGTGTATGCTCTCAGAAAACTTGACCAACAACCCATTATTATTAATAATTAATCAGTAAACCACAAATCTTATGAAACTTCCAAATTCAGTGAAGAAGACGCTCTCTGCAGTATTCTGCATGATGGCCGTCATCTTCTTGGCAGGAGCAGGACATTCTGCTTTTGCACAGAACGGAACTTTAAAAGTTCACGGAACAGTAAGTTGCAATGGTGAGGCTGTGATCGGTGCTTCCGTGATAGTTAACGGAACCACTGATGGTACGGTTACTGACATAGACGGACGTTATGCCCTCTCTGTCAGTCCTGACGCCGTACTTACAGTTTCTGCAATAGGTTATTCTACCGAAGTCGTCGAGGTGGCAGGCAGAACACTTATTGATGTAACACTTTTTGAAGAGGCACTTAACCTTGACGACGCAGTCGTTGTGGGTTATGGTGTTCAGAAGAAGGTCAATCTTACCGGTGCCGTGTCAAGCGTATCCACTGAAGAACTTAAAGGAAAGCCTATCGCAAACGTACTGGAAGGTCTTCAGGGTACAACTCCGGGCCTCGTCATCCAGCAGGGCTCATCAACTCCGGGAGGATCTCCTAGCATCAACATCCGTGGATATAATACAATGAACAACAATAGTCCGCTCGTACTCATCGACGGCATCGAAGGATCTCTTGCAAACGTGAACCCTGCCGACATCGAGCAGATCTCCGTACTCAAGGATGCATCTTCGACTGCGATCTACGGTTCACGAGCATCAAACGGTGTACTCCTCGTGACAACAAAGCACGGAAAGGACGGCCAGGTCGAGGTCAACTACAACATGACTTACGGTCTCCAGCAGGCTACTGCACTTCCGTCAGTTGTTGACTCATGGGTTTATGCTGAACTCTACAACGAGGCAGCGGTAAATTCAGGAAGACCTGCAAAGTTCACTGCCGACCAGATCGCAGGATACAAGAACGGAGGTACTAACGTAAAATGGATCAGAGAGATCTATAAGAACTACGCTCCTCAGCAGACTCACAACGTATCAGTATCCGGTGGAAATGACAGACTCTCATACATGGGTTCAGTCGGATATCTCGGTCAGGAGTCACTCTTCCAGGGTCCGGATTTCGGATATGACAGATTCAATGCGCGTCTTAATGTAAGTCACAAGATGACAGATTACCTCACAATCAAACTGACATCTTCATACACAAGAAACAACATCAAGGACCACGCATATTGGACAGAGTGGATCATCGAGCAGTGCAACCGTATGCCTGCAATCTACGAGATCAAGAATCCGGACGGCACTTACAACTATCCGTCAGGCTCAAACTCAAACTCTCTCGAGAGACTTGAGCAGGGAGGTTACCGCAGAAGCATCAACGAGGACGCAAACGGTACTCTCACAGCAGAACTCAAGATCATTGACGGCCTTAAGGCTATCGCTTCATTGGGTGGCAGGGTTCTCAACAACCAGACTCACGAGAACCGTTACGCTTCTCTGAATCCTATCTCAGGAGACAAGGAAGACCATATCAGCGAGTCATTCGGCCGCTCTACAAAACTCACTGCAAACGCAATGCTTACTTATGACAAGCAGTTTGCAAAGAAACACAACATCAATGCACTCGTAGGTTATTCATACGAAGGAGAGCATTATAACGACTTCGGAACCACAAGAGTGACCGACGGTCACAAATATGACGTTATGGGGGGGTCAGTTAACGGTACTGAGGAGTTCCCTATCAGCAACTACAGCGGTGCAAACGACTGGTCACTCTATTCTGTATTCGCAAGGGTGAACTACAACTATGACGAGAAGTATCTCCTCGAGGTCAACCTCAGAAACGACTACTCATCATACTTCGCAAAAGGCAACCGTTCCGGACTGTTCCCATCTGCTTCTGCAGGCTGGAGAATGTCGCAGGAGGAGTGGTGGGAGCCGGTCAAGGAGATCATCCCTTCATTCAAGTTGAGAGGTTCATGGGGTCTTGTCGGTAACAACCGTATCGGTGCATACCAATATATGCAGACGGTATCCGTATCACAGGGCATCACATTCGGTGATCAGTCGGCTCCTACAGTAGGCTTCTCGGCATCTAACCCGGGAATCAAGTGGGAGACCACAAGAATGGCTGACATCGGATTCGACATGGGTCTCCTCGGCGGAAATCTCAACATCGCATTCGACTACTTCAACAACATGACCAAGGACATCCTTGTAAATCTTTCTGTTCCTGGAATATTCGGTAACGGAGCACCTATCTCGAACGCAGCAAAAGTCAGGACACAGGGATGGGAAATTGCAGCCGACTATCACTTCAAGACCGGAATCGTCAACCACAACATCTCAGCCAACCTCTCTGACAGTTGGAACGTTGTAGTTGACACCAAGGGTACAGAACTCTTCCAGGGCTATGACGTCGTAACAATCATCAAGGAAGGCTACCCTCTCTTCTCATATTACGCGCTCAAACATGACGGATTCTTCCAGAGTGACGAAGAGGCTGCAAACAGCGTTCATCTTTCAGGTGTAGTGCCAAAGGCTGGTGACATCAAGTACATCAACAAGAACGGTGACAACGTCATCGACGACAATGACCGCTTCGTGGTAGGCAACGACTTCCCTCGCTACACATACGGTTTCAACTACGGTCTCAATGTCAAGGGATTCAACTTCTCGATTTTCCTTCAGGGAGTAGGTATGAGGAGCCGCTGGATGCGTGGTGAGGCTGTCGAGGCATTCCACAACAACAACGAAGGTCCGGTTCTCGACTTCCACGTTGACCGTTGGACACCTGCAAACAAGGATGCAAGTTATCCGAGACTCACCATGGGATCGGAATCAACCAACAACGCAACCAAGTCAGATTTCTGGATTCAGGATGCATCATATCTCCGTGTCAAGAACATACAGGCTGGTTACACATTCCCATCACGTTGGCTTGAGAAGATCAGATTCAAGGAAATCCATGCATATGTATCATGCGAGAATGCATTTACATTCACAAAGATGCGTGGCGGATGGGACCCTGAATACAATGCTGACGGTAGCGGACGTGCTTATCCGGTGGCGAGAGTATTCTCAGTCGGTCTTAATGTGAAATTTTAATCATCGACAACAGTTATGAAGAAAATATTGAATATCGTCACAGTCTGTGCCAGCGTAATGTTCACTGCTTCCTGCATCGGACTTGACACTCCTCCATACGATAGGGAGACAGACCTTACATATTGGAGCGAAGACCCTGCTTCTGCTGTGGCAGCACTCAACACCTGCTACACCAGGCTCACCAGCATGAGCGAAATGCTCAACATGGAAGGTGCGAGCGATAACGCATATATGAAGGGACTGAATGAGACCCAGCCTATCGGCAACGGTTCATTCAGCACTGACAACGGCTATGTGAAGGCTATCTGGGACGGTTACTATGCCGGTATCAGGATCTGCAACGAACTCCTTACAAACATCGACAAGGTTCCCGCACTTGACGAAAGTCTCAAGGCAAGATACATTGCCGAGTGCATGACCATCAGAGCATATTTCTACTACGAACTGTATACAAAGTTCGGTGACATTCCTTACACAGAGAAGGTGCTTACCGTGGCTGAAAGTGAGACTATCGAAAGGACTCCTAAGGCTGATGTCGTGACAAACATCATCAATGACCTTGAGACAGCAATCTCTTCAAATGCTCTTCCTGCTTCATATACCGCAGGAGACCGCGGACGCATCACTGCAGGTGCTGCCAAGGCCATTCTCGCAAAGGTTCACCTTTTCGAAGGCAACTTCGACCAGGTGAAGACTCTTACTCAGGATATCATGGACTCAAAGACTTACTCGCTCTTCAATGACTATGCAGGTCTATTCAGAATCGAGAACGAGTATAACAGCGAGATCATCCTTGACGTACAGTACACTCCTGCTTTCCGCGAGCACAACATGATGTACTACTTCCTTCCGCCTTCAATGGGTGGCTACTCAAACCTTGCTCCTGTACAGGAACTTGTCGACAGTTACATCATGCTCAACGGAAAGGGCATAAACGAGGCTGGTTCAGGATATGATGCAAACAATCCTTACAGCAACAGGGACCCTCGTCTTGCAGCCACAGTGATGTACACCGGAAATTCATACACCATGGCTGACGGTACAGAGACAGTCATCGACTGCAACACAGGCCGCGATGCATACGGAACCACATCAGACGTCACCCCTACAGGTTTCTACCTTAAGAAATGGTGGGACAAATCATACCGTCTCACACTTCAGTCAGGTCTAAATCCTATCCTCATCCGTTATGCAGACATCCTTCTCATGAATGCTGAGGCATATGTCGAGACAACAGGCATGACCGAGACAGTATGGAACAACACCATCAGACTTATCCGCCAGCGTGCTGGCTTCACTGAAGATTCAGCACTCAACTACAATGCTTCCGCAGACATGAAGGAACTCGTAAGGAACGAGCGCAGATGTGAACTTGCATTTGAGGGCAGCCGCTACAAGGATATCATCAGATGGAGGATCGCTGAGAATGTCCTTAACGGAAACGTTCACGGCTTCTATACAGGTGCTGCTGTCGGCACAGACAACGGATTCGTAATTCTCGAGAAAAGGAATTTCGATGCACAGAAGCACTATCTCTGGCCTATCCCGCAGAAAGACAGAGACATCAACAAGAATCTTACTCAGAACCCTAATTGGTAATGAAAATGAAAAAGAATCTTATATTAATGATCACCCTGCTTGCAGCAGTTTTCGGCTGTACGCAGAAATTTGAACTGGACACGGAATTCACCATGCCGTCAGAACTTGACTCTCCGGCAGCAGTGACTCTTGACGTGACATCGTCGAATAACATAGTCCTCTCGTGGGCAGGCGGATATGCAAACGACGGAGGTATCATTCTCTACAATGTCCTTTTCGACAAGGCGGGCGGAGACTTCTCAAACCCTGTTGCCAGCATGCCAAGTGACCTTGGAGCAGGCACAACACTCACACTTACACATGCAAACCTCAACACAATCGCACGTAACGCAGGCATCAAGCCAAACGAGACAGGCAAGATCATATGGACTGTGACAGGTGCAAAAGGCGGCGTTACAAAGAATTTCGAGGGTAGCAGGGAAATCACAGTGACCAGAGGCGAAGGCATCGACAACATGCCTGAGAAACTCTACATCAACGGAACCGCAGCAAAAGAAGCAGGACAGGAATTCCGTGTTGCTGAAGAAGGTCTTTACATCATCTATACGAAAGTCGGCGCAGGCAACATCTGCTTCACTTCAGAGAAGTCCGGTGGAATGAATTACTTTGCAAACGCAACGGGCAAACTCGCTGAAGGTGAAGGCAACTTCAACATCGAGGCTGCACCTGAATCAGGTCTTGCACGTATTACTGTAAACTTCAACACCCTCAATGTGAAGATCGAAGAGATCGGCACTACCGTACGTCTTGCATGGGGCGCTACTTACAACGACCCTGCAACTGACCCGATGACTCTCGAGTATGTAGGAAACGGTGAATTCGAAGGACGTGGCGAGGTCGTATTCTATGGTCCTGGCCGTGAGGGTACTCCGGATTGGTGCGGATGGGTTGAGGAGCGTTACTACTTCATCGCTACCGTAGACGGTGCAGAGGTATGCTGGGGATCAGATGACGCCGGCAACGCAGTACTTCCTGACGGAACCGAGGAGCACTTCTATATCAACGAGTTCCCAGGAGTTTCACAGTGGGACAACCTATGGAAGATGGATCATGCTCTTGACCTTAGCAATGTGGCTGTTACCATCTACACCAACAAGGAGAACAAGTGGACTCATACATGTGAGACTGCCGGTGCAATCGTATATGAGCAGCCTACATCTGCTCCTGCAGAACTCTACATCGCAGGTTCGGCTGCCGAGACTGAAGGCGCAGCATTCCGCAAGGAGTCCGATGGTGTATTCGTTCTCTATCAGCAACTCAAGGCCGGTAACATCAGTTTCCGTTCAGGTGACGATGAGCCAGTCAAGTACTTCACAGATGCTGAGAACAAACTCTTCATCGGAGGAAGAAGTGCCGCTGTAGAGGCTTCCGAGGGCGTTACAAGAATCAAAGTAGACTTCAACACCAACACTGTCACTTACGATCAGATCGGCGCTGAGGTGAAACTCGTGTTCGCATGGACACAGGATGTTTATATGACTCTTGCATACCAGGGCAACGGTAAGTTCGTAGGCGAGGGTGAAATCAAATTCTACGATGCCGGCTGGTCAGAGGAGCGTTATAACTTCCGCGCAACAGTTAACGGAACAGAGATGGCATGGGGACGTATTCCTGAATTATGTGACGGAGAGGCTCGTCCTGACGCTGCAGATGTACCTGCAAACTGGTTCTATATCGGAGAATATCCTGTTGACCAATGGAGCAATCTCTGGAAGTTCGCTTCAGATCTTGAGAACAGCACTGCAACCTGTACAATCGACACTAACGACAACGGCGCATTCACCCACTATTTCGTGAAGGCAAGCGTCGACCCTGTACCTCCTACAATGGCTCCGGCAGAACTCGCTCTTTACGGAACCGGTGCTGAGGTGGAAGGACAGCCGTTCAGACAGGTAGGCACAGGCGTATTCGAGGTGTTTGCAAAACTCAAGGATGGTTCTCTTGCGTTCAGGTCTTCTGACAAGAACTACTTCCTCGATGCAGAGAAGGGACTTCTTGTAGGAAGCGGCGAAGGTACTGCCACTGCTTCAGGCGACAATGTGACCCGTATCACTGTCAACTTCCAGGACAACACTGTCAAGTTTGACGAGATAAGCAAGGTCAGATGTATCTTCGCTGTCAACTACGTTGATATCGTAACGATGACATATGCCGGTGAGGGACGTTGGAGTGGTGAAGGACAGGTGAATTTCGTACAGCCTGGAGACCCTACATGTTCATGGCTTACATGGGTTGAAGACCGTTACTATTTCATTCCTACTATAAATGGCGAAGAGACAAAGTGCTGGGGACGTAAGGACGGAGTAACAGATCAGAAGCCAGACGGAAGCGCAGATTTCTATGATATCGTTGAATTCGGTTGGATTCAATGGGAGCATTGTTGGAAATTCGCCGACGAGATGGATGGTTCTGAAGTGACAATCACTCTTGACAGCAACAAGGACGGCGTGATGACTCACGTGGTTACAAAGAAATAACACTCTAATCTACACTGTTCCGGCGGTGGCGTGCCATTGCCGGAACATTTTTATATTTTATCGACATGAAAATCTTCAGACTCTTACTCATCGCAACAATAGGACTGACCTTGTCAGCATGCGACAATTCCCAAGAAGAGTGGAATCCGGGAAATAACGGTGGAAACAACGGAGGGAACAACAACCAGCCGCCTGTTGCCGAGGTGTCATATGCTCAAAGAGCGATGGACACCTTCGATGCGATAGTCCGCTGTTATAGGGTGACATCAGGAGCGACCAAGGATTTCTTCAACGAAAACTATCCTAAGGGAGCAGGCGACCTGCCGGCATCATTCCTGTGGCCATATGACGGACTGGTTGCAGGTGCCTCTACCCTGCACAGACTAGGATACGACGTCGGATATGCAGAAATGGTCGACAGATTCCAGGCATACTACCGTCCGTCCGCTGTACTTTCAGTAGGAGGATTCGGTTCATCGACAGACGGACGCAATGGAGGAGGAGACAGATTCTTTGATGACAATGCCATCATCGGCATTGAACTCGTTGAAGCGTACCATCTTCTTAAGGACAGCAAGTACCTCGACTGGTGTGCCCAGATAGTCAGATTCTATCAGGCAGGTATAGACGATACCATGGGAAGAGCGCTCTGGTGGTGTGAAAACAACATCAACCAGCCGGGCAATGACAGTTCAAACAAACCGGCATGTGCAAACGGCTTCGCGACATGGTTCCTCATGAAATATTACGAGGTATGTCCTGAAAGCGAGAAGGCAGAAGTGCTTGACCTTGCAAAGACATTGTACAAATGGCTTTACGACAACCTCAGGGATCCTGAAGACAACCTCTACTGGAACAGTAAAGGTGCAGACGGTACCATCAACACAACGAAATGGACATACAACAGCGGAGCAATGATTGCAGGCGGCGTACTCCTCCACAAGGCGACCGGAGAAAGCCACTACCTCAACGAGGCAAAGGCTACTGCAAAGTCATCATATGATTACTACGTAAGGAGCCGCAACGGGATTCCTCTCTGCTACCCTACAAACGATCCATGGTTCACGATCCAACTGATAAAGAGTTATATCGTACTCGAGCCGTATGACAAGGCATTCACAAAGAAGTGCATGGAGGTTTTCATTGCAAATCTTGACAACGCATGGGAAAAAGGAAGAATGAACAACGGACTCTTCTATGAAGACTGGACCGGGGTGAAGATCAATCCGGACAGAGACAAGAGCCTTCTCATGCAGGCCGCCGCATTGGAATCATTAGGAACCGTAGCAATCTACAAGAATGAAAAGCCGAATGAATAGATATTGCCTGATTCTCATTGCCCTGTGCGCATGCTGTCTGAACGCATGTCAGGAGAAGACTGACGGCAAGTACACCGCTGCGGCCAAGGAATCATTCGAAGACGTATGGGAGTGCTACAGAATCAAGGAATACGGTCTCTTCTCCGAATATTTCCCTAATTCGCACAAGCCGGACCTTGACTACTTCGACGACGGTACGCATCAGGCCCAGGAATCAAGTTTCCTGTGGCCTATGAGCGGAGTATTTTCCGCTGCTGTTCTTCTTGCGAAGGCGGACCCGGACACATACCGTCCGTATCTGGACTCAATGGTAACCGCAATGGAAGAGTATTACGACACCACCAGGGTCCCTTTCGCATATCAGGCATACCCTGCCAGATTCGACAGAGTCGACAGATACTATGACGATAACGGCCTGGTAGGCATCGACTACATCGACACATACTCTGTGACCCGTAACCCCGCACATCTGGAGAAAGCCAAGCAGGTGTTCTCGTTCATAATCAGCGGATGGGACGACAGGTTCGAAGGCGGTGTCCCTTGGGTAGAAGGAAAGAAGGACCAGAAACCTGCATGTTCGAACGGAAAGGCTCTGGTACTGGCCCTGAAACTGTACGAGGCTACTGAAGACATCTACTATCTAGAAACAGGAAAGCGTTTCTACCATTGGATCTGGAAATATCTCCGCGACCCTGAAAGGAACATCATCATGAACTCATGGCTGACTGCAGGAGAAGGACGGGCCCAGTTCGACCCATACACCTACAACAGCGGAACTATGATTCAGGCAGGAGCGGCACTTTACAGATATACCGGAGACAGGAAATATCTCGATCAGGCCCTTATGCTTTGCGAAGGAAGCGCAGGATTCTTCTTCCATTATACCGAAGACGGAATTCCGTTCACATACAACATCCCGTGGTTTGACGTCGTGCTTTTCAGAGGATATCAGGATGTATGGTCGATTACCGGCGAAACAAAATATGCAGACATCCTGATCAAGGCTCTCGATTACGCATGGGAAAACGCCAGAGATCCGCATGGACTTGTATGCAATGACTGGACCGGAAAGAAGAACGAGATGCAGAAGCCTAAGTGGCTGCTCGATTCATCATGCATTCCGGAATTCCTGATACGTACAGCCATCATCAAGGGAGAATTAAACATAAAATAACACATACTGATGAAAAGAAAATTTATTTACCTTTTGTCATGTCTGGCATTCCTGAGTGCCTGCAGCAGTCAGGAAAAACTGTCAGACTATGTAGACCCTAACATCGGAACCGTCCACAGCAGATGGTTTGTATATACACCTGCGTCTGAACCGTTCGGAATGGCCAAACTCGGTCCATCGACCAACGGTACATATGGCAACAACCAGGGATGGGAGGCTGTCGGCTACGAAGACGGTCACACATCCATCGACGGTTTCCCTTGCTTCCACGAATTCCAGGTAGGAGGTCTCTCGTTCATGCCGGTCACCGGTGATGTGGTTACAAGGCCGGGACTTCTTGAGAACCCTGAGGCCGGTTGGAGATCTACATTCGACAAGGAGACGGAAGTGGCAAAGCCGGGATTTTATTCCGTATTCCTCAAGGATTATGGAGTAAAGACTGAACTGACCGCACTCACCCGCGTCGGCTATCAGAGATTCACCTTCCCTGAATCGTCCGAGTCTCATATCCTCATAAATGTCGGCACCAGACATGGTGAAAGCGGCAATGTACTGGACTCATATGTGAAAGTAGATGGAAAGACCATTGAAGGATATATCATCACCGAACCTGAATATGTGAAGAAGTATCAGACAGGAGCGACTGTATCCATGTATTTCTTTGGTGAACTGTCAAAGGCTCCGTCTTCGGTATCAGGATTCCATGTAGGAGGAGAAATGTCTGAGACATCGGAGATCGTCGGCCCTGGAGCGGTACTCTGTCTGAACTACGATACAAAGGGTAATGAGCAGATTGTAGTGAAGGTCGGCCTTTCCTACACTTCAATTGAAAATGCAAGACAGAATCTTGCTGCGGAAGCAGAGGGCATTTCATTCGACAAGGCTCTCAAGAGAACTTCAGACAAATGGGAGAATGCCTTCAGACGTATCGTGGTCAAAGGTGGTAGTGAAGAAAGCAGAATCAAGTTCTACACAGGCCTCTGGCACTGCCTCCTCGGCCGTGGCGTAGCAAGCGACGTTAACGGAGCCTATCCTATGAATAACGGAGAGGTAGGACAGATCGAACTCGGACAGGACGGCAAGCCTCTCCATCACCACTACAATACAGACGCCATCTGGGGAGGTTACTGGAACCTCACACCTCTCTGGGCTCTGGCATATCCTGAATACTACAACGAGTGGGTTTCCAGCCAACTTCTCGTATACAAGGATGCAGGATGGCTTGGAGACGGTATAGCATGCAGCAAATACGTGTCCGGTGTAGGTACAAATATGGTGAGCATTGCATTTGCGGGTGCATACAACAGCGGTATCCGCAACTATGACATCGAGACCATGTACGAAGCAGCCAGGAAGGACAACCTCGAATGGGTCGGCAGGATCGAAGGTGCCGGAAAGATGGATGTCGAGCAGTTCGTGAAGAAGGGATATGTTCCATATGTGACTGATCCTGGATTTGTCGCTCATTCCGGCGGTGCTACATTCTCGATATCACATACTCTCGAATACAGTTTCAGCGCATATGCCACTGCACAACTTGCAAAGCAACTCGGTCATATGGATGACTACAGAAAACTTATGGAACTGTCTGACGGATGGGCGAAAGTGTTCGATGACGAACTCAAACTGGTGCGTCCTAGAGATACGGAAGGAGAATTCATAGACAACTTCGACCCATACGAATCATGGAGAGGATTCCAGGAAGGTAATGCCATGCAGTACAGTTTCTTCGTGCCTCAGAACCCTGATTCACTCATCGTAAGAATGGGTGGTGAGGAATTCAACACAAGACTTGACAATATCTTCACAGAGGCCCGCAAGACCATCTTCGGCGGTGGCAAGACAACATATGCATTCGCAGGTATCAGCAGCCCTTACAACCATGGAAACCAGCCTAGTCTCCATATTCCTTGGCTGTTCAACTTCTCTGGCAAGCCATATCTTACACAGAAATGGACCAGACTCATCTGCGACGAGTTCTATGGTACAGATGGCGAGCACGGTTACGGCTACGGACAGGATGAAGACCAGGGACAACTCGGCTCATGGTATGTACTTGCAGCGATCGGACTTTTCGATGTACAGGGCGGAGCATCCAGCGAACCGACATATCAGATCGGAAGTCCGCAGTTTGACGAAATCACAATCCACCTGAGTGACTTCAACGCCAAAGGTGACAAGTTCGTCATCAGGACTAACGGCAACTCGAAAGACGCCATGTATGTCCAGTCAGCGACATTCAACGGAAAGCCTCTTGAAGAATGCTGGCTTTACCGCAAGGATGTATTCAATGGAGGAGAACTCGTATTGAACATGGGCACAGAACCGTCTGATTTCTGGAACAATTCCAACCCACCAGTTGCAAGATAAGAAAATGAAAGCATCAAAGATATTTGCACTTATGGCCACACTGGCCATAAGTGCTTCATTTGCCATCGCATGTGACAACTCCATCGAAGAATACGACGGAAGCGGCAACAACAGCACGAACGGAGGTAACACAGGTACTCAAGTGACTCCCCCACCGAGAACGGAATGGGCTGCTCTTGCAGATTCATGCACATATGTGCTGATCAGCAACTTCATGGACAAGCAGAAAGGCACATTCTGGTCTACCCCGAACGATATTGAAAAGTCTTCGACATACATCTACTGGCAGCAGGCTCATGCCATGGATGTCGTACTATATTCATACAATAGGATCAAGGACACTGACCCTGACAAGGCGGCAGAGTATCTTACATACTTTGAGAACTGGTATGCGAACGACGCCAACAACTACAACAATTCCAAGGACAACGAGGGTGATTACGGAGGATTCTACAACGACTTCACAGACGACATGTGCTGGATATGCCTGACTCTTCTGAGAATGACAGAATTCACCGGTGAAGAGAAATATGCAGCAACTGCACGCACCGTATTCGACAGATACATATGGACACGCGCAACTGAAAGTCCTAAAGGAATCAGCCTTCCATGGACAAGTTACGATCAGGACAAGGAAAACAAGAATGCATGTACCAACACTCCTGCATGTCTGACAGCGGCTCTGCTTTACAAGAAATACAAGAGCACGGCATACCTCGACATAGCGAAGGACCTGTATGCATTCAATATCGCGAACATGCCTGACAACGAACGTGTCGAAGAACCGCCTTTGACTTATACCCAGGGAACATTCGGCGAAGCATGCCGTCAACTTTACCATATAACCGGAGAAAGAAGTTACATGGACAAGGCAGGCCAGGTACTGCTCTATGCTGTAAACAGCAACAGGTGCACTGACTCTGCGACAGGAATACTGCGTCATGAAGGCACCAGCATGGACCAGAGCATATTCAAGGCAGTTTACATTCCTTATGCCGTAAACTATATCCTTGACGAAAAGGCCGACAGAAACACCCGTGAGGCAATAAAGGCCAAACTGCAATTGTGTACAGAGACACTCTCACGCAATCTTGACAGAGGAATGTACCCGAGGATGTACGCAGACTATTTCTGGGGCACTACATTCAGAGAAGGCATTCCTTCAATGGGTGCTCAGGCCAGCGGAGCCTCCCTCATGGAAGGAATGGCAAGACTTGACTTATAACTGTGACTGACAGAAAAGTCAAATTGATGTGACCCCCGGAAGTTGCATATCTGACTTCCGGGGGTCATATCATTATCTGTCACATCGTCTTATTTCAGGACAGGACGTACGCAGAACTTTCTGTCTGCGGTTTCTGTCGATGGCAATACAGAGAACGTCACAATTTCTGCATCATCATATGAATACACGACTGCAGCACCGTCTTTGAGCCAGAAACCAAGTTCTTCACCAGGGTTTGCCGGCTTAGGGAATTCAATGGAACCTTCTTCGTTTCCGATCACGACATAATCAACACCTTTATAAGTATTGCTGTTGTCAATCAGTTTTCGTGCCTGCTCCTCTGTCGGCAAGGTATATTTCAAGCCGAAATATATTTCGCCCAGGTCAAGATCAGTCCGAGGAAACTGTCTGTCCGAATCCACGTTATAGTAAGCCCACGATGCACCGCCTTCGATTTTCAAGTCCTGGGGATTGATCGATGTGCCATAGATGCAGTTCATCTCATGCAGTTTCTTATTCTGACGTCCCTCCATCGGAGCAAGGCTCAGACGCCACTGTCCCTTCTCAAGTCTGACATCCTGCCAGTCATTGACTGTCACATCGAATAACGAGATGTGGTCCACACCGAACAGTCTCTGTCTGACAAAACGACACTCATAGATATCCTCTCCGTTGTCTGACGACAAGTATTGAGTGGCATATATCAGAGGCTTGTCGAACTTCATGATCTTCGTATTCTCGTCATATGTATACCTCGTGGTGCGCCATCCGCCTCCAGGGAAGACAAAGGTTACGGTATTGTCCTTGAATATGACATCCGTCACTGCAGACTCATTGTATTCCTCACCTTCTGACAAGGTGACATGGAAAAGAATCATTTCCTGGTATTCACGCGGCACAACAGAGCCTGCGGTTCCCCAGAACGTGTTTTCCAGGATATCGGTCACATCGGCAGAAGTAGGGTCATCACTGCTTGAATTGTCGAGCAGGTCTGCAAGTTTCCCACATGATGTGACAGCAACAATGGAAAGGAGTATAAAAAGTTTCTTCATAAGAATTAAGTATTTGTGCAAACTTACATAAAAACTTTCATTTTCGCTCAGCAATGTTTGTCGAATCGTAAAAAAAGTTTATTTTTGCAGAGATATACGAATTTAGTTAAACCTTAAATATTTTTTATAGAAATTATGAGCACAATTGATTTGACCAAGTACGGTATTACCGACGTGAAGGAAATCCTTCACAACCCGTCTTACGAGGTTCTCTTCGCTGAGGAGACAGATCCAAGTCTTGAGGGTTACGAGAAAGGCCAGGTTACAGAACTCGGTGCTGTCAACGTGATGACAGGTATTTACACAGGACGTTCTCCTAAGGACAAGTTCTTCGTTATGAACGAGGCCAGCAAGGACACTGTATGGTGGACTTCAGAGGAGTACAAGAATGACAACAAGCCTTGTTCAGAAGAGGCTTGGGCTGACCTCCGCGCTAAGGCTATCAAGCAACTCAATACAGCAAAGAAACTCTATGTTGTCGACACTTTCTGCGGTACCAACGAGGCTACCCGTCTTAAGGTCCGTTTCATCATGGAGGTTGCATGGCAGGCACACTTCGTAAAGAACATGTTCATCCGTCCTACAGAGGAGGAGCTTGCAA
>JAFURF010000080.1 GCA_017471965.1 Bacteroidales bacterium
CTCCTCGCTTTCAAAGACTCTGTGTTCCATAGCCTTCTCCACATTGAGGATCTTACCTCTGAGAGGAAGTATCGCCTGAGTCATACGGTCACGTCCCTGCTTTGCAGTACCTCCCGCCGAATCTCCCTCGACAAGGAAAAGTTCACAGATTTCAGGATCCCTTGATGAACAGTCGGCAAGTTTGCCAGGCATTCCGGCACCGGACATGACAGTCTTCCTCTGTACCATCTCGCGTGCCTTGCGAGCGGCATGACGCGCTGTTGCAGCAAGGATGACCTTCTCAACGATCATCTTTGCCTCCTTAGGATTTTCTTCGAGATACAGTTCGAGTGCTGCAGCAGTAGCCTGGGAAACAGCAGAGACGACCTCACCGTTACCAAGTTTCGTCTTTGTCTGTCCTTCAAACTGAGGCTCAGCTACCTTTACGGAGACAACCGCAGTAAGACCTTCACGGAAGTCATCGGCAGCAAGGTCGAACTTGAGTTTTGCAAGCATGCCCTGCTTGTCGGCATAGTTCTTCAGAGTCCTCGTAAGACCCATCTTGAAGCCCTGAAGGTGGGTACCACCCTCTATCGTGTTGATATTGTTTACGTAGGAATATATTTTCTCAGTATAACTGGTATTATACTGAAGAGCGATTTCGATCGGAATGATCTTATCGGTCTCAAGATATACAGGAGCCTCGATAAGTTTCTCAGCACCACCGTCAAGATACTCGACAAATTCACGAAGTCCCTCCTTTGAATAAAAGACATCGCTTCTGTAGTGAGTGGTTTCGAGTTCGTTTCCGTTCTCGTCCAAATCATGTACAAGATTACGCCTGTCGGTAAGAGACAGGTGTATACCCTTGTTCAGATACGCAAGTTCACGCAGACGCGCGGCAAGAGTATCGTACTTGTACACTGTCGTAACCTGAAATATCTCAGGATCCGGATGGAATGTGACGGTGGTTCCCGTATCTTCCGCCTCGCCCACTACCTCTACCGGCTTATATGGCTTTCCCTGAGAGTATTCCTGCACGAAGACCTTACCCTCGCGGTGGATTTCAGCCTTAAGATAATCCGAAAGTGCATTCACGCAGGACACACCCACACCATGAAGACCTCCTGACACCTTGTAACTGTCCTTGCTGAACTTACCTCCGGCATGAAGGACGGTAAGAACGACTTCAAGGGCCGAACGGTTCTCCTTCTCATGCATGCCGGTAGGAATACCTCGACCGTTGTCGCTCACCGTTATCGAATTGTCCTCATTGATCGTCACCTCGATATGAGAGCAGTATCCGGCAAGTGCCTCGTCGATACTGTTGTCCACCACCTCATACACAAGGTGATGAAGACCTCTTTCTCCCACGTCTCCGATATACATCGAAGGTCTCTTCCTTACGGCCTCAAGACCCTCGAGAACCTGGATACTGTTGGCGGAATACTGTTCCGCCGAAGCGTTGTTGATTACTTCTTCGCTCATTATATCAAAATTACTTTTATTGTCTCAAAACAAACGGACAAATATAGTAATTTTTCCTATAAGTTCAAGCAAATTCCAAGGGTAAAATATGCGCCTTTTTCAGCGTACAGAGGATTGTACTGAACAGTCATGCCGAGGAGATTACCGCCACGCGCCCACAAAGAAAATCCGCGTGCGAACACATACTCTGCATACAGACCAAGATCTGCATATGCCGGCAGTTCATACGCCACGCTTTCGCGTGCAGAAGCGAAACGGCAGTCCGCACCAGCAATGATCCTGCGTTTCCAGTTATACTCTACCGCCACATCGCCGGAAACTGCCGCCGGCCTCACAAACCCCTTATCGAACGCATCGCCCCGAGCATCAGAATACTCGACATTTCCATCAATCATCAGTGCGTCGCTCTTCCAAAGGAAATCCAGACCGGCAAACGCTCTTGAATATGCAGCATGCCCCATCGTCGGGAACAAGGTTCTGTCATGTCCGGCAACTGTAAGGTCGATCCTGTCCAGCAGGCCGTTAGCATAACTCGCATATCCGCCATAAATGCTGTAACTGAAACGGGATGCTATGCTTCCTTCAAGAGCAGCCATGACATTGATCCTTTCTATAGTGAAATCCGGTGTATATGCGGCCACATGATGATTTCCTTCAAGAACGGATGCCCAAGTGTCAAGACGGTTTCCGCCTCCGGCATGGAGACGCAACCTGAGCGCCTCACGGATGATTCCGAACTCCACCGTAACATCCGGATAAACAATCTGCTCAAGACTCACACCACGATATACATTCTGATTATGCGGATCTTCCACCACATTGCCGGCATCATCGCTTCTCAGTTCACCATCGTTTCCCATAGTCTTGGCAAACTTCACTCCGATATCTGCCATGAAGCGTGAACGCCGGTACACATAATGCGGAGTGATACCGAGTTGTCCGGCAGTGGCTGAATATTCTCCACCATATCCGGCAAAATCAGCCTCCACATCAAAAAAAAGCATGGAACCTCTTACAGGAAATCCGGCAGAAACATCAAGGTCAACGGCATTCTCCTTAAGAGGATCCGGACCGGTCTCCGTATATCTGACGGCATCATGACCATGCCTGTACTTTGCATCGACACGATAGTCGACATACGTAGCAAGGTCCTTGGAACCGATTGACAACCCGACCTCGGCCGTATTATACATACGGTTCCACATACGGTCCTTAGTGGCCAGATTGGAATAACTGCCCCAGAAATCAGCATAACCGCTTTCCCAGTCCCCATATCCTGCAAATCCAGCGGTTGATTTAAGGTCATATCCTGACCAGACCGCATCATTCCCCTGGCCGTCAAGATTGTGGTAATTTCCGATAAAAGACTTGTGCCTTGCAAAGACATCCATTGCGAAATCATCAGTCTTGAGATCAGGCGACCAGACCATATCAAGTTCAGGGTGAAGCTGATATCCGGCTCCCGCCCTCAGGAAGAACTTCCGGGATCCGTCTGACGAGGCCGAAGGCTTCATGGACAGAAGATACGGATTGAACTCATACTAGCCCTTGTATGGACTGTCAAACACGGAATAGTCAAAATCCAGATCGAATCTGGTGACAGTATCAGGGACAGCCATTTCAAGGGCAGGCTTATGCACCTCCATAAGTTTTCCCTCATATGCCCTGTCAACCACTACGGTAGGATCAAGATCCTGGGCCTGCGATGCAAACGGAGCGGCAAGACAAATAGCTCCGATCAAATATATGTATCTGTTCACTTTCATAAATTTCCTCCCCTATGATTACTGCGCAGAATCCATTTCCTCGAGTTTCTTCAGGCGCATGTCAACATTGTCAAGTACATCATCCTCAGAACTTTCCGGTTCATAACCGTCCCGTACGCTCTCGAAAGTGGCCTTAGCCTGCTCCAGTTCCCCTCTTTCCGCGAAAGTATCCCCGAGAACAATGAAACTCTTTGCCAGCCAGTACATCTGACCGGAACCGGCATCTGCAAAAGCATAAACCTTGTTTTCCACCTCTCCAAAATCACCTCTGTCATAACAGTCCTGAATCATCATATATGCAGCCTCGGCCCCGTACGCACCGGAAACATCCTTTGACAAAGTCTCCAGTATCCTGAAAGCCTCTTCTCTTCGGCTTGTTGCCAGATATGACTTTGCCTTCACATAGTCCGCCTCCACCTTGAGCGCAGCATCCGAACGGGAATCGAACAGGAGATGGTCTGCATTCTCAATGGCCTTGGTCCAGTTGTGTCCTTTGAAGGCAGAACGCATCATACCCGCAGTAGCAAGGAACTTGTTGTTCTCAAGAAGGGCTGAAGAGAAAAGCGAAGCATATCCGCCATAGGCATCTTCCCAACGCTCAAGTCTATATGAAAGATTGGCAAAATTCAGCATGGAGAGTTCCACGAACGAGCCCTCTCCGTCTTCTATAACCTTACGGTATGAGTCACATGCCTGATCGTTCTTTCCAAGACTCCTGTATGATTCTGCCATATAGAAGTCTGCCTTGTAATCATGCCTTCCGTCAGGATACTTTTCAAGGTACTTCTGCAGGGACACGATTGCCTTCTCATAGTTCTCTGAAAGAAATATCTGCTCGGCTGAATTGAAGATCATATCCTCCTTTTCGTCTGCAGTCTTCGTTGCACCTTTGCCTATTGTTTCAATATAGGCGATATATTCTTCCGGCTCGTTCCGTGTCTGATATATTGACTCTATCGCAGCCAGGGCGTCCTCCGCATAACCTGACAGCGGCATCTCCTCCACTACCGTCTTATAGTAGCCCAAGGCATCGTTGAACTGAGACTGATTCCTTGCCAGCGATCCCATCTCGATATATGCCTGAGCCACGAATGTGATGTCCTTCACCTTCTGCGCCAATGTATTGAAGCATCTGAACGCATTGTCATCATCTTCCCTCACGGCATATGTCCTTCCAAGTTCGAACATGGCCTCAGGATAGAAGCGCGCAGTCGGAGACGCCTCCATGACATTTGAAAGAAGTTCGATCTTCTTGTCCACATTCTTATCCAATCCATAAGAAAGAGCAGCCTGATAATAAGGATAGATGTCGTTCACATGAAAATAATCCTTAAGCACCTGATCGTAGGCAGAGGATGCAGCCTTGTAATCCTTGGACATGAAATGACAGTCTGCCCTCCTTTCCAATGCCTCTTTACGAAACTGGACTGACGTTTCACCAAGATATTCCGTAAACCATTTGCCGGCAGCGGTATAATTGCCTTCCTTGAAATAGCAGTACGCTATGTTATAGGAAATCTGATAAGATTCCGCACGTCCATATAATGCAGATGTATTGTACAGTTCGGTAAAAAGTTCACGTGAATCGGCATACTGGTCATTGCGGTAATATGACTCTGCGAGCCAGAAACGGGACAACTGATTGAACCGGCTCCCCCTGTCTGAATAGTAAGCCGCAGCCTTGAGGCATGGGATCGCCTTTCTGTATGACCCGTTCCTTATAAGTTGATTCGCCCTCAAGTAGTTGGCTTTCATATAGTTGTTCCGCATATCATCATCCAGTTCATCAATCTGGTCATACGCATTGAGCGCCCCCTCATAATCACGGTTGTATAGAGCGGCCACTGCTATGTAACTGTTGATTCTGTCGCCTTTCTCCAGGTATGGATAACGTTCCAGATAATCCTGGAACACGGAGGTATCGGTATTAAGGTCAAATGCAAGTTTTGCCCAGTTGAAATGTGCGTCTTCCGCTATGTTCCTGTCATATTCAAGCGCCGAGGCGTCTCTGAAGGCCTCCATCGCGGCAACTTTATTCTTTGTCCTTATATAGCTGTATCCCAACTGATAGGATGCTATCTGACCGATCGAGTCCCTGCGCTCCCCCATCATTGAGAATGCGTCTATGGCTCCCCTGTAGTCTTCCACCGCATACAGGACGGAACCGCTATAGAACCAGTCCGCCCTTGACTTCGGCTGGCCTCCGCCCTGAGCATTGAGATCAAAGAACCTGCGGGCGTTATCGGCATCACCCAAGACCAGATATGACTCGGAGACGATTCTTGCAAGGTGAGGTTTGCGTTCCTGAGGGACCACCTCATACATCTCGTCACCATGCGCAGTCACGTATTCATGATCGCCCAGCATGAAGCGGCTTTCCATGATGTAGTATGATGACATTTCCTTGAATCTCGAATCCTTGGCGGACTTCTCGAACCAGTCGATCGCTATCTTGAAGTCCTTCTGCACGTAACTGATATATCCAAGCGCATATCTGGAAGGTGCAGTGTAGTCTGAAAACTGCCTTTTCTCCACCTCGGCAAAATTGTTCTTTGCTGACTCAAGGTCACGGTTTTCAAGGTCGCAGTATGCTTTCCTGAACAGGTATTCGGTCCTCTGTCCCCTATACAACTGCTTAAGAGTCAGATTCTCAAGAATATCTCCGGCACGTTTGTAGTCATGTGCATCGAAAAGATTGAGGGCATGCTGCCAACGAAGTTGCGGAATGATGGCTGACTGAGGATTCCGCATGATATAATCATGCATCCTCATGTCGTAACCCGGCACCCTTGCCTTTGCATCTGAAAGTATCGAGTAGCCTTCAGGGCATGAGTGTCTGTCACGGATCTGTCCGAAGTCAAACGAAGAACGGGAATACAGTCCTCTGTCAAAGAGCAGCATCGCTTCACTCATAGAGGTATTGTCGGTCACCTCTTGGGCATATGCCGCAACAGAAGATAATATCATGACAGCAAGGGCCGCCGTCGCCATGGATATGGATCTCATTATCAAATACGTTTCTAAATTGCCAATAAAATACAAAATTAACCATTTTTCCACTATATTTGTATGTTTGTAACTAAATTTTGAACAATGGAAGAAAGGAATCCCGTCATTTCATTCGGGAATGCGGACATAGTAAACGGAGAGGCTACGGTCATTTATGATTTCAGCATGGATGTATATCCGGGAGATTTTGTGTACATCGTGGGTAAAGTCGGTACAGGAAAGACTTCCATCATCCGTACCATCATTGCTGAGAACCAACTCACAAAAGGCAGAGGCACAGTCTGCGGATACGACCTCAACGGAATCAGAGACAAGGACATACCATATCTGAGAAGAAAGATGGGAGTGGTGTTCCAGGACTTCCAGCTGCTGATGGACAGGAGCGTGGAAGAAAACCTGAGATTCGTCCTCAGTGCTACCGGATGGAAGAACGAAGCGGAGATGTCAAAGAAGATAGTTGCTGTACTTGAGGCCGTAGGTATGGAAAGAAAGGCCCATAAGATGCCTCACCAGTTGTCCGGCGGAGAGCAGCAGCGTATAGCGATCGCCCGGTCGCTCCTCAACGACCCGGAGGTCATCATAGCGGACGAGCCCACAGGAAACCTCGACAATGAAACAGCAGACGGAATAATGAAACTCCTTACAGGCATCAACAAGGAGAAGGGCACAGCCATCGTCATGGTTACGCACAACAGGCAGATCTTTGAAAAATACCCCGGCCGCGTGATGGTCTGCAAGGACGAGACCTGCACGGAACAGGACAATGATGAGATAATCGACCTTGAACTGACAATCTGATGGACAGGACAGACAGATTCTTCCATATCACTAAATGGTTCTCCGCCAACATGGATGCCCCCCAGACAGAACTGCACTACGACACTCCGTTTCATCTTCTCGTTGCAGTGATCCTGTCAGCACAATGCACGGACAAGAGGGTAAACATGCATACTCCTGAAATATTCAGAAGATTCCCGGAACCGTCAGACCTTGCATCAGCGTCATTCGAGGAAGTATATGAACTCATCAAGTCCATATCCTTTCCCAACAACAAGGCACGCCACCTCATAGGGATGGCGCAGAAACTCGTGAGCGACTTCGCATCAACGGTACCGTCCGAACCCGAACTTCTTGAAACCCTCCCCGGGGTAGGCAGAAAGACCGCAAATGTCATAGCATCAGTCATATACGACAAGCCGGTAATAGCCGTAGACACACATGTCTTCCGCGTATCCAGACGTCTCGGCCTGTCCGACGGCTCGACAGTAGAGGCCGTAGAGAAAGACCTCACGGAAGGATTCGCACCTGAACTCCGTCCCACGGCACATCACTGGCTCATCCTGCACGGAAGATACGTATGCACAGCCCGCAAGCCCAAATGTGCTTCCTGCGGTCTTCAGGAATGGTGCAGGGAATACATCGACAGCAACCTCTCGTTATGATGCATCTTTTCCCGGACTCGACATACGGACTCCTGAAAAAGGAGATTGCAGAATTATCTGATGGCGGGACCGGCTTCACTAACCCGTTCAGATACGTTCCTCACCCTCTTGTAAGGATATCTGCACATCTGACTCTGGATAGAATTTCCGCATCAGAAGAACTTTGCGTGCATCTGTCACAGGGAAAGATGCTGGGAGTTCTGGTCGTCATGACCCCTGACGGCAAGATCGGTTACCTTTCAGGATTTTCAGGTCTCGTCGGAGGGCGGAGCATCGTAGAAGGATTCGTACCGCCAGTCTTCGACCTTAACGACTCGAAGGGACGATACAGAAAAGAAGAGGCGCAGATAAGCAGACTCAACGAAGAAATAAGGACTCTCACGACCGGAAGGATGGCATCCGCACAGGAAAACATCCAGGAAATGCGCATGGAAATGGAGTCCGGAATATCCTTGATGCGCGAGCAGAAGGCATCTCTCCGCAAGGATGACCCTGATTTCATAAGACAAAGCCAGTTCATCAATGCGGAAATAAAGAGGACAAAGGACCGTTGGAAAGGACTTATCGCAAAGAAGGAAGATGAACTTTATGAAATCCGTCAGGAGGTAGACGCACTTCGCAAGCGCCGCAGCGGGATGTCGGACGAACTGCAGAAATGGATATTCAGGCAATACATCGTGCATAATGCCAAAGGAGAGTCCCTGTCAATTTACGACCTGTTCGCCAAGCAAGGTCTCACGCCTCCCGGAGGGACAGGCGACTGCGCAGCACCGAAACTTCTGGAACATGCATACAGGAACTGCCTTAAGCCGTTGGCAATGGGCGAATTCTGGTACGGACGATCTCCTGAAACCGCCGTCAGGACACATGGACATTTCTATCCTTCATGTACATCAAAATGCGGACCTCTGCTAACCTTCATGACATCGGGTCTGGAAGGGCATGTGCTCCAGGGACCCCCGCCTGCTGTCGCAGGCACCCCCTACCCGGGGGTGGGAATGTCCCTTCCGCACACATCCCTTCCAGACCCAATAGAGACTGAAACCATATTACCGGAAGTGATTTATGAAGACGAGTGGATCGCAGTTGTGGAAAAGCCTTCAGGAATGCCGTCAGTACCGGGGCTGGACGGACAGACATCAGTATTGGAATGGCTCGACGCACGCGCCTCTGACGCTGGTACCGTTCATGAAGCCGTACACCGCCTTGATATGGACACTTCCGGAATCATGCTCTTCGCCAAGGATCGGAATGCAGCAATCAATCTGCGCAAGCAATTTGAAGAACACACCGTCCGCAAGATATACATGGCAAGACTATGTCCCCTGAGCATAATCGGTTCATGCCGGAAAAGCACTGCCTGAAAACAGGGGAAACCGGCAGAATCGGTCTTCCGCTGTCAGCCGACTATGATGAAAGGCCACGGCAGAAAGTCGACAAGATGCAGGGCAGACCATCGCTTACCACCTATGAAGTCTCATCAGTAAACACTGACGGAACCATAGACATACTCTTCAGCCCTCACACCGGACGCACACATCAGTTGCGTGTACATGCCGCACACACCCTCGGATTAGGCAGGCCGATTCTCGGGGATCTTCTATACGGCGGCTACTCAATTGACGGCATAGGGGCCTCGACAACAGCATCCCGCCTGTATCTTCATGCCTGCAGCATCACCTTCCGTCATCCGGCAACAGATCAGGAAATCACCTTCTCTGTAGAGATGAAATCGAGTAGGAGGTAAACGAAAGTAATGGAGTTTATCTCCTACTTTCGTTTACCGACCTCTCACACCACCGTACATGCGGGTCCGCATACGGCGGTTCCTTACATCCGATGATACTTTTCGTAGTATCCTATCAATGA
>JAFURF010000081.1 GCA_017471965.1 Bacteroidales bacterium
AGGAGAGTCTTGCCAGGGAGGATCTCAGATGCCATAGCGGCAGAGTGAGTCATACCTGAACAGCCGATAGTCTCCACGAGAGCCTCCTGGATGATGCCTTCCTTTACGTTGAGGGTCAGTTTGCAGGCACCCTGCTGAGGTGCGCACCAGCCGATACCGTGAGTAAGGCCTGAAATATCAGTGATCTGTTTTGATTTTACCCACTTTCCTTCTTCAGGAATTGGAGCCGGACCGTGGTTAGGTCCCTTCTTTACGCAGCACATCTGCTGCACTTCGTGTGAATAAACCATAATAGTACTATTGTTTTATAAAACGTTATTTTCAAAATCATGCAAAGATAATAATTTTTCCGAAAGGGGAATGAATGATATTCGCTATATTTGCATTGATTATGGCAAAATTCAAAATTGATTCTGAATACAGACCGTCGGGCGACCAGCCCGCTGCGATAAAGGGCATATGTGAGGCCTTGAATGAAGGCGTGGATGCCGTGACACTTCTAGGTGTGACGGGATCTGGTAAGACGTTCACCATGGCCAATGTCATAGAGAAACTCCAGCGTCCTGCCTTGATCCTGAGTCACAACAAGACTCTTGCGGCGCAGTTGTACGGAGAGTTCAAGTCATTCTTTCCGAACAACGCAGTCGAGTATTTCGTTTCATACTATGACTACTATCAGCCGGAGGCTTATCTCCCGGTGACGGATACATATATCGAGAAGGATCTCAGCATAAACGATGAGATCGAGAAACTCCGTCTGAGTGCTGCTTCTTCACTCCTTTCCGGTCGAAGGGATGTGATTGTAATCTCCAGTGTGTCATGCCTTTACGGTATAGGAAACCCCGCCGACTTCCATTCGCAGACAGTCCATGTCAAGAGAGGGGAGCGAAGGAGCATGACGCGCCTGTTGTACCAACTCGTCGATGCCCTCTATTCCCGGACGGAAGTGGAGTTCAAGCGCGGAACCTTCAGAGTCCGCGGCGACACCGTTGATGTGTGCATAGGATACGGTGAGAATGCCGTGCGCATCGAGTTCTTCGGCGATGATGTAGATGCGATTTCCGTTATCGACCCGTTGACAGGAGCATTCATAGAAGATCTGGACGAAATATCCATATATCCTGCAGGCAATTTCGTCACCACGAAGGAACGGAGCATCAAGGCCATCAGCCAGATTCAGGACGACATGATGGCTCAGTGCGAATATTTCAATGAGATAGGCAAGCACCTTGAAGCCAAACGTCTGAAGCAGAGAGTCGAATATGATCTCGAGTTCATCAAGGAGATGGGATACTGTCCCGGAATCGAGAACTATTCGCGTTATTTTGACGGCCGTAGCGAGGGAATGCGTCCGTTCTGTCTGATAGACTATTTCCCGAAGGACTTCATTACCTTCATAGATGAAAGTCATGTGACTCTGCCGCAGATAAGGGCGATGTACGGCGGTGACCATTCACGCAAGTCAGTCCTGGTGGAATACGGCTTCCGTCTTCCTGCCGCAGCGGATAACAGGCCTTTGAAGTTCGACGAATTCGAGGCCATCACCGGGCAGAAGGTGTTCGTCAGCGCCACTCCTGCCGAATATGAACTGGAGAAATCAGAAGGACTTGTGGTAGAGCAGGTTGTGCGTCCTACCGGACTTCTTGACCCTCCTATCGAAGTACGTCCTGTGGAGAATCAGGTGGATGACCTTCTGGAAGAGATCCGTGTCCGTGCGGAACTTGATGAAAGGGTACTGGTCACAACCTTGACCAAACGTATGGCCGAAGAACTGGAAAAGTATTTCACTAAGATGGGAGTACGATGCAGGTACATCCATTCGGATGTCGATACGATGGAACGAGTCGAGATAATAGAGGACTTCAAGAACGGCCTTTTTGATGTCCTGGTGGGAGTCAATCTCCTTCGTGAGGGACTCGATATCCCTACGGTATCTCTTGTGGCGATCCTTGATGCTGACAAGGAGGGCTTCCTGCGAAGCGGACGTGCCCTTACACAGACTGCCGGACGTGCCGCACGAAACGTCAACGGTCTGGTCATCATGTATGCCGACACCATCACCGACTCCATGCAGCAGACCATCTACGAGACGGATCGTCGCCGCAGCAAGCAGATGGAATACAATAAGTTGCATGGCATCACACCTACTCAGGTTACATTGAAGAAGAATGCCCTGCGCAATCCGCGTCTGGACAATACCGTCACAGGAAAGGTCAGTGCCGCTAATTCGTACGATGATCCTACATATATCCCGGATCCTTCCGACCTCGGTAGGGGATCGGTCAGCGTAGGTCTTGGTCATGACTCGAAGAGAGAGACCAATTCAGCCTATGTCGACGGCTATCTTCAGGCCGACCTTGCAGCCGTGCTTCAGGATCCTGTGATCCGTTCAATGTCCCGCGAGCAGGTGGAGAAGGCAATGGAGCAGGCCAAGCGCAACATGCAGAAGGCCGCCGCCGACCTCGACTTCCTTGCTGCCGCCAAATACCGCGACGAAATGTGGGCTCTCCAGCAATACCTCAAGGTCTGGAAAGCCTGAACGTGATTTGCAGTCTCTTGATTGTGAAATGGTTATAGATAGTGCGTGCCGCCAAAGGGAAGCACGCACTTTCTGTATCTGACCTGATTATTTGCAGACCATGATGTCCAGGATCATGTTGTCGGTGTTCTGCATGCCGACGGAGCCGATGCGGCCGAGGTTCTGAATGGTTTTTTCGATATCTTTTTCGATGATGCCGTCATGTTCGGAAATGCAGATGCCTTCACGTGCCAGGACCGCTGACTGCAAAGAACTTGACACACCGGATGCCACCTTCATGGCGCAACCGACCTTCGCTCCGTCGCAGACCATACCGGTGATGTTTCCGATCATGTTCTTGATGGCAGCGCAGACCTGTTCGTAGTCGCCGCCTCGAAGATATACCAGACCACAAGCAGAACCGGTCGACGCTATGACACAGCCGCAGAGGGCAGAAAGTTTTCCGAGGTAACCTTTGATGTGGATTGCAACAAGATGGCTCAACACCAATGCTCTGGCCAGTTCTTCATCGGTGGTGCCGTATCTTATCGAATATGCGATGACCGGCATTGTAACAGTGATACCCTGGTTGCCGCTGCCTGAGTTGCTCATTGCGGCGAGAGTGCATCCTGCCATGCGTGCATCTGAGGCCGCTGCCGTCAGGGACATGGCATAACTCAGGAAGTCTCCTCCGAAAACTTCACGGTTTTCCGCAAGATTTATGGCATAGCCTACCTTGAGGCCGTAACTTCCCTTGAGACCTTCCTCTGCAAGCGCAAGGTTCAAGGTACGGGACTCGAGAATGAACTCGATGTCTTCATATGCTACCGTCCTTGCAAAATCGAAAATCTCCTTGACTGTAAGATTGTAATCCAGAGTCGTCTTCTGGTCTGAACACTCTGAGGTCTTGTCTGCATGGTTGTCAGAAAGTACAGTGTCATCGAAGTCTGTCTCTACGATGTTGTCATGGTCATCTTCTATTACAGCACATGCAATATGCTCATCGCACGATCTCACTGAGGCCTTGACGTAGAGTTTGTGGGTGGTATCGGCGATTCCGATCTTGACCGAACCTGATTCCACCATTTCCTTGGCGCGGGCAATGGCCTCAGGGTCAAGGTCATGCAGGACTTCGAGACCGTAGCATGACTTTCCGCATACGGCTCCGAGTGCCGCCGCAATATGAAGCCCTACCATGCCTGTCCCCGGAATACCTACGCCCATTCCGTTCTTCAGGATATTGCCGCTGACCTCGATGTCAAGACAATACTCCTCCGTCATGCGCCAGGATGGCTCCTTGCAGCATTTCTCTTCAATGATTTCCATTGCCTTCGCCACAGCAAGCGCTACGGCTATAGGTTCTGTACATCCCAGTGCCGGTTTTACTTCTTTTCGGATCAGTTCGATGATCTCTGCTTCTCTTGCGGTCATTTGTTGAAATATTCTAAGGTTAGTCTTATGATCTTGTCCATGTCTTCAGGGTCTGTGAGGGCTTCAATAGGGAAGCCGAGGCATAGTGTCCTGTAGCCTTTGCCTTCATGGCATATGCCTGCAGGAATTCCTGAATCTGTATATCTCATGATGACAGTTCCGTTCTTAGATGCCGGTGACAGTCCGTCCAGGGCCTCAACGCTGTATTGATCAGGATTGATTTCGTTGCACACGCCAAGTCTATCGTTCAGGTCGGTTTCTATCTTCTCATTCCTGATGTAACGTATTTCAGCCTTTCTGCTTCCGTTCGATGATGCCCACCTGTATCCCAGGACTCCGGTTGCGAATTTCTTTGATGATTCCCTGAACAGTGAGTCTGTCTTTACCGGATATACGCTGTCCCAGATGTCTGTGGCAATGTTTGCTCCGCTGACAAGGATGTTCCCTCCGTTGAGGGTGAAGGCCTTTATGGTTTCCTGCATTTCTGCCGGGAAGACAGTGTATTTCTGCCTCATTCCACTTCCGACGGATGTCGTAACCTGCTTTCCGCAGATAAGATCCACGGTCCATGCATCGCCTCTGAAAGTCGTATCGCTGCAGAATGCTTCGTTGCTGCATGAGTAGAACGGATATCCGGCCTCCAGTATATGCTTTCCGTGGGTGTATGGATAGTCGAAAGTGTTACCTGCAACAGTGTTGCCTGTATAGTCCGAATAGCATGCTCCGAAGCCGGCATTGTCGTTGGACTGGTATTCTGCATCGCGACGGAATTCGAACATGTCTCCGATGTATGAGATGTCGCGGACATACGGCACTCCACTGTCGAGTCTGCTCTCGAATCCTGCAAATGTCGGACTGTCAGTGAATGCAGGACCGCTGATTCTGTCGAAGTTGTTGACTATCAGAACATTCTTGCCTTTCGATCCCTTCGATGGTATGCCTATGCTTACTGTCTCAGACGGGAAACTGACGCCTCCGTCGTTATATGCGGCAATACGGAAACTGTAGATATGTCCCGGTTTCAATGTGACTTCTGCGGACAGTCTCATGCCGTTCCTAGCAGGTTTTTCTATGACGACGCCATTGTCAAATGCACCGTTGTCTATGCGTGTGTACAGGATATAGCCTTTAGGCGCAGCAGTAGGTTCGATTACGTCATCTTCAGGAATCCAACTTATCACGGCCTTGCCCTTCCCTCCGAATCTGACACCCATGGATGATACCGGCAGCGGCTGTACTGCATATGGCACTCCATATCTGTTGCTCAGATACTTGAGCATGCCTTTGTAGACGGCCCTGCTGACTGTAAACCTGAAGGTGGGATCAAGACCGTATTTCATGTCGGCAAAGTTCTGGTGCGAAAGAAGTTCGAGAAGCATGGCCGGTGCGGACGGCGTACGTGATTCCCTGTAACTCCTGTCCCATATGTGACGACGGCTCCAGAGTGTGTCGTACTGTGCCCGTAAATCATTGACTATCTGGCTCTGTACGAGGTCGGCATATTCGCGGGATGTCATCCTGCTGTCTCCTGTCGGGAGTTTCTGACTGCCGTCTGACCTGAGAGTATATATCGCCAGAGTTCCCACAATCGAGTCGTTTGGAGTGATGCCTGCGTCAGAGTGGAAACCGAACGAAAGGTCGACCGGGATTCCCAGTCCTTTCTTTGATGAATTCATCGAGGATCCTCTGCTTATCCATTCCACCCAATCACCGCGTGACATGAAGTCGTCCCTGTAGTCCTGTTCTTCTTCGTTCTGACTGAAAATTTCGTCTGATACTCCTGCCCACTGCAGGTAGTATCTTGCTCCTTCCACATATCTCGGCATGCCAGACACGGAAGCGGGAAGATCCGAGTCCTTTGCCTTGCGGGCTATGTTGCCCATTCCTCCGCCGAAACGGATTGCATCAGCGCTGACTACGCTGCCGCCTACATGCCTGTATCCTTGAGGAGTTTCGTTGGTGAGTTCTACGTAGCAGTCGGAGCCTTTGCCAAATTCAAATGTTCCGAGGTATATCCATGTGCCGCCTCCCATCTTCTGGTTCACCACGAATTCGCTTGTACCTCCGAGGTGATGGACGGTGTAGTGTGCTGAAGAAGTGTTCTTAGGATTGCTTTTGTATGAAATGTATACGGCATATTCTCCGCGTTCAGGTATGTCCGGGCACCACTTTGCCACCGATACATTCTTCTTTCCGTTTGCCACGCATTCGGCCTGTCTTGCAGTACCTGTCACGAACGGATTCTCGAGGCCTTCGTATACCGGCTTGAGTGCGGCAAATCCGGTGCCGGCATCTTTCCATTTGCCTTTTTCCGTATATGATGCGATGCCGTAGGCCTCGTCAGTGTCGTCGTTGTCTGCGATGACTTCATTCCGTTGAACATCCCTCTCACGAGGCATAAGGACATAGGCTCCGGCATTTTCAAGCATCGGAACCAGGAACGGAATGACATAACTCTGCGTATACATGTCCTCGACAGTCTGGAAGAGGTATGGCCTCTGGAACTGCCATCTGTCCTGATTGTGGTCGTAATAGTATCCATGACTCTGCCACAGTGCTATGTGTCTTCCTTCCAGGCCTTTGTTGAACTTCAGACCTTCCAGTTCCTGGACTATGGCAGATCTCTGAGGGTTGCTTATGCTGTGCTTCGAATCTGACGGACTGCCGCTGAATCCCAGTTCCGGTGTCACAAGTTTGTCGTATGCGATTCTTTTGCTGTATATTTCTCCAAGACTGTACTTCCTGTATTTTTCAGGAAACAGATTTCGGAGATTCTTTCTGAACCATTGGATGTCCTCTTTCTTCCATGGATAGTCTCCCAGACTTTCGGTGAAGTAGAAATCCAGGGTGGATCCACGCTTCATGACAGCCTGAAGTTTAAGCACCCCCTTTACTGTATTCCTGTCCTGGATCAGCACTGACATGGAATCGCATACAGGCTTGAAGTCTTTTACGATCGCGCTCTGGCCGTGGGAGATGACGGTCATTGAGAAGAAGATGATTGCTGTGAGGAGAGTCCGTTTCATTGTCTGTGTTTCTGGATGATGATATATGCTGCTGTAGCGAGACATCCTATGCATATGCCTGTAGCGTCAGCCATGAAGTCTCCTATCTCGTAGGCCCTGTATCCGGTCTGGGCCTGAATCACTTCTGTTCCGTACGCAATGCCGGAGCCTGTTATGGTCAGTATTGCAAGTACGAGAAGGCTTCTTCCTATGCCATGCTCTTTCCTGATTATTGACATTGAAGCCAATATCGGGAAGGGGAGGAACATGATGAAATGTGCGACCTTATCCATCGGAAGGCCGAAAATGGACCTTTCCACTTCAGGCAGGTTCTCTCCCTTTATGAAGCAGAGCACAAAGACGGCAATGAGATAGATGATGAAGGCCGCAATGTAAATACGTTTGTTGATCCAGTTCATTACAGTGACTGCATGTCGTGAAGTTTGCGATAGTATCCGTTCAGGGCTATGAGTTCGTCATGGCGTCCCCTTTCCACTATCCTGCCTTCATGAAGTACGCATATCTCATCGGCGTTCCTGATGGTGGACAGACGGTGGGCGATGACCACGGTTGTTCTTGTCGATGTGAGTCTGTCGAGGGCTTCCTGCACGATCTTCTCCGACTCTGTGTCAAGTGCAGAAGTCGCCTCGTCGAGAATAAGGATAGGGGGATTCTTTAGGATGGCTCTGGCGATGCTTATCCGCTGGCGCTGTCCGCCGGAAAGTTTTCCTCCGCGGTCTCCGATGTTCGTCTGGTAGCCGTCTTCCTTTTCCATTATGAAGTCATGGGCGTTGGCAATCTTTGCTGCAGCCACCACCTGTTCCATGGTCGCGTTCTCCACTCCGAACGCGATGTTGTTGAATATGGTGTCATTGAACAGGATCGCTTCCTGATTGACGTTTC
Source organism: Bacteroidales bacterium (assembly GCA_017471965.1). Taxonomy (GTDB): domain Bacteria; phylum Bacteroidota; class Bacteroidia; order Bacteroidales; family UBA932; genus Cryptobacteroides. The sequence continues at coordinate 7,858 of JAFURF010000081.1, forward strand.
CTATCAGACTCCTGAGATCCTTGACGCGGAAGTTGCGGATATCCGTTCCGTCGAGAGTGATGGAACCGGCGCAGGCGTCATAATATCGCGGAATCAGGTCTGCGAGAGTCGATTTGCCGGATCCTGACTGGCCGACAAGTGCTACTGTGCGGCCTTTAGGGATGGTGACGCTTATGTCGTGAAGAACCTCCTTTCCATCCTCGTAACTGAAAGAGACCCCATTGAATTCGATGCTGTCATTGAAACCGTCCAGACTTGCCGGAGACTCGGGCTCCTTTATATCGTTCTCGGCATTCATGATTCTGTCTACCCTTTCCATTGATGCAAGACCCTTAGGGATGTTGTAACTTGCCTTTGAGAAGTCCTTGAGAGGGGCGAGGACACTGTAGAGGATCGTCATGTAGAAGATGAACGTTGGAGCGTCAATCGGTGCCTTGTCGCTCAGGATGAGTGTTCCTCCGAACCAGAGTACTATCATGATCATGACGGATCCCAGGAATTCGCTTACCGGATGTGCCGATGCCTGCCTGATCGCTACCTTAGCATATGATGCCCTGTATTCGTTGGCTGTTCTGGTGAACCTCTCCTTCATCTTTTCTTCGGCGATGAAGGCCTTGATGATGCGCAGTCCTCCGAGAGTCTCGTCCAGTTGAGCCATGGTGTCGCTCCATTTCTCCTGTGCTTCAAGCGATTGCCTCTTCAACTTCTTTCCTATGGCGCTCATTCCCCAGGCCATGGCAGGCACGACGGTGATGGTGAACAGGGTGAGTTCCCAACTGAGGTATATGAGTGCTGCGAAATAGCAGACGATAAGGATCGGGTTCTTGATCATCATGTCGAGTGAACTGATGATGGATACCTCGATTTCAGTCACGTCTCCGCTCATTCTTGCGATGATGTCTCCTTTCTTCTGTTTGTTGAAGAAGCCCATAGGAAGGCTGACGAGTTTATTGTATACCATTACCCTGATGTCACGTACGATGCCTGTCCTGAGAGGAATCATGACTGCTGACGAAGCGAAGTAGCATCCGGTCTTGATCAGGACAAGGGCTCCGAATACGGCTCCAAGCAGAAGGAGTGCCGTCGAGCCGCCGAACTTGTCAATGATCTGACTTACGTAGTAGTAGAAGTTGTTCATCAACTGTTCCTTGGTCGGGACGCCTTCCCAAGGCATGAACTCGTACACGGTCTGGTCCATCTTGAACAGGATGTTCAGGATCGGTATCAGCAGGGCGAATGAGAATATGTTGAATATGGCGGACAGCAGGTTAAGGACTATAGATCCTGCCAGATATTTCTTGTATGGTGCGGCGAAACGCTTGAGTACTTTCCAGAAAGCCTTCATCTGTATTGCATGTTAAGTGTAACATGCAAAGATAGACATAATTCGGATAAAATAGAATAGTGCAGAGGAGGTCTAGAGCATTTTCTCCAGCCAATGGTACATAAGGATGACCCTTTTGTGGAAAACTTCAGGATTGAGGGTTTCAGGAGTGTCCCATACCTTGTTGTTGTTCATGGTGATGCCGGATGTGAAAAGTACAGACGGTATCTTGTTGTCGACGAAGTACCTCTGGTCTGAAAGGCGGTAGAAGACCTTGGTGAAGTTGGCGCTTCCGTAGTAGTCCAGTCCTATCTCCAGATCTGTGCCGCTCTCCTTGTTGCATGTGTTGAGGATGCTGCGCCTTGATTTTTCAAGGGAAGAAGTGCCGAGCATTATCACATAGTTGTCCTTTCCTTTGCTGATAGGGGCGAGTGAACTGCCGATCTGGTCGATATTTACCATCAGGTCCACCTTGTCCGGAGTTATCTGAATGCCGGTCACGGGGTCCTTTAGACGTCCATATTCTATCATGTTCCATAGCGCTTCCGAGCCTTTGAGACCTAGTTCAAGGGCGTCGAATGCCACAAATATGATATTGCATCCGAAGATGCGTCCCATCTTCCTCATCGCTCCGGTCATCTGTGCGAGTGAAGTCAAAGCAGCGACTCCGGATGCGTTGGAATCGGCCCCGGGGTATATCTTTCCGTTGATGATGCCGAGGTGGTCGTAGTGCGCTCCCACGATAATGTATCTTTCGCACGGGATGCTCTTGGAGCCGGCAAGCATTCCTATCACATTGCTGCCTTGAACTTTGTAAGAAACGGGAAAGGTCGCTTCCCATGAATCTGTCATCTTTTCAAGTCCAGCCTTTTGGAACTCGTCTGCAATCCATTGTGCTGCCTTTGCCGCTCCTTCCGTCCCTGTCGCCCTGCCCTGGCATGTCGAGTCTGAAAGAAAGGTGACATCTTCCATCAGCGAGGCGGGAGTAACAAGTGAAAGAGCCTTTTCACGCTCTTTTGTCCAGATGTCTTCGGCTGCTGCATTTGAGCCGGCCAGGACAAGCAGGATGGCTATCAAGGTCATCCTTGTATAAAAAAATGATATTTTTGACTGCTGGCGCACAATAAATGACTATATTTGTAAATTGGCTTAAAAGGGGGTGACCCTTAACTGCCGCCAAAATTAGTAAAAATCAGTAATATCAGGAAATTTAATTTTGAATATGCATAAACTTTTGAAGTTGTCTTTGGTCTTTTTCATCCTGCTCTTTGCCGGGATGGGTGAGATGCGGGCACAGTATGACAAGGATGTCTTCTTCATGAGGGGTAGACGTGCGCTTGCCGACGGGAAGTACGCCCAGGCCATTGAGAACTTCAATGTTCTGTCACAACTGGATACTGCGGATTACTGGACGTTCTTCTTCCGTGGTATAGCCAAGTACAACCTCGGTGATCTCCGTGGAGCGAAGCAGGACTTTGACCGTTCTGTGCGTATCAATCCGGTCTTCACCTCAGGTTACCATTACAGGGGTATCACCGAGAGTCGTTTCGGAAATTATGAAGCGGCTCTTGCCGACCTGCAGAAGGCAATCGACCTGCGTCCGGGCTTTGTCGGCCTGTATTTCAGCCGCGGCGTGACATATTTCCTTTCGCAGCAGTTCGAGAATGCGGTCCATGACTTTGACAGATACATAAGAAAGGAGCCTAAGGACCCTTCCGCTTACCTGAACAGAGGTGCAAGTTATCTTTTCCTCGGTGATACGTTGAAGGCAGTGTCTGATTATAACAAGGCCATCCGTCTGGACCGGTTCGATCCTGAGGGATATGTACGGCGCGGAAGGCTCTATGCGTCCCAGAAGAAACATGACCTTGCCATCGCTGACATGGACAAGGCCATCGAACTGGATACCACCAATACGTTTGCCTATTTCAACAGAGCCATCATGTTCTATGAACAGGAAAAGTATCAGGCTGCGATGGATGACCTCAACCGCGTTCTGAGGGATGAGCCGGGCAATGCCCTTACATTATACAACAGAGGTCTGATCAGTGCCCAGTTGGGTGCATATGAGGATGCCCTTGACGATATGGACAGGGTGCTCAATATCAATCCGGACAATGTCCTGGCATATTTCAACCGTGCATCGATCTTCATCGAGATGGGCCTGTATCAGAATGCCCTGGAGGATTACGACAAGGCCATAGAACTGTATCCTGATTTCGCTAAGGCATACATGAACAGGGCCTATGTCAAGAACCTTCTAGGCGAGTATAAGGCATCGAAGAATGACTATGACACAGCACAGAAGAAGGTTCAGGAATATAGGGCGAAGAATGTTTCGGACGCCGGATCTTTTGCAGATACCACAAGGAAGTACAGTTCACTTCTGTCTCTTGATGCAGAGTTTGCCAAGAAGGATTTCGATGACGAACTGCTGCAGCACATGGATATCGACATAAGGCTTCGTCCTCTGTATAAATTCGTGCTTACAGGACAGAAGGATGATACCAATTACGCATTGACAAGGGGGTATGAGAATCCTCTGATTTCTCGTTTCAAGTCAGAGATGCCGGTGGGTACGGATATCACCAACACTTCGCCTTCAATAGATGAAAAGATGATGTCTAAGGTTGAGGCTGCTGCATATGGAGATGTCTCCTCGTCTTCGATGACCTCTTTCATGCGTGCAATGTATGAATCTGCAGGAAAGCAGTTCAATTCTTCCCTCAATCATTATGGAAATGCTATAGATGAGGTGTCCGATGAAGAGGGCTACAGGAAGATGTATGAGGCATTCTACAGAATCAACAGAGGAGTCCTGAGGGCTGAGATGATCGATTTCATTTCATCCATAGAGAACAATGTACAGGTTCTTTCTATGGACGATACCGGCAATACAAGGGCTCGTGTAAAGGACCAGGTCACACGTCACTATGACTATACCGATGCCATAGACGACATGAAGGCGGCATCAGCCGTGGCACCGGACCTGCCGTATGTCTATTTCAATCTCGGCAATCTCTATTGCCTTTCCTCAGAACATATAAACTCGATAGATAACTATACAAAAGCCATTGAACTGTATCCTTATATGGGTGATGCCTATTTCAACAGAGGCCTTGTTCTCATATATCTGAAGGATAAGGAGAAAGGGTGTATTGACCTTTCACGTGCAGGAGAACTTGGTGTGCAGGATGCATATGGCGTGATAAAGAAATATTGTGAAGATGAAAACGATTAAGGCACTTGTATTTGATATGGGCGGAGTCCTCGTCGACCTCGACCTGGACGACTGCAAGAAGGCATTCAAGGAGATTCTTGGTTACGACAAGATAGACGACATTCTTGATGCATGTCATCAGAAGGGTATTTATGGGGACCTTGAGGAAGGAACCCTAAGTCCGGAAGAGTTCAGACGTATAGTCCTGGCCGATTCCCGTCCAGGTTCGCTGGAAGAGGATGTGGACAAGGCGATGTGGCATATTCTGGTCGGAATAGAACCTTACAAGGTGGAATTGCTCAAGAGGCTTTCGGAGAATTATGACCTTTACCTTCTGAGCAACAACAATTCCATCTGTCTGCCATGTTCTTCAGGCATGTTCACTGATGCCGGCATACCTCTGGACAAGATGTTCCGCAAATGTTTCTACTCCTTTGAGATGAAGGCCTTGAAGCCTTCAGAAAGATTCTATAAGTCAGTCATTTCGGAAATAGGACTTCCGTCGGAACAGATGCTTTTCATCGATGATTCTCAGAAGAATGTAGACGGAGCAAACGATGCCGGTCTTCCTGCAATATACTATCGTCCCGGCACTGACCTTTGCGCCCTCCTTGCGGAGGCTCTGGATGATCCTTCATTAGTCATGGAGGGCGGCAACTGATGGTGAAGTTCATGAGCCTGTCGAGCGGCAGTTGCGGCAACTGCTACTATCTTGGTTCCGGAAACGGAGCGATCCTGATTGATGCCGGCGTAAGCCTGAAGAAACTGAAGAAGGTCCTGCAGGAATATGACCTTACCACTGATTCCTTCTCCGCTGTTCTTGTTACACATGACCACTTGGACCATATCCGTCATCTGGGTTCATTCTGCAAGCGTCTCAGCAAACCTGTATATACGACGGAGGTGATACATAAGGCATTGGCCCGTCATACGTTTACGGCACCGACGATAGGACCATGCCGCAGGATACTTGCCGAAGGGGAGTGGAATGAAGTTGCCGGTATGAAGGTACGGTATTTCGTCGTGCCTCATGATGCAACTCAGACAGTAGGGTACGCTGTCGAAGTGGAAGGACACAGTTTCGTGATCATGACTGATGTCGGCAGGATGACTGATGAGGCCGTTGAGTTTGCCCGTAAGGCAGATACGGTAGTCGTGGAGTCGAATTATGATATGGACATGCTGATGAGCGGACCGTATACCTACGAACTGAAGATGCGTATAGTCCAGGGTTGCGGCCATCTCAGTAACGACGAATGCGCGAGTGCCATAAGGCGGTTCTGGCATCCCGGACTGCGCAACATATTCCTTTGCCATCTGAGCGAGAACAACAATACGCACGACCTGGCATACAGAAGCGCATCCGAGGCTCTTCACGAAATCGGAGCAGGCCAGGGAACTGTATCCCTGAGATGCCTGCCCCGTCAATATCCTTCGCAGATGTTCGTGCTTTAGAACTTCAGTGTAGCAGAACCTTTTACCTTCATGAATTCTTCACCGGTCTTGAAGGTCTGTTCTGCATTTCGAGGCTGTCTGACGGTCAACTCCTTGAGTCGGCCGTCTTTCCATTTAAGGTCCACCTCTGCACCGCCTCTTACCTTGAATCCGTGCAGTTCCCCTTCCGGCCATTCCGAAGGAAGTGCAGGAAGTACGTTGACGAAGCCTTCATGACTCTGAAGGAGCATTTCTCCGATCCCTGCAGCACCACCAAAGTTTCCGTCTATCTGGAAAGGCGGATGTGAACAGAAGAGGTTAGGGTAGGTGCCGCTTATATGTTGGCTCGCCTTTCCGTTTTCGCAAGCAGGATGCATGAGACTTCTGAACAGTTTGAGTGCCCTGTCGCCATCACCGAGACGGGCCCAGAAGTTGAGTTTCCATGCACGGCTCCACCCGGTTGCTTCATCTCCTCTTCTGTTGAGGGTGACACGGCATGCCTCGGCGAGTTCCGGAGTCAATGTCGGCGATATCTGATTGCTCGGATGCAGGCCGTACAGATGTGATACATGACGATGATGCACGTCTGCCTCCTCGTAGTCTTCAAGCCATTCCATGAGATAACCTTCATCACTTATCTTATGCGGAGGCAATTCGTTGACGGCGGTCCTCAGGGAGTCTGTAAAAGATCCTGACAATCCCAGTATCTCCGCTGCAGAAATTGTGTTGGTGAAGAGTTCACGTACCAGTTGGTTATCCATTGTCGGTCCCATGCAGATGCTGATCTTTTTCCCGTCGATTATGAATTCATTTTCAGGAGATGACGTCGGACCTGTCACGAGGTATCCGTTCTTCGGTTCGCGCATCATTGTCGAAAGGAAGAATCTTGCAGATCCTTCAAGTGCAGGGAAGACCTTTGCAAGGTATTCTTTATCAAGAGTATATGCGTAATGTTCCCAAAGGTGGGCACAAAGCCATGCCCCACCGGTATTGGTTGCGCCCCATGACGGGTGTTCTCCAGGTTCAGTGTAGTTCCAGATGTTTGTCATCATGTGCTGCACCCATCCTTCCGCATCGGGACCGTAGAAGGCCTTTGCGGTCCTTTCGCCACTTGGAATCATCCTGAGAACCATATCGGTCAGAGGAAGGTGAAGTTCGCTCAGGTTACCCTGCTCGGCAATCCAGTGGTTCATCTGGACATTGATGTTCGTATGGTAGTCTCCGTTCCAAGGAGTCTGGTAACTGTTTGCCCAGAGTCCTTGAAGATTAGGTGGAAGGCTTCCCGGACGCGTGCTGCAGATGAGCAGATATCTTCCGTAATTGTAGTACAGGGATGCAAGTGCATTGTCCTTTACACCTTCTGAATATTTCATGAGCCTCTCATCTGTAGTCAGATCGGCCGACGGTGCTTCGTTTCTTATGCTCACGGATGCCCTGTCGTACAGTTCCCTATGTGACCTTATGTTCCTTTCATGCATGCTGTCGAGTCTTCCATTCTTCGCCTGTTCGAGCGTTTCAAGTGCCCTGGCATCATATCTGTCGCCTTCAAAGAATGATGTCGCTCCTGATATCACCATCCAAGCCTTGTCAGCATTCCTGACGCATAGGTGAGGATGTCCTTCCTTGGCAGTTGTACTGACATCCGCATCGCGTCCTTCTGCTATGACCGAGGCATATGCCGCATACCGTATGCCAGGTTCGCTACTACCGCTTCTGAGGGTGCCGTACATCTTGATGGCGTCCTCTCCTTCTGTCTTGAATTCTGCATTCCTCCTTCTGTTCAGCGCCGCATCGAAATTTATTTTCCCTTTTTCTGATGCGGTCACTTCGATTACCATGATGTCTGCCTCCCTGGAAACATAGCAGACCCTTTCGTATGTTACGCCGTCTTGTGTGAATGACGTCACGACATCTGCGTTTCTGAGGTCCAGTGCTCTTACGTACCCGTCGGTTCCCTCAGGTCTCATTCCATGGAAATCCATGGACAGTGTTCCCAAGGTCTGGTAACTTCCGTATGTTCCCCCTTCTGTAGGTTTCTTAGGAACAAAACTCTCGTACATTAAATTCTGAGCCTCGGCGTTCTTGCCCTGGACGAGAAGTTCCCTGATTTCAGGAATGCTCCTTGCGGCATCGGGATTCGAGTAATCTGCCTCGCTTCCGCTCCACATGGATATTTCGTTGAGTATGACAGTCTCCTTTTCAATTCCTCCGTAAGGCATCATGCCAAGACGGCCGTTTCCTACAGGCAGGGTTTCTTCCCATAGTACGGCAGGCTCATCGTACCAGAGAATGTGCTCTTCGTCGTTTGTTTGGGCAGTTTCAGTGCATCCATATGCAAATAAAGTCGCAGTTAATGCAATAATTGTCTTGAGTGTACGTTTCATAATCCATGACAGTAAGAGTTCACTCCAAATATACGAAGAAATTTTATTATCTTTGTCAAATATATGTTTGTGCTGAATATGCGTCTGAGTTTTTTTAGGAAAAGACGGGAAAGAATGCCGTCCATGAAGAAGAAGGTCTTCTTCAGTCTTGGCTCATTGGCGATGATTCTCCTTCTGTCGGGAGTCATCTCCATTCTCGAATACAGAAGAATGAGTTCCTATGTGTCAGATATGATCGCTTCAAATATAAAGAGCATCAATCTCTCTCAGAGGCTCTCCGACATCACTGAGGAATATAATCACCAGATGCTGGCTGTAGTGGTTCAGAATGACATATCGATAATGCCCGACTTCAATATCAGGTACTTCAATGCCCATGCAGACTCCCTTAAGAACTCCTTTACCAAGGCCGGGGCACTTCCGATGGTGGACTCTGTTTCTAATTCCTTCAACAGGTTCATGGTCACGTCCCTGAAGTTCGATGAAGTCTTTCTTGCTGACAGCGTGGATACCGGCGAATGGTTCTTCGGCACCCTCCAACCGTGCTACAATCAGTTCCGCAACGATATGGGACTCCTTAATGAGACCATCCACGACGAACTGAAGATGAATTCCGCAGAATTCGATGCCGGTTTCTACAGGAGCATCATGCCTGGGGTCGTGTCTGTCTCAGCAGGTATTCTTCTTGTCGTCCTCCTTCTATATTTCATCATGACATATTATGTCAATCCTATATACAGAATATCGGCTGGAATAGATAACTACAGACATACATCCCGTAAATACTGCTATACTTTCGACGGTGATGACCAGCTTGCAAACATAAATTCCGGAGTATCTGAACTTATAGACGAAAACATTGAACTCAGAAGGAGGGTGAAGTCTCTCAGGGACGATCGTGAAAGAATTCTTCAGACCATATCTGAAACAGAAAAGCAATGAATGTAAAGGCCATATCGACAAATGTCGGAAAGGCGTTGCTGGTGAGTGCGCTCTTCATGCTCATCTCCCTTATGGTCTCAGTGGGGAACGGGCGTGATTCCGCATTCGGTCCGCTTCTGATCAGTTTCATCATCACAGCGCTTGTAGGTGCCTTCCCTTTCATCTTCGTGAAGAAATCACAACCTCTGTCGCTTCAGGACGGTTTCCTTACGATTGTACTTTCATGGCTTCTGTCGTTCGTGTTCGGAATGCTTCCATATGTGCTGTGGGGAGGCGAATTTACTTTGGTAAACGCTTGGTTTGAAAGTGTTTCCGGATATACTACTACAGGATCTACCATCCTGAATAACATAGAGGCTCTGCCGAAGAGCCTGCTTTTCTGGAGATCCTCGACACATTATATAGGTGGTCTGGGAGTTGTCGTCTTCCTTCTTCTTGTCATGCCAGATGCAAGCCCATATCGTCTTAAACTGACAAACATGGAACTGTCGTCCCTGTCGAAGGAAGGATACAGATACAGGTCAAGCAAGACCATCTATGTCATCACCATGGTCTATGTATGCCTTACCATAGTGATATTCTTCTCCCTGTGGGCTGCAGGAATGCCATCATTCGATGCCATCAACCATGCCTTCAGCATTGCTGCAACCGGGGGGTTCAGCACCAGAAACATGTCTGTAGGATATTTTGATTCAGATCTGATAAACCTGCTTGTTATGGTGTTCATGGCGGTTTCAGCCATGCATTTCGGTCTCCTGTATGCTGTTTTTGCCACACGTTCATTCAAGCCGCTCAATAATACAGTCATCAAGTATTATTTCGGGTCTATCATCGTGATGTCCGTGGTCATCGCCCTGTCTCTGATCACGCAGGGAGGATACGACTCATGGGGCAGGGCCATGATGGATTCTGCATTTACGGTGGTGAGTTATATGTCTACCACAGGTTTTGCCATATGTGACAATTCCGCATGGCCATGGATTGCAGGCATGGTCCTGATGCTGGCAGCATTCCAATGCGGATGTTCCGGCTCCACTACCGGAGGAGTAAAGGTAGACCGAATCCTCATTGCGGTCAAGGCCATTGCTAACGATGTGAAGAGGCGTCTTCATCCATCTTCTGTTTCACAGGTCAGCCTCAGCGGGCATCATCTTCCGGACAGTGCGGTCGACTCCGTGTTCAAGTATCTCGTCATGTATTTTATTGTCATTGCTGTGTCCATCTTTGCAGTGATATTGTGCGGCTCGGAAATTCCTGAGGCCGTTTCCGGTGTCATTTCATCTGTAGGAAGCGTCGGGCCGGGACTTTCCGATCTGGGTGCCATGGACAATTATTCCGCACAACCGGTTATGGCGAAGATCATATATACGATAGATATGTTCTTCGGTCGTGTGGAGATTTTTCCTGTCCTTATAGTGTTTTCATTGATCTTTAAACGCACGAAGTAGGATGGGACATGCCGATTTCCTTTATTCGGGCTTTCTTTCCCGTCTGAACCATCAACCTACAACGTGTCAGGATGCTCTGATGCGTAAGGCTGCGGATTTCATTGCCTCGGATGATGACATCATGGTGGTGAACGGTTATGCCGGTACGGGAAAGACTACTGCGCTTTCAGCCGTCATTTCCGTTATGAAGGAATATGGTACGAAGTGTGTCCTTCTGGCACCGACGGGACGTGCTGCCAAGGTACTTTCTTCGTATTCCGGTGAGCGGGCCTTCACTATACACAAGCATATCTACCGTCAGAAGTCGGTAGGAGGAGACGGATTCGGTCAGTTCTCTCTTGCACCCAACAAGGATAAGGAAACGCTGTTTGTTGTAGACGAGGTCTCGCTCATCGGAATTGATTCGGGACAGCAGCAGTCAACAACTGCCTTTGGCACCGGAAATCTTCTTGAAGACCTTATCACTTTTGTCCGGAGTGGAGCAGACTGTAAGGTGATTCTGGTGGGGGATGGGGCTCAGTTGCCGCCGATAGGCCTTGATGCGTCACCGGCGCTCTCCCGTGACTATATGACCATGATGGGAGGGACAGTGTTTGCCGAACTCACTACGGTAGTCCGTCAGCAGCAGGAGTCGGGAATCCTTCTAAATGCCACTTTGATCCGAAGCCTCATAACTGAAATGGAATATGGTGCCGGCATGATCGACATATGTGATCTGAACCTCGATACCGATGGCTTCGAAGATGTGGAGAGAATAGGAGGAGGTGAACTGATAGAGAAGATATCCGACGCATATGCTGAGTACGGTGAGGATGAAACCGTGATACTTTGCCGTTCGAACCGTCGTGCCATCAAGTATAATCTGGGCATCCGTTCCACTGTCCAGTTCAAGGAGGAACGTCTGGTACGCGACGACAAACTGATGATTGTCAAGAACTGCTATCAGTTCCTTGAAGGTATCAAGGATATGGACTATATCGCCAACGGTGACATTGCGAAACTTGTGAAGATATCCAGGTTCGAGGAAAGGTACGGACTTCATTTTGCCGAAGCGCGCATCTCATTCCCTGATTATGATGATCAGGAGATCGTGGCGAAGGTCATTCTGGATACCCTTGAGTCAGAGAGTGCGTCCCTTACATATGAGCAGTCCAATGCTTTGTATCAAGGTGTCAATGAGGATTATTCCCATATAACGACAAAGAAGAAACGTTACGAGGCAGTGCGTGAAGACAAATATTACAATGCCTTGCAACTGAAGTATGCCAATGCCATCACCTGCCACAAGTCTCAGGGAGGACAGTGGAAGTGTGTATTCATAGATAATCCTTTCTGGCAGGAGGAACTGACGGTAGATGACCTCAAGTGGCTCTACACCGCCATGACACGAGCGACCGGAAAGGTTTACCTTGTCAATTTCAAGGATGATTTGTTCTAATTTCAATATGTTATGAAGAAGATAGATTTACTGATTGTTACTTTATGCTTGTCGGCTCTTGCTGCAGCGCAGGAATTCAATCCTGTACCGCGTGCGTGGAAGTGGACAAGCCCGAAGGAGGTAGTGTTTACCTATGACGGTACATACACAGATGCTGCTGCTTTCCTTTTCAATGTCAAGGATGGCAGCAAGGTGGAGGGTATCGTTTATCCCGAGAAGTTTTCGGACTTTCCTGTAAAGCCAGAGAGGGCAGTCAACCTGACCTATTCACCTGACTCGACTAAACTTGCCTTTACCCGTGACAATGACCTTTATTATGTAGACATTGCTACAGGAAAGGAGACAAGACTCACATTTGACGGTACTGATGTGATAATGAACGGATATTCTTCATGGGTGTACTATGAGGAAATTCTAGGCCGTCCTACAAGGTACAAGTCATTCTGGTGGTCTCCTGACAGCAGGAAGATAGGCTTCTACAGGTTCGACAACACTCAAGTGCCTCTCTTCCCGATATATTCGGCTTTCGCCAACCCGGAAGGAGCGGCATCGCAGTCTCAGAGTCCACGCATCACAGATCTCAGCATAGGCGGTTCGTTGAGCGAAACCAGATATCCAAAATGCGGACAGACCAATCCTCAGGTCCGCATAGGTATCATTGACATAGCGTCTCCTGAGACTATCGTATGGGCAGACTTCGACCCGACCCTCGACCAATATTTCGGTATTCCTTTCTGGGGACCTGACAGCAGGGAATTCTTCATTGCTCGTATGCCTCGACTGCAGAACACCATCGACCTTTATGCTGTAAACACAGCAGACGGCTCGAAGAGACATGTCTATAATGAGACATACAAGACATGGCTCAACTGGTTTGAAGGCGTAGTGTTCACGGACAAGGGACTATATATGGCACGCGAATTTGAGACCGGGTGGCAGCAGATCTACTTCCTTTCATATGACGGCAAGGAATTCAGGAGACTGACAGACGGCACAAACTGGTCGGTAAGTATCCTTAAGGTTGACGAAAAGAACGGTGTCGTGTATTTTATGGCAAAGCGTGATGCAAGTGTGCGCCATACTGTATATAAGGTAGACAGGAATGGCTTGATCACTGCTCTTACCGACCCTGCATTCAATGTGGAGAACGTGCGTTTTTCTCCGGATGGAAAATACTTTGCCGCATCATATTCCAACACTTCTACTCCGACCCGTGTTGCGGTATTCTCAACTTCGGAGGGTGTCGTATCAAATGGACATGGCGGTGATATCGCAAATGCCAACCTTTTTCCTGCAGTGCAGCAGAAACTCAAGAAGGGTCAGTTCGGACTCCAGGGACGTGTAGTTGTGGATTCAGAGGGCCCTGATTTCAACCCCGACGCATATTCTCTTGGTCAACTTGTACATATGGCCACACCTGACGGACTTACATTGCCGGGAATGATAACATATCCGAAGAACTTCGATGCTTCCAGGACTTATCCTGTCCATGTTGAACTGTATGGTGGTCCGGATGCTCCGAGTGTTCATGACCGTTGGTCTTCCAACCTAAGGACACAATGGTATGCAGACAATGGTATTCTTCATATCGTGATAGATCCTCGGGCAGGAGGACATAACGGCCGTTACGGACTTGATATGATTTATCGTCAACTGACAGTGAATGAGGTGAAGGATTTCTGCTCATGGGCTGACTGGCTTATGGAACTTCCATATGTCCAGGATGAGAAGATCGGAGTGGAAGGATTCTCATTCGGCGGTACCATGACATGTATGCTTCTCATGCAGGCTCCGGACAAGTTCCATTACGGTATCGCCGGTGGCGGTGTGTATGACTGGGCTCTCTATGACTCTCACTATACTGAGCGTTATATGGATACACCACAGGCCAATCCTGAAGGCTACGAAGTCTCCAAGGTCCTGAACTATGTGGATGGCTATCCTGTTGAGTATCTGATGGAAGGCGCATCACCTTCTGCAGTGGAGCCAGTGATGCTCAAACTTACTCATGGTACAGGTGACGACAATGTCCATCATCAGAATACCCTTCAACTCCTGAACGAGATCCAGCGCGAAGGCAAGAAGGTGGAACTGATGATCTATCCTGACGGCATGCATGGCTACCGTGGCTATCAGGGCAAACATTTCAACGACGCCAACAAGGAATTCTGGCTCAAATACCTCTGTGGCAGATAATCTGTCGATAATCTGCATCCGGAAAACGCAAATTGTAACGCGCAAGCGTGGATTATAAACGTGTTATATACAGCAACTTGCGTAAAGTGCGTGCTCCCCATTGGGAGGCCGCTGAAAAAGAGTCTCAAAATATAACCCTCTGAGAATCGCATCTTTGAATGCCTCCTGATGAATTTGAGTTTCTTCTGAAATACTCGATTCTCAGGAGGCAAATTTGTGAAAAACTCGGTAGATTCCTCAC
>JAFURF010000082.1 GCA_017471965.1 Bacteroidales bacterium
ATTCTCTTCTATCAGGGCGCCGGTCTCGTGGCTGACATCGCGCTCCTCTGCAACGTGGTTCTCCTTTTCGGTACCCTCGTTTCATTCGGAGCAGTCCTCACACTCCCTGGTATCGCCGGTCTCGTATTGACCCTCGGTATGGCAGTGGACGCAAACGTCATCATCTACGAACGTGTCAAGGAGGAACTCCGCGCAGGCAAGGGTCTGAGCAAGGCTATCGCTGACGGTTATTCAAACGCTTACTCGGCGATCATCGACGGCCAGTTCACCACTTTCCTTACCGGTCTCGTACTCTTCCTTTTCGGTTCAGGTCCTGTACAGGGTTTCGCAACAACCCTTATCATCGGTATCATCACTTCTGTCCTCACATCTGTATTCATTACACGAATCATCTTTGACGACAGGGTGGTAAAGGGCAAGAACATCACTTTCGACAACAAGGTCACAAGAAACTTCCTCCAGAACACCCATGTGGACTTCCTCGGAAAGAAGAAGATCGCATACCTCGTTTCCGGAGCCCTCATCCTCATCTCACTCGTGTCAATCTTCACAAAGGGCTTCACATATGGTGTTGACTTCACCGGTGGACGTACTTATGTTGTAAGATTCGACACACCTGTGACCGCAGAGGAGGTTCGTGCTGCAGCAATCGCTGAGTTTGACGGTGCAGTAGAAGTAAAGCAGTTCGGTGGCGAGAGCCAGATGAAAGTCACTACCCAGTATCTCGTGGAGAACGAGTCTTCAGAGGCAGATGCAGAGGTTGAAGCAAAACTCTTCAATGCACTCAAGGGCTTCTTCGCAAAGGAACTTACTTTTGCAGAATTCACCTCTACTCTCGACAACCCTAACGGTATCATCAGTTCCGACAAGGTTGGCCCTACCATCGCCAACGACATCACAAGAAACGCTATCATCGCAGTGGTGATCGCCCTCTTCGTGATCTTCGCATACATCGCTGTGCGATTCAAGGGCTGGACATGGGGTCTCGGCGGTGTGACAGGTCTTGCTCACACAGCGCTCATCGTTATCGGCTTCTTCTCACTCTTCTCAGGAATCCTTCCGTTCAGCCTTGATGTCGACCAGACATTCATCGCTGCGATCCTGACCATCATCGGTTACGCAATCAACGACACAGTGGTGATCTTCGACCGTATCCGTGAGTACAAGGAACTCCATCCTAAGGCAGACTTCCGTCAGAATGTGAACGAGGCTCTCAACAGCACGCTCTCACGTACAATGAACACCTCACTCACTACTCTCGTGACCATGCTTGCTATCGCAATCTTCGGCGGTGAGGTGATCAGAGGTCTTGCAGTTGCCCTCATCCTCGGTATCGTGATCGGTACTTACGCTTCTATCTTCATCGCTACACCTATCATGTTCGATGTGACCAAGAAGGCAGAGGCTAAGGCAGCAAAGAAAGTTCAGAAATAGATTCCCACGTCATTCCGTTCTTCGGAATGACAGATAAAGACAGAGCGGCCTTGACGGGTCGCTCTGTTTTTGTTATAATATGCAACAATCACGGATCCTTATGCATCTTATATTGCAGACAATTATCAATATTAAAACAAACGATTATGAAAAGATTTATTCTGGCGGCGATTGTCGCTCTCGTAGGACTGGTGTCCTGCGAAAAGGAACTTGCAGACGCCATCGTCGGCACATGGGAGGCAACTTCTGTAGAAATGACTGTAGAGGGGGTCAAACTGGAGATTGACGTTGAAGAGGCCGGATTGGAAATGTCATTTACATTCAACAGCAACGGCACTGCAAGCGTTACAGAAAAGGCTGATGGCGAATCCTTCACCGAATCATTCGATTACTATGTCGAGGACGGAATGCTGTATCTGACCGCAGAATCAGAAACAGAAGGTCTTCCGATCGAAATCGACGGAAAACACATGACCATGATATTTGACGGCGAAATGTTGGATGAGCCGGGAGCAAAGGTCAAGATCCATTTCATAAGAAAATAATCCGGTACCGGATTATTTTCTTATGACCTTGTAAGGAATCTTCATTTTCTGCAGGTCCGCTATCAGTTCTGAGGTGACGGCGACCTTGAACTTGCGGGACAGGAACTCTATGTTCCAGTTCTTTTCAGGGTCGTGGAGGTACATATATAAAGGTACAGTACCCTTGTTCTGCTTTATCATCTGCACCAGAGACGTACGGAATTCGGGAGTCAGCATCGGTGTGGAAAGATTTACAGCGAAGCCTTTGATATAGGAATCCGCCACATTTCCCAGAAGCATGACCTTCTTTATCTTCAAACCATATGGGGAGGTCTTTCCCTGAGCACGGTCTTCCGGCTTTATATAGTATTTCTCATCAATCTCACCTTCTATGAAGATGGTGTTGTGCAGTTGAAGATAACTCATGAAGTTCTCATGATCCTTTCCGAAAAGAGCAATTTCATAACTTCCTCCGAAGTCTTCGATGACGGTCTTTGACCATGGCTTTCCGGTCTTTCCGGTCATTGGAGTATGCGAGGTGATGAATCCGGCAAGACAGACTTTCTGTTTGGTCTTCTTCTGGTCGCATTCTGCAATAAGGGTATCGATATCACTTACCTGACAGGTGGTGAAGTTCTCTATTTCAAACTGGTAAGTATCCAGCGGATGGGAAGAAAGGTACATTCCCACCAGTTCCTTTTCCATCTGAAGCCTGTCAAGAACGTTATCCTCTCCCGTCATAGGAGGAATTTCAGGCCTCTCCGGCTTCAGTTCCTCAACTTCACCGAAAAGGGATACGGCACTTTCCATGCTGTCCTTCTTATAGAGTTCACCATATCTCAGAAGGGTATCCATGAAGATGTCTCCGTTTCTGTTCGGCTGAGTGAACTGTCTTCGTGAGTATCCGAAACTGTCGAAGGCTCCTGCGTGCAGAAGTGACTCGAATGCCTTGCGGTTTACAACGCCGGACATCCTTTCTACAAAATCATATATGTCGGCAAAAAGGCCGTTCTCTTCACGCTCGGCAAGAATGGCCTTCACGATATTGTCTCCGAATCCCTTTATACCTCCGAGACCGAAACGGATCTCGCCGTTATGATTGACGGTAAAACGGGAATCCGACTCGTTGATATCCGGATTGAGAACCTTGATTCCGTTCTTCTTGCAGTCGTCCATTATCTTCTTGATCTCGTCCATATTGGAGAGATTCTTGGTCAGGTTGGCCGCCTGGAATTCGGCAGGATAATGGGCCTTCAGAAATCCGGTCTGGTAACTTACCCATGCATAGCAGGTCGCATGGGACTTGTTGAAGGCATACGACGCAAACTTCTCCCAATCCGCCCAGATCTTCTCCAAGACATCCTTAGGATGGCCGTTACGTTCCCCTCCCTCAAGGAAGAGCCCCTTCAGGCCGTCCAGGACATCCTTGAGTTTCTTACCCATGGCCTTACGGAGAGTGTCGGCCTGGCCTCTGGTGAAATCGGCCAGTTTTCGCGACAGAAGCATCACCTGCTCCTGATATACAGTGATTCCGTAAGTGTCCTGAAGGATTTCCTCCATCTGCGGAAGGTCGTACACAATAGGCTGGCGGCCCTGCTTTCTCTCAACGAAGTCCGGAATGTAGTCCATCGGTCCCGGACGGTAGAGGGCATTCATGGCGATAAGGTCCTCGAATCGTGTCGGCTGAAGTTTGATGAGCCACTCCTTCATGCCCGGCGATTCGAACTGGAACACGCTTGTGGTATCTCCACGGCTGTAAAGAGCATATGTCTCAGGATCGTCAATCGGAATCTTCTCGATATCGAATTCCGTTCCGAAACGCTTCTTTATGTTGGCCTGACATTCCTTGATGATGGAAAGTGTCCTCAGACCCAGGAAGTCCATCTTGAGCATTCCGACTTCCTCGATATAGTGTCCGTCATACTGGGACACCCAGACTTCCTCTCCTGTCAATTTGTCGTTGGCAATGGAGATAGGGATATATTCGGTGAGATTGCCTCGGCCGATGATCATCGCACAGGCATGGACTCCGGTCTGGCGGATGCATCCTTCGAGTTTACCTGCATATTCGAGCACTTCCTTGGTCTGCTCGCTTCCGTTTTCAAGTTCATTGTGCAGTTCGCCGTATTTAAGGCAGTTCGCCAGTTTCGGCTTGAACTCCTTCGTCACCTTCTTGCCGTCTTCCACGACCGTAGCCTCAAAAGGCTTGTCCGGAACAAGTTTCGTGAGCCTGTTAGACTCGTCTATAGGCATCCTGCTCACACGGGCAACATCCTTGATGGCTGACTTTGCCGCCATCGTACCGTAGGTGATCACATGGGAGATATGGTCCTTTCCGTATTTTTCTTCGATATACTGGAAGACGCGGTAACGGCCGTCATCATCGAAGTCGATGTCCACATCCGGCATGTTGATACGGTCAGGATTGAGGAATCGCTCGAAGAGAAGGTCGTATTTGATTGGGTCTATATTGGTGATCTTCAAGCAGTAGGCTACTGCGGAGCCTGCTGCGGAACCACGTCCCGGACCTACGGAAATGCCTTCCGAACGCGCTGCCGCGATGAAGTCCTGGACGATGAGGAAGTAATCCGGGAAACCCATCTTGCAGATGGTCTTGAGTTCGAATTCGATGCGTTCAGCCTGCTCTGCCGTCAAGGTCTCTCCATATCTCCATTCCGCACCTCTGTAGGTAAGATGACAGAGATAGGCCACGGAATTGCAGAATTCCTCTCCACGTTCGTTGCCGTTCTTGTCGCACCTTCCCTCATCTATGATAGACTTGTATTTTTCCAGATATGTGTCTATGTCTGCAAGGAACTCTTCCGGAAGTTCGAACTTCGGAAGGATAGGGTCCTTGTCTATCTTGTATGCCTCTATCTTTTCCGCAACCTCAAGTGTATTGGCTAGAGTCTCGGGATGCTTGTAAAAGATATCAAGCATCTCATCCTCGCTCTTGAGGTACTCCTGCTGGGTGTATCGCATGCGGTCGGGATCATCCACATACACATTGGTAGTCATACAGATAAGGCGGTCATGAGCCGGACCGTCCTCCTTGCGGACGAAATGGACGTCATTGGTAGCCACAACCTTGGTTCCTGTCTTTTGAGCCAGTTCGAATATGCCTTCATTTACTATGACCTGCTTCTCGTAGACCTCAAGCGACTGTCCCGGTATCTGTGTCTTGTGGAGCTGGACTTCAAGGTAGAAATCGTCTCCAAAGACCTTCTTGTGCCATGCTATGGCCTCTTCGGCCCCCTTCATGTCTCCGGCCAGGATATTTCTAGGAACCTCTCCGGCGATACAGGCCGAACAGCAGATAAGATCCTGCGAATACTTCTCCACTATTTCATGACACACCCTTGGCTTTTCATAGTACTTGCCCTCGATATGTCCCGTCGATACTATCTTCATCAGATTCTTATAGCCGTTATAGTTCTTGGCCAGAAGGATCAGGTGATAATACCCGCGATGGTCCTTGTCCTTGAGTTTATGGTCATAATGTCTGGTGACATAGATCTCGCAGCCGATGATCGGCTTGACATCAGGGAACTTCTTCGCCACCTTGATGAATTCCTTCACTCCGTACATGTTTCCATGGTCGGTGATGGCCAGGGCGGGCATTCCGAGTTCGGATGCGCGAGCAAAGAGATTTCCGATGGCCGACTGGCCGTCGAGGATCGAGTATTGCGTATGGACGTGAAGGTGGACGAAGGACATATGTATGCGTATTATATATAAGGAGGACAAAGATATGAAAAAAGCCTACCATGGACAAAAATAATAATCCCTCTGGCTTCAAGTGACTGAAACTCAGAGGGATATTTTATCAACAGGTGTCTTTAGAACATCAGTCTCGCCGTGACAGGATAATGGTCGGACACGAACTTGCGGTCCGAATACTTCCTGGTGACTGTCCGGAATTCGGGACATGATGAAAAACCGGTGAAATAAATGTGATCTATCACATCAGAAGCCTTGCCCCAATTGTTGTATGTGCCGACATTGTCTGTTGTCTCGGCGACTGCACGGGCACTTTCCATCTTTCCTTCGAGAGGAGCCAGAGCCTTGTCGTCCGGGGTCACGTTGAAGTCTCCCACAAGCACCAGCGGGAGTCCGTCCTTGTTGATGGCCCCGATCCTGTCGAGAATCAGTTGAAGTCCGTTCCTGCGGGCCTCTGTTCCCACATGGTCAAGATGTGTATTGACGAAATAGAATCTGTTGCCGGTCTTCTTGTCCTTCATAAGAGCCCATGTAGCGGTCCTTTTACATGCGGCATCCCAGCCCATTGACGGCTTGTCCGGAGTCTCCGAGAGCCAGAAAGTGCCCCAATCCAGCATGGACATGGTCTTCTTGTTCCAGAAGATGGACATATGCTCACCTTCCTTCTTTCCGTTTTCGCGGCCTACTCCGACGCCTTTATAGTCGCGCATGTTGTCCTCGATAAAGAGAATCTGATAACTCATGGCCTCCTGAACCCCAAAGACGTCGGGTTTCTGGTCCTTGATCATCTCGGCAGTGGCCGGATACCTCAACCCCCAGGAGTTGGTTCCGTCCTTTGCCTCACCGGTCCTTATATTGTACGACATGACCTTGATGCCTTCATCATCCTGTGCTGCTACTGGCAGCATGAAGACCGCCAGCAGAATTGACAACAAATATCTTTTCATCTGATTTCCCATTACTTGGAGATTCACATAATAAACATACAAAATTAACTAATTTATTGTATTTTTGCATAAATACGATTCGGAATCATGGCAGAAGAAACATTCTCAGACCTCGGCAGAGTCGAGGCAATCACAAAACTCTACGAAGGCACACCTTACAGACCGTTCCAGAGCAGTTGGTTCGAGACCTCAGGAAAAGGATACATCACCACGCAGTCACGGACATTCATCGAAGGAGTGGACTTTGACCTTGTATACTTCCCTCTGAAGCATCTGGGATACAAATGCGTGACAGCGGTAACGGGAGAACTCTATGCGGAACTTTCCCACCCGAGGACCCTCGACCTGCGTCTCGGAATATCATCAAAACTCGACTTCAAGCACATCAGGGAAGTGTGGGATGGCGTTGTCACAGCGGCCAGGGAGCATGGCTTCAAGCAGGTGGGCCTGGATCTCACCCCTTCTCCTAACGGATTGGTAATCAGCGTTTCGGCAACAGGAGAGACATCTCTTCTCACAGCAAAGCGCAGACCTGCAGCAAAAAGCATGGACCTGATCTGTGTTTCTGACAATCTCGGTGGAGCGTACATGGGATTCCAGATACTAGAAAAAGAAAAACGTGCTTTTGAAAAGAGCGGAGACGCCAAGGCGCAGCCTGACCTTGAGAACTACAGGCACCTTGTCGGAGCATATCTGAAGCCAAGCATCAACCCTCAGACCATAAGACTTCTGGAAGATGCGGAGATAATCCCGTCATACGGATATCTCGTCAGCAGAGGACTCGCAGATGCCGTACGCAGACTGGTTCGCGACAGCGGCCTTGGCGCCAAGATATACGTCAACAAACTTCCATTCGCAGGAAAGACCTTCGACCTTGGCCGGGAACTCGACATAGACCCGATTTCCGCGGCCCTCAACGGCGGAGAAGACTACAGACTCCTTTTCACCATACCTATAGGGAAGCATGACAAGTTCCGCCATGACTTCCAGACCTTCGACATCATCGGACATCTGGCAAAACCGGAGGTCGGGGCGTCAGTCGTCACACCGGACGGAGTGGAACTGCCGATAAAGGCACAGGGATGGAATAATGAATAAACTCAGAATATCATGAAAATCTTCTTCAGAACACTACTTGCCATCGGCCTGCTATGCCTTGCCGGTGAGGCTGCTTCGGCACAGGACCTCAAGAGCCTTTTCAAGAAGGCGACAGAAAGCGAAACCCTCAAGAACGTGGTAGAGGCAGTCGCAGGAACAACCCTGCCGGTCGACATCAAAGGCACATGGACCTATTCCGGCACTGCTGTCAAACTGGAAAGCGAAGACCTTTTGAAGAGCACGGCCGCTTCACTCGCCGCAGGTCAGATCGAGAACAAACTTGATGAATATGTTGCCAAGATCGGTGTAAAGGCCGGAACATTCTCCTTCACATTCAACGAAGATCTCACCTTTGCCGCCAAAGTCAAGGGAAAGACGTTCAACGGCACATACGCAGTCAGCGAGGATTACAAGACACTGACCCTCCAGTTCGGCAAGTTCTTCAGTGCGAAACCGTTTTCTGCCAGCATATCCGCAACTTCGAGCAAACTGGACCTCCTGTTCGAAGCAGACAGGCTTCTTGACCTCATCGGCAAACTGACCTCAAGCAGCAGCAATTCTACGCTCAGCATGATCGGAAACGTCGCCAACCAGTACGACGGAATGAAACTCGGTCTTGAACTGCAGAAATAAACTGTATAAATAAATCGGAAAGGCGTACTTATTCTATCCGGCATTGGCTCCCGAAAAGGGAGGGGACCCGCTTGCGGGGAGGACCGGTGGAATAAGTACGCCTTTCCGATTTATTCTGTCCTGGTATTATTTCAATTCAAATGAAACAGTAGCACGGACATCTGTCGACGAACTTGCGAAATGTGCCTGGAACTCACCTGGTTCAGCATTCCATGCAGACTTCGACATATCATAGAAACTTAGAGCCTCAGCGTCGATTTCGAAAGTCACAGTCTTCTTCTCGCCAGCCTTGAGGAATACCTTCTCAAATCCCTTGAGTTCCTTTGCAGGGCGGTCAACGCTGGCAACAGGATCGGAAATATAGAGTTGGACAACCTCAGCACCGTCGCATGCTCCTACATTCCGTACATCAACAGACACCTTCATGGTGCCGTCAGCGGTCATCGAAGCCTTGGATGCCTTTGCATTGCCATACTCGAACGAAGTATAACTGAGACCATGTCCGAAAGGCCACTGAGCCGGAATATTCCTGCTGTCATACCATCTGTAGCCGACATATACTCCTTCTGAATAATGAGTCTGCCAGAACTGGTCGCCTTCTTCCTTGATACCAGGATACTGTGCTATGGTCCGGATAGGTCCGTCGCTATACTTGAACGGAATAGAGAAAGGAAGTCTTCCCGAAGGATTCACCTTACCGGTAAGGACATCAGCAAGAGCATTTCCTGACTCGGTACCTCCATACCATCCCTGAACGATAGCATCCGCCCTGTCAGCCCATGGCATAGACACAGGCGAACCGGAAATGTTCACTACGACAAACTTGTCCGCCACAGCAGCAAGAGCATCGATCACATCCTGCTGGTCATACGGAAGCATGGTATCATAACGGTCGGTACTTTCGTTATCCTGATGAGCACTCTTGTTCAAGCCTCCGATGAAGATGACATAGTCAGCATCCTTTGCGGCATTCACAGCCTCTGCTATCAGCACTTCCGGAGAACGGCTGTCAGCAAGATCCTGACCTGTGTCGACAAGATTGTAAGATGTCGAGGTATCTCCCACATAACCGCGGACCCACTCTACTTCTGCAACACCTTCAAAAGCATTCTGAAGGCCCTCGAGAGGGTTGATTTCATAGGCTGTCTTGAGATTTGAACTTCCTCCGCCGACAACCATCTTCTTCACGGCATTCTCTCCGACAACAAGTATCTTTCCATCCTTAGGGACATCCAGAGGAAGCACATTGTCTTCATTCTTGAGAAGCACCACTCCGGCGGCCGAAATCTCACGAGCAGCCTGATAGTGCTCAGGGCACACGAAGCGTCCGTAGTTAGGCTCAGGCCTCATGCTTGTACGGAAAATGGTACGAAGGATACGGCGGGCCTTGTCGTCCAGTTCCTTTGTGGTATATTTTCCTTCGCGAAGGCCCTTCAGATAAGGGTCTGCCATATGGTAGTTCCTGTAACTGTCGCTTGCTGCACCACGAAGACCGTTGGTCCATGTTCCCATCTCTATGTCAAGACCGTTAAGAACAGCCTCCTCGCTGTCACGGCATCCGCCCCAGTCGCTGACCACCACTCCGTCAAAGCCCCAGTCGCCTTTGAGGATGTCTACAAGCAGTTTCTTGTTGTGGCAGTTGAACTGGCCGTTATAGAGGTTGTATGAACCCATGATGGCCCATGCGTTTCCTTCCTGCACGGCAGCCTTGAAGGCCGGGAGGTAGATCTCATGAAGAGTCCTGTCATCAACAACAGAATTGGACTGTGTGCGCTGGAACTCCTGGTTGTTTACTGCGAAATGCTTTACGCATGCTGCCACTCCCTGCTCCTGCACGCCCTTCACATACGGCACCACCATCTGACCTGCAAGATACGGGTCCTCTCCCATATACTCGAAGTTACGACCGTTGAGCGGAGTACGGCAGATGTTGACTCCAGGTCCAAGAAGGATGTCCTTCTTGCGGTAGCGAGCCTCTTCTCCTATGCTTACACCATAAAGGTAAGACATCTCCTTGTCCCATGTCGCGGCAAGGTTTACCAATGCAGGGAAGGCTGTACAGGAGTCGTTGGTCCATCCTGCCTGATCCCAGTCGTCCCAGAGCACTTCCGGACGTATACCGTGCGGACCGTCTGTGTGCCAGACTTCAGGAATACCCAAACGCGGAACACCACGTGAACTGAATTTGGACTGCGCAGTGGTCATTCCCACCTTCTCTTCCAGAGTCATGCGCGCCAGAGCGTCCTCCACCCTGTCTTCAATCGGAGCATTCGGATTGAGATAGACAGGGCCGTCGAACTTAGGTTGCGAACAGCATGCAGCGAGAACAAGCGCTGCCGCTGACAAGATTACGGTTCTTTTCATAAACAATGTCATATTAATTCATATTCAATATCAAACTCGAAGGAGCATCCCGGCCCGATGCAGAAATCCACATAGGGCTCGATGCACGCAACACGGTGGTTGGACCAGAAAACAGCCTTGGTCATCGGCAGGACGCATCGGCATCGTACCCCTCTTCCTGTCTGCTCATCACTGAGGACAAAAGCATTCGGACTGCCTTCCTGCCCCTTGCCGGTTTCGTGAAGATTGCCTGTAAACACCGATTCGCCTTTCTGCAGAGTACGGGTGAAGCGGATTCCGCTTCCTGTAAATCTCACCTCGGAGTATTCCGCGCGCCAGTCTCCTTCCGGCTTGAACGGAAAGTCAAGATGGCGGGATTCCCCGGTCTCCAGCAGACCGAGAGTGAAGAAATTGTGATTGTACACATCTCCCTTCAGTTCCTTGCGTCCGGTATTCTTCAACTTATGGCTTATGCGGAAACTGTCCGGTCCTGTCAGAACTGTTTCCTTGAAATACTCATAGGCATAGCCTTGCCCGGATTCAAGTATATGGCCCTGCACTATCGTGTCATCAGTTACGCACATAGTGCGACGACCGGGATTCAGCACCTTATGCAATCGGAACCTGTCATATTCTCCATCCATCTTTTCAAGCATTCCGACACCGATCTTAAGGAACGGTCCGCCGGCCTGCACCTCGTCAAGACCGATGGGACTGAACTCTTCGGCAGGTCCGCACACGGCATCATGCGCCACTGGGGAATAATTTTCAAACCACTGCTCCGCATAGTTGCATCCGCGGTACTCTATGCTCTCGAACACACCGGCCCAATCGAACCTCGTGCCACGATAATAACCCTTCCCGCTGTCTGGAGCGTGAAGGGTTATCTTCAACGTATCATTTTTTATTGTCAACATAGATTTCTCTATATACTCGAAATGACGGACAGAAGTCCACAGAAATGACAGACTAAAGTCTGGTAGGGAATTCCGTTATTCTCAAGGTTGTACATCCATATGGTATCAGTTCGATCCAGACTTCCTCACCGGTATCGTCTCCGTCTTCACGGTAATAAGCGATCTGACCGGTAGAGCCGTTATATTCCTTCCATGGCTTTATCACGACCGCCTTCGCCCTGATCGAAACCGGAGCATTCTCCAGATTCCATGGATAAGAACCGTCTGACTCGCGCACTTCCACCTTGAAATTCTCAGACATCTTCTCAGGAGTCATATCCTTGAGGCGGAAGCCATAGTTCCATGGAGTATCCGACACACATGTATAATAATACGGCCCGTACTTGCCCTCGTATGAAGCCTCGAACTCATGCTTCTCCCACTTTTCCTCCATACGGAGAGAGTACACAAGAGGTCCTCTTTCGACTACGGTGGCGCCGTCATACCAATGACTGATCTTCACTTCCATAGGGAATGTGAGGGTCACCACATCACCCTTGGCCCATCTTCTGCCGATGCGCACGGTCTCTCCGGCCTTCGGCTCCGCACAGGCAGTCTCGCCGTTCACAAGCACCTGGGCACCGTCACACCATTCCGGAATGCGGAAGTACAATGGGAAATATGCATTCTTTACCTTCTTCGACGAGAAGTCCACCGTCACCTTCACGGTCTCGTCAAAAGGATAGAAGGTCTCCTGCTTCAGAACAGCGTCCACACCTTCGGCAACCTTTGCCGTAACGGTTGAAGGAGCATAGACGAATGCTGCCAGACCGCCATCCTTGCTTGCATACCAGAGGTTCTGTGTGAATTTAGGCCAGCCCTGGTGCATATTGCATGAGCAGCAAGGATAACCGTTCAAGACACCGAAAAGGTTGTCGTTGTCCTCGTGCTGAGTGACGAAGTTCCTCCACTCGCGCGAGCATGCTATCTGATTGGTCTGCTGGTAGTACTGACGTCCGTCATAGGCATCGGTAGCCTGGGTAGGCAGGGCATTGAATGCCACTCTTTCAAGATGGTCGGCCCACTGAAGGTCACCCGTAGCCTGAAGCATCTCCTCAAGAGAATACATCATCTCGACAGCAGTACAAAGTTCAGAGCCGCGTGTAGGATCGCCGAAATGCACCTGCTCGTCACCGGCCCAGAGTCCGGTAGGAAGGCCGAAAGTCTGCCTCATGATCTTCAGGGCATTCTTCGGAGCATTGAGGTCCTTAGGATCACGGGATTTCTGCCACCAGATCACAGGCTCCTTGAAACCATGGGCAAGGTTGACCGTATGCATCGAGTTCTGGGTCCTCAATTCGTTCGTCTCTCCCCAGAACATCGCAGTCCATGGTATTGTCTGACTATGGATGATGTCCCCAAGTTCGAGAAGGAAATCATCTCCGGTGATATTGTAGAGCCAGTAAACGATATCAAGGTTGTCGCCTCCGCGCCACTCGCCCCAGAAAGTCCAGTGGTCCAGGGGCTTTTCGGGAAGATTGGCCAACTGATACTTGAAATAACCTGTCATGACGTCGATGACACGTTCGTCACCGGTAGCCATGTAATACTGCTTCAGTATCTTGAGGGCGACCATCTTCGGCCACCAGTCCTCTGCCTTTCCCCTCTGGAAGCCTTCTATATACGGGCGCGAAATCCTGTTGCCGAAATATCCGTCCTCAGTCGCAGTGGTAAGCATAGCCTCCACCCACACGTTTGCCTTTGCGATAAGTTCCTCGTCACCAAGTATATAGGCCAGAGGGACAAGACCGTCAATCCAATAAGGGCCACGCTCCCAGGTGTCGCCTTCTCCTCCGATCCACGCATTGTCCGGACCAACCACTTCCCTGTAAAGTTCATCAAGATGGCCGGTCATGCCGTCCTTCTGCCTCACGAGCTGGTCGTGAATCCATCCGTCAGGCCTGATGGCACCGATTGGAAGTTCAGCATAGTCCGTCGGCACCAGAGGGTGACGGTTGAACAGATACTCCTGCGCAGATGCTGCAAATGACGATACCGCCAGAATGATTATTGCGAATGTCTTTTTCATACTATTTCTTAAAGAATCCGAGAGTTGACTTTATGGCACGCTTGCCTGCTGCCTGATCGTTTATGTAAGATGCATCCTTCACCCACATGCCTGTAGAGCCGCCGCCGTCAAGGTTCATCGCATGAACACAGCCGATGTTCTTCATGATCATCGCCACTTCCTCATGGGTGGCACCCTGACTTGCGTCAATGCGGCCGTCGCAGATGAAAAGGACGATCTTTCCGTCTGCGGTCACACCTACTGCTGTCCTGTCCGGCCTTCCTTCATATATATCAAGGGCCCAGCACTCATAATTCGTGTAATAGTTGCCAGCCGCGTTCTTTTCGTGGTTGATGCAGCATTTTCCGTCATACAGCAGCATAGGGCCTGTACTGAGGGCATTGTACGGATTCCAACTGACAGCCTTTGCAGGTACAGTCTCCGATGCTTCTCCGTAGGTGGCCTCACCCACTACGGTAGCCATAGGCTGGGTATAGTAGTAATAAGTTCCGTACTTAGGTGATGCTGTCCAGTATGCTCCGGCCTTGCCGTCCGCATCCACTCCGATTATCGGCCTGGTGATGTTGAACAGTTTGCCGTCTCCCGCAGGGCTCCAATAGTTGTTGTATACATTGTCCACCCACTCCTGAGGCTTGCCGTCCACAAAGATAACACCTATGTGATAATTTCCAAAGACACCTCCGTTGATCAGCACATAGCAGTCCTCCGCTCCTTCTGCCTGCTTTTCCAGAGTCTTGAGATTCGCTTTTCCTGTCGGAGTGTTGAGAACCCTGAAATCCACATCAGCAGGGTCGGCAACGGCATACCATGCATTGAAGGCACGTCCGTTCAGAGAAGATGTGGTCCTGTACACTTCCACCTCCGCAGGAAGAGACTCATAGGTCTGCTTCTCCCAGGTCAGGGCGATCTCTTCCGGCTGTGCGGCAAGTCTTATCTTCTGCGGAGCACTATAGACATATTCGTCTCCGTCCTTTATGTACACGCATGCCTGATATTCCTTGTCGGCATCAAGCACGGCATTCGGCACTATATGGGTCAGGGAAGTCTTTCCTGAAGGGAAATCCGGTCCTGCAACCTTTATGTCATCCACAGTAGGCACACCTTCTGCGCTGAAACACAATCCATGTTCAGGATTGGTTCCGGATATCTTTGCTGAATCGTAACTGTACGCAACGGCAAGATATGCATAGGTAGAGACCACCTCTGCCATCTGCGGCATCTTCTCATAATCCACCACCTTGAAATCATTGCAGTACACGATTTCCGAATGCAGTTTCATGTCTTCAGAAAGAGCCTGTACCCCGAAATCATAGACCTTTCCAGGAGTCAGGTCCGTGAATGTGTATGACTTGCTGTCGGCAGCGATCTGATCCAGAGGCTGGACATAATAAGAGTCCCCTTCCTTGCGGAGGAACACCCTGTAGCCTGTCTCGCCCCGGGCATTGTCAGTCCATGTCAGTCTGACGGTCGTAAGGTCCGTCTGCTCGGCCACGAGGTCGGTGGCGTCGGCAAGTTTCGATGACGCATTGTCACCCTCTGCCTTCTCGGCGCATGAGGCTGCCGTCAAGGCGGCAACGGCCAAGATGTAAATAATCTTCTTCATATGATATTGTCTTTTTATTTAGCAAAGAAACCGCAGGTGGCTCTTACTGCACGGGATGTCGAAGACCAGTTGTTTATCACACTTCCGTTCACGCTCATGGCACTTGATCCGCCTCCATCCAGATTCATGGCAGACACGCATCCCAGACCCTGCATTATTCTGGCGACATCCGGAAGTTTCGCTCCACCACTTCCACCTGCTTCATCGCAGACAAGAAGGACGATCTTTCCGTCATTCATATAACCCACCGCAGTTCTTGCACGGGTCGAGGCATATATGTTATTTGATTTCCATCCCCAGATTTCATAATTGTTGTAATAACTGGCATATGTTGACGAATACGATGAAGACACCATAACCTTTCCATCATATACCAGCATAGGTCCGCAACTCAAGGCTTCCTTAGGGCTCCATGATTTCGGAGCATCAGGGAAAGTCTCACTTGCCAAAGGATATGGATGTGTTCCGGCCATTGCAGGGATCGGACGATTGTAATAATATGTATTTGATCCATCCGGTCTTGACACCCAGCATGTCGAAGGCTTTCCTGTAGCATCCACTCCGAAGATTGCTCGTGTAATGGTCTGATAATCACTGTCAACCTCACCCCAATATATGCCCAATTCTTCTATATATGTCTGAGTCTGGACACTGTTCTGGATCACCACTCCAAGGTTGTGATTGGTTCCGAAGATGGTGCCGTTTACAAGCACCTGACATCCAGACTCGTCATCTTGAGTTGTTATCAACTTCGTGGAGCCTGGATTCAGCACCCTGAATTCAACATCACTGCTGCTTGAGCAGTCTGCAACTGCATAATGTCCCTTGATGGTCTGCCCTGCGCCGCCGGTAGCAGTAAAGGAGTACACCTTTATGGCAGATGAGATTCCTGAAGGGGTCACATCGGTCTTTGTGACAGGTATGATTCCCGGTTCCCCATCGAGTGCAGCCTCAACCACATCACTGTAATAATACTGCGAAGTCAGGTGGTCGTATATATATGCGCGGAATTTATATGTCTTGCCTTGATCAAGAATCGCATTCGGAATGACCTGGAATCCTGTTCTCGTCCCTGAAGTCTCAAAGGTCTGCCCCTTCTGCTTCGTATCTTCAACAGTCGGAACATGATCTGTACTGAAACATATTCCATGGTCAGGATATTCCATTGCAGAATTCTCCACGTTATAACTGAACGCTATGAAGTTGAAATTCTTGATTGGATCTGCGGTAAACGAGATGACAGGTATGTCGGCACTCACTTTGAAATCCTCATACCAGACGATTTCCGAGTCCTTGAAACTTCCGCCTTCGGTCTGCACACCGAAGTCATAGGTCTTGCCTTGCGTCAGTCCCGTCAGTTCACAACTTGTGTTGGCCTTGCCGCTTATCGTCTTTACAAGAGTACCGTTACCGGTCGCTCCGGCATCGCGCATATACACATTGTATCCTGCAGTCTGGTCAGCGGCGGAAGTACATTCCCATGACAATGAGACTCCGGTAAGAGATGTCTGTGAAGGAGTGATTGAAGACACTTCCCATGCAGCATTCCACTGGAAGCAACCAGGGTTGCCCCATGCAGGAAGTTGAGGGAACATAAGGATATTGTCATTTCTGTCGATTTCAAGAGGCGTTCCCTTGCTCACGATGTACTTGGCTGTCTTGCCGCTGTTATGCACGGTTATCTTGAAACCGGCATCGTAATTTCCCGGGAAGACCACAAAGTAAAGGACATTGTTTGCCGACAAACCTGACAGGCTCGTAAATTCGACATAATTCACAGCCTCTGCAGTCGGTTCCGCTACAGGCAGACCGTCAACGAACTTTATCTTCGCTTTTCCGGACATCTTCACTTCAGGATTGAGGCTTTCGATCTTCAGATAACTTCCCCAGGAAGTCGGAAGAGTAATGCCCATTATAGCACCCACATTGCGGAAATACAGATTATCCTCGTCAGATACCGATACAGAAAGGTTCATTCCGTTGCCGAAAGTGCCGTTAACAGCAGTCTGGACAGTAGGAAGAGTCGCAGTGATGGTACCGTCGGAATTCAAGGTCGCTCCTGTCTGAGCAGGATACAGAGCATAATATTCCGGAGACCACTGGGCACTGCCGGCAAATGTGGCCACTTTTCCGTCATCAGATACGGTGACATCTGAGAATGTCGTTCCCGCACCTGTACCGCTGAATACAGTGATGTGGTCGGATGTACTCCACCTTACGCTGAAATCATTGTTCAGCGTAGTCTTGCTTTCTATGCTTCCGTCAGGATAACCCGTGAATGACAGAGAGACCTTAGGTAACTCATTTACCGGACCGTCTGCCAACCATCCTGCGCATGAGGCTGCCACCAATGCGGCAAGTGCTAGAAAAGCATATGTGAATAACTTGTTCATATGTTAGTCTGTTTATTATACATTAATGTTTTGCTCCGGTGATGAACTCTCCGAGTTCGTAATAGAGTTCCTTATCCTTTTCCACTGAAGATGATGCCAGTTCATAAAGACCGTCTGTTCCTGAATAGAGTACTATCATCTTGTTTCCGTACAGTCCGAAATCCTTCATATTCTGCATCACTAGTGTCCCGTTAAGGGATTGTTAAAAGTTTATAATTGTTTTATTTTTAGTTAATTATAAAGGTATTTTCTTGTACACGACTTGAATCGTAACTTTGGACAGACCATCTTATCTGTCAGTCTATGTTCACAGGAAA
>JAFURF010000083.1 GCA_017471965.1 Bacteroidales bacterium
AATACTCCTCGACATTAGCGCCCTCGTCGACGAGGTCAACATCGTGGAAGCAATAGTACTCGATGCCCATCTTCTGCATGAACTCGAAACCTGCATCAACCTTATCCTTCGCTGCCTGTACAGGGCATGCAGCACCGTTCCAAGGGAAGGTCTTTGTTCCTCCACCGAACTGGTCAGCACCCTCAGCGCAGAGTGTGTGCCACCAAGCCATAGAGAACTTGAGCCACTCAGCCATTGTCTTGCCGAGGACTACCTTGTTTGCATCATAATAACGGAAAGCCATAGGGTTTCTGCTCTCCTTGCCTTCGAACTGGATCTTACCGATGCCAGGGAAAAATTCTTTTGTTGCCATAATTTATAATGTTTAGTGTTGTTATTATTATATTGTTAAGATTCTCACGTCGCTTCGCTCCTCAGAATGACGGGAGGGTTATGCCATCCTGTTCTTCCAGATCTGATAAGCGTCAGTATATGCCTGAGTATCTGCAGGTTCGATGACAGCGAGTTTCTCAAGGGTAGAGAACGCCTCGTTGTTGTCCTTGTAGACTCCTGCACCGATTCCTGCACCCTTTGCCGCACCGACAGAGCCGTCTGTGTCATAAAGTTCGATGACGGCACCGGTAACTCCTGCGAGGGTCTCACGGAAGATAGGACTAAGGAACATGTTCGCATGACCTGCATGGATCTTCTTTACAGACATGCCCATCTGCTCCATGATGTCGATACCGTACTTGAACGAGAAGACGATGCCCTCCTGTGCTGCACGAAGGAGATGAGCCTTTCCGTGGACATTGAAGTTCACTCCGTGGATCGAACTTCCTACTTCCCTGTTCTCGAGCATACGCTCTGCACCGTTTCCGAAAGGCATGATGCTCACGCCGGCACTTCCGATCGGTGCGGTTGCGGCCAGGTCGTTCATCTCGGCATAAGAAATGCCTTCAGGCGCCACGTTGCGCTTCATCCATGAGTTCAGGATACCTGTTCCGTTGATGCAGAGAAGGACGCCGAGTCGGGTCTGTTCTGCAGTATGATTGACATGTGCGAAAGTGTTCACACGTGACTTAGGGTCGTAATTCACATCGCCAAGGACTCCGTAAACGACTCCTGAAGTACCTGCTGTAGACGCAATTTCTCCAGGATTGAAGACATTGAGCGAAAGGGCGTTGTTAGGCTGGTCGCCTGCACGGTAGGTGACAGGGATACCGGCAGCAAGTCCGAGTTCTGCAGCAGCAGCCTCAGTAACCCTGCCCTGCTCCGCGAAGGTAGGACGGATCTCCGGGATGAGGGATTCGTCGATGCCGTAATAGTCGAGAAGCATCTTCGCGGTCCTTCCCTCAGAGAAATCCCACATCATTCCTTCAGAAAGTCCTGATATGGTAGTGCATATCTCGCCTGTCAGTTTCATGGCGATATAGTCGCCCGGAAGCATTATCTTATAGATCTTTGCATAGAGTTCCGGCTCGTTCTCCTTCACCCACGCAAGTTTCGACGCGGTGAAGTTGCCCGGAGAGTTAAGGAGATGCGAGAGGCACTGCTCATGTCCGAGTTCGTCGAATGCCTTCTGTCCGTAAGGCACAGCACGAGAATCACACCATATGATGGACGGTCTGAGGACATTCTTGTCCTTGTCCACACACACGAGACCGTGCATCTGATATGAAATGCCGATAGCCTTGATGTCCTTAGGGTCAGCGCCCGACTCGGACATTATGGCCGATGTTGCGAGTTTGAGGTTTTCCCACCATGAAGACGGTTCCTGCTCTGCCCAGCCGGGCTTTACAGCGATGATGGCGGCTTCAGATTTTGGATAGAACGCCGTGCTGACACATTTTCCAGTCTGGGCGTCGACGAGGCTCGCCTTTACAGACGAACTTCCGATATCGTAACCTAATAGATACATGTTGTTAGTTTTAGTAGTTATCCGATGCAATCATTTACATCTTTGCAAATTTAATAAAAGATACGATGGATTGAAAACTTTGTACCAAAAATACGCTAAGTATCATATCATTCTTTTGATACTTAGTGTATTAAAAATTTAATTCACATAAAGAAAAATACAATATCCACCTCCTGTCAGAGCCAGGACGGAAGAATCTGCACCTTGCGGGCCTTCTCCTTGGCCGCAAAGGCTGTCTTATTAAGCATATACAGACGTGCAGGCTTATGATTCACATGTTTTTCCATCTCATCGGTCTCTATGAGGATACCGGAAGCAAACAGTTTCTTGCGGAAATTCCTGTTGTCTATCTCCACCCCGAAAACAGCCTCCAGAAGATTCTGCAACTGTCTTACAGTAAATTTCTTAGGAAGAAGTTGAAATGCAATCGACGAGAGAAGTATCTCTTTCTGAAGGACCGTAAGTGCATCCGACAGGATATCCATATGGTCCATGATGAGGTTCTTGACATCATCGACATTCTTCCATTCTGCGCCTTGTGCTGTCGTGTAACTCAGCATGCCCCTGTCCAGTTTGACCAGAGCATAGTAACCGACGGTCACTACCCTGTCGGTATCGATTCCGTGATAGTTACAGATCCAACGCAACTCCTCCTCATCGACTCTATATGGGTCCGAAAAGATGGAAGTCTGCTTCAGATAGATCCCTTTCAGTCCGGTACTGGCCTCCAATACACGCGAAGCCGCCTGAGGCAAGGTCTCGTTCTCACGGATCATAGCCCCAGGCAGTTTCAGTTCCATATCGTGATAAAGAGGATCATAGGTCCTTCTCCTGACAAGAAGGACCTTAAGATCGGCTCCGTCAAATCCGAAGATCACACAGTCGACCGAAATCGCGGAATTGGTCTGAACGCTGTTCATCTGACGCACATCTAATGAAGTTTCAAATTTAATTGAACTTTCATTGAAATGCAACATTCATATTGCCGCCTCCTGCATCTTCCCAATCATTCACCTGCGTATCTTCCAATTCAAGTCCCCTATCGGTCATGCGCAGGTTGAAGACATGAACCTTGCCCCCGGTCAGCATGTCCATATATGGAACAGCAAAGTCGTAAGAATTGTCACCGATACCGATAATCATGTCAAGCCTTCCTGCAACGACATCCTGAGGCGGCACGACTGCAGCAAATGATGCCCTGCGGTCCATACATTCAAGGGGTCTGCATTCAACATCAGAAATAACGGACTCATCTGTGCGGCAGGTTCCTTCACCCATATAGATATAGGATCTAAGTTTCATATCTCTAAGGAGAGCGGATGCGAAACGCATGTCAAAAGTACCGGTCTTGTCAGTGATATGCACCAGGATCTTTGCCATCACATGCCTGAACACAGCCTCGTCATGATCGTCCTTCCTCTCTATCATATAGGACAACATCAGGTCACTGGCTTGATAGTGAAGCGAAGAAGTCTGGTCCGGCTCCACATCGTATTCGACAACAGCATCAGCAACTTCGTCCCATCCGCTGCTGTAGGGGCTGTATGCAAAGAAGTCATATTGCCCGGTATTCAAAGGCACTACGGTATCACGGCCCTGCATAAGCATTCCGTCATGATCGACAATGAGCATTTCGTTTGTCCTGAATGCTTCGCCACTACCTTTCGACATGAAGAACACACCGACAGTTGTTCCTACCTCCATAGGTGACACCCCAGTCCCGGAGTCTACCATCAGAATCAGCGGAAGACGGTCTGACGCATCATCGCCATCATCCAGATGTTTGGACGAGCAAGAAAGAGCAATACAGGTGGCAGCCGCAATGAGCAGCCACCTGTAAATTGATCCTGACAGTTTTCCTTTGGTCATCGTCCGATTATTCTACAGGGAGTTTATATGCGAAGACAGGGATGATGTTGCGGCCGCCGTTTCCTTTCGATGCCTTTGATGCTATCACGTAGCCTGTTGAGGTAAGTTTGATTCCCCAGATCATGGTGGCATCGCGCTCTGTCGCCGCAGCAAAGAACTGATCTGAGGTGCTGAAATCAGCATATGACTCATCATTGACCGCCGTAACATACGAATTCAAAGTGCCTGCAACATCAGCAAGTTCAGCAGAACATTCTCCACCGCCAGTGAGTTCATAGTCGGCAGAAAGATCTATAGTTGCACCGGCAAGATTATTCAGGATCAATGCCATCTGTCCCAGAGCAGGCACATACCATCCGCTGAGGTTGGCACCTGTAAGGGCCTTCTTCTGAGACGAATAATTTGTAAAATTGAATGCAGTATAGTATGAATATTCCGGATCCGCAGCCTTTACAAGTGAAGCGAATGCAAGACCGTCAAGATCTGCAAATGCGGCAGAAGTCGTTGAAACCCCTTCCCCGACAAGCACCTGATCCGGAGCGGAAGACCAGGTCTGCGAGCCTTTTCTGCCCCATACCGACATGGCATAACCCGCATATCCGGCTGCAGCATCAGTCTCGCTGACTTCTGTACTGAAAATCACACCGGCAACATTTGCCTTTACTTCATCTGAAGCAGTAGCGACCTCTGCGGCCTTGAGGAAGGTTCCGTCAGCAAGCACATAATCACCTACTTCATAAGAGATCACTTCCTCTGCATCGCCTTCAAGGTCTGTGTTTCCGTCTTCCCAATCGGAGAGTTCGCTTCCGAGCACCAGATCCACTTCCACATCCTCCGATCCGCTTCCGCTGATCTTTACAGTATAGGTATATTTCTTATTGCCGGCAAAAGTGACGTCAGACTTGAGAGCGGCATTGAGCACCCTGTTGTCAGATGTCACGATCTGAACGAAGTTTCCTGCTGCAACAACCTGAGGGACAATGACTGCACTAGCCTGGAACTCAGTGGCATCAGCAGCAAAAGCAGCCATCTTTACATTGATGGCGGTACCGGCCGCTTCTGAGAGTTCTCCTGTCTTCACGTCTACAGACACGGTCGGGAGGACATTGAGGACGCTCAGAGATGCACCTTTAAGGTCTATTCCTTCATTGTTATTGACTACCATCACATTTAGTTTGGCAAGTTTGTGAGCAAACTTAAGGGTCACTTTTTCCGAGGTCGGTGACACAGGATTAGTCTCAGGAGCACCTGCAAGAAGGTCACTTGCAAGGTATCCTTCATCTGCGCTCTGATCTGCAGCGACAGTGAATGCCACTTCTGAAGAAATATCCGACCATTCCGCATCATATGGAGCATATGCATAGATATTTACCGCTTCCTCAGGCCAATACATTTCTTCCTGTGCAGTGAAATCACCTTGTCCGTCAGCAATAAGGACAGAGTTTGCATAGTTGCCTTCAACAAAGACTCCGACCTTGACTCCGGCAGCAATCTGTGTCGCCTGAACAGTCATATCTGTAGTTTTTGTGGAAAGGACATCGCTAGCGAATGTCATCCTGCCGTCAGACTCAGCATCATTGACAGCATCCTTTGTACATGCTGCAGATCCCAGAAGCATCGCAACTCCAAGGATTGCACTAAAAAAAACATGGTTCTTTTTCATAATGGTTATAATAAATGGTTAATATTGACTTATCAGTATTTTGTATTTGACGGCGTCTTGTAAGGAACAAGCCTTATATCGGCAATATTGAACTGAAACTCAGACAGTTCCTGTGCAGGATGCATCGAATCCATAGGATAGTTCACGAGAGTCAGAAGTGTCTGAAGATTGCTCGACTTCAAAGAAGATATCAGGCCTCCCAAGGTGGACATGGAGGCATTTTCAGAAGTCACGGCAAAGTATTCAAGAGGGATGGTGATGGTCTTCCATCCGTCAGCGAAAGACATCGGACTCCCCTTTTCCCACATTGCCACATTAGCCAGCATGGAACTTGAAAGAGAGTTCTGATCCTTGTTCAGACGATACGAGAGATAACCGGTATTCCATTCCGGGACACCGTTGCTCATGACATGGATGTCCATCTGGATGGCCACATCCGCACATGGAGTACGCGATGTCAGCACACCGTTGCAATTGTCAAGCACATGCTGGAAACGGTCTGACGTACTGAACCTCAGGTATCCGTCCTTGTCATCTGTACCGGTAGCGATCTCCCATTTCACAGGAGCAGTACCGAAGAAACTGAGCAGCGAGTCAGGATGGCTTGTTTCTTCAAGACCGAAGAGGGAATGTCCTTCAAGAAGAGCAGCAGAAGCCAGATTCGCAACATTGCTCTTCAAGGATCCCATGGAATTGATCGTATACTCGAATTCAGAGCCCTTGTATGGTGCTGAAAAACCGCTGGAAATGAAATTATGGAAGAACACGCAGTCATGACAGAACATATAGGCAGGCGAATAGCAACTCTCATGTGCTGAAGTGGACAGGCATCTGATGGAACCTGGAGCGAATTCCGCATCAGGAATGACGATCTTCATCTCCTTGGATCCAGGTATCACTTCCTTCACTTCAATCTCACCATCCTGCCCCGGCAGATAGACATGGTCTACAAACTGCAGGTTACGTCCGGTGATAGTCACCACGTCCCCCGGTCTCGGAAGTGTCCTGTCGACGCCCGTTATCGCAGGGGCAGGATCTCCGGTTCTGGTCAAGGTGCAGATACTGTCCATGCCGCTCAAGGTCTCGGAGAGAAGGAGCATCCTGTCATTGCCTATGTATATGCCACGCATCGGAGACACCCCGACCGCCGCATATGCAGCCTTCGGCTTCAGTGAAACTTCCGTATCATTGAATTCATAAGTGAATCCTATATTATGAAGGGAGTCCGCCACCTCACTCGCTCCGTCAGTGAACCAATGTGAGAATACTGCCTCAGCATCATTCACATCCTGAAACTCCATACGGTAGGACTGTTCGAAATAACTGTCATTCGTATCTCCACAGGACATTTCAGCAGTCCACACTCCGAAGAGTCTTGAAGGCTCAAGCGTCACTCCTGCAGGCACCTTCAATTCCTCCTTCTGCCCGAGTACCGGCACCTGCAACTGCCCTTCGCATGAAATCATCAGCGCAGATGCAATGAATATGCATATAGTCTTTCTCATACCTTAATTGATGAAGTCATATATTTCACTGTACACCGCCTCGGTATATGCATAGCCGCAGGCTTCATTCCGCTTATCCATGACGACCATGATCTGGCCGGTAGCGAAACTCACCCCGTCCGGCACTGTGACATAGAGGCTCACTGCATCATTTTGATGCTCTTCGGAAAAGGAGCAAAGCGCCATTTCACCGTATGCTGCAGGCAGATACACTTCCTTGGTCCCATCCAGATTCTGTCCCTTTATCACAAGGACACTGCCGGGTACCAGAATATACGACGATACGGAAACGATCGACGGCTGCTGGGATACCGGCTTTATAAGGAAGGGCGAATACGCACATTCACCGGCTGATGTGATCACCTTGATATACATGTTGTCAGGACTCTCCGAGACATTGACATCTTCCGGTAAAAGGAAGGTTATGTTTCTGTCAGTGTCGTAGACCAGTGTCGAACTGACATCGATACGTGTACCGTTGACGACAATCTCCTGAAGGCCAGTGAAGCCGCTACCGTACAGGCACAGTGTCTGGTCCGGATATGCGCACTCGACTTCACCTATAGGGAAGGTCGTCATGTTTATCCACACCTGATCTATCTTCGGAGCGGATTCTTCCTGACATGATGCAAGCATGAGCATCATCAAAGCCAATAACGTAGGTTTTATGATCTTATTCATGGTAATCTGACCTGTTGCTGATTATTTCACTGAAATCGTATGCCACCGGAGCATCGAGAAGATACGGATCCTTGGTGGACTCTGCCGGAGGGTATATCATTGACCAGAGGTTGTCCTCTTCACCGAAGACATCGTTGTGGCAGTAACTTCCCGCAGGGACATTATGGACGCATTCGCAACTCTGCCTCGATATCTGATATTGTCCGTTCTTCTGGGAAAGGATCACCGATCCAAGTTCTTTATCGTTGTCACCTGACTTGTACTTGTATTTATGGAGACGGTATGAGCCCATGAGCGGATCACCTTCCGTCTCTATGAGTCTGTTGTTGGCGTAATCGAGCATACGTTTCAGATGCTTTTCACCTTTGTATGAACGCCGTACCATATCCGACCAGTACAATCCTTCCATGAAGAACTCCAGACGTCGTTCCTGAAGGAGTGAATCAAGATTGAAGACTCCGGTCTGACCGTAATCACCCCTGTAGGTTCCGTTCTCTATCTCATACTTGTGCGCACGACGACGTACCGCATTCACACCCTCGAGAATGACAGGATCGGTCGTTTCTTCCACGCCTCTGTAAGCCATGAGCGCCTCTGTCAGATTCAGATACACCTCACTCATGCGGAGCATAGGAGTATTGAAACCGGAACTTCCTTTGAAAGCCTGACTGCCTGTAGCCATCGGGCCTCCCACCACATGCTTCTTTACCGGAAGGAAGACATTACCCTTCTCATCGAATTCGACCTTCCATATCTCTCCTTTTCTTGAATAATTGTCATTCTCATGGAAGAGATAGTCGTAAGTCATACCGTTTGCAAAGATATTTCCTCTGTTGCGGCTGAGCCCGCCACGCATTATGGATACCATCGCAAAGTCATAACTTGCCCATGTCGAATAAGCCTGACCATAGTTGTTATCCATGCACTTGTCATAGCAGATGTATTCCTGAAGGTCGTTACCAAGTCCTGTGGAAGTGTTTCCTGACACGAACTGGAGTGCAAAAAGGACTTCCTTGCAATTGTTGTTCTGGACACGGAATATCTGTTCGTAGTCCTCCATCAGGCCGTAGCCTGAGGCCTGGGCTGCCGCTATCGCATTGCGTGAAGCATCTATGGCCTTGACATGATAGAACTCGTCAAGGGAAGAGGCAGACTGATAGTCGAAGTCATCAGCATAGTACACATCAAGGACGCGCTCAATGAATTCCGTGGTGAAATGGCCACCCTGAGCATATGAACCGGCAGTCAGATACAGCCTGGACAGCAGTCCCAT
This sequence comes from Bacteroidales bacterium, assembly GCA_017471965.1. Taxonomy (GTDB): domain Bacteria; phylum Bacteroidota; class Bacteroidia; order Bacteroidales; family UBA932; genus Cryptobacteroides. Next base: position 8,892 of record JAFURF010000083.1, read on the forward strand.
TGCACTGACCTTGGACAGACGTCCTGTCTGATATGGAGCATCAGGAAGCCATTTCAAGGCAAACTCCGCCTCACAGACCGCATACTGGAGCACATCTTCGAAACGGTTCGCATGTGCCAGGACACTGACTGTCGCTGCATTGTCCACAATAGGGACGTCATGCCAATAGATGGCAAGGAACCAATAAGCCAGCGCCCTCATGAATCTGGCTTCCGCCAGACACACATTTGCCTGTTCCTGAGTACAGACACCGTTGGCGACGCAATAGGGAGCATAGTCTTCGACGACATATGATGCCTGGACTATCACATTGTAAAGACTGCCCCAGGCATGAGTCATGGATGCATTCTCCTTCTTTTCGTTGAAGGTCGCCAAGGAGTTGTAATCATTGCTTTCGGTTGCCGAGATGTACAGATTGTTGGATCTGGCATCACCTAACTGAAGAAAGCGCTGCTTATGGAAGAAATACCACGGCGACGTGTACAGATTGGCTGTCGTGGCACAGAGTGCATCATATGTGGTAAGTTCCTGATGGGCATGTACCGACTTCTCGTTGACGGTATCAAGGAAGGAACCGCATGATGCAGACATTAACAGCGCTGCAATGACAGGTATTATGGTTTTTATATTCATCATGTTCGCAAACATTTAAAAAGTCACTTCAAGTCCCAGTACAAACGAACGAGGTGTCGGAATCTTGCCGGTATCCACACCATACATCAGCATGCCCTGACCCGACATCGAGAACTGGCCGTTCTGACTTCCGACCTCAGGGTCATATCCCGTATAGTTGCTGAAGGTGAACACATTCTGGACATTTGCAGTAAGGACAAGTTTCTGCAGTCTGAGCTTCTTTATCATCCTCTTCGGGAAGGAATAACTCAGAACGACGTTCTTTATCCTGATGTAACTTGCATCTTCGACGTATCTGTCGCTTACGCGGCTGTTGAAATTGCCGTGCTGATTGTCTATTCTCGGAATGAGCGGGTCGGCATCAGGAGACACATAAACATTCCATATATCATCGTTTCCCGGATTGCCGTCAAGATAGCACCATCTGGCATAATTGCTCACCCTGGTAAACTTGTTCGATGCAGCACCGCCGATCATCGAAGGCTCATCCATCCTGCGTCTCGTCCAGTTGAAGACCTTGTTGCCGACGCTTCCGTACAGGAAAACGGAGAGGGAGAGGTTCTTCATGGTGAAGGTGTTGTTCCAGCCGAAAGTTCCCCATGGAAGGCCATTTCCGAGATAGGTCATGTCATCAGAGTCGATGAGTCCGTCGTTATTCCTGTCATTATATAGAAGGTCGCCGACCGAAGTCTTGAGAGCGGAAGCGTCTGCATTGCTGATGACGGTTCCGACGCGATAGTTCGGAGTCGCGGCTATGACTGTGCTGGTGCCGTCTCCATTATTGCGCAGGAAATCGGCAGCGGAATTTATCCTGCCAAGCACCTGATAGCCGTAATATTGGCTCACGCCATATCCGACGGCTGTCCTTGTCACGGTCTCTGTCCATGTAGAGAAACTCAGGGACTTGTCAATGAAGCCGGTCTCACTGTTCAATGCCGTGATCTTGTTCTCTATGATCGAAGCGGTGAGGGATGTCTTCCATTTGAACTTGCTTCTGTCGACGATATGGGCATTGAGGGTGAACTCGAGTCCGCGATTGGTCATGCTTCCGACATTTGCCCACTGAGGTGTCGTACCTCCGGTGATGGATGATCCTGTATAGTACGGCTGGGCGGTCTGTAGAAGAAGGTCACGCGTGTCTTTCCGGAAAGCATCGAATATGAATTCCAGACGGTTGTCAAGGAAGTTCATGTCAAGTCCGACATTCCAAGAATGAGTCTTCTCCCATGTCAGGCCGCTGTAATTAGGCATGTTCTCGGTCTTGTAACTTGTACCGAAAGGAGACTCCAGATTGACGAAGTTAGGCTGATAACTGTTGTCGGCAAGATTTGCGTTTCCGACAAGTCCGAAGCCGGCCCTGAACTTCATCGAGTTGATGACCTCGGCTGCCGCACCCCAGAACGGTTCCTCTGAAATCCTCCATGCGACAGCAGCGGAAGGGAAAGTTCCCCATCTGCAGTCTTTCTCGAAGAGCGAACTTCCGTCACGCCTGACAGTGGCTGTAAGCATGTAGCGGCCCCGATAGTTATAGGTGAGTCGTCCGAAATAACTGAAGAATCTCTGTGTGGTAGTCCATCCCTCGGTATGGGCTCTGCTGGATTCTCCACCCGAAAGCGACATATTGGTATCACTGCCTCCAAGACGCTGGCCATAGATATAGTCCCTGTAACGGCTGTTGAGTTCGACTCCTGCCATGACGGAGATATCATGCCCCTTCTTCTTCCATTTTCCGGTAGCCACTGACTTCATGGACAGATACTGATTGAATGTCTTGGAAGACTCATGGGTGGCATATTCCCTGATGGTACCTCCGAAATCGTACGACGGGAGGAGGTATCTGTAATTGTCGGTATTGACGTCATATGTACCTTCGGTCCTCCAGTCCAGCCATTTCCATGGCTTAATGACGGCATATATGTTGGCTCTGGTACTGTTGACCTTGTTGAGCCTTGTAGTCACAGACGCGATTGCGACCGGATTCGGCTGCCACGAACGTGTCTCGCTGTTGTAGCCGGACTTGCCCCATGTGCCGTCAGCATTCTTGACCGGGATATTCGGAGTCTGGCCGAGCGCATTCTCTACGACTCCCCACTGGGACATTCCGGTATTCCTGTCCGTCTGGGCGAGATTGAGTGTAAATCCGAGGTCGAGCCACTTATAGGCCTTGATATCCATGGATGCTCTTGCAGTGAACCTGCTGAAGTCGTTGTTGATGACGATACCCTGCTGGTTCACATACCCTCCGGAGAGACTGTACTTGATGCTTTTCGTTCCGCCTCTTACAGACACATTGTATTCCTGCTTGACGGCTTCACGGAAAAGAGCGCTCTGCCAGTCGGTTCCCTTGCCGAGAGTCGAAGGACTTGCAAAATAGTCGGTCGTCTTCTGGTCATTCACCTCCTTCACCCACGCCGCCAACTGGCCGAGGTCCATGACATCCAGTTTCCTGGCAAGCATATCCACCCCTCCCGTCACCTTGAAAGTGACCCTCGGAGAGCCTTCGATACCCTTCTTCATATTGACGATGATGACTCCGTTAGCAGCCTGCGCTCCGTAGATTGCGGTCGCAGAGGCGTCCTTGAGAATCTCTATGCTTTCAACGTCATTGGGATTCAGATCCGAAAGAGGATTGGAGAAGGTATCCGCACCCGCTTCGCTCCTGACGATGGAACCGTCTATGACATATACAGGCTCGTTTGTCGAACTCAGGGAGTTGACACCGCGGATCTGGATACTCGTACTCGCTCCCGCAGCGCCACTGTTTCCGGTAAGTTGTACACCCGCAGCCTTTCCCTGCAGCATCTGGTCCATGGTCACACCACTGCTCTGCTGCATGTCATCTGCTTTTACAGACACCACCGATCCGGTGATGTCGCTTCGCTTCATGGAGCCGTAGCCGATGGCCACGACTTCCTCCAGCATGAACGAATCCATCTTCATCACGACTGAAGACGCGTCCTTTGCCTTGATTGTAAGTGTCTTGAAACCGATATAACTGAACACCAGTTCCGCATTTTCTGGAACTTCGATTGAATACCGTCCGTCAACATCGGTTATCGTCGCCACCTGACTATCCTTCATTATGACAGCACATCCTGCCAGAGGTTCTCCGTGTTCATCCGTCACACGGCCGCTGACTGAAATGAAACCGTCAGCATATGACACAAAAGGCAGAAGCACAAGCGCAAACAGAAGCAGAAGCCGATTGAAACATCCTTTCATTACGATTCGTTTTGTTACTTGGTCATTAGTCGCGACAAAACTAAGACTTACATGACATATTTGCGAATCGTAATGTTACATGTGCATATGTTTTTGTAACACCTCGGAATTATTGCCTGTGCTTGTTCAGATACTCGGTAGGAGTGACTCCGTAATACTTCTTGAACGCAGTAGTGAAATGGGTAGGATTGGACATCCCGACAGCATAGGTGACTTGTGAGACTGTCACATCTCCTTTGGCAAGAAGTTCAGCAGCCTGCTTCATTCTGAGATTCCTGAGGAACTCGCCGACCGTAATGCCCGTGATATCCTTTATACGCCTGTGCAACTGCACCCTGCTAAGCCCCACCTCATCTGCCAGAGCCTCGACATTGAAATCGCTGTCACAGAGGCGACGGTTTATGCAGGCCATGATCTTCTCCATCAAGGCAGCGTCGTTCCCTTTCATCTCGATAGGCTTGACCACTCCCTTCTGCTCCTGGACTCCGCTTATCTTGGCCCTCATCCTGACCCTGTTTCCGATAAGGGAAGCCGCGACGGACTGAAGTTCATCTATGCTGAACGGCTTGTCGATATACGCATCCGCCCCATATCCGAATCCTTCAAGGCGCGACTTGTGCTCCACCTTGGTGGTAAGCAGGATTACCGGTACATGACTCGTCGTTGTGTTGTTCTTCATCCTCTTGAGCAGAGTGAATCCATCCATGTCAGGCATAGTGATATCGGAAATGACCAGATCAGGCGGATTTTCGGATACTGCCTCAAGAGCCTGACGTCCGTCAGGATAGACGGACACATAGTATGACTTGGAAAGTTCATCCTTCAGGAAATTACGGATATCCTCGTCATCATCCACCACTGCCACCTTGAAATCGGTCCGTCGCCTTGATACCGCAGGACGTGGCTCCCGTGACCCATCTGGAAGCGTTTCCGACTTGAAATCATCCTTGCTGCGCACATAATAGTCCGGCCCTACAAGACAGTCAGAAGGGAGATGAGCATTCCCCAAAGGTATGCGTACCGTAAATTCCGAACCACTCTGCCCTGAACGGTTGCGTGCCACGATATTGCCCCCGTGAAGGCGTACAAGATGACTTGACAGATTAAGGCCGATACCGAAGCCCAACTTAGACTGGGACGAACCCGAAGACACCTGATAAAAGCGCTCGAACACATGCTTGAGTTCCTTTTCATCAATTCCTTTTCCATTGTCGCACACTTCGATTTCAAGCATCCGGCCTGCCTCCTGGACAGAGACCTCGACCACGCCCCCATCATCTACATACTTCAAGGCATTGAACACAAGGTTGCTGATCACCTTGCCGAACTGCTCCCTGTCTATCCAGCACATCACAGGTTCCAACGGACCGAAAACGGTCAAGGAAATCTTTCTCTTGTCAGCGATATACTCATAATCCTGCACATAATCTCTGACAAAGCCCAGTATTTCGGTTTCGGCATAATGCATCTGCATCTGCCCCTTCTCGATCTTCCTTATGCTCAATATCTGATTGACAAGGTGAAGGAGCCTGTCGGTATTCCTGCGGATTGTTTTCAGGGCATGGACAGTCTTTTCGTCATGATTCTCTTTCATCAAAGTCTCCAACGGGCTCTTTATCAGCGTCAGAGGCGAACGTATCTCATGGCTTATGTCTATGAACAAGCGTATCTTCTCCTCATTCATCTCTGCCAGTTTCCTGTGCTTCCATGACAGCCAGCAGAAAATGCCGAAAAGTATCACCAGCACTACATACAGAATCTTTGCCGGCAAGGTCAGATACCATGGCGCAGAAATCCTTATGGTGATTTCCTTAGTTTCCGACCGTGACTCATTATATACAGACCTGACCCTGAGGACATGTTCACCGTATGACAGATTATAGAAGCCGACCTCTCCATACCCCATCTGGGTTCTTCTCCAGCCGCTGTCCTTGGATGTGGAAAGACCGTATTCGAACGACAGATTCTGGGGATTTCTGAAATCCATTGTGGAGAAACGGAGCGCAAAGGTGTTCTCATCATGTGAAAGTACAATCCTGTCACCTTCAACATCCACAGTCCGTCCGCCTGTCATAAGGGTCACAGACTTCACCTGACGGACAAAGGAGTTCGAGGCAACATCCTCAGGATAGAACGAAGTCACCCCCATATCGTTTCCGAAATATATCCTGCCATCAGAAGCAAGAGCGGATATACCTCGCGAATAACAGATCTCCTGCAAACCGTCTCCCCGCAGATAATACGAGAATTCATCATCTGCCACATCATAATGAATGAGTCCGCGGTATGTACTGAGCCACAGAGAAGAGTCCGGGGCCCGCCGGATAGAGCAGATTATCTCACAGGTGAGACCGTCTGCTGCAGACTTATGAACCCATGAACCGTCCCTACGGTCATAGCCGAAAAGTCCCCTGCTGGTTCCAAGCCATACTATTCCATCTGACGCTTCGGTCATGTCATATACGACAGCCTTCCTCAACTGCTCATGACAAGGGACCTTGACGACTTCATCCGACACAGGATCATATACGTCAAAACCGTAATAATGTCCTATCCAGATCAATCCCTGAGAATCGGTATAAAGCGAATTGAGATAGCGTCCATGCAGAGTGATTCCTCCCGTCTTCCGCCCCAGAACACGCTCATGCACTCCGTCAGAAGTATATGAGATCAAAGAGCCATTGAATACAGCCATATATATATTGCCATCGGAATCTCTGGTGAAATCCATCACCCTCCTGTCTTTCAGGAGCCACTTTTCTTTTCCTGTACTGAGGTCAAGAAGACAGGCACCATGAGAATAATCTCCCACCCAGACCTTATCCTCTGAAACCTGGCTCGCCGCAACAGGAGTACGTCCTTTGAGATAAGTCTTCACGTACCCTTCCTCATGATCAAAGAGATGCAGTCCTTCATGGGATTGGCCGACTAGAAAACAACCGTCTTCGAGGATTGAAAACGATGTCAGGAAATTATCTGACGGAGATTTGACCTCATTCAGTGATGTATAGGAAAACGGCTGATCGGAGTTCGTCAGAAGAAGAAGTCCGCGCGTATTGAATCCCATCCAAAGGTTACCGTCAGCATCATCAAGGAAGGAATACATGCCGCATCCTCCAAGACCGAAATCATCGTATAGTTCAGCAAAAGCAGGCACAATCTTCCCTGACTCTACATCTATCAGATATGCTCCTTTACCATATGAGCCGGTATATAAAGTCCCGTCCTTGGACCTGTACAATCGTCTGACTGAAAGTGCTGGTGAAAAAGAGAATATTTCTTCGAGGGCATTGTTTCTCTCATCGAAACGGAGGAAAGATGTCATGCCCAGAACAAGGATTTCTCCCTCATCAGATTCGACAACACCAGTCACGCCTTTGGATGCATATGGCTTGTGCGTTGCCTGCATGTGGCAGGTATGCCCTGTCTCGGGATCATAGACGAATACACCGTCATTGTTGGTACATATCCACAGACGCCCCTCGCTATCCACAAAAAGGTTATGAGACTCCGGAGTGCCAATCCGGTCATTGGCAGAAGTGAATGGAGCCGCAACCATTGCATCCTTGTCGACAAGCCACAAGCCTTTCTTGGAATTGGCCACGACGATGCGTCCATCATGGAGTTGGGCGATATCCGAAAGGACCGGAACATGTCCTTCAGGAAAGGCTACCGTTTTGAAAACATCATTGTTTCCATCATAAATCTGAAGCGTGCGACCAGATATGACCAGCACATCACCATCCTTGTCAGTGAACACATCATGAATGTAGTTATCGACAAGTGAATGGGTATGGGCATAAAAATGGGTAAACACCATTCCGTCGAACCTGTTCAGTCCGTATTCGGTCCCGACCCACACAAAACCGTCATGGTCCTGACATATCGATGTCAGCAGATGAGAAGATATCTCACTGTTATCAAAAAATCTCACCTCATCGGCATATGCGCAATGAAGTGAGATTACAAATAGTATCGCAGAAAATAAATAACTCCTGTGTTTCATATCTTTAGCGCACAATAAAAGATGCGGCAAAGATGATGATTTTTACAAAACGTTGCATTACATTTTGTTACATTTCATATAATTTATATCTTACACGGATACCAGATGGGCATAAGACGTTAAAGGACATCATTGTCCGGATCAGCATCACCTGGAAAAATAGGCAAACCAATCGGACCATCTCCACTAGCACAGATGACTCCTTCAACCTCAAGACTCAAAGACTCAGTAACTGGTGACTGATAATTAACTGTTGTATTCATGACTGTCGATTTAAGTTAAAAATTATTATTTGATTGTTGAATCTGCGAAAGTAACTGACCAAGGCTCGTCCTTGTCCACGCATGGCTTGGCCATAGCGACACGGATGCTTGTCACGTTTGCAAGCATTTCTTCTGTAATCTCACCGCCATTGGTAAGGTCTACCTTAAGGGCTGTAAGTTTATTGATAGGCTTGCCGGTCTGACGATAGAAAGTGACAGCCTTCACCTGCTTTGTCTGGCCGTCGTCATCCTTGTAGCGCACGAATACGCTGAGAATGACTTCGCTCTTAAGGACGTTAAGAGTAAGGTCAGTGTGTCCGTTAAGGTCACCGCTCACTCCGGGAAGGTCGATCCACCTGTCAGAACTTCCTGTAAAATAAGCAGTGCATGTCTCGTCATCATACTCGGTGTTTCCACCATGACGTGCCACCTCTTCCATGGTGATGAACTTCCATGGCGCATTCTGGGCAAATGCCGCTGTTCCCATCAGAAGGGACACAGCAATCAACAAAATCTTTTTCATTTCACTTACTTTTAATGGTATTATCGTTCGTGTATTTTTTCTTCTGCAAAGGTATCTGAAAGAAATGCAAGAGGCCTTTGCATGATTATCATGAACATTCCATTTTATTACACACGCTTACGATATGTATCATAGTCACCATCGTTTATATTTCATATGATGACTTGTTTATATCGCACGCGCGTTACATATGAAGGTATTGCATATATTTGAATCCGGAAATCAGGTGATAACACATAAAAACGACAGGCACATGAAAAGAACCATCATGCTTATGCTCAGCATCCTGCTGGCTTTCGTCTCATATGCAGCAGAAGGATTTGTATCTTTCGACAGGCGCTCGGGGGACCTCGCTCTGATCAGGAACAGCAGGCCTCTAGCCATTTACTACGACTCAAGTGACCACGAAGGCGTGACCATGGCTGTAGAAAGCCTGAAAAAGGACATCGAAGCGGTATGCGGAACCGCTCCTGAAATGATAGCATCCCCAGAGAAGGAATGCATCGTCATCGGCTCTTTGAAGTCACCGCTCATCAGACAGATGCTGTCTGCAGGAAGACTGGATGCAAAGGCTCTGGAAGGAAAGAACGAGAAATACATCATCAGTGTGGTAGACAAGCCTCTGGACGGGGTTGAAAAGGCATTGGTAATAGCAGGAAGCGACAAAAGAGGCGCCATCTACGGAATATATGAATTGTCAAAGCAGATAGGAGTATCACCATGGTACTGGTGGATGGACGTGCCGGTCAGACATCAGGACAACATCTATATAAAGAAAGGCATATACACTGACGGAGAGCCGAAAGTGGCATACAGAGGAATATTCATCAACGACGAGTGGCCGTCATTCGGGAACTGGGCCAACTCCAGGTTCGGAGGCATCAACAGCAGATGCTACAAGCATGTTTTCGAACTTCTTCTCAGATTGAAAGCCAATTACATGTGGCCTGCCATGTGGGGAAGCGCATTCTATGACGACGACAAGGAAAACGGCATACTGGCAGACAAGATGGGCATTGTCATGGGAACGTCTCATCACGAACCTATGGCCCTCGCCCAGCAGGACTGGAAGCGTCGCGGACACGGAGAATGGAATTATGTCAAGAACGAAGAAGGTCTGAAGGACTTCTGGAGAAGCGGAATGGAACGTGCCAAAGGCTGGGAGACACTCGTCACCGTAGGAATGCGAGGTGACGGAGACGAAGCCATGGAAGACAGCGGCAACATCACCCTTATGGAAAAGATCGTCGCTGACCAGAGGCAGATAATCAGCGATGTCACAGGCAAGCCTGCATGCGAGACGCCTCAGGTCTGGGCACTGTATAAGGAAGTGCAGGACTATTACGACATGGGTATGCAGGTACCCGATGACATCACCCTCATGTTCTGCGACGACAACTGGGGAAACGTCAGGAAACTTCCGAAACTTGACGCCGCACCTAGAAAGGGAGGTTACGGAATGTACTATCATTTCGACTATGTCGGAGGTCCGAGGAACTCCAAATGGATAAACATCAGCCCTATACCGCGTGTATGGGAACAGATGAACCTCACATACTCATACGGTGTGGACAAGATCTGGATAGTCAATGTAGGTGACCTCAAGCCTATGGAGTACCCCATCACCTTCTTCCTGGACATGGCGTGGGATCCGGAAAGATTCAATCCGGACAATCTGATCCTGCACTCGGTGGAATTCTGCAAGTCTGTTTTCGGAGAAGAGCATGCGGAAGAAGCGGCGCGCCTGCTCCGCACATATGCGAAATTCAACAGGCGCGTTACTCCTGAGGTCCTCAATCACAAGACATTCTCGATGAATTACGGCGAATGGGCAAGAGTTACCGCGGAATACTGCAGACTGGCTGAAGATGCACGGAAATTGGCGACGAATCTTCCTGCAGAATATCAGGACGCATGGTTCCAACTTCTCGGCTACCCTATCCAGGCATGTTCGAACCTCTATGACATGTACTATGCCCAGGCCATGAACCAGAGACTTGCCAAAAAGAAAGACCCTCAGGCCAATCTCTGGGCCGACAGAGTGGAGGAATGCTACGCAAGGGACGTAGAACTCACCAGAGAATATCATAGCATTGCCGGAGGGAAATGGGATCATATGATGGACCAGATCCACATAGGATACACCTCATGGAACAACCCTGACAAGAGCAGCATGCCGACAATAACCAGAGTGGAAGGAGAACCGGCCGGACCGATCGAAATCCCTAAATACCAGTCACCTTCAGAGGAAGACAGCAGAAGGTTCGTCGAAACCGACGGATACGTCAGCATAGAAGCAGAACATTATAGCCGCAGGCAGGACGGACAGAAAGCAGAATGGGCAGTGATTCTGGAACTCGGACATACGCTCTCAGCCATCACAACCCTTCCCGCAACAGAATCTCCGGAAGGACTGGCACTGGAATATGACATGGAGATAGCAACCAAGGGCTACGCACGAGTGACCCTGCGGTTCTCTCCTACCCTCAACTTCAACGGCACCGGACTCAGGTACGCAATAAGTTTCAACGGAGAAGAAGAACAGATAGTGAACATAAACGGGCATTACAACGGAGAATTGGGCCAATGGCAGAGGGAACATAGGATCGACTGCCAGACAATCCACAACATCCGCAAGCCGGGAAAGCATACCCTCCGCATCCGTCCTCTTGATCCGGGCCTGGTACTGCAGAAGATCATGATCAACATGGGCGGACAGAGAAAGAGTTACCTGGGTGCCCCGGAAACTTCATACTAGGAATAACACATGAGAAACAATATCATTCTGATACTTACCCTGACGGTTCTGACATCATGCGTCAAAGAGCCGCAGGACGAGATGGGGAACAACGCCCTTCATCATGGAACAGAAGCATTTGCGGGCACCCTCAACAAGAACATACAGGCTCTGAATACCATCGCTCAGGCATACACTTCCGGGCATGGAATAAAGGCATGCATACCTTATGAGGCTGCAGATGGCTTTGCCATTCTCTTCACAGATGGAAGATCCGCATCATTCAGCACCGTCCCCTCAGTTCTGGGCAACGGGAGCGTGACACCTGCCACCAGCCCGATGGTCGGAATCAGCATGGAAGACAACGACATCGTGTGGACCATTGACGGGAAAAGCACGGGAAAACATGCATATGGTCCATCCGAATGTCCGGCATTCACGGCCACTAAAGAAGGCCTGGAACTTCGTTTCGGAGACAAACTGATTGACTCTTATGCCTTTACTGACCTGACACTTGCCAGTTTCTTCAAGACCGTAACCCAAGAAGATGAAAAATACACGATTGAGTTCCACAACAACGTATCTCTTGATTTTTCGGCATCGGCATCTGAAACAGTCCCTCCTGTCCAGGGAACAGGTGCAATCAGGCGTCCGGTATCTCCACAACAGCCTATGTGGCTCATCCACATAGACACATGGCTCCATCCCGACCCTCAGAAGATCATTGACATGATACCATCGGACATCCTCCCATATGTGGTCTTCAACCTGTCACTTTCAGTAGAGGGATCAAGTACCGGAAAATGGACCAAGGTGGAATACGGATATGAAACAGCGAGATCATGGCTGCGCACATGTGCCATGAATCAGGTATGGGCCATGATACAGCCTGCAAGCGGCGCATATTGTCATTTCAAGGACACCGAATCATATGATGAAGCGGCGGAGAGTCTGTATGCGGAATTCTACAGGGAGTATCCGAACTTCATCGGCTTCAACTACTGCGAACAGTTCTGGGGATTCGGCGAAGAATATTCCGTCTCATACGGGCAGAGACTCAAGCATTGGGCAAACCTCATGAGACTCACTCATGAATACGGCGGCTACCTTATCATCAGTTGCTGCGGTCCGTACTACGCAGCCTCAATGAACCCTGTGGCGATGGTCAAGAATGGCGGAGAATTCACTGAAATGTGCCGTGCATATCCGGAAAACCTCATAATATGTGAGAAATTCACAAGCAAGTACGGATTCTACAACAATGAAAGCGCATGCCTTGGCATGTGGCTCTCCGGATTTGCAGGGCAATACGGAATCCGTTTCGACACATGCGGATGGAACGAGACAGCAGACAATGTGAAATGCCCTCGTGGAGCAGAGATAAGCGCTCTGTTCGAACATATCATGCTCACCGGAGAGACAGTCATTGACGGGCCAGAACTGATATGGGAAGAATGCTATAAGGAAGTCTCGGCAGTAAAGACTGATGACGGATACACTTCGCGCCGATGGGAAGCATTCCCACAGTTCGGCAACATCAGCATAGACCTGTTCAGAAAGATCATTGACGGAACGATCAGGATACCTTCAAGAAAGGAAGTCATCGAAAGGAGCGGACTTATACTCATCCATGACATCAACTCAGGAACTGACCGTCAGAAATATACTGCTCCGGAAGGCCTTTATGAAGGTCTGTACCAGACTGAAGGAGACGGCGACATGCTTGACAACAGGACCTGGCTCAAGAAATCAGGACGTTATCCGTCAATCCCTTACGCTGCGGAACTCAACGATGCCCAAGCACAGACATTCCGTACCATAATGAACATGTCGGACTACGGTACGGCATGGGGAGATATCGAGAGCAAGGTGGAAGTTCTGAACAACATGTTCCCTGAAGAATATTCGGGAGACATCTTTGCAGGAAGGCATGAGAACGCATGGGTGACCTACAATCCGTATAGAGAGATCAGAAGGGCTGAAGGTACTCTCTCTCTGAAACTGAATTCATGCAGTTCGCTCACTGTGTCCCATCCGAACTTCTCGGCAGCAGTCATCAAGGAGTCTGCAGACGACATCAACGTCTATCTGAACAACTACGACCCGCACGACAATTCCCTGAAGACTGATGAATTCACAGTACACGGCGCCGTTCAGGAACCTTCGGTATCGTTCACAGACAGAGGCGATCATCCTTCCAGCGATGTACAGACCACATGGGAAGATGGAATATTCACCATACAGGTCAGTCATAACGGTCCTCTCGACCTCACCATCAGATGCACCGGTACCGACACAGGCAAATCCCTCAGCGTCACTTCCGCTCCTGTATCAGTTCCACAAAGCCCGGACGTATACAAGGGAGAATATCAGTTCGAGGCTGAAAACTTCGATTACAAGAACATAGCATCCATAATAAAGAACGGATGCTCAGGAAGCGTCAGAAACTATACTGGTCAGGGTTACATGGATTTCGGACAGAAGTCGGGCGCATCCGCAAGAATTTCGTTCAATCAAAAGCAGATGGCTCAGTGCTCGATAGGAATAAAATACATGGCACCGGACAGCGACATCGCATCCCTCTCGGTATATATAAACGGGAAATCCGCTTTTCAGCCGATTCTTACCCGGACATCTGATGGAGAATGGAATATCTGTCATCAGTTCATCGAACTCAAGACAGGGACCAACACCATAGAAATCCGGGCAGAAGACCAGTCTGAAAGCAGATTGTTAATAGATAATATCGTACTGACTCCGATCAGCGCTCAATAACGCTAATCAACAGAAACAACATATTCTTTACCCGGCAGCGTCTGAAGGTCATATTCGTAGACTTCAGGCGCTGTCTTCACGTTCAGGACAGCGTCCGGAGACACGAGTGGTGCAGGAACTTCAGGAACAGCGTAGAAAGGCACTGAAACAACGCCTTCAGCGGGAGTCATGGTTCCTTTTGCGCACTTCAAAGGAACTGCAGAACGGATACGGAGAGTGCCTCCCAAGTCCGAACGGATCCTCGCCTGAGTCATCTTTCCTTCAGCCCATTCCATATCCACTTCATATCCTCCGCGGGCCCTGAGACCTGTCACCTTACCTTCCGTCCATACTGACGGCATGGCAGGAAGCAGATGGAGGGCTCCGTCATGACACTGCAGGAGCATTTCGGCAATACCGGCAGTACAGCCGAAGTTGCCATCGATCTGGAAAGGAGGATGAGCATCGAAGAGATTAGGATATGTACCGCCTGAGTTAGCATAATCGGACTTCTGGGTACCGGTCAGGCTCAACTGGTCTGTGATGAGTTTGTAGGCCCTGTCACCATCAAGAAGACGTGCCCAGAGGCAGACTTTCCATCCCATGGACCATCCTGTCGCCACATCACCCCTGTATTCCAATGAGTTGCGGCATGCCTCGAAGAGTTCAGGAGTGCGGAAAGGAGATATCTGATTGCCTGGATAGAGACCATACAGATGAGACACATGACGATGATGGTCATCCGGACGGTCCCAGTCATGAAGCCATTCCTGGAGTTGTCCGTGACGGCCTATCTGCATCGGCGGCATCTTGGCACGGACTGTAACTAGAGTATCCGCAAATGCATCATCATCCACTCCCAGGACATCCCCTGCCTGAATGAGATGGGTGAAGAGTTCGGATATCATCTGATTGTCCATCGTTGTACCGGCACAATTGGTGACATATCCGTCCTTTGTCGGGAAAGCGTTCTCAGGAGAATTTGAAGGGACCGCGACCAGCCATCCGTGTTCAGGCTCCTCGACCATGAAGTCCAGGAAGAATTCCGCAGCGCCCTTCATCACAGGATAAACCTCGGCAAGGTACTCCTTGTCACCGGTATACAGGTAATGCATCCAAAGATGCTGGCAGAACCATGCACCGCAGGTCGGCCACATTCCGGGGCCGGCACCGTCAACCGGGCCGGTAGTCCTCCACAGGTCAGTATTATGATGAAGCATCCATCCGCGTGCCCCGTACATGTCTCTTGCGGTCTTCGCACCTGTCTGTGACACTTCCTTTGCCATGGTGATGAACGGTTCGTGAAGTTCGGAAAGATTCGTCACCTCAGCAGGCCAGTAGTTCATCTCTGCGTTGATGTTTGTTGTGTACTTGCTGTCCCAAGGCGGGAAGAGCATATCATTCCATATACCCTGCAGGTTCACAGGCTGGCATCCCGGCTGTGATGATGATATCAGAAGATAACGTCCGAACTGGAAATAAAGTTCCACTAGTTGAGGATCTCTCGAAGATGCGAAATCACGCACTCTCTCATCCGTGGTCTTGGCAGCCTCCGGAGTAGTACCAAGGTCCAGTGTCACGCGGTCGAAATATGCCTTGTAGGCTTCTGTGTGCCTCTTGGCAAGTTTCTTATATGGCTTTGACGCGGCCTCTGCGACATATTCTCCGACACGGGCATCCGGATCGGCAGAAATGTCATTATAGTTCACGAAATTTGTCGCTGCAGTGACATAGATCACGGCCTCATCCGCATCTTCTACGCTTATCGCTGATTCTGCTGCAGTTGCAGTTCCGCCTACGGGACATACGCGGACGAGGGCTGTGAACTTCACCTTTCCTTTGAGGTTTTCACAATCCGTGCTTATTCCGCGGAGGACGATGTCGCCGTTTTCAACGCTCACCTCGGACCTCTGAGGCGAAGTCACTGATGCAATGAAGTCGAGCGCTCCCTTCTTTGATGCGGTCAGTCTGATGACGATGGCATTATCAGCGAGAGAAGCGAATGTCTCACGGACATACTCCACGCCATCCACAACATATCTTGCCGTGGTCACGGCATCAGAAAGGTCCAGATCCCTGTAATATTCGGAATAAGTCTCATGTCCCGGGAAATCTATATACAGGTCCCCTACCGGCTGATACGGCATTCCATGGTTGGTGTTGGACACCACATATCTGTCAGCCAGTCTCTGAGCCTCAGCATACCGTCCTTCAAAAATCAGACTGCGGATCTCAGGAAGAGCCTCCAGAGCATCCGGATTGGCATTGGTGTTAGGTTCACCTGCCCATACAGTCTCTTCATTCAACTGAAGTCTTTCCCGCTCAGGGCCTCCGAAGACCATTGCTCCAAGTCGGCCGTTTCCGATCGGAAGAGCCTCCACCCACTGCGCTGCCGGCTCGTCATACCATAGTTTCAAGTCATCAGAAGGGCCTTCATTCACGCAACATGACCATGCTAAAGCAACGGTCAGAAAAGCAGAAATCAGTTTTTTCATACTAAATGGATTTAGATATCACAAATTTAACAGAATCTCTTTTAAAATACAATCCGTCGTGCTTCAAGGTCAATTTTCCCCACCTTCAAGCACGGCAAACAGGTCTGGAAGTATATCTATGACATAAAAGCGTGCTCCAAAGTCACAGAAATTGACCTTGGAGCACGACATATAGATTTCATCATCAACGGGTCCGGAAAGTGACTGACGCCGGAATCAGTCCCTCCGAGGTAGCCTTCAGGACAGTCCTGCCAGGCTTGGCTGCCTGAAGTACGACAAGGCATTTTCCATAAAAGGCCTTCCTCTTGTTGTCCTTGAAGCGTTCCATGGAAATAGGACTGCCGTTGTCTACACCTGCAATGAATGCAGCATCCCCGTCCAGTTCAAACTGAACAAGATTTTCTGCCCACGGACAGAGATTTCCCTCTGCATCAAGTACTTCCACAGTCACAAAACCAAGAGCATCCTCCTTTGCCGTCTTTCCATACTGATCCATTGTCAGACGGATCTGTGCAGGTTCGCCTGCAGTACGACGCACAGTCCTGCCCACCTCCTTTCCGTCCTTACGGGCAACCACTTCAACTGCACCTGGTTCGTAATTCACTCTCCATACAGTGTGCAGACAGTCATCAGTCTTGCTGCGGACTCCCTGAGACACGCCATTGACAAAAAGTTCGACTTCATCAGCATTGTTGTAATAGCACCACATGTCGATTTCCTGACCATCTTCCCAGTTCCAGTGAGGGAAAAGATGAAGGACGTCCTCATCAGTCCATTCCGACTTATAAAGATTGTACACATCCTTAGGGAAACCGGCAAGATCGATCACACCGAAATAAGAACTGCGAGCAGGCCATCCGTAAGGGGTCGGTTCACCGATATAGTCGAATCCGGTCCAGATGTACTGTCCGCTTATATAATCATTGTCACGGACAAGTTTGAGGGTCTCTTCATGCGTACTTCCCCATGGGACATGGCAGTTCTCATATGAAGAACAAGAGAAGGAAGGGTCAGAGAAACGTATGCTCCAGTGTGAAGGCCATATGAAGACACTGTCGCTCGGCATACGGTAGTATCCGCGTGTCATGAGCGCAGAGTTGCTCTCCGTGATGATGAAAGGCTTGCCAGGGAAATTCCGAGGCACGTTGTGGGCATCGGAATTGTGATAGTTGAAGCCGATGATGTCAAGCGCACCGCTCCTGAACAGATGATTGTCAGGGGATGGCTCATTGCAACCCGCTGTAACGGGGCGTGTAGCATCCAGTTCACGGACCATGTCGGCAAGTTTCTTTGTTAGAAGGGAATTGACGCTCATCTCTTCACCATTTGCTGCAAGCATTTCCGGAGAATGTCCGAAATTGAGAAGAAGGTTGGCCTCCTCCAGACTGAGCGTGTCGGCACGTGCATCCGACCATTGCTCGAGAACCTCGTTTCCTATGCTCCACATTAAAATAGAAGGATGGTTGCGGTCGCGCCTGATGAAGTCGCGGAGATCTGACTCATGCCACTCGTTGAAATGTCTCGAATAGTCATAACGTGTCTTTCTCTTGCGCCACATGTCGAAGGCCTCGTCCTGGACGATGAATCCCATCTCGTCACACAGGTCAAGAAGTCCAGGTGCAGGAGGGTTATGAGACGTACGGATGGAATTGCAGCCCATGCCCCTGAGGATCTCCAACTGACGGCGTGCCGCATTCTCATTGAATGCAGATCCCAGACATCCAAGATCATGATGCATGCAGACTCCGTTTATCTTCAACGATCTGTTGTTCAAGAAGAAACCGTCTTCCGCACTGAAATGGAAATGTCTGAGTCCGGTCCTGGTCTCGACCCTGTCGAGAAGGGTTCCATCAGTTCCGACAACTTCCGTAACAAGCGTATACAGATATGGATCATCGACATCCCACAGATGCGGATCTGCGATCTCCACCATCTGTTCGACATCTCCCAGTTCTGCTACCGAGTATACACCTTCTGCACGTCCGGCCTCATTACCGCAAGCGTCTCTGACTATCTGTCTCAGGGTCACCTTGACCTGGTCTCCTTCATCACTAAGCACATCTGTCTGCACGAAAAAGAAACCGGCATCGAGGCGTCCCGGTACGCTCTGACCTGGTTCCGGCATATACCTCAGACGAGGAATGACATAGACTCCGTCAGGCGCCACACGGACATGTGAAGTCTTGGTAAGCCACACGTTACGGTAGATGCCGCATCCGGAATACCATCTGGAATTAGGCTGTCTTGAATTATCCACACGCACAGCAACGACGTTCTCCTCGCCCCATTTCAGAAGATGAGTGATATCATAGCCGAATGATATATATCCATAAGGACGCACACCCAGACTCGTACCGTTCACAAACACCTCCCCGTTCATATAGACACCTTCAAAATCTATCCTCCAGAGACGGTCAGACTCATCAGCCGAAGGCACGAAGGTCTTTCTGTACCAGCCGACTCCTCCTGGCAATGCACCTCCACCGGTTCCGGAAGGATTCTTCCTGTCGAAATCACCTTCCACAGCCCAGTCATGAGGCAGATTCAGGACCCGCCATGAAGAATCATCGAAAACAGGATCTGCAGGAGTTCCGGATGTTTCTCCGGCAGGCCAGTTCAGTTCGGGAGTCTCAAGAAAGAAGGCCCACCCGTCATTGAAATCCAACTTCTCCCGTGGAGAAGAAACATTGCTGCACCCGGCAATCAGGGTGCAGCAAAGCATCAAAGAAATGAAGTTTTTCATAATTTAAAGTACTACTACTACCTTGGATCCGTCATATTCAACCGGTCTGGCAACTCCCTTTCCATCCTTCGAAACCGGAATCACATTGAACACGCGCTCCTTGAGCATTCCCGGGAATTCGCCCTTACGCTCTCCGATCGTCAATGTACTTTCAGTATCGTCATAAACGAAATCGATCATGGCACACAAGCCTTTCTCATAGTTATAGTTCACGTTCTCATCCTCATACAGAGTGAACTCACCATCAGCACCCTGATATACAAAGAGATCGATCACATCTGCAGGCTTCTCGTCAGACCACTGCATGTCAGGGCCGAACGGAACTATGGCACCTGCACGTACATACAGAGGCATCCTTTCATATGGAGCATCAACCTCTGCACAAACACCACCCTCACGGAACTCGTTGCTGTAGAAGTCATACCATCCTTCGCACTCAGGGAAGTAGACCTTACGGGTGCGGGCACCATATTCGTATACAGGAGCAACCATGAATGCAGGACCGAACATGTATGTATCACCTATATCCGCAACACGTTTATCAGCAGTGAAGTCCATCACGAGAGGACGCATTATGGTATAGTCCTCAAACCATGTCATACCAGCAAGAGAGTAGATATAAGGCATCAGACGATAACGCAACTGCGAGTAGTAGAGAATCGACTTGTATGCAGGATGATTCTCAGGAGCAATCTCCCATGGCTCACGGTATGGATACTGTCCGTGGGCACGGTAGAGAGGACAGAACGCACCGAACTGGAACCACCTTGTATTGAGTTCCCTCCACTCCTTATGATCGGCATTCTCCTTACCGGTAGTGTCCCATATTCTCTGACCTGCGACATAACGGTTCTCGACACAGAATCCTCCGATATCCATAGTCCAGTAAGGGATACCGCTGATTGCAAAGTTGAGTCCGGCTGAAATCTGCGCCTTCATATCCTCCCAACGGGTCGCGATGTCACCGCTCCATGTAGCGGTAGAGTATCTCTGCAGACCGGCGAAGCCGCTGCGGGTAAGCAGGAATACACGCTTGTCGTTGTCTACCCCACGCTGTCCGTTATATATAGCCTCTGCATTCATGTATGCATAAGCGTTGAAGAATTCTGTAGACGAGCCAAGTGCGGTCGGGCCGCATAGAGCCTTGCGATAATCCATGTTGGTACAGTCACGTATGTTAGGCTCGGAAGCGTCCATCCACCAAGCATCGATGCCTAGAGGATAGTAGTGTTCGTACATCTGGTTCCAGAAGAGTTTGCGGGCGTCTGCGGAATATGCATCGTAGAAGCCGTAGAGGTAACCCTTTCCTATCCAATCACGGATTCCGTCCTCATATGCTCTTGTATACATCCATCCGTTCTCGTCGAACTCCTTGTAATGCTCTGTCTCGACGTAGAACTTAGGCCATACGGAGATCATCATGCGGCCGTTCATGGCATGAATCGAATCAACCATAGCCTTAGGATCAGGGAAACGCTCCGGATCAAATTCATGTCCTCCCCAGTCATTCTCCCTCCAGTGACTCCAGTCCATGACAATGTTGTCGATAGGGATGTTCCTCTTGCGGAATCCCTCAAGAGCCTCGATCATTTCGGTAGAAGTCTTGTAGCGTTCGCGGCTCTGCCAGTAACCCATAGCCCATTTCGGCATGATAGGAGCCTTGCCTGTGAGAGTACGATAACCGCTGATCACCTCATCCATATCGTCGCCTGCTATGAAGTACCAGTCCATCTGCTTGGTCATTTCGCTCCACCACTGATGCTTTGCCTGCTGCACAGGATCCACGACATCATATACACGGAGACCAAGATATGACACACCACCGTCAGGTTTCCAATTGATAAGGAGAGGAGTCTTTACTCCAGCCTCAAGTTCGACAGTAAACTTGTAACTGTTTGGATTCCAAGAGGTACGCCAACGCTCCGGAACGACTTCCTTACCACCGATGGTGACAGTCGTATATCCGGCATAGTAGAGGTTGAACTGATAAGTTCCTGTGACAGGGGCCTCGATGCAGCCCTCGAAAGTCACGTCTCCCCTTCCGAGACGGATGTCTTCAGGAAGATTCACCACTCGTCTCATTTCAGGCTCGACCAGATATTCAAAATAAATCTGAGGTTCCTGACGCACCAGGGGTTCACCTCTCGAAGGGACATAAGTACCGGTAAGGAATCCCTTCTCACCGTTCTTGTCATAAAGTGTGAAGACCTCACCGAGTTGCTTGTAATCCTGAGGATTACCGAAACGCATCATCGAATAACTGTCCATGAGGACACCATATCCCTTGTTGGAAACGATGAAAGGCACGGAGACTTTAGTATTGTACTGGAAGAGTTCCTCATTCTTTCCCTTGTAGTTGAACTCGTCAGCCTGATGCTGTCCGAGACCATAGAATGCCTCGTCCTCAGGAGACTCGAACACCTGTCTGAAAGTATAGCCGTGAGTACCCTCTACTTCAATCGGCTCAAACGACTTTCCGCCGCCGGTCTCTTCACGTAGAAGAAGATTGCCTTCGGCATCTGTGAACCAGACTTCACCTGTAGTGGCCAGCACATTGGCTCTTACTGCAGACGTCACGACAGTAACGGTGTCACCGTTCTTCTCGACGTCGAAAGGAGTCTTCTCTGAAGCGGGGATGATCACAAGACTCTGAGGGTCCGCGAACTTCTTCTCCGGAGTCGCGGAAACATGAATCAGTTTATCACCCATCACCTCCAGTCTTACAAGGCGAGGAGCGCCTTCGGCTTCCTGCTGCACCTTTACGGTCACGCTTGAACCAGCCTTTCTGTAACCGTCACATGCTGTCAGCATGAGAGCGGCGACAAGGAACATTGAAATACCCTTTGCTTTCATTTGATAATCGGTTATTTGGTTATATATAAATGCGGTTTTTGACTTTTACAAAATTAATAATAAATACGATGCGGGATGGTATGATTTGTTTCCGAAAAGGTCGGCATTTGATACAAATGCTTGCATCTTTGATGCATAGGCTGTGCATTTGGGAAATATTTGATATATTTACAAAAGCAAACATAAAAAAACACTTAATGATGAAGAAGGCACTAACCATCGCGGCGACAGTTCTGCTGTCAGCAGTTCTTTCCGCTCAGACCGTGAACATCACCGTTCACGACGGCAATGAAGGGGCCGTCATCCCTAAGGAAATCTACGGTCAGTTCTCGGAACATCTCGGTTCATGCATCTATGGAGGGCTATGGGTCGGACCGGAATCGTCAATTCCTAACATCAACGGATACCGTAAGGATGTGGTTGAAGCATTAAAGACCCTCAAAGTTCCTGTAATGAGATGGCCGGGAGGATGCTTCGCAGACGACTACCATTGGAGGGACGGCATCGGTCCACAATCGGAGAGGCCGAGAATGGTCAACAGCAACTGGGGCGGCACTGTAGAAGACAATTCATTCGGCACGCACGAATTCATGAACCTTTGCGAACTCCTCGAATGCGAGCCATATATCAGCGGAAACGTAGGCTCCGGATCAGTGGAGGAACTGGCAAAATGGGTGGAATACATGACTGCACCGGACGGTCCTATGGCCAAACTCAGGGCAGAGAACGGCCGCAAGGAACCTTGGAAACTAAAATACCTCGGCCTTGGCAACGAAGCATGGGGCTGCGGAGGAAGCATGGCACCGGAATACTATTCACATATTTACAGAAGGTATGCGACATACTGCCGCAACTTCGGTGACAACCGTCTGTACAAGATAGGAAGCGGTGCGTCAGACTATGACTTCAACTGGACAAAGGTCCTGATGGAAATGGTCGGCAACCGCATGGATGGTGTCTCTCTCCACTATTATACAGTGGACAACTGGAACAGCAAGGGATCGGCGACTGAGTTCACTGCCGAAGAATACGCACAGACACTGGGAAAGACAATGGACATAGAACCTGTGATACGCAAGCATATCGAGATCATGGACCAATACGATCCGGAAAAGAAGATCGACCTTCTTGTGGACGAATGGGGCACATGGTTCGATGTGGAACCTGGCACAAATCCGGGCCACCTCTTCCAACAGAACACCATGCGTGACGCAATAGTGGCCGCACTGAACCTCAACATCTTCCACAAATACACCGACAGGATCAAGATGACCAATATCGCACAGGTGGCAAACGTACTCCAGGCGATGGTACTCACAGAAGGAGACAAGATGGTCCTTACTCCGACCTATCACGTGTTCAGAATGTACAACGTACATCAGGATGCAGTACATCTTGACCTCGAATGCGATGCGGCCGACGCTTCGGATAACAAGGGAAGGCCATACCCTACCGTAGATGCCACAGCATCCAGAAACGCTGACGGCATAATCCATATCGCCCTTGTGAACACAAGTCTCGACAAAGACGAAGAAGTGACGATCGGTTTCGACACCATGAAGAAGGTCAAGGTGAGCGGTGAGATCCTCACTTCAGACAAGATCCAGGACTACAACGGCTTCGATACTCCTGACACAGTATGTCCTGCCTCTTTCAAGGGATTCAAGGTGAAGGACGGAAAAATCACCGTCAACCTTCCTGCGAAGTCGGTAGTGTCGCTGACTGTAATGTAGATCGTTTGCGGTACTCCGAAGGCGAGCATCCGAACTCATCCTTGAAATGACCGGCAAAGATCTTCGGAGAATTGAAACCGACCATATAAGCAACTTCGGAAACATAGACTCCATCCGTCTCAAGAAGGGCCGCCGCCCTCTTGAGGCGGATGGCTCTTATAAACTCCACAGGTGTCTTTCCTGTTATGTACACAAGTTTCTTATACAGGCTGGTCCTATGCATGTAAAGTGCTGATGAAAGGTCGGAAACAGAGAAATCAGGATTGCTGATGTTCTCATTGATGACATTGATCGCCTGCTGGAGGAGACGGTCATCCATCGAAGTCAATGTTATCTGATCTGTGGTTATCTCAAGTTCCTTCTCGAACAGTTTCTTCGAACGTTTCTTCCATTCGATGAATTTAGCCACCCTCAGACGAAGTATGGACATATTGAAAGGCTTGGTGAGGTAGTCATCGGCACCGGATTCCAGACCATGGCATTCATCTTCCTGCATTGCCTTGGCTGTCAGCAGGATGACCGGTATATGAGACGTATTTATATCCGATTTCATCCTACGGCAGAACTCGACGCCGTCCATGACAGGCATCATCACATCACAGATCACGACATCTATATCTTCAGACTCCACCACCTTCAGTGCCGCTGCACCGTCAGAAGCATCCACGACCTTGTACTCATCACTCAAGGAATTCACCATGAAGGCACGGAAATCATCATTGTCATCGACAACCAATACGGTCGGACGTTGATTATCTGAGACTGGGATTGCATCAGAAACATGCCCGGCCTCATCCTTCATGTCATATGCAGGATCCGCTTCCTTCATCGGTATGGTAAAGAGGAAGACTGCGCCTTGAGTCTCATTATCCCGAACTTCCACCTCTCCCCCATGAAGCAGAACGAACTCCCGTACGACGTGAAGTCCTATTCCGCTCCCGCTCTCACTCCCCTTGGCCTGATAGAATCTCTCGAAGATGCGGCGTTTGTCCTTGTCCGGAATTCCACGGCCGCTGTCTGAAACCTCCACCTTCACATGACCATCTGCCGGAGCATGGACCTTGACCGACACCACACCTCCCTTAGGAGTATATTTGAAAGCATTGGACAAGAGGTTGGTCAATATCTTCTGAATCTTGATCTGATCAAAGGCGAAGATCAAAGACGGTTCGACAGATATCATGTTCAATGAAATGGACATGCTTTCCGCCATCAGACGGAACGAAGTGACCGTCTCCGATACAGTTGCCACAAAATCTCCGGTCGACAACTTGAGTCTGGAGCCATACATCTCGATCTTTCTGAAATCCAGAACCTCGGTCACGAGATCGTTAAGCCGCTTAGCATTTCGATGTATCGACATGATGAAAGGGTCATCCTTCAGACCGGGCTCTTTTGCCAACCTGTCCTCTATAGGCGTCAGAATAAGGGTCAGAGGCGTCCTGAAATCATGACTGACATTTGTGAAGAACTGCATCTTCATCTCATCGAGATAATGCCGTCTCTCCTGTTTCATATTCCATTCCAGACGCTCCTGCCTTTCGCGGCTCCTGCGCCTGAGAAGCACACCGATCATCAGAGCAGAAGCAAGGCCGGTCATGACATAGAGACCGATGCTCCACCATGTCGCCCACCACGGAGAAAGAATCCTGATCTTCAATGTCGCAGCATCCGACAGGTCTGAAGTATCAGACGTAACCGTCAATGCATAGCGTCCAGGATTCAGATTGGTGAAAGTCAGACGGTCGGCATTCTTATCTGTGGCGATCCATTCATCAGAAAGCCCTTCCATCCTGTAATATATATCCTGCTCCAGAACAGAGAAATAATCAAGACATGCATACTTTACGGAAACCACGGAGTGGCCATATTCGAGACACACATCGTCAGCAAACTCCAGAGACTTATGCAACAAGGTATTACCGGAATAAAGATGGGTAAAATGCAAACGAGGAGAGGCCTCCTTGCCCTGCACGGCATACCTTTCAGGAGAAAATTCCATATAGCCGCAGAATGTACCGATGACGAAATCACCGGATGAGGTAAGACACGCGGACCTCTGATTGAAATGCAGATCATCCTGTCTCGGGAATGTGAATGACGATATGTCAAAGTCATGATTCTTTTCCGCATCAGTTGTAACTTTCACTCGGCAAAGTCCGGAATCCGTAATCACCCATACTACTCCGGTCTTGTCTTCCTCAAATCCCCTGACATCCTTCATCTGAGGATGCTTGGGAGTATAAAGACTGTCAGTCAGAGGACAATATACCTGAAGCATGCCATCCTCATCCAGCCATACAAGTCCGCGTGAATCAACGGCCAGACCGGTAACGCATCGGTTCAGCATCCTGCCTTCGCTATCTAAAACACTCGAAGTCCTGGTCTGAGGATTGAAGATCGAGAGTCCATAGGACGTAGCGACATAGATATTACCGTCATCGGCACAACACAATTCATGGACCGCATCGTTGGTAATATAACCTTCAGATGACGAATAGGTCTCAAAACATCCAGTTTCAGGGTCAAGCGACTGAAGACCACCTCCCAGAGTCGCAATCCATATCCTGCCGGACTTGTCATCATCAACCGACCACACGTTCACAGAAGCCAGGCCGCTTCCGTCTTCCTCATAACGGTAGGTCCGCATGCGGCCGTCTTCAAAGCATGACATACCACCGTAAAATGTTCCTATCCAAATCCTTCCTTCACCGTCGCAGTGTATCTCAGTGATGACATTGCTGCCAAGCGGACTGTTATCCGTATCATAAATGGTCTCCTTTCCTGTCTTTCCGTCCTTCCGTATCAGACCATAACCGTCTGTGCCATACCACATATTGCCTTGAAGGTCTTCACATACTGCATTTATGTCATCCGGAACATTCTGCCTATGAAGACATTCTATATGGGATATTGACCAGGTCTTGTTCTCACCACGGTAAATGGAAAGTCCGTTCTTGGCATATCCGACCCAAAGATTGTCGTCATTGTCACGATACAGAGACAATACTCCATTACCGCTGATAGTATTCTCATCTCCTGACACATTCGTCAGGCGCTCGACCACCCTCGCTTTCCTGTCACATACACTGATGCCTCCGTGATCTGATGCAAGCCATATATTCCCCTCGGGATCCTCCTCGATCGCACAGATGAAACCACCCTGAATAGCCCCTGCATGATTGCCTTCATGCAGGAACCGCCCGGCTTCAGATCCATTAGGATAGAACCAGACACCCTGTGCTCCCTGCGAGAGCCATATGTTCTGAGAGGAATCCACAAAGACACTATGGAACCCATAGTCGGCATTCTCCTCTGGTCTTTCTGTAGCAGGACCTATCATCGCAAGAGAATGCATAGAGCCGTCCTGTCCCACGGCATAACGGTACAGTCTTCCCTCGACCGTCAGTACATATGCCACATCATTACGACAGAAGATATCACATACACTGCCCTCGACCTTACCCACATATCGTCTGGAATCCATCGCATTACTGCAGAACCATACATCCTGACCTTCGTTCCACCAGAAATTGCCTTTAGGGTCAATCCGAAGAATGTCAAGCCACACCTCAGAACCTAGTTGAGAGGCTGTTTCAACCTCAGTCATAAAGGTACATGTCCGGGGATCATAGAGCACATATCCGTTCCTTTTCTTCAGCCACATCCTGCCACCGAGATCCTGCTGGATATCATCAAACAGATCACCCTCGCAAATGGTTTCATATTCTACACCAGAGTATCGATACAGACCGTTTCTGGTTCCGATCCACATGAAGCCCTTATCATCCTGAAAGATGGAATTTATCCAATGAGCGGAAGATGGCACATGCTCAAATATATATTTTCCTGCCTCCGCACTCATCATCGAGGGCAGAAGCAGGAAAAACATAGATATTGTCAGGAAAAATCTTTTCATCACCGATTGTTTCCCGTAAAGATAGTCAATTAATCCGGATATTGTGTCCTGCCGGCTTCGACCATGGCATCAAGTTTCGCCTGATCCACGACAGTCAGAGCGCTGCGGTCAATCATGTCGTCCTCACAATGCCAATAGAACGGCACACATCCGTTAGCCTTCGCCTCCCTTACCATACATGCATTGAACAGAGCCAGAGACTTTGCATATCCTTCCTTCGCCTTGGCATTTTCCTCGGCTGTTCCAAGATTACATTGCCTCCAACTGTCGGCACCGAACTCTCCGATGATGACAGGTATTCCGTTGTCCCAGAACTTCTTCTTCATCTTGGCCATCTGACCGGCGAGATATTCCTCGTTATTGCCTCTCACCCATCTGCCTGCATATGAACCTGTAGCATAGGATTCCATTTCATCACCCCAGAAGAACGCCATCTTTCCCCATGACTCATCCTGTGCCATTCCACAGAACTGCCATGGAGTATAATAATGAACTTCTGCAGCAAGACGGCCTTCCACGCTGTCGGTCGGAAGAGTGTTCATCAACTGTACGGTCCTGTCGACATCAGTATTCGGTCCCTGGAACACCAGGACGCGGTATGCATTCCTGCCACCTGTAGCACGGACAGCATCAATGAATGTCTGCTCATACCTCAGGAGAGTCGCCATATCATCAGCATCATTCACGTTAGGCTCGTTGGTTCCGGCAAACAGAAGATGCTCGTCATAGTCACGGAATGCTGTAGCAATCTGAGTCCAGATGGCATGCTGCTGTGCATCGACATTCTCATCATAGCCATTCGGAATATCATTCTCAAGCCATCCTCCGTCCCAATGGATATTGAGGATCGCATACATGTCATTGTCAACGATATAGTCGATGACTTCCTTCACCCGGTCCATCCAAGAACTCCTGACTATGTACCCTTCACCTTCTTCGAGATTCTGATCCCATGAGCAAGGAACACGCACTGCATTGAAACCCAACTCCTTGAAGTACTTGATTATATCTTCTGTAGTCCTAGGAGCGCCCCAAGCAGTCTCTCCTCCTGTGGCCTCGAGTGTATTACCCAGATTGATTCCAAGAATCATCTTCTTCATCAATGTCTTGGCATCGCTCTCCATTCCCGTCATGTCGGGATCCGGTGCTGGTCCGGCATATCCCTCCTGAGTGACGGTAAGTACATGACTTGCCTTCGAGGTCTTGAACGTGATGACTGCTTTTCTCGAAGACGCAAGATTATTCTTTGCTGCAGAGAACTTCGCTTCTGACGCATCAAGAGAAACCTTCTTTACCCAACTTCCTTCTATCTCCACATCATATGTATCGGATGCAGAAACCTTTACGGAAAACTCTTGAGCAGATGCATCCAATACGACTTCTGTCTTTTCCACATACAGAGGATTGCCTTTCTGGATGACCTCGACTTTTTCATTCACCTTTCCTCCGATGGTCAGATTCACTGATGTCGAACGGGCTTCGACTCCTTCATTCGCAGAGACAGTCACGGCAAGTTTCACCATCTTCGCAGACTGGGACTGATTGTCAGACACAGTGCACCAGGAATCAGGACTCGATGCCTTCACCTCTGACACAGTCTGGATGTTGATATATTGTACACCGCCATCCTTTTCAAACTCAAGGACATCCTGAACAAGTCTGTATTCCACTTCTCCCCCTTCCTGGGAAGGCTGACATGCCGAAAGTCCGAAAACTGACAATACGGCACATACAAATGCATAAAGATACTTCATGGTTTTTAGTGTTATTGGAAGCAGGAGGCCCGGCCAAGGGCCTCCTGCCAAAATTCTGGATTTATGTCTGATTACTCAAAGGTAACAGCAGGGAAGATATTGTTGAATGTAAACACTGTCCTCATTGACGATGAGAATGCCAGACCGGCCATGACATCGCCTTCCGGCTCTCCGAACGCACAGCCGGCACCTTTGGTGGCACCATAGCAGTTCCAGAGTTCGAGACGATACTTGGCTCCTTCATTTGTATCGAGCACTTTGGCTGGGTCATAAGTCACTTCCTGACCGTCAAGATACAGTTTATCCAAAGTTGCATGAGTTGCAGGGAATGCACCGAACAGATCAGCAACTTCAATGAATGTCATGATCGAACCGGCAGCATGGTCAGCAGACTCATAAGTGATGTCAAACTCAGCATTGTTCATCTTGAGTTTACTGTTCTCATCAACAGCAACAGTCATGGACGCACCCTGGTTATGTCCCCAGGTTCCGCCCCATGACGGATTGATTGTCACGAGGTTAGGAGTGAAGACAGGATTCAGTACGATATAGAATGTCACTTCAATCTTGGATGTGAAATGAACTGCAGGATCATTTGCCACATTTGTTGATGCACTGAACGGACTGCTGATGACATTGCCATCTGCCGCACCCTTTCCATATATATTGAACAGTTCGACTCGGAAGGTACCGTTGTTCTCTATATCGCCATAGAAGAACCTGGTCGCGTCAAATTTTACAGAAACGTCATCACACTTGATATCGGTCACAGTTACGATTGCATCAGGATACTTGGCAGCAAGTTTCTGGATATCAAGATAGAATATCATGACATTGTCCATAGCGGCCTCATAAACTATAGTATGCGAACCGTTGAGTTCAGCAGGAGCAATCTTGAGTTCCGTTCCCCAAGTTCCTGCCCAATTTGAATCGACACATACAAATGAAGCGGTGAGTTTCTCATCAGCAACCCTCTTTGCCTCACTGTAATAGTTGAGAGCATAGCCATAAGTGCCGTCACCGGCATCAAGCATGATCTGTACTCCATCCTCGGTGAGGGTGAGGATCTTGAGGGTTCCCTTCTTAGCAGGGAGCCATGTGTTGCCATGGATCACATCTACATCTACTGTAATGGTCTTGGCTTCCTCATCGACTGTGAATGTACCGGTCTCATCAGTGACAGTACCATCCTCAGCGATACGATGGACATTGAATGTACCGTCCTCAAGGAATTCCATATATCCGTAATCCTTGCCATAAGTATAACCGATCCATCCGTTGCCTGTTCCCATCTCCCAATAGATAGACTGCTCGATGTTCGGCTGGCCATTTGAAATGGTCGCCCAACTGTCTGTCACACCATACTGGGTATAAGGTCCTTCAAAGACATGCTGTTTCTGCTCCTCTCCCTGACCGTTGTCAAGATACCATTTTGTATACAGAAGTTCCTTCTTGAATGGGACATTTTTCGCTGTAGACACAGGACGCACCGCAACTGCCTGATATACTGGAGTTGTAGTCTTGGTATCAAGTCCCTGATTGAACTGATATGTGACGGCGAAACTGGCATTTGTCGGATTCACTGTACCTGTAAGGTAGTATCCCTCTGCACCCTCGCCCTTCACAGAACTCTGGGTACGTGTTCCTGCCGCAGGGAGGAAGATAGAGTTGCCGTTAGGTCCGGTAAGTCTGTAACCTGCGACACCGTCTACCTCTGTCCATTCCTTCTTGCAGAGTGAGAAGAGTTCTTCAAAGTCTGCAGCAGTAGGAAGAGTCGCCTTGCCGTCTGTAACATTGAACGCGAGGTCTGCAACTGTCTTATATGTATCAGCAGAAGCATAGTCCGCCGGATTGATGCTGGTCATGACGCCATTGAGGTCACCGAATCCGAACAATCCTCCGAGTTCCGACTCAGTCGCGGCACCCACATTATACTTAGCCCATTTTACAGAAAGGCCGAGATCGACAAGGTCATTGTCCAGGTCGAAAGTCTGTGATGCAGTAGTGAAAGACTCCACATCTCCATATACGACACCTGAGCCGAGATCAAGGTATGCAACATAACTGTACTCGGTACCAGGAAGGAGGCCCTTGCGGGTAAGAGCGTAGTCAGCAGTCAATTCCTTTGCCGCCATATTCACACCTGCACGTACCTTCTCAACTTCTGATGAAGCAGAGATAAGGATACCGCAGACAGCACCTTCAGGAGCATCTGTCACAGTACCTCCGAGGACAGCGGAATTGGCACCCACCTCAGCGGCAGCCTTGGTCACCACCTTTGCATTGGTAGTGACGAGGCTCTTCACCTCACCTTTGTAATAGACCTTGCCCTGAAGGCGTACATAAGCCTGATAATAAACGGTCACATTCGTCTGAAGACCGGTAAGGGTTGCGGTAAACGCATTTCCGTCATATGAAGCGGTCACACTTTCAGTAAGTGCATCAGCAGAATAGCCATAGTAGAAGGCTGTCATGTATGACGCTGACGCCATTCCGTCAAGACCTTCGACTGTACCGTGCAGAGTTGCAGAGGTGGCTGTCACATCTGCAGAACCCGTAACAACTGAAGATTCGTTGAGAATCGGTTCAGTAGGGATGTTCAACGGCTCTTCCACGCAGGAAGCAAGAGAGAATCCTGCGACAAGAGAGAGAAGTCCCAAAAATATCTTGTTTTTCAT
This sequence comes from Bacteroidales bacterium, assembly GCA_017471965.1. Classification (GTDB taxonomy): domain Bacteria; phylum Bacteroidota; class Bacteroidia; order Bacteroidales; family UBA932; genus Cryptobacteroides. The sequence continues at coordinate 41,205 of JAFURF010000083.1, forward strand.
ATTATTCAAATATTACACTATTACTGAATTGTATGAATTTCCAGAGAAGTGATCTCCGCTGTCACCTGTGAAGAATCGAACGAGCCGTCTTCTCCAAGAGGTCCTTCTGCGTTGTCACCGACCAGGAGACATACTGAAACACATGAAGTGCCTTCAAAATTCACAGTAGCACCTGATGTATTGACAAGTTCGATCGTCATTTCACCATCTGCTGCAGGGACATCAATTGCAGATGAATGAGCAAATACATCCGCACCCCACAGATTGATCAGAATATTGTCACTTACGGCAAGTTTGGTTGTAGTTACGCCTTCCTTCCACTGAATGCCGGAAATCCTGAACTTGATCACAAGTTTCTGATTCTTCTTCAGTTTCATCTTGGTGATGTCAACCATCGGAGTGCCGCCCCATGGGTTATAGATATCGAAACGATACTGGAATGCGTTTGCATTGGTCTCGAAATAACCGTTCATGACAGAGTTGTCAAATGCCACCGCAATCGGACCGCTCTCAGATGAGATAGGCTTGATGGTAAGGTTTGCACAGAGATATCTGTTGACTGCACCTGTCGCATCTGTTCCTGCAGGAACACCGAGGACAACGACTGCATCGTCAGCGGAAACCTTCATCACGGTGAACTCAGTACCTTTCACCTCGACTGTAGTGTAGTCATTCGATGCAGAAAGAAGGGTAACCTCATCAGCGAATACCATCTTGTTGCCCTCGACTGTAAATGTTGTAGTCACTGCGCCTACAGTGCAAGAGTACTGGCCCTCAGTAGAAGTCGTTGCAAGAGTCATCTCGAAATCGTCCGCACCGGTGAATGCAGGAGTCCAGTTTGCACTGTAGTCATCCACGCTGTCGAATCCGTTTGACTCCCATGCACCTGTAGCCTCGTTCCACCACATCCAGTCATAAGGAGCGTCTCCGTTCATGAGGTAAGTGGTAGCGGTAGCAAGGTAAGAGGCACCTGAACCTGAAATCGTGAAAAGGTCTGTCGCAAGGTCCTCATACTCAGGCTCAGCAACAGGGATGGTAGTAAGGAGTCCGGACTCTTCCTTAGGAAGGATGGAAGGATCAGCAGCGGCCTCTGCCGAGATGAAGTTCCATACGAGCCACCATGGTCCTTCAGAGTTGGTACGCATAGTTGCAATCTGGAGAAGATATGGAGTACACTCGATGATGTTGAGGTTCATAGTGTAGTTCTCGCATACAGAGTCGAAACTTGCATTATGAAGAGAATAGCAGTTCTCGAAAGTGAGGAGAGGCTGTTTAGGATTCGACACATTGAGGACGAATTTTCCTTTCATCAACGTACCTCCGTTCGCATCGTTACGGAACACTTCAGCAGTACATCCGTCAGTTGCAGAAAGACCGAAGGTCATATAAGAATCCATATACGGGTCAGATGCAGGGATGAGCCAGTCCTGAAATCCCGGATCCCAGTTAGGAGTCCAGTTGTCGCTTCCGAACAGCAGGTCCTTCATACCTGAACCGTCGTTCTTCACATCGTCAGGACTCATATACATCACAGGACCGGTACAACGGCCGATACCGTAGTTGGCGTTCATCGGGATCCACTTGCGTGATGATTCCACACCTCCGGCAAGGTTGGACCAGATCTCGTCACTAAGCATACCGAAGTCATTTTCGGTAACTTCGAAAGAATAAGGAGCGCCATACACAGGACCGGCATCTGTCAGGATACCGAATGTAACTTCATACGTTCCTGCAAAAGGAAGATCTATCTTCATTGTTGACGACTGGGAACGACCCTGAGGAGTCTCCCAGAGCGCTACAGCACCTTCAATCAGAGACTGAAGAGTGACGGTATTACCGTCCACGGTTACCTTATAGGCGATGTCGTGCACCAGGTCATCAGACACATAGGTCGCCTCGCCAAGGCTGTGCTCCTCAGGCAGACATGCGCTCACCATGAAAAGGAGGCATGCCGCAATCGGATATATCAAAGACTTGAATTTCATAATATTCTATATTATTAGGTTAAATCTTATTTCCAACCGTCGTTCTGGGTGTATACGTTTCCAGAAAGAGTGATCTGGTTGTCAGGAATGCGGCAGAGGCCCTTTGTCGCCTTGATTCTGTCGGCAGAAATGGTCACTACGTCTTCCTTGTTTCCACTCAGTACTGTCCATGTACCTGCAATCTCGGATGCTGCATAGTCTACGCCCTGACGAAGAAGGTCCCAATAACGGAGTCCTTCACCCATGAACTCGCGATGACGCTCTGCGACAACGGCCTCGTTCGAGTATGTCACATCAGCAAGACCGGCACGCTTGCGCACCTGGTTCATATATGTAGCGTCCTGCTTGAGTTCGGAAAGCATGAGAAGGACGTCAGCATACCTCATGACAACGAAATCCTGATACTGTGAGATCTGGAAGTCATGTCCGCCTTCCCACTCTGACTCTGCCTGTACTTCAGGAACTGCCTGACCTCCGACATTGTACGAGAGAGGGATATACTTCTTGAGGTTGTAACCTGTATATTCGCGCTGGTCAGCAAGAAGGTCGTCAGTCCAGATGGCGGTACGTCCTTCTGCAACATAATTGATGATGGTTGCGGCCTGACGCGCATCACCGGACTCATATACATCCCATGCATCAGGATTGACCGTACATGCACCCCAGCCTTTTCCGTAAGGAACGGCAGCGACATCGGTCACACCACGAAGACCCATCATCACGAGCCAACGGTTACCTGTAGTGACGCCGTTATAGTCCTGGGTATAGTTGAACTTCATCGTGAAGATGTATTCATTCACAGTGTCGTCCTTGCAGCCGATTCCTACCCAGTCGTTATAGTCAAGTCCCTGACCGTCACCGGCATCCTCAGCAACAGCGGCTCTCCAAAGACGTGCAAAACCGTTGTTATCCTTGGTCTGGACAAGTCCGTAATGTCCGCCGTTGACGATATCCTCAAGTGCGGTAATCACATAGTCCTTAGTCACATCCTGAGGTTCCTTACCATAATAGCCTGTATAGAAAAGGTATACTCTTGCCAGCATTGCCTTTGCAGCCTCTGCAGTCGCACGGCCGTCATTGGCTGCATGCCATGCCTTGGTAGGAACATACTTTATATTCTCGGAAGCGAACTTGAGGTCCTTGAAGATGAGGGCAAATGTAGAATCTGCCTCAGCCTGAGGCACGACTTCCTTTGTAGGCTCCTTCAGAAGAGGAACACGTCCGAAAAGACGAGCAAGGTCGAAATACTGGATGGCACGAAGGAATCTAGCCTCACCTTCAACGGCAGCCCTGGTCTCCTCAGGAGATGAAGTATTGAAGTCAGCGGAAGCCTCCCAGGTAATGTTGTCCAACTGCACAAGAAGAGAGTTGGCATTGAAGATACCTACGTAGTATGCCTTCCAGAGGTTCTCGAATATGTTCATATCTCCAGGAGACTGACTCTGGTCGAAACGGTCAACCACCTGATATGCGCGGCCGTCACCGTTTCCGGTAGCACCGAAGCAGTCGTCACCCATGATTTCAGATGCTTCATAGAAAGATGGAGAAGAGCCACCTGACGCAGTACGGCGGTATCCGTCATAGCATCCCACAAGGGCAGCCTTTGCATCAGCCATTGTCTTATAATAGGTCTGTGAGTCGATACTTGACATCGATTCTGTGTCGAGTGAACATGCAGTACCGCTTAGAGCGAACAGAACTATTGCAATATTTCTAAAAAACTTTTTCATAATTCTCTTTGATTTAAACGGTTAGAACTGAAGGTTTACACCAACGAGGAATGTACGAGGATGTGGATAGTATCCGAGATCGATACCTGAGCACCAGTCTGATGTACCGTAACCGATTTCAGGATCCATTCCCTCATACCTTGTGAATGTGAATGCATTCTGTACAGAAACGTAAAGTCTGGCCTGGCTCAGCCATTTCACATTCGCAATGCGTGAGAAGTCGTATCCGAGAGTGATGTTGCTGATACGGAGGTAACTTCCGTCATGGAGGAAGAGGTCTGAGAACTCAGTGTAGTTGATGTTGGAATCTGTCACACGAGGGATTCTGTCCGATGTGCCCTCACCATGCCAACGGTCGAGAACCGCAGTGGTGTAGTTTGCGAATCTGTTAGTGAAGTTTCTGTAAGACTGAACAAGTTCTGCACCTGCCGATCCGTATGCTGTCACATTGAAGTCAAGTCCCTTCCAGTCGAAGCCGAGGTTGAATCCGTAAGTGAACTCAGGCATACCGTTTCCGAGGTCTACCTTATCGCTGTCGTCGATCACGCCGTCATGGTTCTGGTCAACGAAACGCACGTCACCCGGCTGAGGATCAGCCTGAAGGACACCGTTTCCTGCAGCAATGTGATCAAGAATCTCCTGCTGGTTCTGGAAGAGTCCGTCAGTCTGGAGACCCCACCAGTAACCGATAGAGTGTCCGTTCTCCGCACGGTAGAACTCCTTAGCATTGTCGAAAAGTTGATTCACCTCACCGTGGATGATACCGTCAGTATTAGGAATCTCGCCGACAACGTTCTTGTTATATGCTCCGTTCACGCCTACGTAGTAACTGAAGTCACCGATACGGTCATTCCAGTTCAGAGCGAGTTCTACTCCGGAGTTGGTAACGTCACCACCATTTATATATGGTGCACCTGTACCCGCTGTAGCAGGGATAGGAGCAGTGACGAGCCAGTCGCGGGTGATCTTGCGATACCAGTCAGCGTTCACTGAGAGACGGCTGTCGAGGAATCTTGCATCGATACCGAAGTCAAGTTGCTCAGATGTCTCCCACTTGATGTCAGAGTTGGCAAGGCGCTCCTGGACTGCACCGAGAGTCTCGGCTGCAGAACCGAGTTCCGCACCGGAATTGGTTCCAAATGTGTATGTATGATTTGTAGTCGATATAGGGGCAGTATATGCATAGTTGGAAATGTTCTTGTTACCTACCTGTCCCCATGATGCACGGAGTTTCAGGAAATCAAGACCGTTCACATCATTGAGCCAATCCTCTTCCGTCATCACCCAACCTGCCGATACAGATGGGAAGAATCCCCATCGGTTGCCCTTCGCGAACTTTGAAGAACCGTCAGCGCGGAAAGTGGCGTTGACCATGTACTTTTCCTTGTAGTTGTAACCGAGGCGGGCAAATGCAGAGAAAGTCTTGTCGATATCGTTTACATTACCCTGTGGCTTACCCCAGAATGTATTGTCGTCAGAACCGTTGTTGAGCCATGCGTGCTCGAAGTCCTTGAACTGCTCAACGGAAATCTTGTTGTTGCCGTACATCCACTCACCGTAGTTGGTATCCCACTCGGAACCGATCATTGCAGTGATGTTGTGGTTGTCAGCGATGGTTGTCTGATAGGTTGCTGTGTTTATCCAAGAGAAACTGTAGCCGCTTGACTGGTTCTGTGTCACTGATGAATAGTAGTCAGTCTCAAGTGACGGAGTGGTTCCGTACACATTCCACTTTGCAGGGAAACTGATACCGTGGCCATTTGAAGAATAACTTGAGAAACCGACGGTCGACTTGATCGAAAGTCCTTTTACAGGAGTAAGTTCCACATAAACATCACCGATGAAGTTCTGTGAAGAAGATGTAGAACGGCCGAGCATCATCGATGCATATGGGTTGCCGTCACCGTTATACCAGTTCTTGAATTCATCTGTATCGTATGAAGAGTCGTTCCAGATGCCGCCTTCATCGCCCCAGCCATAGTAGTTGTTGCCATAAAGATGAGCGAGCGGAGAAGTGTTGAACGCACCGCGGAGAGTGTTGTTGTACTGGTTGCCGACTCCGATACCTGCAGAGTTGCCGTATACGAAAGTCATGTGCTCACCCACCTTGAGAAGGTCCTTGTAGATCTTGTGCTCTGAGTTGAGACGCACCTTGTAACTCTCTGCGCTTGATTTCTCCTTGCTACCTGCTATACCTTCCTGATTGGTATAGTTGAAAGACAGGGCATATACAGATGCATCATTACCGCCTGTCACACCGACTGTGTAGTTCTGGGTAGGTGCAGTCTGGCGGAACATCTGATTCACCCAGTCTGTATCTGCAAGCGTATACTTTGACCAGTCATATGTAGAAAGACCTGAGTTGAGAGCCTGCTCGTCCATGATGACCATATACTGCTCTGCATTGAGCATTGGAGCCTTACGATATACGGTCTGAACTCCGTAGTATCCGTCGAAGTATACATGAGCCTGACCTGCCTTGCCGGTCTTTGTGGTCACGAGAACGACACCGTTTGCAGCCTGAGCACCATAGATGGCAGCCGATGCCGCATCCTTGAGGACGTCGATACTTTCAATATCCGCCGGATTGATCTTTGAAATGTCGCCAGGGATACCGTCCACGATGTAGAGAGGGCCTGAACTACCTGTGGTACCGAGACCACGGATGGTGACCTTCATTCCTTCACCAGGCTGACCTGATGTAGAGGTGATCTGCATACCCGGGGTCTGCCCCTGGAGTGCCTGAAGGGCGCTGCCAGTGCTGCGCTTCATCAGTTCCTCACCCTTGACGTTGAGGTTCGCACCTGTAGTGAGTTTCTTCTTCTGGACGCCATATCCGACTACGACCACGTCATCAAGGGAGTCAAACTCCTCCTCGAGGACGAAATTGATCACTGAGCGACCGTTGATCTGCTCTGTGACTGTCTTGTAGCCGAGGCATACGACCGAAAGTTCAGTCGTGCCGGAAGGCACCATCATTGAGTAAGTACCGTCAGCCTCAGTCATTGTGCCGACGGTGGTACCGAGTACGACGACACCGGCTCCAATTACAGGAGTGCCGTCAGATGCAGCGGTAACCTTACCTGTTACATTGGTCTGGGCATATGCTTGCCCCCCCCATGCAACAATCGCGACCAGCGCAAAAAGCGTTGTCACGAGTCTTTTCGGGAAAATCTTTTCCATAGAGACAGTTAGTTTGTTGGTTAATAATATGTGTTTGTGTAATTGTTTTCCGTGTCTGGCAAATGAAAACATTTTTACAAAGCAAATATAGAAAGTTGCGGTTGCAAGGACGGGGCGGATTTGTTGAAGGTATGGGTCAGAAATGTTGCAGGCGGCATCAGATGTCGCTCTGATGCCGCCTGCAGGGAATATCATACACTACACACTAACGAGGATATTCCTTTTCCTGATATTTATGGATATCCTTGAGTTTGACTGACAGCCAGCACAGCAGCAGCCCAAAAAGGATAAGACCGACTCCGGCCACTACTATCACCGCTGCGATTCCCGCTGCGAAAGGATTGACAAGGATAAGGATGGACAGAAGAAGAAGAATCACTCCACCGAAAATCACAGTGCCTCCTCCATCAATCCTGAATGTATCAAGGTCTCCACCGAAGGCAATCATCATGAAACTGTGATACATCATCCATATTCCCATCATTATCGGCAGTACGACCATGGTAACCCCCGGATACACACATAGAAAGATACCGAGGATAAGGTCGATCACTCCTCCGACAATCATGTATCCTCTCATTGCCAGATAATTGCCGCTTGTCGATGCTATGATGAGTTGGGCTGCACCTACCACCAGCATCACCACTCCGGTAAGAATGGCGAGCGTAACATAACTCTCTAGAGGAAATACAAATACCACAATGCCAAGGACGACACACAGCAGTCCGGCAATCATAAGAAGCCACCAGTGCTGCACGGCACGGCTGACTTTACTTGTCAAGTTCTCAAAATGACGTTTCATAACACTAATTTTTAACCGATGTCATGAAATGTCAACTATCATGCCTTCTATCCTACATTTTGCAAACAAACCAACGGTAAGTTTGGGAATGTAAAAAGTATTTGATACCTTAGAGGTTCATAAAAACCGATGCAGAATGAAAAGAACAATTATCGTCTTTGCAACCTGCCTGATGATGCTGGCATCATGCGGCAAGGAAGATCCGACAACAACTCCCATCACCCCTCCTACCCCACCCGAAACAGGGAACGAAAACGGGAACGGTAATGAGAACGGTAATGGAAACGAAGAAGACGACAAGACTCAATACGCAGCACTGAAGACCTATATCGACCGTGCACAATACCCTGACTTCCAGTTCGGAGTGGCGATGGGAGCATGGGACTTCATGTCAAATCAGTCCATGCGTAAAATAGCACTGGACAACTTCGACAACATGACCCCTGGCAACGAGATGAAATACTCTTCCGTAGTCAAGGACAACGGCAGCATGGACTTCAAGACTGTCAAGTCGCTCATTGACAATGCAAGACAGGCAGGAATAAAAGTCTACGGGCACACTCTGGCATGGCATTCACAGCAGAACGTCACCTACCTGAACAGCCTTCTTGGAGACATCGAACTGGATGAATCCGATGCCAGGGAAGAAACAAAGCAACTTGTATCAAATTCTGCATGCGGACCTGAAGACATGACCTGCTACCTTATGAATGTGGGTGACGGGAAATTCATATCACCGATTGTAGTCGAACCGGGGGCAGACGGAACCGGGCATGCGCTGATGGTGCCTGCAAAAGACAAGGTGAAGGATGACTGGGACAACCAGTTCTTCCTCAGCGTCAGCCACACCTTCAGGGAAGGCGAACCATATACTCTGAAGATGAAGATCAAGGCAGACAAGGATGCTACAGTTGATATTCAGGCACATACAAAGGCTGGAAGTTATGTGCACTATGATATTGGAGGCGGTAAGATGTCCTTTACAACAGAATGGACTGAGTTCATATATGAAGGCGTCATAGATCCGAAGGCTGACGGCACGACATGCATCGCATGGAACCTGAGCAAGTTTCCCGAAGCCAACAACTACTACTTCGACGACATAGAATGGACCGTCACCACCAGATACACCGGTACAAGACCACAGACCGACGAAGAAAAGCGCGACAACCTCATCTATGCCATGGACAATTGGATAAAAGGCATGATGGAAGCCTGCGGAGGCTATGTGACGGCGTGGGATGTGGTCAATGAAGCCATTGCCGGAAGCGGAAACGACGGCGCAGGCAACTACCCTCTCCAGCATGGAAGTGACAGTAAGAATTTCTTCTGGCAGGACTACATGGGTGACGAACTCTACGTGCGCAAGGCAGTCGAACTGGCCCGAAAATATTTCGCAGAATATGGTGGCAATCCTGCAGACCTGAAACTCTTCGTCAACGACTACAACCTCGAAGGTGACTGGGACGGCAACAAGAAATGTACAAGCCTTGTCAACTGGATCAAGAAATGGGAATCCGACAACATAACGAAAATCGACGGCATCGGTACCCAGATGCATGTCTCATGCAGCATGAACGCCCAGACCCAGGCCAGCAGAGAAGCCGCAGTAGTCAATATGTTCAAGATCCTGGCAGCATCCGGAAAACTGATCAAGATCACAGAACTTGATGTCGGAATCACCGACGCCTCCGGCAATACAATTCTGACAAAGAACGCCACAAAGGCTCACAATGAAGCCATCGCCGCCTACTACAAATTCATAATAACCAAATATTTCGAGATCATCCCTAAGGCGCAGCAGTTCGGCATCACCCTATGGTCTCCTACCGACAGTCCTGCAGATTCATTCTGGAGGGCTGGCGAACCTATCGGACTATGGGACCAGCATTATGAGAGGAAACCGGCCTACGATGCTGTGGCCGAGGCACTTATTGAATCAATGTAATATCGTCACAACTTAAACAAGATGAAATTACAGAACCTGTTTATGTCGCTTGTGGCATTCGCCGCGGCGGTAACGTCATTTGCACAAGTAAATGAGTTCACAGTAAAGGTCAACAAGACCGGAGCGGAAATTCAGCCGACAATGTATGGCATATTCATAGAAGACATCAACTTCGCCGCCGACGGAGGTCTGTATGCCGAACTGGTCAAGAACCGTTCTTTTGAATTTCCAGACAATCCTCTTCAAGGATGGTCAGCAGGAGGTAAACTGGAAGTGCTGAACGATGGGCCGTTTGACAGGAATCCGCACTACGTCAGGCTGTTGTATCCCGGACATCCGCAGAAGCACACAGCACTGCAGAACGACGGCTTCTTCGGCATAGGCCTGAAGAAGGGCAAGCAATACCGTTTCAGCGTATGGGCTAGGACACCCGAAGGTGGAACAGGCACTTTGGGCATCGAATTCATCGACAAGGCATCGATGGAAGAAGTACAGGCTTCGGCATATGCCCAGGTGACCGTGGATTCCAAGGAGTGGAAGAAGTATGAAGTCGTGATGACATCGGGCGTCACCGACCCGAAGGCCACCCTTCGCATCTTCCTTGAAGGGCATACGACTGTCGACATCGAGCATGTTTCATTATTCCCGGCAGACACATGGAAGGGACACAAGAACGTCCTTCGCAAGGATCTGGCACAAGCCCTGCATGACCTCCGGCCAGGGCATTTCAGGTTTCCTGGCGGATGTATCGTGGAAGGGACGGACCTTGAGACAAGGTACAACTGGAAGAACAGCGTGGGTCCGGTTGAAAACCGCCCGCTCAACGAGAACAGATGGCAGCATACATTCAGGCACAGATATTATCCTGACTATTTCCAGTCATACGGATTGGGTTTTTACGAATATTTCCTCCTGTCGGAAGAGATTGGGGCTGAACCTCTTCCGATCCTGAGTTGCGGCCTTGCCTGCCAGTTCCAGAACACCGACCTGTCAGCCCATCAGCCTGTGTCTGAACTCGACTGCTACATTCAGGATGCACTCGACCTGATAGAGTTTGCAAACGGAGCGACAGATACCGAATGGGGATGCATACGCGCTGAGATGGGTCACCCGGAACCATTCAAACTCAAATTCATCGGCATCGGAAACGAACAATGGGGACCTGAGTACCCGGAACGTCTGGAACCTTTTGTGAAAGCGATCCGCGCGACATATCCTGACATCAGGATAATAGGTTCATCAGGTCCATATCCGGAAGGAGAGGACTTCGATTATCTCTGGTCTGAAATGAAAAGACTGGGGGTAGACCTTGTGGACGAGCATTTCTATCGCCCGGAGGCATGGTTCTTATCCCAAGGCGCACGTTACGACACCTACGACCGCAAGGGTCCGAAGGTATTTGCCGGAGAATATGCATGCCACGGTGACGGCAAGAAATGGAACCACTTCGAGGCCTCTCTTCTGGAGGCTGCATTCATGACAACCCTCGAAAGAAATGCAGACATCGTACATATGGCCACTTACGCTCCCCTCTTCGCCCATGTGGAAGGGTGGCAATGGAGGCCTGACCTGATCTGGTTTGACAACCTACGCAGTGTCCGCTCATGCAGTTGGCACGTTCAGAAACTATATTCTCAGTATAAGGGTACAAATGTACTCACGCTTACAGACATGGATGGCAATAATGTGACCGGAGTAGAAGGTCAGAACGGTCTTTTCGCAAGTTCCGTATATGATGCCGCCAATGATCAGGTCTATGTGAAGGTCATAAATGTGTCAGATGAAGCACAACCGGTCAGAATACATTTCGACGGTCTGAAAAAGAAGGAAACCCTCAAAGGAGTAAGTACGGTAAGTTATCACTCCGATGACCTTGATGCCGACAACACTCTTGACGAGCCGGAAAGAATCGTGCCTCAGACTGAAGCACTGGATTTCCTTGGAAAGGTTCTTGATGTCACCGTCCCGGCAAAGAATTTCATGATATATATTCTTCAGAAATAAGTCTCTATCAACCCTGATTTACAAGTTTACACAATATGTCATAATACACCAACCAGAATCAAAAATTCGCCCGACTTTTTGATTCTAACCGGAGAAGTGCTTCTCAGCGGGGATTTAAAATCTGAGCCAGTTTTACCTTTTAAACAGAATACCATCAACACTCCTCTACGCCTTGGATGTTTCAAGGTGCAGAAACGGTGAAGGTGCAGAAATGTATATCATTCACTAAAAAAAAAGAAAAATGTGACGAAAAACGTCTATTTGTGACGAATTACAGGAATCATCATAAAAGTTTTTCTTTTCTTTATCATGAGTCTGCAATATATGATGGAAATTTGTCATAGGTAATTTTAATATAAAAGACTATGACAAATTTTTCTAATTCAAGTGCAGCGACAGTGCAAAGGTATGTCGACATTCTCACCAACGGAGGTTTCAAGGCATTGTTTGGTGACGTAAACAACAAGGAGGCTGTGATGTCAATTCTGAATGTACTTCTTCCGGAACACAGGAAGTTGTCAGACATTGATTATCTTCCGACAGAAAGACAGGGACAGATTGTCGATGTAAGCAAGGAATACCAGTATGACTTCATGTGTCGGGACGAGTCTGGAGCAGTGTTTATTGTAGAACTTCAGAAGTATCATGAGGATTACTGGTTCAAGAGATGTGTCAGTTACGCATGCAGGGCATATGACAGGCAGACCCGCAAAGGTGAAAATTATGATGTCCCTCCTGTATATCTCGTGGGGCTGATGGATGTTGAAATAGAGCATCCTGACAAAGAATTCTGGAAGAACAGGTATATTTCAGAATATACGTTCCGGGAAAAGGAGTGTAGCGACTTGCTTGGCGAGACAATTGTTATTATATTTGCCGAAATGGCAAACTTCTCAAAGACGGAAGAAGAGTGTGAGACCGAGACTGACAAGATGTTATATCTGCTGAAAAACATCGGCAAAATGATGAGCAGGCCTGCCTGGCTTCAGCATGAAGTCTATTCACGCATCTTCGATGCCTGTGAGATAGCCGGATTCACAGAGGATAAACGCATAGAATACGAAAAAGAAATGTACGACGAAAGAAGACGCAAAAGCGAAATGGATACAGCCAAAAG
>JAFURF010000084.1 GCA_017471965.1 Bacteroidales bacterium
CGATCTCCACGGTCTTTCCTTCTACTGCTGGACCGCCGTCGATAGGCTCGCCATAAGCGTTGAAGAAACGTCCTGCGAGTTCGTCACTTACATTGAGGGTCGGTGCACCGCCGAGGAACACGACCTCTGCGTTGGTAGGGATGCCCTCTGTTCCAGAGAAGATCTGGAGGGTGACAAGTTCTCCCTTTGTCTTAACCACCTGAGCAAGGCGGCCGTCAACGAGAGCGAGTTCGTCGTTGGATACGCCTGTCGCCTTGAGGGCTACAGTGGCCTTGGTGATGGCCTCCAACTGTGTATATACTTTCTGAAATGCCTTATTTGCCATTGCTTAGAAGATTATTGAGTTTTTCCTGATTTTCATTGAATCTTTCGCTCTGGAATTCAGAGTAGTTCATCTGCCTGAGGGCGTTGATGAGTTCCTTGAAGTAGTTGCGGCACTCTTCGAAGTCCTCGAATGTGAAATCGCGTTCGCAGATGCCCATCACGAGTTCGAGCATGTATTTCTGTCTTTCGATAGGACAGAGGGCGTCGATGTCGTCGAATGCGTCCTGCTGGAGGATCACGAAGTCCAGGAGTTCAGACTTCCAGAAGATCTCATGGTAACTCATCGGCACACCGTCATCTCCGAGGATGTTGATCTGGTCGTTGGCCTCCTTACCCTTTAGGACAATGTTCTTGGCCTTCTCTACCATTTCAAAACAGCCAGGCATGATGGTCTCGTTGAGATACTCGCGGATTTCAGGGTACTCAAGGTATTTTGAATATGAGTCGATAGGGTTGACTGCAGGATAGCGCTTCTGGTCGGCACGGTTCTGCTCGAGGGCGTAGAAACATCTTGCAGCCTTCTTTGTGGACTCTGTCACCGGCTCCTTGAGGTTACCACCTGCAGGGGATACGGTACCGATGAATGTGACGGCACCTGTCTGACCGTTGTTCAGCACGACCATTCCGGCACGTGCATAGAAGTTCGAGATGATGGCCGAGAGGTCTACAGGGAATGCGTCGGCACCAGGAAGTTCCTCCATACGGTTCGACATCTCACGGAGTGCCTGGGCCCAACGCGAAGTAGAGTCAGCGAGAAGGAGGACCTTGAGGCCCATTGCACGGTAGTACTCGCAGATGGTCATCGCGGTGTATACCGAAGCCTCGCGGGCTGCCACAGGCATGTTCGATGTATTGCAGATGATGGTAGTACGCTCCATCAGGTGGCGTCCTGTATGCGGGTCGATGAGTTCAGGGAATTCGGCGAAGATCTCCACAACCTCGTTTGCACGCTCTCCGCAGGCTGCCATCACGATGACATCGGCGTCACCCTGCTTTGCGATGGCATGCTGGAGCACGGTCTTTCCGCATCCGAACGGACCAGGAATGAAGCCTGTACCACCTTCTGCGATAGGGTTGAGAGTGTCGATCGCGCGGACGCCTGTCTCCATTATCTTTGATGGCCTAGGCTTGTCCTTGTATCCTTTGATAGCCACCTTTACAGGCCATTTCTGCCACATGGTCACGTCAACGTCTTCGCCTGATGCGTCAGTGAGGACTGCAACCACCTTGTCGATGTTGTACTGTCCTGCTTCAGCCACTGACTTCACGGTATATTCGCCCTTGAATGCGAAAGGAACCATGATCTTGTGAGGAAGCCATCCTTCCTTCACCTCGCCGAGCCAGTCAGCGGCAACAACCTTGTCGCCAGGCTTCGCAATCGGGGTGAAGTCCCAGAGTTTCTCGTGGTTAAGAGGGTCTGTGTATTCTCCTCGCTTGAGGAAGACGCCTGTCATTGTGGTAAGGTCATTCTGGAGGCCGTCATAACTGTTGGACAGAAGACCTGGGCCGAGTGTGGCTTCAAGCATCCTGTCCTCGAACTCCACTGTGTCACCGTTCTTTAGTCCGCGGGTACTCTCGAACACCTGCACTGCGGCGTTCTTGCCGTTTACCTTGATGACCTCGGACATGAGTTTCGTATCGCCCACGGTGATGTAGCAGATCTCATTCTGCGACACCGGACCGTTGGCCTCTACAGTCACAAGGTTGGAAACGATACCCGTAACCTTTCCTGTTGTTTTCATATTTGTTTTAATTTTTGTTTGATTCTTTTAAAGATCCTTAGCTTCGCTCAGGATGACATCCGTCATTTTTCGTTGTACTCCACTCCTTTGAATGTGCCGCGTACCTCGTCGACAAGTTTCTTGAACATCGCGCGTCCGGTCTCCTCATCGAGGATGAGCCATCTGCGGATGATCATCATCTTCACCATCGCTCCGAGGATCTTCTCGAAGGTAAGGTAGTCGAAAAGGGTAAGTTCATCGATCTTCTCCCAATAGAGATCGTCGATGCCTCTTTCCCTGGCGAGGATGTCGCTGCCTTCAAGGATGGCCTGCAGTCTTGCAGATTCCTTGAATTCCGGTTCCTCGGGTTCAAGGCCGGTCTCTTCCGCTTCAGGATCTCTCAGGGTGAGGATGTCCTTTTCCGGATCTCTGCTCAGTGCCTGATTCAGATACCTTACCTTCTGGTTGCGTACATTGAGGTCAAACTGGAAGAATTCACGGATGAACCCAAGTCTGTACGACAGCGCCTCCTTGTAGAATTCAGGACCGATCTGATCCTTGTCGAAACCTTTTGCAATGAAGTCAAGAACCTCGTTGTCCTTTGCGGAAAGAAGTTCCCTGACCTGCTTCAGGTATTCGTCAAGACTGCTCTGGCCCTGCCTCCAATCCGGAGTGAAGTCAGGTAGACCTGCGATTATGTATACGTAATTATTCATGTAGACCTATCCGAAAAGAAGTTTCTTTGTTGCAGGACGGAGATACTCAGAGATGAGCTGGTTGAATGTTTCCTCAGAGAAACTTACGAAATATCCACCGTTCTTAGGACCGATCTGGAATCCTCCGCTTATTTTCTTTGAGAATGACGCCTCTACTCCTGCATTGAGGATCTTGGCAAGTTCCTTGGTCACGAATGGCTCGAGTTCCTTCTGGAGGCTCTCCGGGAGGATGAGTGCAAGGTCAACAGGGCCGTCTGTAGTGAATTTCTCTGCCACTGCCTTGATGAGTTCCTTCACGAAATCAGCCGAAGTCAAGGCTTTCTTGACCGCCTCGTCTGTCATCTTGCCTACAACAAGGGTCTCGATGTCCTTCTTTGTGGCTGCAAGGCTCTGGTTGGAAGCCATTCTGATGTCAGATGCTGTCTTGGTCTTGATCTCGTCAGCCTGTTTCTGCGCCGCTGCAATGATCCTGTCAGCCTCGGCCTGAGCCTTGGCGATCATCTCGTCAGCCTGAGTCTTGGCTTTAGCAAGAAGTTCTTCGCCTTCCTGTCTGCCTTTTGACAGTCCCTCATTGTAGAGTTTGTCTGTCAATTCCTGCAATTTGTTCTGCATGTCGGTTTGATTAATATGTTTTAGTTTAAAAATTCTAAATAATCATGCAAAAATAGTGATAAAATGTATACTTATCAACCATTTCACCTACAAAATCCTACAAAAAGAAAAGACTTGATGTACATGCCATCAAGTCTTTGTTGATTTCAATCATTCTGCCGTTTTGGCGACGATTACCGAGATGTTGTCCGCTCCTCCGTTCCTGTTTGCTGTTTCCACCAGTCTATCTGCCGCTCGAGTTTCGTTTCCCAGTATTTTCTCTATCGTTTCGTCGTCCACCATGTCTGTCAGACCGTCTGAACAGACCAGAATCCTATCTCCCTCCATTATCCTTTCCGATATGTCCTCTACTGTCAGACGTCCGTGGCTACCGCCTCCGACAGCATTGAGCAGCATCCTGCTCGCGTTCTCGTCTCCGGTTATCCCTCTTTCCGTATCGTCTGTCGACAGTTGCTTGAGGATTCCGTTCCTATGACGGTATGTCCTGCTGTCTCCTGCATTGACAAGATATACCGCCTTGCCTATCCATATGACTCCGGTGAGAGTGCAGCCCATTATGCGCTCCTGGTTCTCTTTGATCCCTTTTGCATTGAGCGTGTCGCTGACCTCCTTTACAAGAGAGCGGAGTCCGTCTTCGGTCTCGGAAGTGCTTAGGCTTCGGTCGGAAAGATATGATGCGATGCATTTAAGCAGATATTCGCTGGCGACTTCTCCCTTTTCATGGCCTCCCATGCCGTCTGATACGAGAATATAGAAGTAACTGTCAGAATCCTTGTTTATCTCGACAGTTATTTCCAATGATGAATCCCTCAGAAGGATTCCGCCTACCGACATCATGTCTTCATTGTTGGTGCGTGAGCAGCCGATGTCGTTGACTGCCTGTATGTCCAGTTTCATGTTATTTCACGTCGAATTTAACCGTCGCTATCTTGACCTTGTCTCCTTTTTTCAGAGTGGTCCATGTGCCGGGAGCGAGCCTTGCCCCGTTCACGTATGTTCCGTTTGTAGAGCCTAAGTCTGATATTTCCCAGTCCGGTCCCTTCTTCCTGATCTGTCCGTGCCTTCCTGAAACATACATTTCTGATGCCAGTTCAGGCCATATGCCTCCTGAACGGCCGAACTCACCTTCCTTGAATGTGAGTTTCCATCCGTTCCCTTCGAGGCAAGTGACAGTTCCTGCTGCAATCTTCCCGAATCCTCCATCCTTGAACAGGTCGTCCAGTATGCTGTTCAGGTCTGCAGTACTTCCGGAAGCGGACTTTCCGCCTTTGAAGTATGTGCCTGCATCAACGAGCGTCTCTCCGCAGGCCGCGCATTCCGTGCCTCTTTTCGGTGCACGGCATTCCGGACACCATTTCAATTCTTTGCCGCATTGGTCGCAGAACCAGCAGTCGTCTGGAATCTGCTCCCTGCAGAATGGACATTTAGTCATATCGTCGTCTTTAATCGTTATCTAATGTCTTCAGCCTGTATGGTCTTGAGGTCTTCCAAGGTAGGGGAGTCTATCATCGATGTCCTTGTCGCCATCGCCGCCTTCACGGATTCGAACATGTTCCTTGCCTCACGTGCGTTTCCGAACTTGTCGTCGCGCATCATGTATATCATCTTGAAACGTGTCCTGAGGAGGGTGGATGCCTCGTCTGTCATCATGATCTTCTCCTTCTTGCATAGGTTCGCGAAGATCTGGAATAGTTCGTCGTCGTTATAGTCTTCAAAATTGATCCAGTTGCGCTGCGGGAATCTGCTCCTTATGCCGGAGTTTGCTTCCACGAACGCCTGCATCTCCTTGGTATAGCCTGCCACGATGCATACGAACCTGTCGCGCTTGTCTTCAAGCTGCTTAAGCAGAGTGTCCAATGCATTCCTTCCGAACTGGTCTCCAGCAAGCGAATATGCCTCGTCGATGAACAGGATTCCTCCCATGGCGCTGTTTATCACCTCGGTCGTGATGGCCTCCGTGTCTCCTACATATCTTCCCACCATCTTGCTCTTGTCCACCTCGATCACATCCGGCCTCTGGATGACGCCCATGGAGTGGAGGATCTTTCCCATCATTCTGGCAACTGTGGTCTTTCCGGTTCCAGGATTTCCTAGGAACATGAAATGTCCTGGCATCACCGTAGCCTTTTCTCCTGTAAGTCTAGCCAGATGGGTCGCTCTGTTGACACTGTTGATAAGTCCTCTCATGGCATCCTTGACCTGGTTAAGTCCGACGAGAGCATCGAGTTCGGCCAGACATTCGTCCGGAGAAAGTTTCTTTGCCTCCTCAAACGGAATGTCGTCAGCGATTATGGTAGTCATGAGTTCCGGCGTCCATGCATCATAAGGTATTTCCTTGAGCCTTGACGCAAGGTTTCTCTTGGTCTGGTCGAGAACCTTCCTTGCTTCGCGTGCGTTGCCGAATTTCTCGTCCTTGGATGCAGTCATCCTTTCAAACATCCTGAATGCGCGGTCGCTCACAGAATCGTTCTCCGGCTTGAGCGCCTCTGACTTGAGCATGTTCATGAAGATCCTGCATAGTTCATCTGCAGTGTAGTCTTCAATGTGGAGGAAGTGGGTGAAGCGGCTCTTGAATCCTTCGTTTGCCCTGATAAGGTCGTTCATCTTGTTCCTGTAGCCGGCTGCGATGACGACAAACTTGCCTCTGTCGTTTTCCATTCTGGTCAGAAGGGCCTCCAGGGCCTTCTTTCCTTCTGGATTGGTACATTGGCCGGCTGCGTCAACAGGAGCGATCGCATATGCCTCGTCCAGGAAGAGCACGCCTCCCATTGCCTCGTTCACGGCATCGTCCATGTTCTTGTCCGAGCAGTTGACGAATCCGCTTACAATGTCCTTCGGTGTCTTTTCGACCACTTTGTCGCTGGCTGTCAATCCCAGTGCCTTGAAGAGTTTTCCGAGTTTGCGTGCGATCGTAGTCTTGCCGGTACCTGGATTTCCCGTCAGCACTATATTGACAGGAGTCAGTGTGGCCTTTCCTATGCCGAACTCCATGGCCTTGCGCTGCCTGAAGAGGTCATATCCTATCTCGCGGATCGCTTCCTTTACGCTTGTCATGCCGATGAGGCTGTCAAGTTCCTTCATCACATCGTCTACAGAGATCTCCTTTGTCCCATCTTCTCCTGCTATGTCCGGCCATGTGAGTATGCCTTCGGCGTCATCGTATGCCGCACCATGCAGTTTGCTTCTTCTGGACTTGTAACGTCTCTCAGCTTCGCTGAATATGTTTCTGACCACACGGGCATTTCCGAAGTTGGCACCTCTCTTCAGGTGGACCATGTCGAAATGCTTTGCTATCTTGTCCTCTGCCTCGCTGTCAAGCGCGAATCCCTTGTTTTTCAGTGTTATGCGGAATATGGCTTCCAGTTCTCTTGCATTGTAGTCAGGAAAGTCGATGACTTTGTTGAAACGTGATTCGAGACCGCTGTTCTGCCTCATGAAGTCTCCCATCTCCTTGCTGTATCCGGCAATGATGCATATGAACTTTCCTCTGTTGTCTTCAACCAGTTTCAGCAGGGTGTCGATGGCTCCCTGGCCATAACTTGTGCCGTCGTTCAGTCCGTATGCCTCATCTATGAAAAGGATGCCTCCCATCGCCTTGTCTACGGCGTCCCTTACGTTTCTTTCCGACGCTCCTATGACATCACCTATAAGGTCCTTGCTGCCGACCTCGACAAGATGTCCCTTCGGAAGCACTCCAAGGGCGTTGAGGATATCTGCGAAGCATCGTGCCATGGTCGTCTTTCCCGTTCCGGGATTTCCGGTGAATACGAAATGGTCCTTGATCTCGACCTTGACCTCGGCACCTTTCGATCTCTTGGTCTCCTTGATGTCGTCGACGATGGACCTGATCTCGTCCTTTACGCTCTTCATTCCGATGAACTTGTCGAGATCCTGCCAGATTTCCGCTTCTGTACGAGGTACGAATACCTTTCCGGTCACATCCTGAGGCTCGACCTTGTCCGAGCCTCTGCCTATTGCGCTTATGGCTAGTTCCTGTGCCTTGATTTCAGATAGATGTCCGTTGCTTATAAGTTCTGAACCATCGCGGAAGAGCCATGTGAAATGGCCTTTCAACTTATCGGCAACCCCGTCGGCAACCTTGAGGCGGTACTTGTCCTTTATGCTTTCCAGACAGATTGCTACAAGTTGGCCTTCATCAAGTGCCTTCAGATCGTATCTGAACTCGAAGAGCCTTGCGATGTCCGTATTCTTGCTGAGGAAACCTTCCATTCCTTTCTTGAGTCCGCTCAGAAAGATCACAGGCATGTTCTGACGGCTTCTGGACATCCTCGAGAAAAGGCGGTCAAGGTCATTGATGTCTACAGATTCTTCGCTAGGGAGCAGTTTCTGGGCATTGCATATCATCAGGACACCGTCCTTTGCCTTGTCCAGATTGTCGTCGAACTTTTCCGACCATGCCTCATAGTCGGCGGCATCGACGACCGATATCCTGCTTTGGGTTATGACCCTGGCCTTGAGGAGTATCTCATTCAGTTTCTCGGCTATGAAGTTCTTGCCGGTGCCTGTGTCGCCGGAAAGTATGCAGTCCAGGCCGACATATGCTCCTCCGGAATTCTTCAACTGGCCTGCTATTGCCGCCATCTTCTGAAATTTCTCTATCTCCGGATAAAGGTTCTCCTTTCCGTAATAGCCGGAGAATACATCTGACGCAGGTGTCTCGATGGCCGTTCCGCATTTCTTGCAGAAACGGGCCGACTCACGGTTATCGGTATTGCATTTTTTGCAGATAGCCATATATCTTCTTCTTATAGTGATTCTTTCTTATGGGAGGAACGAGCCTACAATCAGCAGGATGATAGCGCATGCGATGAACATTATCAGCGGCTTACGTCTGGTCTTGAGTTCTTCTTCCCAGTCCTCGATTTCCTCATCGTCATATAATGCATTCAATGAAGAGTCGAATTCTTCTTCGTCTGTGTATGCATAATGGAGCGGTTCCAGTTCCAGTTCCTCGAACCCGGGTTCCAGTGCATCACATGCATCCGCGGCATATGAACTTTGGCTCAAGACCGTCTTCCTCGCGAAGAATACCAGTACGCCGATCACGACAACTAGGAATATCCATAAAAGGAAAGGCGCAAGGAATGCCAGCACCAGCCATATCACGCCGGATACTATGCCTCCTGCAAACAGGCAGGCGATAATGCTGTCTGTTTCTCCGAAGAAGAATACGAGGACTGCGACGATGAGCCCGATGCTGTAGAATATTCCGGAGAATTCGATGTCGCTTGACAGTACAGGGTCTGTGATGATGGAAAATATGATCCTGATGGCCAGATAGAGAAGAGGGATTACTCCGAATACTATTGCGAGGGCCTTCTGGGTAGTTTCCTTCAGACGTGCCTTTCTTGCTCCGTCCCCGCTTCCTGATGCAAGTTCCCTTGCTTCTTCCGCAGCGGTGCTGTAATTTACGAAATCAGAATGTTCAGGGTCGATCGCACCGATGCATTTCGTGTATTCCAGCAGTTGCCTTTCGTATGAGTACTGTTTGCTGAAGTCTGCATGAGGGTTTTCATGGAACTGGACCGTAAGCCATCCTCCAAGACTGTGCTCGTAATATGCGTCCTGGACCATCTTCTTCTTGCCGAGTTGTCTTCTGAACTGGGAAATGTCAGTGACTTCGATGTCGGTGCCGAAGAAACGGTATGAAGGGGTGTGGCCGAACGAAGATATCAGCCTCATTATCGTGGTACCTTCGATTATGGCTTCGTCATCAGGACGTAGTTGGTTCCGGTCCGGGTGGAACCTGCGGTGTATCTCATTCTTCAACGTGGCATCCTGATCCTTGAATCTCTTGCCCTTGGTCTCGAAGAAACGGTGCAGGTATGATTTCTCATAGTCATCAGTCTCGATGAGGTAGAACAGCAGCAGTTCGTCAATATGAGTGTTGTAAGGAGCATACTTCGGTGTCCTCCATCCGTCCATCAGGTTCTCAGCGTCATCGATGAAGTCTACATGAAGCGTCTGGTAAGCGACGTTCATCAGGCGTCCGATGGCCGCTCCGGTCATCGCATACAGAGGATCATTGACGTCGTTGCAGAGACATATGTCACACAGAGGATCCATGGTCTGTATCCTCAGCCTGAAGACAAGGTCTACCTCCTTCTGGCGCTCATCCTCATCCCTAGTATGGCCCGGGACAAGCATTTCCAGACGCCACAGCTCATCGAAATATTCCAGCTTCAGCCAGTCTATGAACAGGTCGGATGCTATCTTTTCCTTCGTC
>JAFURF010000085.1 GCA_017471965.1 Bacteroidales bacterium
AACGTCCGGAAATCATCAACGGAAGTCGCCGCAAGAGGATTGCAGACGGTTCCGGCACCACTGTCGTGGAAGTCAACAAACTCCTCAAGCAGTTCGAAGGCACCCGCAAGATGATGAAGACAGTCATGGGCGCCAACATGGGCAACATGATGAAAGGCGCAATGCGTCGCCGCAGATAACCCATCGCGCTTACTTTTGTCGTCTGGGCTGCCGCATGATGTCACTCAGAAAACAGGAGCAATTCGCAAGTAACTACCATTCAACAACATACAGAGATCACCTGTTTTCAAGGCTCCAAGTCATGGCAGTCCAGACGACAAAAACGCACTCTATAAGTGGAAGTTTACAACACTATTCCAACAAAGCATAGACCCGGGACAAAGACAGACCACATATTCTCGCTATCTGCTTAGGCGTACAGTAGAACTGTCTTCTCAACTGCCTGACAACCACTAGTTGCGAATCATATTCCAACTCAGGAACAGATATAGAATCGTACTTCTTCGCCAGAAGTTCCTTAAGCGCGGCAATCAACAGAGCATCACTGAATCCGACCTGTGTTTCTTCCGCATACTTTCTGTTGGACACACTTAAGAAATATTCCATGCTCCTTGCCCTGCCAAACAAACTCTCTACAAATTTATAATCCACATAACACTTCGGATCGATAAAGCCATAAGAATTGACTTTATAAGTCCCCGGCAACTTGACATTTGATTTCAGCAAGTCTATCTGCTGCCGTCTTTTCATTGCATCAATCGGGACACAACCCGAAACAGTATCCATATTCGAAAAGTAACACCCGCCTGACCCCCATAAATACGACTGAGGAAGAATATTCACACCTGCCTTTACCGGATTGTTAAGAACATATGCAATCAATTCCTTCAACCGTTCACCAAGATCATTGACAGGAGAAATTCCGGTCTTCACTCTTCTCAATATCTTTTTATCCCCATACTTATTACGAACATATCTGCTCACCATGTCTTTATACAAAGTAATGAAGTCATCAACATCAGACTTACTGCCACGAAGAATGAAATGAAAATGATTAGACATAAGGACAAACGCCAGAACAGACACACACAATTTGAAATGTAGTATCGCCACATAATTCATACCGGTAATATAATCAGCATCCTCTCTGAAAATCGTATCACTTTCCAGTCCCTTGGTATAAACATGATAATATGCATCGTCGTTTTTAGTTACAACCATAACACCTGATATTTGACGATGCAAAGTTCCGGACAATTATCCGTGTAACAAAAAAGTATGCGAATAAATAGAAAAATCGCCCCTGGAGCAGTCTCCAAGGGCGATTACAATTCAAAAATCTGTTTGATTTCTGCAAAAAATCAAACAAATTCCATTACCCGCGGACGTAATGTGGCATGTCTGACGGGATGACCATGGAGATCTCCACCAGGCCGGCCACCACACCATCCTCCTTCCAGGCAGTCTGGTAGATCATCTTCCTGACACCCTTCTTCTCGATGGTATAGGCATTGGACCCGCCTGTCTCGAGCAACGAACGGATGATTTCCTTCGAACGATCGTTGTGGCAACCCATAAGGTTCTTCCCGACAAGATTCCCATGAGAAGCGAAAGTCTCCTTAGCCTTGTCATTCATATACAGTATCACGCCCTCCGCATCACACACTGTGACAGCGCAGTTCATTTCCTTTGCCCAATCCGGTATCATAACATTCCATCTTTAAAACATTCACTACCTGAAATCAATCTTCAGCACCACCCTGTGCCGCCTTCTCGGCCTCCAGGCGTTTGCGATAGGCATCCATACGCTTCTTCCATGCGGCCTGGCGCTTACGGGCCTCATTGGCCTTGCGTTCCTGAAGCGCCTCCATCTTCTTCTCCAGATAATTGTCAGCCATATCCTAAATCAGTTTCAGCAAGGCCTCCACAGGCAGATTCTTCTTGGAAACCACACGAGTCGCACCCGAATCAAGCGTAATACGCACAGAAAGATCGACGGAATAATCCTTCGGATCGAATGCAATCAAGGCAAGCACATCCCACAACGACGCACCCTCACAAAGAGCAGCACGACCGCTTACATTCATACGCGCAGTACCTGAAGGGATATACACATCCGATGCACTTCCTGACACGAAAGGCATCCCTTTCTTGTATACCAGTCCCCGAATCTCAGAAATGGTGAAACCTTCCATAGGATTGGTCACATCCATCCACACAGCACCACGCACGGCACGGAAACTCTCCGGACGGATGGAAGAAACGCCATACTTTCCGAACGACAGTTTACTGAACTGAGCATGGCAAATATCGGACGCTGCAAAGGCAAGCATACCTACAAGAAGAACCGCAAATAATCTTTTCATAGTCATAAACACATTACTTTTCAAAATCCTTGATCCTCTGCTCCTCACTGAGACGGCACACCAGAAGACGTCCGTTACGCTCCACCACGATACTGTCCTCCATACCCTCAAGAACCACGCTCGTAGCGTTCGGCGCATGGACGATACATCCGCGGCAACCGTAAAGATGCACATTCTTGCCCACGACGGCATTTCCGTCCTTGTCATGCTCCAGAAGCGTCCACAAAGAACCCCAGGTACCGACGTCGCTCCATCCGAAATCTCCCGGAATGGTGTAGATGTAATCAGCCTTCTCCATGACCGCATAGTCAATCGAAATCTTCTCGCATGTAGGGAAGATGTCCTCGACAGTCTCAGTCTCGAAACGGGTATAGAACGACTCCGACATCCTGTCCATCTTCGCTGCCAGTTCCGGCACAAACCGACGCATCGAATCTACGATCGTAGACACGTTCCACACGAAGATGCCTGCATTCCAGAGATAATTTCCTGAGGCCAGATAGTCCTTTGCCACCTCCAGGGTCGGCTTTTCCTTGAAGGCAGAGACAGGGAGTATAGATTCTTCGCTTCGCTCAGAATGACGGGAAGACTCAGAATGAGAAGTTTCGGATGAGCACTGGATATAGCCATAACCGGTCTCAGGACGTGTAGGGGTGATGCCGATGGTCACGATCCTCTCCCCTTTCGCAGTGAAATCCAATGCAGTCCTGATGACCCTGCGGAACTCATCCCCATCAAGCACAAGGGCATCGGAAGGAGTCACCACGATATTTGCAGACGGATGCTTAGCCTTGATCTTCCAGCATGCGTAGGCAATGCATGGAGCAGTATTACGCGCACAAGGCTCCGCCAGAATGTTCTCTGCAGGAATATCCGGCAACTGCTGACGCACGATATGGACATATGCCGCACTGGTCACGACCCAGAAGTTCGACATAGGACACACAGGAGCAAACCTCTCCACCGTCATCTGGATCATAGTCTTCCCCGTACCCATCACATCCACAAACTGCTTAGGGAACTCCGGAGTGCTCATCGGCCAGAACCTGCTTCCGATTCCACCCGCCATTATCACCACATGATTTTCCATATCTTATCTTTTTGAATACATTTCTTCATAATATTTCATATAGTCGCCACTGGTGACCTGATCCATCCATTCCTGATTCTCAAGGTACCACCTGACGGTCTTCTCTATGCCCTCCTCAAACTGAAGGCTCGGTTCCCAACCGAGTTCCTTCTGGAGTTTGGTAGAGTCGATGGCCTAACGCGCATCATGACCCAGACGGTCGGTGACATAAGTAATGAGACCCAGACTATGGCCTTCAGGATTGCCGAGAATGCGGTCCACAGTCCTGATCATCACCTTGATAAGATCAATGTTCTTCCACTCGTTGAACCCGCCGATATTATATGTCTCTGCGACACGGCCCTCATGGAAGATAAGGTCTATCGCACGGGCATGGTCCTCAACATAAAGCCAGTCACGCACATTTTCACCCTTTCCATATACAGGAAGGGGCCTACCATGACGGATATTATTGATAAACAGAGGAATAAGTTTCTCAGGAAACTGATA
This sequence comes from Bacteroidales bacterium, assembly GCA_017471965.1. Classification (GTDB taxonomy): domain Bacteria; phylum Bacteroidota; class Bacteroidia; order Bacteroidales; family UBA932; genus Cryptobacteroides. Next base: position 3,946 of record JAFURF010000085.1, read on the forward strand.
AGGGCCATAGTTGTTCGAGCAGTTGGTCACGATGGTAGGCATTCCGTAAGTATCGTGATATGCACGCACAAAATGGTCCGAAGAAGCCTTAGCGGCACTGTATGGACTATGTGGATTGTACTTCGTCTCCTCATAGAAGAAATCGTCACCGTAGGCCTTATGGCCTTCTGATGAGGCAACAGTCTTGAACGGTGGTTCAATGCCTTCCGGATGGTTCATTGCAAGGGCACCGTAGACCTCGTCGGTACTGATGTGGTAGAATCTGCATGGAATGAGATTGCCACGTCGTCCTTCGGACTCCTCGCAATGACGTGTAGAGACGGTGTCCTGCGAAGGAGAGAAACATTTCCCTTCGTTTCTGTTTCCCGACTCGGAGGACACCGACGGGAGGGCATAACCGAAGGGTTCCCAATAGAGTTTCGCAGCCTGGAGAAGCGAAAGGGTGCCCATCACATTGGTGCTGGCAAACGTAAACGGATCCACGATAGAACGGTCCACGTGAGACTCTGCAGCAAGATGGATGATACCATCGACCCTCTCATCCTGCATCAGATGATAGAACGCCTCGAAATCGCAGATATCCATCTTCACGAATCTGTAGTTCGGCCTGTCCTCGACATCCCGAAGATTGGCAAGATTGCCGGCATAAGTCAACTTATCGACATTGATTATCCTGTAGTCGGGGTATTTGTTCACGAAGAGCCGGACAACATGACTTCCGATGAATCCGGCACCGCCGGTGATGACTATGGTCCTTTTCATGATATCAAAGATAAAAGGTACTGACCGTACTGATTCTTTGCCATCGGTTGAGCCAGAACACGAAGGCGTTCCGCATCGATCCAGCCGTTCTGATATGCGATTTCCTCAAGACAGGCAATCTTCAGGCCCTGCCTTTTCTCGATAACCTCCACGAAATTGGATGCCTCCGACAGAGAATCATGCGTACCTGTATCGAGCCATGCAAAACCGCGTCCCAGTGTCTGCACCATGAGTTCCTCATCAGAAAGAAAGCGCTGGTTGACAGTCGTGATCTCAAGTTCACCGCGCGCAGACGGCTCCACACCCTTCGCTACCTCAACGACCTTGTTAGGATAGAAATAAAGTCCAACCACAGCATAGTTCGACTTCGGATGCGCAGGCTTTTCCTCTATCGAAAGGCAATTGCCATCCTCATCGAACTCCGCCACTCCATACCTCTGCGGATCGCTCACCCAATAGCCGAATATAGTTGCCTTGCCATCTTCCTCTGCAGCACGGACCGCCTCCTTCAGCATAGGTATGAAACCATTTCCATGAAAGATATTGTCCCCCAGAACCATGCACACACTGTCTTCTCCGATGAACTCATCACCTATGATGAACGCCTGTGCAAGACCGTCAGGAGACGGCTGCTCGGCATATTCGAAACGCACACCATAATCACTGCCATCTCCCAGCAGCCGCTGGAATCCCGGCAGATCATGCGGAGTCGAGATGATAAGAATCTCCCTGATTCCAGCAAGCATCAGCACCGATATCGGATAATAGATCATCGGCTTATCGAAAATCGGCAGCATCTGCTTGCTCACGCCCTTCGTTATCGGATACAGACGTGTGCCACTTCCACCGGCCAAGACAATTCCTTTCATATTTCTATTCATCAATTATTGGTATCTCACGAACCACTGTTTCGTTTCAGGTCACAAAATCGACACAGTGATCTTTTAACCGTAATACTCCTTGTACCAACGGGCGAAAGCACGGAGACCTTCACGGAGTGAAGTCGACGGCCTGAAGCCGAAGTCACGCTCAAGAGCGGAAGTGTCTGCAAATGTCACAGGCACATCGCCAGGCTGCATAGGAACCAGTTCCTTATGAGCCTCGAAATCATAGTCTGCAGGAAGCACACCGGCTGCCAGGAGTTCCTCCTGAAGGATAGTAACGAACTCGAGAAGGTTCTCAGGGTTGCTGTTTCCGATGTTGTATACTGCATAAGGAGGAATCGGAAGTCCGTCCTCTCCCACCTGCTTGGCAGGAGCCTTCTGCATCACACGGATCACTCCCTCGACGATATCGTCCACATATGTAAAATCACGCTTGCAGTTGCCGTAGTTGAAGATCTGGATCTTCTCGCCCTTCACCAGTTTGTTGGTGAAACCGAAATATGCCATGTCAGGGCGTCCTGCAGGACCATACACCGTGAAGAAACGCAGACCTGTAGAAGGGATATTGTACAGTTTGCTGTAGGCATGAGCCATAAGTTCGTTGCTCTTCTTGGTGGCTGCATAAAGCGAAACCGGATTGTCCACCTTGTCATCTGTAGAATAAGGGACTTTCTTATTCGAACCGTAGACCGATGAAGACGATGCATATACCAGATGCTCCACACCGCCCTCATACTGTTCATACGAATGATGGCATGCCTCAAGGATGTTATAGAAACCTATGAGGTTAGCCTCGATATACACGCCTGGGTTGGTGATGCTGTATCTGACTCCGGCCTGGGCTGCAAGATTCACTACCACCTGAGGCTTATAATCTGCGAAAACCTTGTCAATCAGTTCCTTGTCTGCAATATTACCCTTTATGAAAGTGAAATCAGGGTACTGCTCCAGTTCCTTCAGACGCTCCTCTTTGAGGCGCACGTCATAATAGTCGTTCATATTGTCGATACCGACAACCACCGGATTGTCGTATCTCTTGTATATGGCTTTCACCAGATTGCTGCCGATGAATCCGGCTGCTCCTGTTACTAGTATTGTCATGATCTTAAAATTTTATCCAAACAACTGCTTCGCCTCTTCGTAACTGTCAAGGCTTCCGATATCGAAACGGCCTGCACTCATAGGCCATGCATGCATGACGGTGTTGTCCACCATATAGTGTGCAAGGTTGCCGGGAGCATCCTTTCCGCATCCGTTCTCTACGCTGTGACGCACAAGGTCAAGGTCCTTCTTAAGATAGATATAGAACGGAGGCACGGCCCAATGAGACTTAGGCACCTGAGGCTTCTCCTCCATGTTCAGCACCTTGTTGTTCTCGTCAAGAACCACCACACCGGTGCGCTGGAGACGCTCGATGCTCGGCTGCTCATGACACATGATGCATGACGAGTCCTTTTCCCTTGCGAAATCCACGAACTCCTGAAAACTGAACATCAGGATATTGTCAGCAGCCACGACCAGAAGGTCATCGTCGATGGAAAGTTTCTCCATTGCAAACAGAAGGTCACATACAGCACCCAGACGTGTCTCGTTGGTAGAAGTACCGTCATCGACGATAGTCACCGGCTTAACGTAGTTCTGAGCAGCCGCCCAATCCTCAAAGATATGGGCGAATCTATGATTGGTGATGATGATATGTTCATCGATATCCGATATGCGGTCGATGTTATCGAGCATACGTCCGAGAATGGTCGACTCCCCTATCTGCAGAAGAGGCTTCGGGAAATTCCTTGTCAGTTCGCCTAATCTTGTGGCGTAACCGGCCGCTATAACTATATTCTTCATACAAACCTGGCACCGTCATCAGTTTTACAGAAATGGATCTCGAAGGATTCGGTATACTCAGGAAACATGCGGAGGTACTCACTTGTGATCTGTTCGCGGATCTGCTCCTTCTTCGCCGGATCCACTAGCGCTATGCATGCACCCTTGAAACCGGCACCGCTGAAACGTCCGCCGTATATTCCGTCGCACTGCTTCATGATATTGTAGATGGCGATCAGTTCCTCGCTGCCGCACTCGTAGTTCTTGATTGAACTCTGGCAACTCTCGAAACTGAGTTGGCCGAAGAGATTCAGATTACCTGTCTCCCATGCTGTCACACCCTTGCGCACACGCTTATATTCGCTGTAGAAATGCTCGGCACGACGAGCAAAACGAGGAGGCATCTTCTCCTTGGTAAGATCATATGTCTCCTTAGGGATGTCACGTAGGTAGGTCTTGTCAAATGACTTCAGAGGCATTCCCGTATAAGCCATCATGTTCCACGCTGCAGTCTTGCACTCCGCCACGCGAAGATTGTAATCGCTGCTCACAAGACTGCGGGTGAGTCCCGAGAATATGATGGCTATCTCGAACTCAGGCATGCGCGGATTCTTCTTGATGATACGGTACTGCTCCGTGTCGGTATCAAGGAAAAGAAGGGAATCCTTCTCACCCAGAACTATGCAGGCCTGATCAAGGATACCGTTGGTCAGACCGATGTACTCACGTTCAGCCTGACTCGCTGTCTTGATCACCTCCATCTTGGAAAGAGTGATGTTGTTGGCCTTGGCAAGTGCCATCACATAGGCAGTCAGAACGGCAGCGCTGCTCGAGAGGCCTCCCACAGGAAGACTTCCCTTGATGACGCCCTCGATTCCTCGGGTAAGTTCAAAACGCTTCTTCAACGCATATTTGGCGCCACGGGCATAATCTCCCCAGTTGCCCTCCTTCACCTGAGATGGCTTGGTCACATCGAAGGATATCTCACCTTCAAAAGTCAGACTCTTCAGGTGTACGCTTCCGTCCTCGGTCGGAGTGAACCAGAGGTCTACGCCCTTGTCAAATGCAAATCCCGTAACCAGTCCATGCTGATGGTCCACATGGGCACCCAGAGGACAAACGCGGTACGGCGAAAAAATGTGGTACTGATGATTTTCCATTAGTCTCGTTTAAAGATATCACGGGTATATACCTTGTCCTGTACATCGTCCAGGCAAGAATCATAACGGTTGGCGATGATGGCGTCGCACTGCGCCTTGAATGCATCGAGATTGTTCACGACACGACTACCGAAGAATGTAGAACCATCCTCCAGGGTAGGTTCGTAAATCACCACGGTCGCACCCTTTGCCTTTACACGCTTCATCACACCCTGAATCGAACTCTGACGGAAGTTGTCGGAATTCGACTTCATGGTCAGACGATAAACTCCGATGGTGCATCCGGCCTCCTTGTCTGCATCATATGAGGCGTTGTCATCGTAATACCCCGCCATCTGAAGGACGCGGTCGGCGATGAAATCCTTGCGGGTGCGGTTGCTGTCCACAATCGCGCGGACAAGATTCTGAGGCACATCATTGTAGTTCGCCAGAAGTTGCTTCGTATCCTTAGGAAGACAGTAGCCGCCATAGCCGAACGAAGGGTTGTTGTAATGCGCCCCGATACGCGGATCAAGGCATACGCCATCGATGATCTGCTGTGTATCAAGACCTTTCACCTCCGCATATGTATCAAGTTCATTGAAATATGAAACGCGGAGGGCCAGATATGTATTGGCGAAAAGTTTCACAGCCTCAGCCTCCTTCAGGCCCATGAACAGAGTCGGGATATCCTCCTTGACCGCACCTTCCTTCAGGAGTCCGGCGAATGTACGTGCCGCAGCATTCATGCGGTCAAAATCCGCAATCATCGCGATGGCGCGGTTCTCGTCATCGAAGTTATCGATGAACTTAGGCGAACCGACTATGATACGCGACGGATAGAGGTTGTCGTAGAGGGCCTTCGACTCGCGGAGGAACTCCGGCGAGAAGAGAAGGTTGAACTTCTTGCCGCGAAGATGCTCGTCATAAGCGAAACGGAGGGCATACTTCACATAAAGGGAACGGCAATATCCCACCGGAATGGTCGACTTGATCACCATCACGGCATCCGGATTCACCGCCAGCACCTTGTCGATGACAGCCTCTACGGCAGACGTATCAAAGAAATTCTTCTTCGCGTCATAGTTGGTAGGAGCCGCAATAATCACAAACTCCGCATCCCTGTATGCCGCCTCCGCATCAAGAGTCGCCGTCAGGTCAAGTTCCTTCTCAGCGAAGAACTTCTCGATATACTCATCCTGGATCGGTGACTGCCTGCGGTTGATCATATCCACCTTGGCCTGGATGATATCCACCGCCGTGACTGTGTGGTTCTGGGCGAGCAGAGTCGCCATCGAAAGTCCCACATAACCTGTTCCTGCTACTGCAATCTTCATATTTTCCGCTTGTTTATCATTAATCAATATTTGTTAACTCATCTCTCTGTTCCGGGGCATGATTACCTTGTATTGTATGCCTCCAACGCCTTTTCAAGGATGAAAAGCGCACGCTGAAGATCCTCCTTCTTGAGGACGTATGCAATACGAACCTCGTTGCGACCCATGCCGGGTGTCGAATAGAATCCGCTCGCTGGAGCCATCATTATGGTCTCTCCCTCGTAACTGAAGTCGCTCAGGCACCACTCGCAGAACTTGTCCGCATCGTCCACAGGCAGACTGGCAACCGTATAGAATGCGCCCATAGGAATCGGCGAATACACACCCTCGATCCGGTTCAGACCGTCCACGAGACACTTCCTGCGCTCAACATACTCTTCATAAACTTCTGCAGCGTAATCCTCCGTCCCCTCGATGGACTCTTCGGCCACGATCTGCCCCAGAAGCGGCGGCGACAGACGCGCCTGACAGAACTTCATCACAGCCCTGCGGACATCAGCATTTCTTGTGACCAATGCACCGATGCGGATACCACACTCCGAATACCTCTTTGACACCGAATCCACCAGAACCACATTATTCTCGATTCCCTCGAGGTTCAAGGCTGATATATATGGCGAACCTGTATAGATGAACTCACGGTACACCTCATCTGAGAAGAGATAAAGATCATACTTCATCACAAGGTCACGGATCTGGTTCATCTCCGCACGGGTGTAGAGATAGCCTGTGGGATTGTTGGGATTACAGATGAGGATAGCCTTCGTACGCTCGGTTATAAGTTCCTCGAACTTCTCCACAGGAGGAAGCGCGAAACCGGTGTCGATGGTCGAAGTGACGGTCTTGATCACCGCGCCCGCAGAGACCGCAAAAGCCATATAGTTTGCATAGGCAGGCTCAGGGACAATGATCTCGTCGCCAGGATTCAGGCAGGCAAGGAAAGCGAAAAGAACCGCCTCCGACCCCCCGGAAGTAACGATTATATCATTGACAGACAGTTCGATACGAAACCTGCGGTAATAAGCCTGCAGTTTCTCACGAAGGGACAGGAAACCCTGCGAAGGGCTGTATTCCAGAATATTCCGGTCCACATTCTTAAGCGCGTCAAGCGCCTTCTGCGGAGTCGGAAGGTCCGGCTGACCGATGTTCAGGTGGTACACTTTCAGCCCCCTGGCTTTCGCCTCATTCGCTAAAGGTGCAAGTTTTCGTATAGGTGACGACGGCATCTCCTTGCCGCGTTGGGATATCTTTGGCATGTCATCAATTTTCTAAAACATACAAAGATAGGCATTTTTATTTTCATTCCCATATTGTTTCAACAAGACCAGTTGCACAGACTTAACAGATATGCAAATAACAGATAAAAACACTTTATACTTAACATATCGGACGGTAATTTGAAAGGAAACGCAACAAAACACACCCACAACAAATAAAAATGTTAATTAATTTGATATATTTGCAGTCATTTTTGGAAAACCGGTCAATGATATACTCTAAAGAACAACGAAACAGGGAGATTCTTTCCAACTTAAAGGCAATCCTCCGTAGGAGAGGACTGTCTCAGAGAGAATTTGCCGCACTTCTGAATAAAAAGGAATCAGAAGTTTCAAGATGGTTTTCCGGAAAATTCTGCATATCAAAGGCTACGCAGATCAAGATAGAAGAGACTCTTCAAGAACCCATATCATCTGACTCACAATACAAGAACCGAAACAATTGCATCAGCATTGGCATCATCGGTACCGGAAACATGGCAACAAGGTTTGTTACAGAGGTGCCTCATGTCGAAAAATGCAGGATCATAGCGGCGTATAATCCTGACCAGGAATGCCTTAAGAAATTCTGCAAGGCAAGCGATATAGACACAGCATGTCAGAGCGTCGAAGAACTGATTGAGGTATCTGATGCCATCTACATCGCATCTCCTGTCAATACCCATTTCGATTATGCCAAACGATGTTTAGACAGCAGAAAGCATGTCTTGTGTGAAATGCCCTTTACTTCCACCAAGGAAGAAGCAAAAGAATTATATCAGACAGCAAAAGAAAACGACTGCATACTGATGCCGGCGCTGAAGACAGCGTATTGTCCGTCATTCAGGCAAATGCTTGAAATAGCACATTCAGGCATAATCGGGGAGATATCAGACATATCCTCGTCAGTCACGACTTTGCTTCCGGAAAACACCGATGCATCATTCTACAATGAACGGCTTCTTGAAAATGCGTCGTACCCGTTACTTGCCACATTCAAGTTGGCAGGCACGAAATACAAAAGGATCTCCATCTTCAAACAAGAACAAGAAGATCGGATAAGGTTTGCATACATACATCTGGAATACCCCGGCCTCATCTCATCATTCAGGACTGGAGTTGGAGTCAAATCCGAAGGAAGTCTGGTCATATCTGGAACAAAGGGCTACATATATGTCCCTGCCCCATGGTGGAAAACAGATTACTTTGAAGTCAGATTTGAAAATCAGAATGACAACAAGAAATATTTCTTCCCTTACGAATCATCCGGATTACGATATGAGATACAGGAGTTTGCGGATTCCATCAATAAACGGAGTTTACCAAAGGACATCATTTCAAAAGATGAAAATTTGAAGATACTTGAAATTCAGAATAAAATAACAAACAAATAACGACAAATGGGAAACAACAGACCATCCTTCAAAAGACAACTTTCCCAGACCCATGTATGGGCTCTGGCATTCGGATGTATCATCGGATGGGGCGCCTTCATCAATCCGGGAAAGAAATTCCTTCCGAATTCCGGTGTGGAGGGTACTGCGATCGCGATGGTCCTCGGCGCAGCAGTGATGATAATCCTGGCATTTGCCTATGCCTACATGGTACCGAAATACCCGAAAGCAGGAGGAGAATTCAACTACACCAAGAACTGCTTCGGAAAGATTCCTGCATACATATGCGGATGGTTCCTCTTATCCGCATACCTGACAAACGTCCCGATGAACTCTACGGCAATCGGCCTCATCGTGGACGGTCTTGACGGAAATGCAGACATACTGAAATGGGGATTCCACTATAGCATAGCAGGGTTTGACGTATGGCTCGGAGAAATGATCCTGGCCATGACCATCCTCATTCTGTTCGGAGTACTCAATATTCTGGGAGTCAGGAAAGCAGGATTCATCCAGACAATACTTGCCAGCATGCTGGCCGGATGCGTTTTCATGCTGACGACCGCTGCAATCTTCAGCGACAAGGCCAGCATGCTCAACATGGCTCCGATGTGGGGATTTGACAGAGCGTCAGCGATTGCCGCAGGTGCCACGAGAGAAACCATTGACGCATTTGCACATGTGGGACGTCAGGGCATGATATCAGCCATTCTGGCGACCTTTGCCATCGCCCCATGGGCATTCGTAGGATTTGAAACCATACCGCAGGCTGCGGAGGAATTCAAATTCCCATACAAGAAAGTCATGCTCATCATGACAGTCGCCATATTCTTCGGATGCTTCGTCTACATTGCCAACAACACGGTTGCAGCAGCAGCGGTTGCCAACTGGCCGGACAGAGTCATCGCTGGTGACTGGGTGCTTCTGATAGGTGCGGAAGCGTTGCTCGGAACATTAGGAAAAGTCCTTCTGGGTCTTGCCGTTTCAAGTGCCGTTCTGTCAGGCATCATGGGATTCTATCTCGCATCCAGCCGCCTCATGTACTCAATGAGCCGCGACGGATATCTGCCAAAGATGTTCAGCGAAATCGACGAGAAGTACGGAACCCCGAAGAATGCCATGATATTCTGCATCATCATCTCTCTTTCCGGCCCCATTCTCGGACGTGAGGCTCTGGGATGGTTCGTAGACATGTCAGCCATAGGGGCATCCATCGGATTCTTCTTCACAGCAGCATCAACGCTCGTTACCATGAAAAAAGACAATGATGGCTCTGCATTGTTGAAAACCATGGCAATCCTCGGAGTGATATTTTCGATTACATTCGTCATTCTCCAACTGGTTCCTATACCAGGGTTGAAAGGAGTCCATTTCGGCAAGGAATCATATCTGATGCTGGTAGTCTGGATAATCATCGGAATAGCATTCTTCTTCAAACAAAGAAGATACTTCTGGTCAAAGTAACATATGAAAACAAACATCTCATCATGATAAAGACAGCAGTTATAATGGCGGCCGGTCTGGGCACAAGATTCGGCAGGCATACGGAACTCGTACCTAAGGGATTTGTAGAGTTCAAAGGCAAGGCAATGGTAGTACGCAGCATAGAGACCCTGATTGACTGCGGCATAGAAAGGATAATAATCGGGACAGGATGGAAGAAGGAAGTCTACGAGGCCCTGATGGAGAAATACCCGCAGATCGAATGCGTCCATAGCCCACGTTTCGCCGAGACCAACAGCATGTACACCCTGTACAACTGCCGTGAGGCCATAGGGAATGACGATTTTCTACTGCTCGAATCCGATCTCGTATTTGAAAGAAAGGCCATATCCTCACTCATCGACACTCCGTTTGAATCAGCAATGCTCATAACTCCTGTATTCAAGTTCCAGGACCAGTACTACGTCCAGATGAATGAGAAATGCGAGTTGATAAACTGTTCGACAGATGAGACGAAGATCACCCCTTCAGGAGAACTCGTCGGCATCCACAGACTCAGCAACAGATTCTACCGGATCCTCGTTGACGAATACGCAAAGATAGTGGACGAGAAGCCGAAATTGGGATACGAGTTCCAACTCCTCGATGTATCCCAGCGCATCACCCCGATGAATGTCCTGAAACTCGAAGGTCTCCAGTGGTATGAAATTGACGACGAGCAGGATCTGGCATTTGCAGAACAGAACGTCAACATCGACTAAATCTACACAGTTATGGCAAAGAAAGTATACCTGGGCATGATTGCAGACATAATGCATCCCGGCCTGATCAATATAATCAACAAAGGAGCCCAATACGGCGACGTCATCATCGGACTATACACAGACAAGGCCATCGCCACCCACAAGCGCCTGCCTTATCTGACATATGAGCAGCGCAAGAACGTGGTAGAGAACATAAAAGGAGTCTCTGAGATAGTCCCGCAGGACGACTGGAGTTATGTTCCCAACCTGCTCAAATACAAGCCTGACTATATAATTCATGGAGACGACTGGGTGGAAGGTCCGGACAAACACATCCGAAAGGAAGTCTTCGAAGTGATGAAGCAACTGGGAGGAGAAGTCATTGAGATTCCCTATACCAAAGGCATCACATCAAGCGGTCTGGCCGACGAACTTGCATCCCTCGGCACGACTCCGGTAGCGAGAATGAAGTCCCTCAGACGGCTCATCACGGCAAAACCGATAGTCCGTATCATGGAGTCACACAGCGGTCTTACCGGGCTTATCATCGAGCATACCAAAGTGCAGGTCGGAGACATCACGCGCGAATTCGACGGCATGTGGTGCTCATCTCTGACTGATTCGACGTCAAAAGGGAAACCCGACATCGAGGCTGTCGACCTTACGACACGCCTGCATAATCTCAACGACTCCCTTGAAGTCACGACAAAGCCGGTGATATATGACGGAGACACCGGAGGAAAGACGGAACACTTCGTATTTACAGTCAGGACACTCGAAAGACTGGGAGTCTCGGCTGTGATCATAGAAGACAAGGTCGGCCTGAAGCAGAACTCACTGTTCGGCACAGACGCCGTCCAGACCCAGGACACCATCGACGGATTCTGCGCCAAGATCCGGGCAGGGAAAAGCGCCCAGGTCACAAGAGACTTCATGATCATCGCAAGGATCGAGAGTCTCATTGCAGGAAAACCGGTGGAAGATGCTCTTGAAAGAGCATTTGCCTACGTTGAAAACGGAGGTGCCGACGGCATCATGATACATTCAAGAAACAAAGACGGAATGGACATCAAGGAATTCTGCATGCGGTTCAGGGAAAAGGACAGCCACACTCCGATAGTGGTCGTTCCTACCACCTACGCCCACATCAGGGAGGATGAATTGGCGTCATGGGGCGTGAACATCGTCATCTATGCAAACCACATGCTGCGCAGTTCCTACCCTGCCATGGTCAAATGCGCAGAAATGATCCTTGAGAACGAGCGTTGCATGGAGGCATCAAAGCAGTACTGCATGCCGATCAAGGAAATCCTCAATCTGATTCCAGGAACCAAACAGAAATAATCATGCTTCGTCCTCAATTTTTCATAGAAACACTTAAAGACAACGGCATAGATTTCTTTGCCGGAGTGCCGGACTCTCTCTTGAAGAACATCTGCGCATACATGACGGACACCCTTCCGCGCGAACAGAACATAATCGCTGCAAACGAAGGAGGTGCGGTAGGGATCGCTGCGGGTTATCATCTCGCAACCGGACGGATCGCATGCGTCTACATGCAGAATTCCGGAGAGGGCAACATCATCAACCCATTGGCCTCACTGACAGACAAAGAAGTATACAATATCCCTGTCCTTCTTCTGATCGGATGGCGGGGCAAGCCGGGAGAACACGATGAGCCGCAGCACATCAAGCAAGGCAAGATCACCACAGGACTGCTGAACACCCTTGGAGTCGACTATACCGTACTCAACAAGGACGAGAACAAGGCAAAGGCGCAGATAGAGCATGCCGTCAGACACATGACAAGGACCAATGAGGTCTATGCTCTTGTTATTGAAAAGGACACCTTCGAAGCATATGCATTGGAGAGCACCAAGGAATCTCCATTGACATTATCAAGAGAAGAAGCGATAAAGACCGTGGCCTCACACATGGGCGACAAGGACGTGGCAGTATCCACTACCGGAATGATCAGCAGGGAACTGTTCGAGCACAGGACATCCATGGGAGAAAGTCACGAGAGGGATTTTCTGACAGTCGGTTCCATGGGGCACGCCTCGCAGATAGCACTGGGAATAGCACTTGAGAAAAAGGACAGGAAGATCTGGTGCTTTGACGGCGACGGAGCCACCATCATGCATATGGGCAACATGGCCATTACCGCGTCATTGGCTCCAAGGAACTATATCCATGTCGTATTCAACAACGGCGCCCACGACTCCGTAGGAGGACAGCCGACCGTCGGACTGGACATGGACCTGTGCGCTGCAGCAAGGTCTGTCGGTTACATGCAGACCTTCTCCGTCAGGACCGCAGAAGAACTGCTGGCAGCATTGGGCAAAGTAACAACGGCGGAAGGCCCCGTTCTTCTCCAGGTCTGCGTCAGGAAAGGCAACAGAAAAGACCTGGGACGTCCGACTACAACACCGATACAAAACAAGGAAGCGCTTATGGCCTTCCTCAACAGATAGATTATGGAAGTTCTAAAACCGATAAAACGCAATGTCCTGCTCAATCCAGGCCCTGCAACGACAACAGACACAGTAAAATATGCACAGTTAGTTCCTGACATCTGTCCACGCGAAAAAGAATTCGCCCAGATGATGAAGGGACTCCGTTCGAATCTGCTCAAGGTGGTGCATGCTCCGGAAGACCAATACACATCTGTCCTTTTCTGCGGATCCGGCACCATCAACATCGATGTATGTCTGAACTCACTGCTTCCTGAAGGGAAGAAGGTGCTGGTAGTCAATAACGGAGCCTATAACTCCCGCGCCGTGGAAGTATGCCGCTACTATGGTCTGCCTCACATCGACCTCAAATCTTCAGTATTCGAGCAGCCAGACCTTGCAAAGGTAGAAGCCACCCTTGCAGCGGAACCAGATGTCGCACTGGTATATTGCTGTCATCACGAAACAGGAACCGGAGTGCTCAACCCGATCAGAGAAATCGGTGCCCTTGCCCACAAGTACGGGGCGATCTTTGTCACAGACACCACCTCATCTCTCGGCATGATTCCCCTTGACGTTGTCAAGGACAATGTAGATTTCTGCATGGCATCCGCCCAGAAAGGACTTATGGCCATGACGGGCCTGTCATTCATCATCGGCAGGGAAGACATCATAAAGGCATCTGCAGATTACCCGAAAAGATCATACTATTGCAATCTGTACATGCAGTATGACTATTTCCAGAAGACTGGTGAGATGCATTTCACTCCCCCAGTCCAGACCGTATATGCCACCATACAGGCCTTGAAGGAATACTTCGAGATCGGAGAAGAAGCAAAGTTCGCACGCCATCGCGCAGTCTATGAAGCGATCCACAAAGGACTTGACGAACTCGGATTGGAAACGGCCATAGACCGCAATATAGAATCAGGTCTCGTAGTATCCGTGAAATACCCCGACGACCCGGACTGGGACTTCGAAAAAGTCCATGACTACTGCTACGAAAGAGGTTTCACGATATACCCCGGCAAGATAAGCACCACAGACACATTCCGTCTCTGCGCCCTAGGCGACATCTACCCGGAGGACATCGAAGAGTTTTTCAAGGTCTTCAGAGAGGCGCTGGGGAAATAGGAGGTGAACCGGGAAGGGTACAACTTGAAATCAATCAGCAGCGTGTAACGTATCACCCTGACAATCAGCAAGATAAACAAACGTCCCGCCATCTCAGGAAGGCGGGACGTATATAGTAACTCATTATCCGTCACAGCGTTGCGAATCACAACAACCACTGCCCTACCCCCTACAAGGCATTATTTACACTTATGTCCAAAGTTATATTTTAGTATGAAGAAGATGTAAACATAAAGTCCAGCGCACCTCTAATCTTCGATAAATTTGGACGTCTGCTAACAATATTACCATTGAAATCCTATCATGGCTATGGTTAATTATAGATTCCATACTTGAAAATTTAAAAGAAAAACATATTCCAATATTGTTTTTGCGCAAAATTTCCATATTCCAATATGTTTTTCTATATTTGCCAAAGTTAAAGGACGATAGTATGAATTGCGACGTATTATACAGAAACTCCCGACGACTGATAATGCATCAGAGTCTTGAATTCAAGAGAGAGTTATACAGTAAGATCAACTGGAATGCCCGTTTCATTGGAATCAAAGGACCTAAAGGCGTTGGTAAATCCACAATGCTCCTTCAGTATATCAAAGAAAACCTGAAGGATGAAAATGTATTATATGTATCATTGGATGACATGTGGTTTGCAACCAACTCCATTATGGACTTGGTAGAGTATCATTATGTCAATGGTGGAACACATCTATTCCTTGATGAGATTCATAAATGCGCCCATTGGCAGACATACATAAAGAACATATATGACAACTATCCTACGTTGAAAGTTGTCTTTACCGGCAGTTCGATGCTTCAGATTGAGAAAGGCGAAGGAGATCTTTCAAGAAGAGTGGCTATGTACACCATGAACGGAATGTCATTCCGTGAATATCTGAGCTTCGAAGGTATACTGGAGCATCCGGTGATATCATTAGAGGATCTGTTGACAAAGCACGTATCCATTGCTTCAGATATAACCGAAACAATCAGAATCATTCCACATTTCAAGGACTACTGCAAATTCGGATACTATCCTTTTTATAAAGAAGACAAAGAGGGATTTCATGCACGCCTGAACGAAGTGTGCAGACAAGTAATTGAAAGTGACATCCCATCTGTAGAAAAGGTGGAATACATCACAATACAGAAACTGAAGAAACTGCTGATGATTATTGCC
>JAFURF010000010.1 GCA_017471965.1 Bacteroidales bacterium
GCGTAACTACACATGGACCAGCCTCAATAACGGTGCATGGAATATTTTTTCCATCGGCACCGAAAACGGAAGTCATTCCGATTTTCTTTCCAATTAATCCAGGCATTGGTTTGTTTAATTAATTGATTATAAATACTTTATATCCCGCCACACATTTTTGCGGGCTGCAAATATACGAATAATATTTTCATTTTCAACAATTTATGCAAAAAATTTGTTGATAACTTTTAAAGGTAGTATCTTTGCGCGGTATATATAATAGGTGTTTATGATGCTACTGGCGATCTTCGGCTTCCTCCAGTTGTCCCTTGCGGACATTCTCGACATACTTCTTCTGGGACTGATCATCTTCTTTGCCTTCAAATGGCTGAGAGGGTCGTCTGCCATGAGCATATTCGTGGCCATCGTATCGCTCTATCTCATCCGCGTCCTGGTATCGGCTTTCAACATGCGTCTGATGACTGCTCTTATGGAAACCGTACTCGACGTCGGAGTGCTCGCCCTCATCGTCATCTTCCAGCCGGAAATCAGGAAGTTCCTGACACGTCTGGGCAACAGATACATGAACAACCCGAAGAGCAGGGCCATCCTCGACAGCATCCTCGGAAGAAAGACCGGCAACATCGCCGGAAGCGAGGCTGTCAACGACCTCACAGAAGCATGCAGAAGAATGTCGGAAGACAAGACCGGAGCCCTCATCGTAATAGCCCACAGGACACCTCTGGACGAGATAATCAGCACAGGAGACCGCATCGACGCAGCCATCCACCGCCGTCTGATCATGAACCTGTTCTTCAAGAATTCGCCTCTGCACGACGGTGCCATGATCATATCAGGTGACAGGATCGTGGCGGCACGATGCACCCTCCCTATCACAGAGAGGACTGACATCCCTGCCAACTACGGCATGAGGCATAAGGCGGCGATAGGAATGACAGAGGAAAGCGATGCGGATGTAATCGTGGTATCGGAAGAGACCGGAAGGATATCCTTCGTCAAGGGAGGCACGGTAACAACTATCCAGAACATCAACGAACTCAAACTCCTCCTGAACACTGCACTGGAGGAGGCTTAGCAAATTTGGAGACAACGAATTGGAAGGAAACACAAGAAATATTGACAACAGACTCGAGCAGAAGATCGGATTTGACCGCATAAGGCAGATCATTTCCGACAGATGTTCGACATCCTATGCAGCGGAAAGGACAGCGACTGAAACCTTCTCCACAAACCCTGCAAACATACGCAAGAGACTTCTCCTTACTGACGAGATGCGCCTCATAATGATGTTTGAGGACAGTTTCCCGTCAGGAGGATTCATCGACTGCATAGATTTCCTGAAGCCCCTGGAGAGGAGTTCTTCTGCGATAGACCTCATTTCCCTGCGCAAGCTCAAGACCATGCTGGAGACTCTCCGCAAGGTGACTTCCTTCTTCGAGGAGGTCAAGGACGGCGTATATCCCAACCTCAAGCGGATGAGCGCACCCATCATGGGATTTCCTGAGGTGCAGCGGCGCATCGAGGGCATCATAGACAGATACGGTGACGTAAAGGACACCGCCTCAGACGAACTCTACGCAATCAGAAAGGCTCTGAGGGAGAAGGAAGGTGCCATTTCACGCAGGATGAGCGCCATTCTGAAGAAGGCTCAGGAGGACGGCATCGTGGACAGTGACGCAGGAGTGTCCATCCGCGACGGCAAGATGCTCATTCCGGTCAGCGCGGCCAACAAGAAGAGGATCGCCGGATTCATATACGACGAGTCCGCAACAGGAAAGACCGCCTTCATCGAACCGGCCGAAGTCGTGGAACTGGACAATCAGATAAAGGAACTCAAGTTCTCGGAACAGAGGGAGATTGTGCGCATCCTGTATGAATTCACAGAGTTCCTGCGTCCGTATATCCCCGACCTTCTGGACGCGGCACGCTATCTGGGAGAGATCGACTTCCTGATGGCGAAGGCACAGATAGCACTCGATTTCATCGCAGGAATGCCGATAATTTCCGAAAACGGCGAGATGAACCTGCGCAAGGCACGTCATCCTCTTCTGGAAAGGGCTCTGAAGAAGGAGAAGAAGGAGATCGTTCCGCTCACGGCGACCCTCACGCCACAGAAGCATATACTGCTGATCTCAGGACCGAACGCGGGAGGAAAGTCTGTCTGCCTGAAGACGGTCGGACTTCTTCAGTACATGTTCCAGTGGGGCATGCTCATCCCGACATCGGAGACGTCGGAGATGCTGGTGTTCGACAGGATAATGGTGGACATAGGAGATGACCAGTCCATCGACAACGACCTGAGTACCTACAGTTCGTTCCTGATGAACATGAAGGAGATGCTGGCCAAGGCCGACGACAGGACCCTGGTCCTCATCGACGAGTTCGGCTCAGGAACGGAGCCAGCCGCAGGAGGTGCCATTGCAGAGGCCATCCTGTGCGAACTGGACAAACGCGGAGCATACGGTGTGATCACCACCCACTATACGAACCTCAAACTCTATGCGTCTGCAGAGACAGGGGTCATCAACGGCGCCATGATGTTCGACGTCAAGAACATTGCCCCTATGTTCAAACTGGAAATGGGACTGCCAGGCAATTCGTTTGCATTCGAACTTGCCCGCAAGACTGGCCTTCCGGAGGCTATAATCAAGGACGCAGAGACTCGTGCCGGAGAAGAGTTCGTCGGCATAGAGCGCAACCTGCGCAAGATCGCCCGCAACAGAAAGGCTCTGGACGAGAAACTGGAAAGGATAAGACATACCGACAAGACTCTTGAGAACATCACCGACAGGTACCAGAAGGAACTCCAGCAGATAAAGCAGATGAAGAAGGAGATCCTTGATCAGGCAAAGAAGGAGGCGGAAGAGATCATCAAGGGGGCCAACAGGCAGGTAGAGAACACCATAAAGACCATCAAGGAGTCTCAGGCGGCCAAGGAGGAGACGCAGGAGGCGCGCAAAGGTCTCCAGGACTTCATGTCGATCCTTGCCGCCAGGAAGGAGCAGGAACAAAGGGAGAAGGACGATTACATAGAGAAGAAGATCAAGCAGATCGACGCCCGCAGGGAGAGACAGAAGCAGCGCAAGGCGAACAAGGCGGATGAAAAGGCTCAGAAGGAGATGCGCGAACAGCAGGCGGAGCAGGAAAGACTGGAGGCCTTCCGTTCAGCGCCGCTCAAAGCCGGTGAGAAGGTCCGCGTGAAGGAGAACGGCATGGTGGGAGAGGTCGTTAAGGTGTCCGCGAAGGCTGTTGTGGTCATCATCGGCAACATCAGCAGCAAGATGCCTCTTGACAAGGTGGAGAGGATCACGTCAAACGAATTCAAGAGTGCAGTCAAGGAGACTTCAAGGCCTGTAAGTTCTGTCAAGGTGGATTCGTCGATAAGCGAGAGGAAACTGAATTTCAGCACCGAGATAGATGTGCGTGGCGAGCGGCTGAACGATGCAGTGGAGAAGGTGACACGATATGTGGATGACGCTGTGATGCTCGGGGTGCCGAGTGTGAGGATCATCCATGGAAAGGGTACGGGAGTGCTGCGCGACGAGTTGCAGAAACTGATCAGGACGATTCCGGGAGTGGCGTCCGTCAGGGATGAGCATATTCAGTTCGGTGGAACCGGAGTGACTATCGTCACATTTGACTGATATTGTCAGGATGTTGTCAGGTTGACGATGATGCGGAGGCGGCATTTTGCCAGCCCCGGCTAGGGGAGGGCCCCACGAAGTGGGAGGGGCCGCCGGAGCATTCGTCAATCTGACAACAAGGCACAGATATATAAAAAACAACAGAATGAAAGACATGTATATTATAAAAACGGCGGTAGCGGTTGTGGCGGCGATGGTGGCGGCAGGATGCGGTCAGAGGAGCGAGAGTGTGGAGATGGGACCGGGAGAGACGGTGGAGGCATTCTGCAAGGCTCTGGCAGGGGGCGATTCCGAAACTGCGATGGAACTCTGTGACACTGCGGCCATGAACGGATACATCCGGAACTTCGTCGAGGCACTGGATATGCAGATGCAGGCTGACAGTTGCGTTGCCGGCATTGCGGCAGGAATGCTGACCCAGGCAGAATTTGCAGTTGACGAAGTCGCGAAGGAAGGAGACCGCAGGATTGTGCACTACACAGTCAAGGTTTCAGAAGACATGACAAAGAAGAAGACCGCAAAAGTAAGAAAGGATGAGGGCGTATGGAAGGTGGAGGCAATCTCAGACAGGAACTAGGACGGCGCGGGGAGGAACTTGTCTGCCGTTTTCTGGAAGACAGAGGCCACACCATACTGGAGCGCAACTGGCGTAGCGGACATCTTGAGATAGACATCATCTCATGGGATGCGGAAGGAATACATTTTGTGGAGGTGAAGGCGCGAAAACACAGCATCCAGGCCCCACCTCAGGAAAACGTTGACAGGCAGAAGCAGAGAAAGATAGCCAAGGCTGCGCAGAATTTCCTCAGGACCGGCAAGGTCCCGTTCGGAAACCACGAATGCTTGTTCGATGTGGCGGCAGTCACATTCCACGGGGACTGCGCTGACATAGAATGGATACCACAGGCATATATACCTATATATGTATAGAAGAATAAAAACACATTGTTGATGAACACAGAGAACCGATATTGCGTGATAATGGCTGGAGGATCCGGAACCCGTTTCTGGCCTTTGAGCAGAGCATCAAAGCCGAAGCAGTTCCTTGACGTCGCTGACACAGGCAAGACTTTCATCCGCCAGACATACGAAAGATTCCTGAAGGTTGTGCCTCAGGAAAACATACTGATCGTGAGTGCCTACAAATACCGGGACCTTGTAAAGGAACAGATTCCTGAACTGGAAGACAGAAACCTCCTTCTGGAACCTTACGCAAGGAATACGGCACCTTGTATCGCATATGCCACCTATACCCTTCTTCAGAGGGATCCTGACGCCACTATGGTGGTGGCACCGTCTGACCACTTCATTACAGACGAAGACCTTTTCTCGAAGACCATCAGTTACGCCTTTGACTACATAGACGGAAACGACGTTCTGATGACCTTCGGACTTGTCCCTACCAGACCGGACTCCAACTACGGATACATCCAGGCGGTCGGAGGACGCGAGGCATTCAGAAGCGAGGTGCCCCTTCAGGTCAAGACCTTCACCGAAAAACCGGACAAGGAACTTGCCCAGGTCTTCATCAACACCGGAGAGTTCTTCTGGAACTCGGGTATCTTCATCTGGAAGGCTCAGACCATCAGAGAGGAGATGGAGAAGCATCTGCCCGAGGTGACACGCCTGTTCAACGGCTGGGAAAGGGCCATCGGATCCAGAATAGAAGAGGAATTCATCGCCAGAGCATTTACTGACTGCACCAACATATCCATCGACTATGGCGTAATGGAAAAGACCGACAGGGCATGGATATATCCAGCAAAATTCGACTGGCAGGACATAGGTACATGGGAATCGCTATACAATTTCATCCCTGACAAGGACAGGAACGGGAATGTGATAGGTCCGGAAAAGGCCCTCATAGAAGAAAGCAGGGACATCATGGTCATCACCGCTGACAGAAAGAAGAAGATGGTGGCCATCAAGGGGCTTGAAGACTATATGGTCATAGACACTGACGACGCCCTTGTCATCTGCCCAAAGGACGACAAGATGTTCAAGGACTTCATATCAGGCATAGCAATGCCGGAATTTGAAAAATACCGATAACAACAAAGAATATGGAAAAACAGATACAGGCCGACATGATGGCGGCCATGAAGGCGAAGGAGACAGTACGTCTCGCTTCCCTAAGAGCGATAAAGGCTGCAATAATGCTTGCAAAGACAGCAGAAGGATCAACAGGAGAGATTGACGATGCAGGCATCGTCAAGATCATCCAGAAACTGGTAAAGCAGAGAAAGGAAAGCGCCCAGCAGTACAATGATGCAGGACGTCCTGAACTCGCTGAAAACGAACTTGCAGAGGCTGCATGCATGGAGGTCTATCTCCCTAAGCAACTTAGCGAGGCAGAGGTCGAGGCCCGTCTTGCAGAGATCATCGCAGAGGTAGGAGCAAGCAAGCCGTCAGACATGGGCAAGGTCATGGGAGTAGCGACAAAGCGCCTCGCCGGACTTGCCGACGGGCGCCTCATTTCGACTGTCGTAAAGAAACTGCTTGCCTAGCAGTTTCTTTTTTTAATATCTGACTTCATACACTTTGCTCCAGTCGATTTCCGATGTGCTCTGAGCCACAGGAACATGAGGGATGACAGCACCCTTGCGGACCAGGATGATGCATGGAATCTTTCCTGCCTCGATCTCGTTCCAGCCCTGGGTGTATGTCTTCTTCGTCTGATAGTCTACCCATCTGCCTTCCGGCAGATACACATGACGGCCTGATGCGTCTTCCATCAGAGGTGCCACAAGGATGTCCGAGCCAAAGAAATACTGATCATCAATCTGCCATGCCGCAGGATCATCAGGATATTCCACCAGCATAGCCCTGAGCATAGGAAGGCCGTTTCCAACACATTCCTGTGCCTGTTCCAGGACATATGGCATCAGTTTATACTTGAGTTCGGCACTCTCTCTGAATGCATCAGTGAAACTTTCATTGTAAAGCCAAGGTTCTGTAGGGGGCGCTCCATGTGCTCTGGTATGTGACGTAAGGAAGCCGAACGGCAGCCACCTTCTGTAAAGGTTCTCAGGAGTACTCTGCACGAAGCCTCCGATGTCATGACTCCAGAAAGAGAATCCGCTCAATCCTATAGAAAGGCCGCACCTCAGTGTAGCAGCCATGCCCACGTCTGTATTCGAGGCATCACCGCCCCAATGGAGAGGATACCTGTGAGAGCCTGCCCATGCGCTTCGGGCCCACATGATCTGTTCTCCCGTAGTCTTCTTCGTGATTTCTGCAACGGCCTTGTTGTACCTCAAAGGATAAAGATTATGCTCGTAGAGACCGCTCATCCCGGAAGCGTAAAGACCGTCCAGAGGAGCACCTTCGCCGAAGTCGACCTTTATGGCGCCTACCCCCATCTTGAGGAGTCCTTCCAGTTTGGACTGATACCATGCCACCGTCTCAGGGTTCGAAAAGTCGAGAACCGCATCCTCGAACGGCATGCCGCCCTTGTTGTTCTTCACGTACAGGCCCTTCTCTATCAGTTCCTTATAATAGTTGTTATGAGGAGTGAAGTATGGAAGTTGCCAGAGGGATATATGGAAACCGTCTTCCTTGAGGTCGTCGATCATTTTCTGGGCATCCGGGAAACGGGTAGGGTCGAACTTATAATCGCACTCCCAGTCTGTGGTAAACCAGCCCGTGTCAAGATGGATCACGTCTGAAGGTATCCTGTGTTTTCTGAGGTTGGCGGCAATGTCATAAGCCTCTTCCTGCGAGAAGTAACTGATCCTGCTCATCCATGTACCGAAACTCCATACCGGAGGCATCTCCGGTTTTCCTGTAAGATCGGTATAGGCGTTCAGGATCTCCTTCGGCTCTCCGAAAAATATGAAGTAGTCCATGGTCTCGTCCTCCATGAACAGTTTCATGGCAGGAGCATGGGACATTCCGAAGTCGCAGGTCACCGGTGCCGAGGTATGCATGAAGATGCCGTAACCCCTGCTGCTCATGAAGAACGGTACTGGCTTGTACATGTCAGGAGTCTCGGGACTCTGTGGGTCTGTGACGAAGAGATTCAGTTTCTGGCCCACCTTGTTCAATGCGGTGGACGACTCGCCGCAACCTACGATCCTCTCATATGGATGCAGGGCAAACACAGGGTTGATGCTTCTGCGGTTGTCTGAAGAACGCCTTATGAACTGGAAAGGGAGTGTCCTTACCTGAGTCGAATCATTGTCGGAAAGAGTACGGGTATCGGTCATCATGCGGCCCTGGGCGTCATACAGGACGATCCTGAACGGATCGGTCGCCAACGCTATGGTACCGTTTGCACCGGTCCATCTGTGCTCTCCCGCCACATTGCTGTACACCCATGGCTCACCTTCGGACGGATAACCGTCTGCAAGCATTATGGAAGGCTTCTCCTTCAAGACTACCGGTGATGTGTAGACCCTGACTCTGACCGTCATCGGATCTATGAAATCAATGTCGAAAGGCAGTGCCGGATCGTTGTCATACTCGGTACTTGGGAAATCCAGCATCTCAAGAGGCTGGACAGCAGTCACCGTAGTATTGAATGCCTGACGGGCAAAAAGGCTGTGCCTCTTCCATACGATATGGCCGGAGGCGCTTTCCGTATCGACATCCTTGACGGTATCGGCAAAGAAGTATGTATGGGAGTAATCTCCAAAGTCCTGACCGACATCATAGGTCTGGCTCTGAAGGTACGGCGGCTGCGCGAAACATAATGCCGCAACAAAGATACACAATAGGAAAAGTACGGTCTTTTTCATGATTCCATGTTTTTCTATGTGTACAAATATAACTGAAAATTCATATATTTGGAGTGATTAACTTCTAAACTGTAGGTATTATGAAAAAGTATTTCGCTGAAATGGTGGGAACAATGGTTCTTGTTCTCATGGGATGCGGCAGCGCAGTCATGGCAGGCGGCGCAGCGGCAGCATGCGGCGCAGGTGTAGGAACTCTTGGAGTGGCACTCGCCTTCGGACTTTCTGTAGTGGCCATGGCATACTGCATAGGCGGTATTTCGGGATGCCACATCAATCCTGCAATCACACTCGGAGTCTGGATGTCAGGACGCATGAACGGAAAGGATGCCGGCATGTACATGGTATTCCAGGTTCTTGGCGCCATCATCGGTTCCGCAATCCTCTTCGCCCTGACTTCTACAGGAGCAAACGATGCAGGATGCACTGCAACAGGAGCAAACACCTATGATGCAGGCGAAATGTGGCAGGCGCTCATCGCAGAAGTCGTATTCACATTCGTATTCGTACTTGTAGTCCTCGGTGCTACCGACGAGAAGAAGGGCGCAGGCAATTTCGCAGGCCTTGCCATCGGCCTTACCCTCGTACTCGTCCACATCGTATGCATTCCGATCACGGGAACATCAGTGAATCCTGCACGAAGCATCGGACCGGCACTCTTCGCAGGCGGACAGGCACTACAGCAACTCTGGCTCTTCATCGTGGCACCTTTCGTCGGCGCGGCTCTCAGTGCTGTCGTATGGAAATGTCTAGGCAGCGACTGCAAATGCTGCAAGAAGGCAGAATAACAAAACATGATTACCTCTCACGGCAGGCGATGATTTTGCCCACCATGAGAGGTAATCAGCTCATAGACCTTTATATCTATCTCACTGCGTTCTCAAGAACAGCCCTTGCCGCACGGTCAGGGTCGTTCTTCACCTCGCATACATCATCGAGGATCATGACCTCACCGTTTTCAGGAGTATACTCCGGCCAGTAAGGCAGAGACTTGCAGTTCGGATTGCCGGTCCTCATGAATGCCAGAAGAGCATCCGACATCTTATCTGAAAGCGCCCTTGGCCTCTTTCCGCCACCTGTATGTGTAAGCATAAGGTCGGTATTGTGCAGCCAGAAGCAGATATCCAGGCAATGGAACGCGCGCAGACGTCCGTCAAACAACGGTGGCTGCCATGTGAACCATGACATGTATACAGGAGAAGATTGCGCTGACTTTATATCAGCACTCCTGACCACCCTCGAACGGACTCCCGTGAGCATGGCCCATATTTCGATCGGCCTAGCATCAGGAAAGGCCTCAGAATAGGCCTTGACCACATCAGCGGCTTTCTCACCGTATTGAGGCGTCAGTTTCTCTACGACTCCGTCAAAGGTAATATCTTCCAGTTCAGGGCGGTCCCTGTTAGGATTACGCTCGTCCTTTACGGTACAATATATCATAGGGATGTCAGGAATGGTAGGATCTGCAGGATCGAAAAACACACCCGAAGGAATATCGACACCATCACCGACCGGGCTGAATCCTCTGCGGCCATTGCCTTTGTTCTGCATGCTGAACTTTCTTGATGCCGCATTTGCCAAGGCATAATACTCTTCCCATGGCATGTCCTGCAGTCTGTCGACTTCAGACGGCTTGAGGCCAGCCTCCTTTACGATGAATTCTCCCAGGGCCTCCGCATATTCCTTGTCTGCTGCGCTGGTGGCATTACCGCTTAATGCTACAGCCTTGTGCACAAGCCCCTTTGCAGCAGGCATAGACGCCACGATGCTGACCTTGGAACCGCCACCGGACTGTCCCATGATGGTCACGTTGCCCGGATCTCCGCCAAACCAATGGATGTTCTCATTGACCCATTTCAGGGCTGCTATCAGATCGAGCATGCCGACATTGCCTGAATGGCGATATTTCTCACCGCCGACCTTTGCCAGATCTGTAAAGCCGAATGCATTGAGTCTATGATTTACCGAGCAGACAACGACATCCCCATATGCAGCAAGATTTTCACCGCCGTATCCGTCCTGCTCGATGGCACTACCGTTAAAGAAGCCACCGCCATGGAACCACACAAGGACAGGACGCTTTGCTCCGTCCAAGGCAGGAGTCCACACGTTCAGACGAAGACAGTCCTCGCTCGAATTGAAGAAGTTCCAGTTGTCTACAAACCCTGAAGCCGATTCCGGGCTTCTGTCATATGTGATGGCCTGAGGTGCCATGTCCCCGTAATTGAGGGCAAGTCTCACTCCTTCCCATGGCTCCGGAGCCTGAGGAGGCATGAAACGGTTCTTTCCCTCCGTGCTGGCACCGTAAGGGATTCCCTTGAAGTGATAGATATCCCTAAGGATATATCCTCTTACCTTGCCATACACGGTATTGGTCACAGCAATGTCTTCACCTATAAACAGTTGCTGTTCATCGTTCGCATTGCTGCCGCTTCCCCCGCATGAGGCCATGAGCAGACATGCAAATACACCTGTCAATATTATCTTTGCCTTCATCATTTCCTAGGTTCACGTACATATACCTTTATACGCAGCGCAGTAGGCTTTTCACCCACATACGGACCAGTCCAGTCTGTCTGGTCACCGTTGAGTACTCTTCTCATCACCCATTCGCCATTCTCATCAAACGAGCCTTCCTCCACTCTGAGATAGTGCCATGCCTTTCCTTCATTCTTGCCCTGAGGAAGGAAAGAGAAGCGGACATTTGTTCCAAAGGCATAATATTCATCCTTGCCCAGTTTCACAAGCATTGCATGTCCTGTCGCAGGATAAGGCTCGCCTGCAGCGGGTGCCCCCTGCACATTGCTCCTTCTGGCGCGACCGAAGGTGAGAACCGCCTTCCATTCGCCAAGGTCGATATACTGTACAGAATGGTCTTCCGGCTCAAAGGCTGTATACAGTTTGCCATCAAGACGCCATTGTGCGATCTTGCCGGCAACCGGAGCCAGCATCGCGTACTCATCAGCGAGAACCCCGATCTTACGTCCTCCGTCAACTCCGAATGGAGAGAAGCCTATTCCTCTTGATATGACTTCATAAAGGTACTTCGCCTGAGCACCTGTTTCAGGAACCATAAGGCAGTTGTCCGGACGGGTGTACAGTTCGATTGACTTCATGTAGTTCGCGTCTCCCCTCTGATAGATGTCAGGCGCAAGGAAGTCGATGCTCGGAGCGGCCGCCTTATAGATGCAGATCACATTATCTGTAGCACCGCCGCTTTCATACTCTGTTGCAGGAGGATTTCCGAAAGGACTCCTCAAAGCCACATTGACATACATGGGAAGAGGATTGACAGCCTTTCCTGAAGCGGCTACATGCTCGATGTAACTTGCTACGCTCCAGGCATGGAAGTATTCGTCCGCCCTGTCGCCGAAGACCTCGCTCCATGAACCCTTGTCCTTCACTGCACCAAGTTCCTTCAGGTATTCCGGCTTAAGGAGAGCGGCAGGGACATCCGCAGCAAAGAGTTTGTCTACAGACTTCGAGTAGTCACGGACACTGCCCCATGTGCCTGGCTCATTCTGTACCTGCATCATGATGACGGTATGCTGCTTGTCATACTCCTTGAGGAACTTCATGACTTCCGTAAAGGCCTTTGCGTCGAGTTCCATCGCAGCCTTGCAGTGAGGAGACGGAGAATCAACCGGCTGTCCGTCCTTGCCGACCACATTGTAATACTTCTTTGAATCAAGTTTCATCCATTCCGGCATATAATGATTGCTGCCGTTCTTCCATGTGGCAAACCAAAGAAGCACGAGACGGATGTCATTCTTGCGGGCCTCGTCGATGATAAGTTTAACAGAAGACATGTCGTACTGACCCTGCACAGGCTCTATCGCCTCCCAATAGATAGGGACCTCAAGGGTGTTGGCATTCATGTTCTTCATGGTCTCGAAGAGTTGCGGATGCATTGCCGGCCAGTTGTTGGAATTTCTCGACTGTCCGCCAAGAATCAGGTATGGTTTTCCGTCGACATAGAGTCCGAACTGACCGTCAGCATGCTTTACAAATTCCGGCATCGGAGTTTCATCTGTCTGTGCAGAAGATTGCACAGAAAACATCATGAGTGCCGCCAAAGCACTGATGACAGAGATAATTCTTGCTTTCATCTTCATTTTGCTGTTAGAGGTTTACTGTCAATATGTTTTTTCTGTTACAAATTTAACATTTACATTCGTCACATCTAAGAGCGAAATCTATCTGATTAGTGCAAGATATGTATCAAAACTGTCATCTTTTTGGTCACAAGACCCTCACGGCGGGCATTTCTGGCGCCCGCCATGAGGGGTTTCTTTATTGCTCCAGGTCCTTGACGATGCTGTCCAGAATACGGAAACTCTTGATTTCAACCGCGACACTTGCCGCAAAAACTCCCAGAATGAGCAGGATGCACAGAGCCCATCTGAAAGGATCATCTGTCAACTGGACATTGGGAAGCCATGCAGAATAGCCGGCAGCAAGAACCAGAACCAATACAACCCCTGCGAAAACCGTCATCCTGAATGTTCTTCTTCTGAAATTTCTGACACACCCGGCAATCTGAAGCACATCCCCCTCAAAACGGAATTCCTTTCTGTATTTCCTCCTTTCCAGAGATTGCCAGATGATGCCGAGAGCAGCCACGACATAGACCATGACGGCAACCCATACCGGCAGACCGTATTGTCTGCAACAGAGATATATCAAGGGCAGCATGGCAACAATCACCATAACCGGTCCATACAGTGTCAGCCAGTCATAGAGGTTCATCCTCCTTTTCTGAATATCCCTTAAAAGTCCGTCAGTCACGATCTCCTGACGGTCAAACCTTTCCTTCATCACTGCAAACTGCTGACGCATTTCCTCCAGTTCGCGGCTCAATTCCAATCTATTGTCATCCATGATATTTTCCTGTTATTTCGGGTTTGACATCTGCTTGAGTTTCTCTCTGATCCGGACAAGTTTGACCGAGACATTCTTGACGCTTATGCCAAGTATGGCTCCGATTTCTTCGTAACTGAGATTCTCCAGCCACATGAGGATGATGCTCCTGTCCACAAGACCCAGCCTGTTGATCCTTTCATACAACTGACGTATCTGCAAGGCATCCTCGTCGACATCCTCATACGGATTGATGTTCACATTGAGAGGAATGGTATCCAGCCTGCGTCTTTTCTTGGAAGTGTTGATGCAGGTGTTCAGACTCACCCTCCATATCCATGTGCTCACGGTACTCTCACCTCGGAAGGCCGGGAAGCCCTTCCACATGTTGATCAGGATCTCCTGAAACAGGTCCGCGACCTCGTCGGCATCCTTGGAGAACATATAGCAGACAGTATATATCCGCCTTTTATGTTCTCTGACTATTTGCGCAAATTCTTTTTCCTTGTCTTCCATTTGTCCGGTTCAAGATTAGAACGCCCTTTAGACAACAAATTTCAGATAAAACTACAATAAAATTTATTTTATACAGGCAAAGATTTTTCTTTTTTATGATCTGATGACAGTTCATGGCACATATGGTATTTTTGGCAAAATGCTTATGACTATGGAAGATATGGATTTAAAGGCCCTCTATGATGGGAACTTCTATCTCTTGGACTACCCAGGAAACTGATTCATCGAATCATGTCGACATGACTCTCCTACGCCACTCACAACGGTAGTTTTTTGCGACCGTTGTGAGTGGCAGATATAGGAAAAAGTCCGGGCCTAGAACGGGAAGAGGAGCTGGAGAGCGAAGACCATCACCACTCCCATCAGGATCTGGAGCGGAAGTCCGACCTTGATGTAGTCCATGAAGGTGTACTGGCCGGCCGACATCACAAGAGCATTAGGCGGTGTGGAGAACGGCGAGGCGAAGCACATGCTGGCCGCAACCGTCACGGCAAACATGAACGGAACCGGGCTCACGTCTATCTGCATGGCACACTGGAGTGCGATAGGAGCCATCAGGACAGCCGTCACGGTATTGCTTATGAATATGGTCATGACAGAAGTTGCGGCATAGACTGCAGCAAGAAGGAGTCTCGGACTGCTGCCGCCGAATCCGTTCACTATGAAGTCGGATATCATTGTCGACACACCTGTCTTCTCCAATGCGATGGACATCGGAAGCATAGCGGCAAACAGGACGATGGTCTGCCAGTTTATGGTCTTGTATGCCGCCTCCACGCTGCGGACACAGCCGGTTATCACCATAAGTACGGCAGCCAGAAGCACTGATGTCACAGGCGCCACAGGGATGTCGTCCACCACCATCATCACGATCATTGCGATCATTATGGCTGCAGCAACAGGAGCCTTGTAGTCCAGGGTCACCTTGGCGGCCTCCTGAAGCGGCTCTCCGAGAACCACCCAGTTGGTGGACTCGTTCTTCATCCTCGCTATGTCCTTCCATGCTCCCTGCACGAGAAGAACATCACCGCCATGAATCTTCTCTTCTCCCAGATTGTGCAGCAGATATTCATGCTTACGTCTGATTCCCAACACATTCACGCTGAACTTGCTGCGGAAGCCCGCTTCCGTGATGGTCCTGTTGATCATCGATGATGACGGCATTATCAGGATTTCCGCCACACCTATGTCAAAGAAATCGAGAGAGGGATTTGAAGAACTTCCGTCTATTTCGTCAACATGATTGTCCAGAAGACGGAGGGTATAGTCTTCTGCGAACTTGTGGATCATTTCCGGGTCGCCGGAAAGATATAGGACATCCCCGTGCTTGAGCACCAGGTCTGGAGAGGCAAGTTGCTGGTTCACGGTACGCACGAACCTGTTCTGACCGGCACTGCGCCTGAGTTCCAGTACATTGATGCCATATTCCCTGTAGATGTTCAGGTCGACGACGGTCTTGCCGATGGCCGTTGAAGCATCGTCCTTTATATGTACGCGGAAGAGGTTGGAGGTGATTCCGTATTCTCCCACCAGTTCCTTCAGGGACTTGCTCTTCTTTTTTCCGTCCTTCGCCTTTTCCTTTGGCGAAAGGAAGACCTTTGTCATAGGAAGGAGCACAAGGATTCCGACCACCAGGGTTATGAGACCTACAGGAAGGAACGAGAAGAAGCCGAGAGGCTCGAAGCCGGCGCTCTGCAGGGTATCACTGACGATAAGGTTGGGCGGAGTACCGATAAGGGTCATCATTCCACCCATGCTGCTGGCAAAGGCCAGAGGCATGAGAAGACGACGAGACGACGTACCTGCCGCTGTAGCCATACTGACGACAATCGGAAGCATCAGAGCCACCGTACCGGTGTTGCTGACGAACATTCCGATGGCTGCGGTCACTATCATGACCAGAAGGAAGAGACGGAGTTCACTCTTGCCGGCAAGGATCATGACCTTGCTGCCTATCATCTTGGCAAGGCCTGTCTGGAAGATGCCGCCTCCTACGATGAACAGTCCGACCATCATTATGACTGTAGTGTTCGAGAAGCCGGAAAGGGCTTCGGCAGGGGTCAGGATCTGGCACAGAAGAAGCGCCAGAAGGGCACAAAGGGCCACCAGGTCCGACCTCACCTTACCACTCACGAAAAGAGCGGCGGAAACAAGCAATATTATAAGAGTCGCTATCATATTCCGTTATTTTCCGAATCTGCAAAGATAACTGATATTTTTCAGCAAGATTCGGTCTTTTTGAGTTATTGATGTTCTTTCAGTGGGACAGAAAAGGTATTCTTCACCTCTCCGATGACGAAAATGCTATGCAGGGATCCGATGCAGTCAAGGTCTCCGAGTGTGTCCAGGACGAATGTCTGATAGTCCTGCATGCTGCGGGCATAAATCTTCAACTGATAGTCATAGTCCCCCGATGTGTTGAAGCACTCCACCACCTCATCTATTTCCGCAATCACGGAGGTGAACTGGCCGCTCAACTCCTTGCTGTGGTGCTTCAGGCGGACGTTGCAGAGGACCATAATGCCGTTGCCGGCCTTTATGGGGTCGACGATGGCGACATACCTCTTGATGTACCCTTCCCTTTCCAGACGCTTCTGACGCTCGAATACCGGCGACGGGGAAAGATTGACCTTTGCAGCAAGTTCCTTTGTGGTAAGTTTCGCGTCCTTCTGAAGTTCGCGAAGTATCAGGATGTCTGTCCTATCCAGCATTTCATTCATAAAAAACAATTCTTTAATACACCATTTTTACAGAATCACATTCTGCATTGACGTCATTTTTCAACAAATTTAGAATAATTTTCTGATTTTCTCAGAAAGGTTGCATATATTATTCCATTGTATCATATTTGCAGACCTGTTTTCAGAGATATTGCGTATCTTTGCACGTTTTTCCAGACAGCATAACTGATTGACTATATGACAAAACACGAATATATACATGAGGGCATCTTCGAGTTTGAAGGAGGCGGGAGCATCGAGGGGCTCAAGGTGGTCTATCACTGCTCGGAAAAGCCTTGGCAGAAGGGGGATGAGAGGAAGGTGATATGGATCTGCCATGCACTTACGGCAAATTCCGACGCCCAGGACTGGTGGCCGGAACTTGTAGGCCCCGGAAGACTCTTCGATACGGACAAGCATTTCGTGATATGCGCGAACATGCTCGGCTCTGCATACGGATCGTCAGGACCGGCGAGCGTGAACCCAAAGACAGGGAAGCCGTTCTTCTTTGATTTTCCGAAGGTCACGGTAAGGGATATCGTACGTGCGAACGACCTTGTACGCAGACACCTCGGAATAGAGAAGATCGACCTCATGGTCGGAGGATCCATCGGAGGATTCCAGTCCATAGAGTGGACCGTGATGGAGCCGGAAATCTTTGACAGGGCTGTCTTCATCGCCTGCGGAGCCCGCGTAACCCCTTGGCTGACAGCATGGGAAGAGTCTCAGAGACTCGCTCTTGAAGCAGATCCGACCTTCCGCGAATGTGCAAGCCTCAAGGGCGGCGAGGCAGGACTCAGGTGCGCACGAAGCATCGCACTGATTTCCTACAGAAGTTACGAAGGATATAATGCCACCCAGTTCGAGACTGACGAGGACTGCCTTTTTGCAGACAGAGCCGGCTCATATCAGAGATATCAGGGCAAGAAACTTTCCGACAGATTCGATGCGTACTCATACGACTACCTCAGCGACTCGGTCAACAGCAACAACGTCGGCAGAGGCCGGGGCGGAGTGGAGGCCGCTCTCTCAGGAGTCAAGGCGGACTGCACCGTCATCGGCATAGACAGCGACCGTCTCTTCCCGGTAGAGGAACAGAAATTCCTGGCTTCCGCAGTCCCGGGCGCACGGTATTTCGAGATCACGTCGAAGTTCGGACACGACGGATTCCTCCTCGAGAACGACCAGTTGACGGAGATCATCGCCCCGCTGCTTGCCTAGGGTCTACGCCATCGAAAGAAGCACCGACATCAAACGACATTGAATAAAGAGATAAAGTTAGAAATATGCAGGTATTGAAATTCGGAGGCACATCAGTTGCCGATGCCACAAACATGTCAAAGGTGGTCGACATCGTCACTAAGGCAGTGGACCGCGACAGGACCATTCTGGTTTCATCAGCCATCAGCGGATGCACCGACACCCTGATCAGGATAGGAAACCTGGCCTCAGAGCGCGACGAAGCCTACAAGGGACTCATCGACGGTCTTCAGAAAAAACATCATGACATAATCACGGAGATCCTGCCGATCGAGAAGCAGAACGATTCTCTGGAGGTCTGCGACGCCCTTTTCGACTCCTTGAGGAGCATCGCGCAGGGAGTATTCCTTCTTGGTGAACTATCGCCCGCAAGCCTCGATGCCATCCAGTCATTCGGAGAACTCTGGTCGACAAAAATCCTGGCGACCAAACTTGCGACAATCGGCATCGCGACCAAATGGGTCGATTCACGCCAGATAGTACGCACTGTGGCAAAAGGCGACAAGAACGTCGTAGATGTACAGAAGACATACTACAGAGTGAACGAAATGGTGGAAAGCAACTCCATCACGCAACTCTTCGTCGTTCCCGGTTTCATAGCATCTGACAAGCAGGGCCGCACCACCACACTCGGACGCGGAGGCTCTGACTACACTGCAGCCCTGTTCGCCGTCGGCTGCAAGGCCCGCATCCTTGAGATATGGACAGACGTTCCGGGCATGATGACATCCAACCCGAAGGTCGTCCCTACAGCCCGTACAATCAGCAACATATCATACAAGGCCGCCCTCGAACTCTCGCACTTCGGAGCAAAGGTCATCTACCCTCCGACAATCCAGCCTGTCGTAGCCGAAGGCATCCCTATCTACGTAAAGAACACCTTCGACCCTGAGGCGCACGGCACGCTGATTGAGAAGAACCCGCCACGCAGCAAGGACAAACTCATAGGAATATCCAACTCCGACAACATCGCCCTTCTGTCTCTTGAAGGAAGCGGCATGGTCGGCATTCCAGGATTCTCGAGCCGCCTGTTCGAAACCCTCAGCCAGAACGACATCAACATAATCCTCATCACTCAGGCATCGTCAGTCCACACCATGTGCATCGCAGTTTCCGAGAAAGATGCCGAGAAGGCCCGCGAGGCTGCCGACAGATGTTTCGCATATGAGATCTCCCTCGGCAAACTCAATCCTCTGAAAGTGGAGAAGGGATTCTCGATCGTCTGCCTGGTCGGTGACGACGTGCTTAACCAGACCGGAGCCACAGGACGCATGCTCGCTGCCCTGGGTCGCAACAGCATCCCGGTACGTGCCACAGCACAAGGCTCGTCCGAAAGGAACATATCTGTCATCATCTCGTCCGAAGATGCTGAAGCATCCATCAGGACCATCCACAACGAGTTCTTCGACAAGAGGAGCGGAAAGGACATCAACCTCTTCATCGCAGGATACGGAGTGGTAGGAAAGGCGCTGGTGGACATCATCGCCAAGAACAGGGAAAAGATCACGGCACGCACAGGAAGGCGCCTGCACGTATGCGGTCTGTCAAACAGCAGGAAATTCATCATCAACAAGCATGGACTGGACCTTCGCCACATACAGGAACAACTGAACAACGTCACAAGTTCGGCAGACGAGGCATATTTCACACAACTCGCAGGCCTGTCGCTTGAAAATTCCGTATTCGTAGACTGTACGGCATCGGCAGACATCGCCTTCAAGTACATGAACCTCTTCAAGAGAGGCTATTCCGTGGTGGCATGCAACAAGATCACCTTCTCATCTCCATACAAGCAGTATGCGGCGCTGAAGGAGGCTGCCATAGAGATCGGTGCGACCCTACGTTATGAGACCACGGTCGGAGCGGCACTCCCTATCCTTGAATCCATATCCAGGAGCGTACATAGCGGCGATGAGATCATCCGCATCGAGGCCGTCCTCAGCGGCACCCTCAACTACATATTCAGCAATTATGCAGGTGGAGAGGGCGGAACATTCGCAGAAGTCGTAAAGAGGGCACAGGACGCCGGATACACAGAGCCGGACCCACGTCTCGACCTCAGCGGAAGAGACGTTCTCCGTAAACTTCTCATCCTTTCGCGCGAGGCCGGAGTGGGCATAGACGAAAAGGATGTGGACATATCCCCTATCCTTCCTGCAGAATTCTTCGAGGGAGATGTCGATGCGTTCTATGCAAAACTTGCAGAGAATGAGGACATGTTCGCAGCACGCTACAACGAGGCGGCATCAAAGGGACTCAGACAAAGGTTCATCGCCTCCCTCGTGAAGGACCAGGCATCGCCTTTCGGATACAGAGCCAAGATCGGTCTGGAGAGCATCTCAGACGAGCATCCTCTGTACAATCTCTGCGGCACAGACAACGCAGCCCTGATCCAGACAGACTTCTATCCGTCGCCATTAGTGATCCAGGGAGCCGGCGCAGGCGCATACCAGACTGCCTCCGGTGTGTTGAATGACATTATCATGTAACATTCCGGTCTGTCCATGAACTGAAAAACTGAATCCCTCCCACGCTTTCAGCGCGGGCCCCTCCCATTCACGGGGCCATGGGCGGCCACGGTTTTTCAGTTCACGGACAGACCGGATGACCAAGAGAGTAATTGATATGGAAAAGAAAAACTACAGATTCGAGACCTTGCAGGTAAGGGCAGGACAGGAGATAGACCCTGTATCAAAAGGAACGGCTGTTCCTATCTACCAGAGTACTGCCTATACATTCGACAGCATGGAATATGGCGCGGAACTCTTTGAACTGAAGCGTCCGGGCAACATATACACCCGCATCACCAACACTACCAACGAGGTGTTTGAAAAGCGTATGGCGGCACTGGAAGGCGGTGTTGCCTCGGTTTCTACTGCATCCGGCCAGTCGGCAGTATTCCTTTCGATCACCAACATCTGCGGTCCCGGAGACAACATCGTCGCACAGCCGTTCCTCTACGGAGGTACCTTCACCATGTTCGCCATAACCCTCCGCGACATGGGCATCGAAGTGAGATTCGCGGCAAGCGACCGCGTCGAGGACCTGGAACCTCTTGTTGACGGCAGGACCAAGGCCATCTATCTGGAAAACCTCGGCAATCCGGCCTTCAACATTCCGGACTATGAGCCGATAGTAGATATGGCACGACGCAAGGGCATCTGCGTGATGGTGGACAACACCTTCGGAATGGGAGGTTATCTCTTCCGTCCGTTTGAATGGG
The DNA here is from genome assembly GCA_017471965.1 of Bacteroidales bacterium. GTDB lineage: Bacteria > Bacteroidota > Bacteroidia > Bacteroidales > UBA932 > Cryptobacteroides. The sequence goes on from JAFURF010000010.1 coordinate 20,960, forward strand.
GAGCAAACGTATCCATCCATTCTGCGACGAAATGGATATGCGGTCACGGAACATCACTCGGCGGCGTTGTGGTAGACGGCGGCAACTTCGACTGGACACCGGAGAAATATCCCCTCCTTGCAGCACCATCCGAAAGTTACCATGGTCTTGTATATAAGGATGTCTTCGGTCCTGCAGCATTTGCCGGCCGCGTCCGCGTCGACGGTCTGCGCAACATAGGCCCTGCAGCATCCCCATTCAATTCATTCCTGATGCTTCAGGGACTTGAGACCCTTTCATTGAGGGCTGAGAGATGCTGCGAGAACACCCTTGCCGTGGCGGAATTCCTCGAGAAGCATCCCGCAGTCGAGAGCGTGAACTACCCGGGACTGAAGAGCAATCCGTACCACGGACTCGGATGCAAATACCTCAAGCACGGCTTCGGCGGAGTCCTGACCTTCCGCGTGAAGGGAGGATTCGAGGCAGCGGCGGCCCTGGTGACCCGTCTGGAACTCATACTCCATGTCGGCAGTGTCGGCGATGCGAAATCCCTCATCGTCCATCCGGCCTCGACAACCCATTCGCAGTTGAGTCCGGCAGAACAGGTGGCTGCAGGAGTGTATCCTAACATGCTCCGCCTCTCCGTCGGCATAGAGAATATAGACGACCTCATCGCTGACCTCGCCGCAGCACTTTAGGGAGATACACAGTGTAGCGCAACGGCATGACTATCAGCAAATTAAACATTTGTCCCGACTGCCCGATCCTGCAGGACAAACAACCATAGTCCCTGTCTGTCAAGCAGTTACACTACACAACTTCCGGGGATAGAGAAGTAACGTAGTTGATTGAAGTTAAGATTTATTATTTAATAATTATATGAAAGTAGCAGTAGTGGGTGCCACAGGACTGGTTGGCACAAGAATGTTGGAAGTCCTCGCAGAGAGGAACTTCCCTGTAACAGAACTCCTTCCCGTAGCGTCGGCCAAGTCGGTAGGACGCAAAATCACCTTCCAGGGAAAGGAGTGGACAGTAGTAAGCGCAGAAGATGCCATAGCAGCACGTCCTGACCTTGCACTCTTCTCAGCAGGCGGCGGCACATCAGCCGAACTTGCACCGAAATTTGCCGAAGTGGGCACGAGAGTGGTGGACAACTCATCACAGTGGCGCATGGACCCTACAAAGAAACTCGTGGTTCCGGAAATCAACGGCGACGTGCTCGAAGAATCGGACTACATCATCGCCAATCCTAACTGTTCGACCATCCAGATGCTTCTCCCTCTGTGGCCTCTCCACAAGGCATACACCATCAAGCGTATCGTAGTGTCTACATATCAGTCAGTTACAGGCACAGGCTACAAGGCCATGGACCAGATGACAGCAGAACGTGCAGGCGGAAAATGGGGCGAGTATCCTGCAGTATATCCGCATCCTATCGACCAGAACATCCTTCCGCACATCGACTCTTTCCTCGAGACAGGCTACACCAAGGAGGAGATGAAGATGGTAAACGAGACACATAAGATCTTCGCCGACGACAGCATCGGAGTATCCCCTACAACAGTGCGCGTGCCTGTGCAGGGCGGCCACTCGGAATCAATCAACCTTGAGTTCGAGAAGGAGTTCACCCTCGAGGATGTACGCAGGATCATGGAAGAGACTCCTGGAGTGACCCTGCAGGACGACCCAGCAAACAATGTTTATCCTATGCCTCTTTACGCATGGGGCAAGAACGATGTGTTCGTAGGACGTTTCAGAAAGGACCCTTCTGTCAAGTCCGGTCTTAACTTCTGGTGCGTAGCCGACAATCTCCGCAAGGGCGCCGCGACAAATGCCGTACAGATTGCAGAGAAACTCATAGAAAAGGGCTTCCTTCCAAAGGAATAACAGTGATCTAGAAGGCGAAGACGAATATCTTCCACATGATCAGGACGGCGACGATGGTCTTGAGACCTGTGCCGGTGATGAAGCCGAGGAAGGAGCCTATCGCGGCCTTCATTGCCTGTGCCACACCTTGTCTGTTGTAGTAAAGTTCAGCAAGGAAGGCACCGAGGAAAGACCCGAGTATCATGCCCACAGGAGTGAGGAAGATGCCGATTATAAGGCCTGCCATGGCACCTCGTTCTGCATATCTGCTGCCTCCGGTGACCTTGGTGAACCACATCGGAACGACATAGTCTATGACAGAAACAATGACCACGACCACTCCCCAGACAATAAGCGCCTTTACAGAAAGCGTATCACCTGCGGCATTGGTTCCGTTGCCCCAGATGTACAGGATGAGAAGACCGATCCAGCTCACAGGCGTACCTGGAAGTCCGGGAAGTATGCTGCCGGCAATGCCTATGATGCCGGCCACTATAGCCAATATTGAAACTAAAATATCCATAATACTTTGCACCATTCCGGATATGCCTATGTGCTCCGGTGACCCCCGCCTCCCATACGGGAGGCACCCCCTAGCCGGGGGTGGCATGTCACTCTCCGCACATAATCATATCCGGAATTGATAAATTATTCATTAGCCATTATATCTTCGATATCGGAAGATGCGATAGGCAGGCGGTGAGGGCCAAGACGACGTGCGCCATCCTCTGTAACGAGGACATCATCCTCAAGACGGATGCCGCCGAAACCGTAGTAATCCTCGAGTTTTGCGTAGTTGACAAAACCCTTGTCCGTGCCTTCCCTCTTCCACTGCTCGATCAGAGCGGGGATGAAATAGATTCCTGGTTCGTCTGAAATGACATGTCCCGGCTTCAGGTCGCGGGCCATACGCAGGTTGCCCATTCCCAGAAGAGGCGAACGCTTGCGCTCATCACCATATCCTACATAGTTCTCACCGAGGTCTTCCATGTCATGGACATCCATACCCATGTTGTGGCCGAGTCCGTGAGGCATGAACAGACCAGAAATGCCGCAGGCCACCATCTCGTCCACATCTCCACGTACGAAATCAAGGGCCTTCAACTGTTCGAGCATATATCGTACAGTGGCGCAGTGCACGTCCCAGTACGATGTGCCTGGCCTGGTGATGCTGAATGCAAGTTCGTTAGCCTGATGGACGATGTCGTATATCTCACGCTGCTTTGCAGTGAACTTTCCGCTGCAAGGATAAGTGCGGGTGAAGTCCGAAGCATAGTGGGTGTTGCTCTCCGCACCGGCATCCACAACGAGAAGACGGCCAGGAGTGATGATCTGATGATGACTATGGTTGTGGAGGGTCTCGCCGTTCTGAGACAGGATGGTTGTGAATGAAACTCCCCATCCCTTTGAGAGGGTGACGCCTTCCATGCGACCAACGATATCCTGCTCAAGGACGCCAGGCTTGCAGCCGCGACGCGCTTCGGTATGCATCAGATAACCGAGTTCGCATGCCTTGTCGATCTCCTCTATCTCGCACTGCTCCTTGATGAGACGCATCGAAACGACCGCCTTCACGAGTTCTTCGGAAGCATGACGTCCTCCGTCTGCCATAGAGGCGACCTTACGGACATCTGCTGAAGGAATGCCGGTCAGTTCGGCCAGTTTCATCTGGTTGTAGTATCTTGCAGGAGGCAGGAAATGTACCGGACGGCCTGCTGAAACGGCGTCTGAAACGGCCTTGTCGAATCCGGCAAGAGCCGCGGTCTTCGCACATCCTATAAGTCCGCCTTTCGACGCCACAGACGGCTGCGGACCCATCCATATAATGTCATCTATGTCTACATCATTGCCATAGAGGCACTCGTCGGCAGTGTCAAGATCAAGAACAGCAGCGAACCAAGGCTCATCTATTCCCCAATAGTACAGGAAACTGCTGTCCTGACGGAACTTATAATCATTACCGCGGTAGTTCATCGCAGCATCAACATTGCCAAGGAATACGGCAATTCCCCTCGCGCCTTCCGGCGTCATTGCCGCCATACGCTCCAGCAGGACGCGGCGGCGGTTTACATATACTTCAGAATTGAACATGGCATTCGTTTTTAAATCATACAAATATAATACAATTGAAATAAAAACCCGATATTTGCAGGAAATGAAAATCATACAGACGATGAAAAGACAAATGACCCTGGCGCTTGCCGCCATCCTCATCATGACAGTTCAGGCAGCTGCTCAGGACGACTGGGCAAATATCGGAAGATATGCACAGGCCAACTCGGAAATCACCGTACAGCCGAAGGCCGTATTCATGGGAGACAGCATCACCCAGTGCTGGTATGACGCTGATCCCGGATTCTTCAACGACAACAACTTCGCCTGCAGGGGAATTTCAGGCCAGACGACATCGCACATGCTGGTCCGCATGAGGAAGGACGTGGTCAATCTGCACCCGAAGTATGTCGTCATCCTCGCCGGCACCAACGACATCGCAAAGAACAACGGCTTCATAGAAGTCGATGACATCTACGGCAACATCGTGTCCATGTGCGAGATAGCGAAGGCAAACAGGATCAAGCCTGTCATATGCTCCGTACTGCCTGTAAAGCAGTATAAATGGAGACCGGAAGTCACCGACTGCGCAGACCGCATAATCAGACTTAACTCCATGCTGAAGGAATATGCCCGTCAGAACAGATTCACATACGTCGACTACCATTCCGCAATGAAGAATACAGAAAACGGCCTGCCGGAGAAATGGTCATATGACGGGGTACACCTCACCTCAGAGGGTTATGACGTCATCGAGGAGATGATACTGAAAGTCTTGAAATAACGGTAATCACCTGTTTATCAGAATACTGTCAAATGCAGCCTTCGCCTCCACGGTGAAGGCTATTTTAATATATGAGGCATCGATGTCAAGACCGTCGGACAGAACATGGTCCACAAATGCATCATGTCCGGTGTTAGGACAGACAGGCGCATCCTTGATTGCGGCAAGGGACCACTTTTCGCCATCTACGCCTGTAAAAAGGAATATCCTTGAAGGAGGGACGATACCGTCCTTATGAGAGTTCAGCATACGGACAAGTACGCTCTTTAACTTTCCGCCCTCGACAGGTACGACTATCTCATGCGTTCCCGCCTCATAGAACTTCCAGCGAGGATCAGACACATCTTCCGTTGCCGCAGGACCGAAACGCCCGGCCATGGAAGCCTCTGCCGCTTTCCAGTAACGGTCACCGCCGAGCCATGCCATATAGTCCTGATATGCCTTTGCAGACCAATGAGGCTGACCCAGCTGATATGGAGAAGAAGGGTCGTCGAAAAGGCCGCAGAACACAAAGGAGATTATCTTTTCCGCACCGCCTGCAGTTGCCGCGATCTGCTGGGAAAGGAAGCGGCTGAATGGCGCCGGCACAAGGGCCGAAGAACGGTCGTTGGTCCCCTTCTCCCAGGCGAAAGACTCGCAGTTTGCCCACATGGCGATGCCGGTACGGTCGTGGATGGCACGGAGTTTCTTCCAGTTCTCACGCAGCCGGGTGAGCGGATATCGCTCTCTCACACAACCGATTTCGTCCTGATATGCAATGATATCCACAGTCAGACGTGCGATCTGCTGCTCGTAACGAGGATCATCGAAGTCGGAATTGAAGATTCCATATGGAGAGATTAGTATCTTGGCGTCAGGAGTGAGTTCACGGGCGCGGGCAGTGAGAGCGTTCACTGCATCTACTGCGTAATCTGTAAGGACCGGGCCGAAACAGTCCTCTACAGGAAGGTACCATCCGTAAAAGGCGGGATGTTCCCCATAAATGGAAGCAAGTTCCGTCATCATCTGTATCTGACGTCCCTTTATCTTAGGATCGCGCAGATTGTCATCCTGATCCTTGGCCCATCCAGTACTCATGAAAACCTTCATACCATGCTCGGCCGCGGCATCCATGATGGCATCGACAGGGCTCTGACGCCACTTCGGATAGTGCCACTCCATAAGTCCGGAAGGATAGTAGGCCTTCTCTTCATTGGCAACGGACATGAATATGAGGTATTCCATACCCATCTTCTTCATCTCAGCCACCTTGGCCGCCCACATCTGAGGGTCCGTGCCGTCGATATGCGGAGGATTGGTGTATTTGTTACGGACATCCTGATATGGGAGATTGATGAATGTTCCGGTCACAGGAAGGACTTCACCCGCAACGGTGACATCAGTGGCAGTTGCTGTTTTAACTGCAGGATTTCCGCAGCATGCTGTCACGAGGACAAAAAATGAGAATAAGAGTACCTTTTTCATAAAAAATGAACTTGTCCTGCAAAAGTAGTCATTATTTCTTACCTTTACGACATGAAACGCAGAGACTTCATCAAGACTGCCGGACTGATGACGGCAGGCGCCGCCATGACAGGCCTTACAGGATGCGCAGACGGCGGCAACTCCCCGAAAGCATTCAACCTGAACAAGGCCGGCAAAGGCATGAAACTCAGTTTCGAGCCGTACGAACTTCAACTCAGACACACCTTCACCGTGTCATCCTACTCCCGCAAGACCACTCCCGGAGTCCAGGTCAGAATCGACTATGAAGGCTTCACAGGATATGGAGAGGCATCCATGCCTCCATACCTTGGACAGACCGTGGAGAGCGTCTGCGCCTTCCTTTCCCGTGTGAATCTGAGGCAGTTCGCCGACCCCTTCCAGTTGGAGACCATACTGGCATATGTAGACAGTCTTTCTCCGGGAGACAATGCTGCAAAGGCCGCCGTAGACATCGCCCTGCATGACCTTGTGGGAAAACTCATAGGCCAGCCATGGTGGAGACTCTGGGGCCTGGACCCGTCGAAAGCGCCTGACACGACCTTCACGATAGGCATAGACACACCGGAAGTGGTGCGGGAAAAGACTCGTGAATGTGCGGACAGATTCAATATCCTCAAGGTAAAGGTCGGGCTTGACAACGACAAGGAGATGATCAGGACAATCCGCGAAATCACGGACCTGCCCCTCGCTGTCGATGCCAATCAGGGATGGAAGGACCGCGAGAAGGCCCTGGACGAGATATTCTGGCTCAAGGAACAAGGCGTCGTCATGGTAGAGCAGCCTATGGCCAGGGAAAGGATGGACGACAACGCATGGATCACCGGACGCAGCCCCATTCCGATATTCGCCGACGAGTCCATACAGCGCCTTGCAGACATCCCTTCCGTCAAGGGAGCATACCACGGCATCAACATCAAACTGATGAAATGCACCGGCATGAGGGAAGGATGGAAGATGGTGAATTACGCCCGCGCTGAAGGCATGAAGGTCATGGTGGGATGCATGACGGAAACGTCCTGCGCCGTTTCAGCAGCAGCACAACTCTCCCCTGCCGTGGATTTCTGCGACCTCGACGGCAATCTTCTTATCACCAATGACCTTTTCCGTGGAATGGAAGTCATAGACGGACATATAGTCCTTCCGGACCGTCCTGGCATAGGTCTGGAGCCTCTCGGGACTATTCTGCCTTAAGAGTCACCGAAGCCTTCTTCACGCCTTTGGCGCTGACTTCGACATGGATGTCTCCTGGGTCGGTACCGCTCTGGACGAGAACGGTAAGTTGACCGCTGAAAAGATGCATCTGAGGCTCCTGGAGGGATTCGAGGCATGTAGGGTCTCCATTCGCTATGGCCTTGAACGAACCTGCACCGCTGACCTTCACCTTGACCAGTCTGCTGTCGCATGGAACAGGATTGCCGTCCTTATCGGTAAGACTCACATTGAGATAGCAGAGGTCTTCACCATCGGCCTTGAGTACAGTCCTGTCAGGAGTCAGTTTGACGGCCGCGGCCTTGCCTGCTGTGCGTACGACCTTCTCTGCCGCAACCTCTCCATCGGCATCATATGCCACCACGCGAAGTTCTCCCGGCTCATACACGACCTCGTTCCACATGAGCCTGAAACGCTTCATGGCCTTTTCTCCGAGACACGGTACCTGTCCGTCCGGCTCGGCAAAGGTGCGCACGCCCTGCGAAACTCCGTTCACGAAAAGTTCCGCAGACGGATATGAAGTATACACGAATACCGGAGTCACCTCACCTTCGCGGCCGTCCCAGTTCCAGTGCGGAAGCACATGCAGGGTATGGTCGGTCCTGTTCCACTGACTTCTGTAAAGGTAATATCTGTCCTTAGGAATCGAGGCAAGGTCCACTATGCCGAAAACGGACGAATGGTTCGGCCATGCATCGGTATCATATGGAGACGGCTCTCCGAGGTAGTCGAACCCGGTCCAGACGAACTGACCCATGCACCAAGGATAGTCCTCGTCGGCAGCGAAATCATTGTCCGGAATGTTGGACCACCAGCAGAACTCCGTGTCATAAGACGAAGACTGATGGTCTTCGTGCATGATGGCGGCTCCAAGTTTCGCAGGAAAATGGTAGACACCACGGGAACTTACGGTAGACGCTGTCTCACTTCCGAGTATGAGTCTCTGCGGAAGAAGTCCGTATGCAGGAATGTACCTGTCAACCTTATAGTTGTATCCGACGACGTCAATCTTCTCGGCAAATCCATTGACTGTCACCGCATTGTACTGATCCATTCCGCAGGTTACGGGCCTTGTAGGATCTTCCCTGTGGCAGATGTCCTGAAGCCATGTGGCGACTTCAATCCCCTCCGGCTTCCACTGCGATGGGACTTCGTTTCCTATGCTCCACATCACTACAGACGGGTTGTTGCGGAAATGATGGAGCATGTTGATCATGTCCCTTTCCGCCCATATCCGGCCGTTGCCGCTGTCGAGATTGAAGAACCTGTGGTAGCCGTTGTCGCATTTGGCAAGGTCCCACTCGTCAAAGTTTTCAAGCATCACCATGAATCCCATCTCGTCGCAGAGGTCGATGAGTTCCTCTGCCGGCATGTTGTGGGAAGTACGGATGGCGTCGCAGCCCATATCCTTGAGGATGGTGAGTTGACGGCGGATGGCAGCCTCATTGACGGCAGCGCCGAGAGGGCCGAGGTCATGATGGAGGCACACTCCGCGGAACTTGCGGACCTCTCCGTTGAGAAGGAAACCGACGTCAGGACGGACTTCGATGGTCCTGAATCCGAAACGGACCGACACCTTGTCACAAAAATCCTTGCCATGAGTGACGCTTATCTCCGGCCGGTCCATATCCCAGTCCGTATCCACAGTACCGCCCGTATACACCTCTGTCTCAACGCAGTAAAGCACAGGACTCTCTGGAGACCAGAGTGATGGTGCCTCTACGGCAAGGGTCTGGGAGACCTCGTCGCCATGAAGCAGACGGGTGTCAAGACTTTCTGCTACTTTATGTCCTTCAGCGTCCAGCACACGGGTGAGAAGAGTGATGACAGAACCCTTCTCCACTCCTTCTATCCTTGTCCTTACATTGACCGAGGCATAGTCGTCACCGACATATGGAGTGGTTACATAAGTGCCCCATACAGGTACATGGACCGAAGGCATGGTGACATGGCGCACCTTCCTGTAAAGTCCCGCTCCGGGATACCACCTTGAAGACTGAGGCCTGTTCTCCAGAAGAACCACGATCTCGTTCTCTCCCGGCTTCAGGCAGGAGGTGACGTCGCAATGGAACGAATTGTAGCCATACGGCCAGAAGCAGACCTTTTCCCCGCCGACAAACACCTGTGCCTCGCTCATGGCACCGTCGAAAAGCAGTACATGCCTGCGTCCGTCAAGTTCCTCCGCAGAGACATCAAGCGTCCTCCGGTATGCGCCCTTGCCCATATACGGAAGTCCTCCTGTGCGACCTGTCTTCTCTGATGCTACCGTCTCACCGTTCTGGACAACAGCCACCTTCTGAAGGTCGTGCGACCTGTCGAACGGTACGTAAATGGCCCAGTCATGAGGCACGGAAACGGCCTTCCAGCCATCTGTAGCGTCGACATTATGATCCTGACGGAAATCCCACTCCTTCAGGAGAGTCTCCGAGCGCTGAACCTGAGCGTAAGATGCCGCTGCCGCCAGCAGGGCAGAAAATGCTATAACTATTCGTTTCATTGCAGTTTATATATCAGTCTTTAAAGCAATCCAATACAGAAGTCGGGCGTCCGTCTTTCGAGAATGCGCCCATATCGTAGGCATTCCATTTCAAGGTCTCATAATGACTCGGTTTCCAAGAGCCGTCTGTCTGAGGTTCCCAATAGAAGACCCCGGCGCATTGGTCGAGTTTTCTGGCCTCCGTCATGAACTCTGCCAGCACAGATGCAGCAGTACCCTCGTTCATATATGTCTTGACTCCCGTCTCGCATACCATCACCTTGCATCCGTACGTATCGCCAAGCGACTTGATATGGGAGAGTGCCAGTTGATTGACAGTAATCCATGTCTTGTTCTGCTCAGCCTGAGGATAATGCGAGAGGCCGATCATATCGAACTTTCCGCCTGCCGCCTTGAATTTCCGGAACCACCAGTCCAGGTCTTCCCATGCGTTGTTCTGGTGCACTATGACTATGGCATCCGGGAAAACGGCCTTGACGGCATCATATCCGGCATTGCTGAGGCCCGCATAATTGTTCCAGCCGTCTGCGATATCGCCGCTGCTGGTCCAGAGTTGTCCGCTGCTCCACATCATGCCGTTGCGGGTCTCGTTTCCTACCTGTACCCATTTCGGGGCCACTCCGCTGGTCTTGAGGGCATTCAGGACAGACTTCGTGTGGTCTGCAACAGCATTCCTGAGTTCGGCCATAGATTTTCCGGTCCACGCCGCAGGCATGGTCTGCCTCCCGGGATCCGCAAAGAAGTCGCTGTAATGGAAATCAACCATCACATCCATGCCGGCATCTCTGGCACGGACCGCCTTCGCCACCACATCCTTCTGATTGCAGTAGTCGCCATATCCGTTTTCAGGATTCACCCAGACGCGCAGACGTATGGCATTCATTCCGACTTCCTTCATCAGGAGGAAACAGTCCTTCTCCTTCCCTTTCGAGTCGTAGAACTTCACTCCGTCATCCTCCATCTCGGTCACCCAACTGATGTCGGCGCCTTTGACGAAGGCCACCGTCTGTTCCGGAACTTGCGGTTCTTTTCCATTACCTTCCGGATCCACCTTTTCAGCATCCGAGCATGATGTCCACAGGACCACAGAAAAAATCCCTATACAGGGCAGATATTTAAAGATTTTCATAATACGAAATCATTGATTATCTGCACAAATATAGGGAATTAAACTCAATTTCTGAACGGATCCAGGGCCTTCGTAGGCTTGCCGTCTGCAAATGCTCCAAGGCCATATCCGTCATTATATCCGTCAGGTGCTTCCGGTTCCCAATAGAATACTCCGCGGCAATACTCCAGGGCCTGAGTCTGCTCAAGGAGGTATGACAACATCTCCTTGGCGTTATCCGGATCATTTACAGGCATTCCGGTCTCACAGATCATGACTTCCTTTCCGTAAGTATCATGAACCTTCCGAATATTTGCAATGCAGGCATCCGTATTCGGTTTCCAGTCAGTATCAAAGGCGTTCCTGTCATTGTTCCACCAGCATGGATATAAAGACATTCCGATCATGTCATACTTTCCTCCATTGGCTTCCAGCACAGAAAAGAGCCTGTCATAAAGACCGTTGTCATGACCTCCGTCAAGATGCACGATCACCTTTGCTTCCGGATAGACAGCCTTGACAGCATCATATCCGGCATTGGTCAGTACGGCATAGTTCTTTCCTCCGTTTTCCTGATAACTTCCGACAGGCCACATCATCCCTGTCCTGGTTTCGTTCCCTATCTGGACCCACTCCACGTCGATGCCATATTTCTTGAGAAGCGAAAGAACTTCCTTCGTGTGCAGAGACACTGCTTCTTTCAGTTCGTCAATGCCATATGATGCCCATGCGGAAGGTGGAGACTGATGACCCGGATCAGCCCATGTATCACTATAGTGAAAATCTATCATGATCCGCATTCCCAACTTCTGCGCTCTCAAGGCTTTTACAAGCACATCGGTTGCGGAATTCCAGCCGTCTTCCGGGTTTACCCAGACGCGGTACCTTACGGCATTCATCCCTATTTCCTTCATAAGGGCGGTGCATTCCGTTTCTGCTCCGGATTCGTTGTAAAACTTCATGCCCTTGCTTTCCATCTCTGTTATCCAACTGATGTCCGCACCTTTGGCAAAGGCTGTACGATCCACAACAGGGACTTCCGAACCGACTGCATCTGCATGAGGCAGATTGCTGTTGTCGCAAGAGCAGCATGCGGCAAATGAAACCGCCGCAATGCATGCTCCTATAAAATTATTTAAAAATCCCATATTACTCCATCAGTGTCATTGTATAAGCAGGTGCAGAGAAACTTGAAAGATCAAGTTCTATCTTGTACTTACCTGTCCGGGCAGGCATGATGTTGTCGCCATCCATACTCAAGACTCCGTCCATATCACCATCCTTATATATCCATCTCCATGTTCCCGCTGCATCATCAAGCACGATCTGTATTCCCCATTCAATGAATGTGATATCGCATTCAACTTCCCATCTGCCGGTCTCCATATTGAATGTAAACTGGTCTGTGTCAAGACTCCACTCATTGAAATCACCCGCAACGGCAACCTTTGTGACCTGAGTCTCAGACCACGTCATGGTAGTGAAGTCCGCAACAACATAATTCATTCCGGTGTTACCACTCCAGCAGTTCCATCCTCCTTCTCCGAGGACATACTGACCGTCCCCGTTACTGCTGTAGACCATATCGCCGGCATGGAATCTGAAGCCGCTGAAATTCATTCCCCAATCAGGATCAGTCCATATGAATCCCTCAAAGATACCTTCCTCTGACGTTTCTGCCATCTCACAAGCGAGTCCGAGCATATCCGAAGCCTCCTTGACATAGTAGAACATTGATACGTTTTCCGGATAAGTCACTACAGGAGGTTCCTCTGCGCCTTCCTTGAGAGACCATTTATACTCCGACACATTGAATGTGACGGTATATGTCCCGGCCTTTTCAATGGTAAAGGCAGAAGCGGCATTTTCTGAATTAACAAGTTCAAATCCGTCTGTGCCTACAGGAAGAAGGCAGAACGGATATGGAATGCCTGCTATTCCGGCATCAGTTCCTGTCGTGATGTCAAATCTCGCTCCGGTTCCTGTAACAGTCACAGAAGCATTGTCACCGACAGTGATCGTGCCGCTGTATCCCCCTGCCGACTTGGAATACTTAAGTTCTACCTGAGAACCGGCAATGTCAAGAGTGACTGCAGGAACATCCACATGCCACCAGAGTTCGTTTTCAGTATCGGCATAGACATACTGACATCCTGAAGGCTCGGCAAACCAGCAGTTGTTTTCAGAACCGGCAACAAGAGAGAATGCAGTCCAGTCCGCATTACATCCCCACTGGGTTCCGTCGGCTGCTATAAAGAAGCAGTTGTACCATCCGCCGGAAGGCACAGCGAATCCTTCAAAAAGCATCGGAGTAGCATCCTTGCAGTAAAGTGTTGCCAGTACGTCGGTCACATCTGTCTTGTTCACTATCTGCATCCATCCTGTCTCTACGGCATATGGAGTTATCTTAAGCACCAGCACATCGCTATATGTATACGATTTTCCCATCCTGACGGCAAGGCGGACGTATACGTCATATTGCTGCACCTCCGTCATTCCAAGTTTCATGAGCAACTGACTCAGTTCGCCTCCCGTAAATTGCACAGACGTCTGGTCTGCCTTCATGAAGATCTCGGTATATGAAGCAAAGTCTTCCGTTGCAGAAAACTGAACGCTGGACTCTGTGAGGTCATCCGGAAGAGCAACGGTAGGGTCACTGACTTCCGGAAGCGCTCCTGCATTCCAGAAAAGTGACAATGCCAGCGCATCCGTACCATCGCTTGTCAGGACTATTTCAGTTGTATTTGCACCAAATTCCGATGGTGCACCAGGTTCTTTGACAATAAGTTTTTCGCCATCCTTTTCACAGGCACTTGCAAAAAGAAGGATTGCCATCAGAGAATATATAAATCTTTTCATGCTCTTATCCTTTAGAATCCGTACTTGGTATTTATTGCCTTGAGGGCCGGATTTGCCGAAAGTTCCGCTTCCGGAATCGGGAGGACCGCGTATCTGCCATCCACATCGCGACCATCCTTCACGCCGCCCTTCCAGTTCCAGTCATATCCGGAAGTATACTTTCCGAAGCGGATAAGGTCTGTCCTGCGTGTCGCCTCTGTATAAAGTTCTCTTGCCCTTTCATCAAGGATGAAGTCAAGAGTCAGTTCCGGGTCTGAGATATTGCCTGAAGCATCGCCGAAGGCTCTTGTGCGGATCAGATTGACATATCCCAATGCATCACTGCGGGAAGCACCCTCTCCACCTCTGAGAACAGCCTCTGCAAGCATGAGATACACATCTGCAAGACGGAACATAGGAAAATCCGTTTCGGCTCCTACCGTCCTTGTATCAGATGCTGTTTCTCCTGCGTCGGTAAGATTGCTCCATTTGTTTATAAGCCAACCTGATGTGGTCTCGTCATGAGAAATTATCTCCTTCGGCCTGTCCTGGTAGACATACTTTGTGTCACCGTCGACCTTATACCAGCCATCTTCAGGCGAGTCTGTATATGCTGCTCTGTTCCGGCTTCCGAAATATCCTCTGCCGTCGCCGTCGCTGAACTTGTCTACAAGTTGAGGACGGGCTCTCAGACAGTTCCAATATGTCGCGACGCCGAAGTCTTCTTCCATTCCTGCATCAAAGTCGAAGCGTGTAGCACAGACCATATATGTACCTGCACCCCATGCAACGGTATTTACGGCATTGCATGCCAAGGCGAAGATTATTTCATCCGTGCGTTTGTGATTGTCCGCATTGAAGAGGCCATGATATGAATCCGCAAGAGAATATCCGCAACTGATGACATCCTTGCATGCCTCTATACATTCGTCATAATATGGCTTGCCCACATATATTTCCGCATTCAGATACATCTTGGCAAGAATGGCTGACGCTGTTCCCTGTGTCATATGTCCGTACAGATTCGCCGGAAGCATATCTGGCTGCGAAAGTTCCTGCAGTTCACTTTCCAGATAAGTGAAGAGTTGTTCTCTGGTATAAGTTTCCGGAACATAGGACCCCACAGGATCGTTCTCATCGACGAAAGGTACTGCAGGGAAAAGGTCCAGAGCATGATAATATGCCAATGCCCTGAGACATCTTGCCTCGTTTCTCCAACCGGTTATGCTTTTCCTGTCCTCGTCGGAAAATGACGCTATCTTATCGTCCGAAGCATTGCGGATGAACTCATTGGACAGGGCAACTATATTATATATATGATAATACATTGCCGATATCCACGGGTCACCTGCTGTCCAGGCGAGGTCATTAAGGTCCGTGGTGCTTTCTCCTGCTGCCCAGACATTGTCCATATTGTCTGTAGTAGCCTCCTGGAACATGAGCAGGGCCCTGGTATAGTTCTGGAAACGGTCATCACTTGATATGCTCGACAGATTGACGATCATCGATGTATATATTCCAGAAAGGACAGATTCATAATTGGCGGCACTGACATATACATCCTTCGATGTTGTCTCCGTGTGGGGATACTGGTCCAGTTCACAACTGGCCAGAAGTGCCATCATGCAGAATATCGTTAATATCTTTTTCATCATTTTCTGATTTAGAAGTCAAGTCCGAGACTGAGTGAAACAATGCGTGGACGCGGATAGAACGAACTGTCGAATCCGCTTGGCACTTCCGGATCCACACCCGAGTATTTCGTCCATGTAAATACATTCTGTACAAGGACAGAGGCCCTGAGTCCCATCGTGTTTTTGAACACTCTTCCGAAATCATAACTTACGGTAAGGTTGTCCATCTTGAGGAACGAAGCGTTCTCGACATAATGGTCAGAATAGAACTGTCTGGCCCTGAAACCTGTTTCCAGATAACTTGAATGGAGATTGCTGAGTTGCGGAGCGCTGTACTTCATGGTTTCAAGGGCACCGGTATTTACAGCCATCGCGTTGTAGACATAGTTGCCTATGCTCGCACGGAATGCCGCTGAAACCGAAAGGTTCTTCCACCTGATGCTTGTGTTGAAGCCCAGAAGTACATCTGCAGACGGAGAATGATAGCAGTATCTGTCGTCGATTGTAATGCTCCCATCGTCGTTGAGATCCGCATATGCTCCTTCAATCGGTCTTCCTGCCGTGTCGTAAAGTTGCTTGTAGACGAAGAAACTGTAAGGCTCCTGGCCTTCTGTCATCACCTGAACATATTTACCGTCAATCATAGGTCCGACAAGGGTTTCCGTAACTTCTCCGTTGTCGACCAATGTCAGATTGGTGATGTTGACGTTCTGCCATGTGGCATTAGCCCCGATCTCCCATGTCCAGTCCCTTGTCTGTACCGGAATGACATTGAGCGAAGCCTCTATACCATAACTTTCCATATTGCCGACATTGGTGGTGATGGACTTGGTGAAGTTTGTTCCGGCCGCCGCAGGAACGGTTGCGAGAAGGTCTTCAGTCTTTCTTGTATAATAATCCACACTACCTGTGATCCTGTCATTGACAAATCCGAAGTCAAGACCGGCATTCCACGACCTGGTGGTCTCCCATTTAAGGTCGGAAACATATGCCGATGGAAGATAAGTGTTCACCATACTGCCGTGAGATCCGACATACTGGCTGTTATCCGTTCCGGACCAATAGACCGGAAGGTAATTATAGTTCCCGATTCCGTCCTGCTGTCCTGTGACGCCGTAACTTGCTCTGACCTTGAGGTCTGTCACTACGTCAGACTCCCTGAGGAAAGGCTCTTCTGCCATGTTCCAGGCAAGGGCTACCGATGGGAAAGTACCCCAACGGGTATCAGGCGAGAAACGCGATGTGCCGTCCCTTCTGATGGTTGCGGTAATCATATATCTGGAATCATATGAGAGATTGACACGGCCATAATATGACATGAGGGCATGTCTCTGATCAGACGCCTTGTAGGCTCCGTTCAGACTCTCCTTCGCAGCATTGTAGACATCTCCTGCAGGGGATGTCGCCTTCCAATACTGCCAGTCGTATCCTGCCGTGACGTCAATCCTGAACTTCCTGATGTCCGTATTATAGTTGAGGTACGCGGTAAAGAGGTTGTTATGCTTTTCTGCCGGTCCGTATGGCGCATAGTATCCTTTCTGGTCGAAGTTCGATGCCGCGGTCTCAGGGACAAATGTATAGCCCTTGCCTGTCGCATAATCATATCCATATGCAAGGTGAAGTTTAAGGTCAGGAAGGAAATGCATCCTGTAGTCCAGTTCAGCATTGCCTACAACCCTGTAGACTTCGCTCTGAGCGTCTGTCTGTTCAAGAAGGCCGAGAGGATTCTTTACCGCATCCGGGTTGGGCGCTCCGTTGCTTGTGATCTCGGTATATCCGCCAAGGATCTCTGCACCGGAAAAGACAGGAAGAGTCGGGTTGAATGTGGCTGCATTCCAGATGGCTCCGGTAGGGGCAAAATGGTTGTGATTGTACGCTCCTTTCACATTCAGACCTATCTTGAGATAGTCATCAAAGAAAGACGGGTTAAGAGAGATGTTGGCGGTTGCTCTTTCCGCATTATCTGTCTTGAGGATACCGTCCTGATTGTAATATCCGACAGATGCTCGGAAAGGAAGGTTCTTCACAAGACGTCCGGAAACACTCACCAGATTGTCTGTTCCGAAGGCCGGAGTATAGATCTGACTGTTCCAGTCTGTGCAGGTATCTCCGAGAAGAGAGGTATAACTTTCGTCAAGGCCGTTCACTACATTCACAAACTCATCTGTCGAAAGCATGTCGGCCAACTTTGTCTTCCACTGCACGGACTGTGTGGAATTGACGTTGACAGTAATCTTGCTGCCGGTACCTTTCTTCGTCGTGATGATGATGACTCCGTTTGATGCCCTTGATCCATAGATGGCTGTCGAAGACGCATCCTTCAAGACAGTCATGGACTCGATGTCGGAAGGGTTGATCATGGAAAGGAAATTACCATCGTTGCCGCTGATTCCGCCTATTTCCAGAGGAATGCCGTCAAGGACGATAAGAGGGTCGTTAGACGCATTGAGCGATGCTCCTCCACGGATCCTTATCGTACTTCCTGCGGTAGGAGATCCGCTGCTTGACATGATCTGCACTCCCGCCACCTTTCCGTTGATAAGTTGTTCCGGAGATGAAAGAAGTCCGTTGTTGAAATCCTTGCTGCCTACAGATGACACTGATCCTGTCAGGTCCTTCTTGGCTGTGGTTCCGTAGCCGATTACGACAGCGTCACTGAGAAGTTCCGTATCAGGCATGAGTTGCACATCGATTCTTGTACGTCCGTCGAACTCCACTACCTGTGTCTCATATCCCAGATATGAAAAAGTAAGAGAGCCATCCGCAGGCACATTGATCTGATAATGTCCGTCCAGATCCGTAGTCACTCCGGTTGTGGTTCCGGTGACAATGACCGTCAGTCCGACCATCGGCATGCCGGTCTCATCAGTGACCGTTCCGCTGACAGAATGGGACTGTGCCATGACAGCACCCGCTCCGGCAAGGCTCATCGCCAATGCCACCAGAACGGCCGCTGCTTTCAGAAACAAATGTTTCATAATGTTAACTTTTATTGGTTATTGAATAGTATTTCGATAGGGCAAAATTAGTCTTTAAGAAAAAACGGCTCTGCCACAAATCAGACATCTTCTACCCTAAATCGGACACGGGGCGATTTTGTCATAAGGATTTGATATATTTGCATCATGAGGTTTCTTATGAAAAGACATATTCTGACGATCGTGCTCGCCTTATGTGTACTGTCCGTCAATGCTGCTACAACCCTTTCAGGGCGCTTCCGCAGCATCTCACTGCCATCGGGGAAAACCACGGCGGTCTTCTCCATGGCCCAGGACCCGTATGGATTCATATGGATGGGAACAGACGACGGACTTGCCCGATATGACGGATACGGATTCAAGATATACAGATGGGAGATGGGCGATTCGCTGTCTCTGGCCAATAATATTGTCAACGCCCTCCTTTATGACTCCGTCAGGTCATGCCTGTATGTAGGAACAGACAAAGGAGTCTGCATATATGACTCGGAAACCGACTGTTTCCACATGATGCCGGGAACGACCGGACGCCATGTCAAGGCCTTTCTTTCCGAGGGTGACGACCTGTATATAGCGACCACGACAGGCCTTCTCAAAAGAATGGGTAACCATACCGATACAATCCTTGAGGGGCATTTCACAAGCATCAGAAAAGTCAGGGGAAGCATCTGGGCATCATCATATGGATGTATATATGACATCACTGACGGCACGGAAAATCATGACCTGACAGGAATTCTCAAGAACAAGGATGTTCTTGTCCTTGACATATGCGAGGATCTCACAGACAGCACAGCGTTGTGGCTGGGAACGGAAAAAGGTCTGTTCCATTATCGTCCGGCAGAAAGAAAGGCAGACAGGCATCATCTGCCGAACACACCTGTCAAGACATTCCGATATTCGGGGACAGACCTGTGGATAGGTTCCGACAACGGCCTCATCGTAATGGGGAAGAACGGGGATATGGACCTGTTCCGTCATAAGGTAGGAGAATCCGCTTCAATCCCTAACAATGTCGTATGGAACATCATGGAAGACCTTTCCGGAAACATATGGCTGGGAACGGACCACGGCGTGGCCGTCTCAGATATAGGCTACCCATATAAATATATAGGAGTGGACATGCTCACAGGACTGACAGAAGGACTTGACGTCAGCGTCCTGAAGACAGATAGGGACGGATACCTTTGGCTGGGCGGACGTAACGGACTTATCAGAAGTCGGCCGGGCCATGATGACGGGATATGGCTTAAGGCGGATTCCGGACATGGGAGGCTGTCACATAACAAGGTCCGAGGGCTTCATGATGACGGCCAGAACATGTGGATAATATCCGACGGAGGACTGGACATCTACAGATATGACACAGGCAGAATCATGCACAGACATATCCTGGAACCGACAGGCAGATACAATTCCAACTGGATGTACTCCATTGCGGAAGATCCATACGGCCGGCTATGGATAGGCACATACGACGGAGGTATGTATGGAGTGGACAAAGAGCGTATCCTGACCTCGAAAGAAAGGGTCATCTGTGACATCCATCTTAATAAGAATTCTGTACCGGCGCTGGCAAGCAATATTGTCAGGAACATAGCGATTCACGAAAACGACATTTATGCCGAGACATACAATGTAATCAACATAATATCTCTTGAAACATGGGAAACAAGACGGACACCGCTGCCATATGATGTATTCGTGCTGTCAATGATTCCCGGAGGAGACTGCGTATGGATAGGAACAGACAAAGGCCTCTTTCAGATCCGTAGGGACGGCAGTCTGAATAAGGTCTCTGGCTCGGATGTCTATGTAATGTCTCTGGCATGGCAGGATGACAGGATATGGGTGGCGGGAAAGACATCCATATCATCTTACTGTCCTGAAACAGGCATATGGGAGCACACTCCTATGAATGAACTTACATTGATGAGCGTCACCCCGTTCGGTCACAAACTATATTTCGGCACAGTCGACGGCATCATCGAATATTCATCGGAGAACAGGAAGGCATCCGATCAAAGCAGAGACATAACGCTTACCCGGATGTGGGTAAATGACGAACCCGTCGAGGTCGGGAAGAAATATGACGGACATGTGATTCTTGAAAGGAATATCACTTTGACAGACAGGATAACCCTGGCGCATTCTCAGAATTCATTTGCTTTCTCCATGTCGTCATTTGCCTTCGGAGGAGAAGATGATGCCATGATGTATCGTCTTAAAGGATTCGATGATAAGTGGAGAAGAATTCAGGACAGGGAAAACAAGGCTGTATTCATAAACGTTCCGTCCGGAGATTATATCTTCGAGTTCGCGGCTGCAGGATCGGCTCCGGAACCTACCGGAAAGGTCTATTCTGTCGGACTTCACATAAAGCCCGTCTGGTATGCGACCCCTCTTGCCTATTTCATATATGTCATCCTGTCAATGGGAGTGTGCATCGTGGCCATACACATCTGGAAGATGCGTCACCAGTTGCGGATGGAGCACGAGGAGAGAGAAAGGGCCATAGCGATGGCAGACAGCAAGACGGAGTTCCTCTCAGACATTTCCCACGAATTCAAAAGCCCTTTGAGCATCATACTGAGTTTCGTGTCCCGGATGACTGCCTCTGAATCTGACGCACTGAGGACAAGAGAACTGCAGACAATACAGAAGAATGCAGAGAAAATGCATCTTCTTCTGAACCAGATGGTTGCATTTAACGAAAACGGTTCATCCAATTTATTCATGCCGGTTGCCGTATCTCTAGGTGAAATAGCAAAAGAAGCATGGGGACGATTTGCCATGGCCTTTGCAGAAAAAGACATCAGCGCAAGATTCGTCGCCGATGATATAGGATACATGTTTATGGTAGACCGCGTACAGATGGAGTCCGTTCTGCAGAATCTTCTGTCTAATGCCCTCAAGTTCACACCACGTGGCGGAAGTATCCTTATGTCGGTAAGCATCAGCGATGAAACGACAGACATGGTATATGCCGACATCAAGGTAGAAGACACCGGTTGCGGAATTTCCGCCGATGAACTGCCGAAAATATTCAACCGCTTCTATATGGGGACATCAACGAAAGGAATGAACCAGAGCGGCAGCGGAATCGGCCTTCATATGGTAAAGAGAATAGTGGAAATGCATAAAGGCCGGATCATGGTCTCATCCGAACAGGGTAAAGGTAGTTGCTTCACAATCCGTCTGTCGACCATGAAGGCTGATTCCTTCATTCTCAAGAGCGCCGTCGAATCGGATCCGTCACTGCATAATCTTTCACGGGTATGGCAGCATGACAGGAAGCCTATCATTCTCATAGTAGAAGACAATCAGGATATAAGAGATTTCATAATTGCCTCACTAGGAAAAGACTATGTGTTCCTTACCGCTCAGAACGGCAAAAGCGGACTGAATATTCTGAAGAAGGAGAAGATAGACCTGGTGATCACAGACATCGCCATGCCCGAAATGGATGGACTGACAATGAGCAGAAGCATCAGAAACAACCTCCACACAGCCTTTCTCCCTATCATCATACTCACAGGAAAGAATGATGCCCAGACCCAGATGCAGTCATTTGAATACGCCGACGCATTCATTGCAAAGCCGTTTGACCTGAACTACCTCAACGGCCGAATAATCCAACTTCTCATCAAGCACGAACAGTACCTCAACAAGATGCGTCAGCAGAACATCCTGCAGCAGCAGACTGAAAGTCTTGAATCTCCAGACGACCTGTTCCTGCAGGAAATGACAGCAATCGTATCCAGACATATCGATGACTCGAACTTCTCCGTATCGGTGTTATGTTCCGAAAGCCACTGGTCGGACAAGCAGGTATACAGGAAGATGAAGCAACTTACCGGTAAAACGGTATCGGAGTTCATTAGGGAGATCCGCCTGGAAAAGGCTGCTGCCTATCTGGCACAGCACAAACTTACCGTCAATGAAGTCATGTACAAGGTTGGCTTCACAACGGCATCATATTTTTCAAAATGCTTCAAAGAGAAGTTCGGCGTATCTCCTTCGGAATATTATCAGAACTATTAAACTCCCGGTTTCAAGCGGCAGTCGGCTCCGACACGGACGAATCGATGGAATCACCATACACCACAAATCTCTGGAAGAGATACTCTGTCACGAAATTCAGCCCCATGTTGATGCCTGTCACGAGGTAGCCGTTCCAGTGGAGGGTATCGGCAAGATAATCTCCGAGGATGGTCGTCGCCGGCACGAACACGGCGTAGAACCCGAGGACCTTGAGCATCGCTACCGGCACATTGGCCACAGAGCGGAAGGTGAACTTGCGGTTCAGTGTGAAATTCCATAGTATGGAAAGGAGAAGGGCCGTCAGATAGCATGGCCAGTAACTCCAATCGGTAAGTTCGGTAAGAAGGGCAAAGGCGCCCATTTCGATAATGCCCGCACTCGCTGAAAAGAGGGCGAACTTTACGAATCTCCAGAATTCTTTCATCAGAGGTCAGGTTTTGGTTTCAGTCTGCAAAGATAAATATTTTTTCTTCGGCATTTAAATTGCCATTGACCGGAAAGACTGTAACCCGCCACAAGAATGAAACCTCATCATGAAAGTACTGATCGTATGCAACAATGCCTACACGCGGGGAAACGGTCTGCAGACCGCCCTGCTCTCACTGCTCGGCAACCTGAAGGCGGAAGGGATCGATGCCCGTCTTCTGGCCACAGAAAACGAAGATGCCGCAGGTCCTCAACCGGACTACCCTCTGAAGCATTTCCATGTCCCCGTATTTGAATTCCTCATGGAATCCAACGGATTCCGGTTCGGGACCATCGACCCCGGCACACTGGCACGGGCTGTAAGATGGGCCGATGTCATTCATATACAGGAGGCCTTTCCTCTGGAGTCCAGAGTCATCACACTGGCGGAAAAGATGGGCAAGCCCTGCGTCGCCACCTATCACCTCTTTGCTCAGAACGTGGTGGCAAACGCCATCCACGGAGAGGCGGACAATGTCATCAACTCGGTCATAGACTGGTTCTGGAAGGAATATGTCTTCGACAGATGCTCGCATATCCACTGCCCCACCGAGACGGTCCGCAGACATCTTGAAGAGCAGGGCTTCAAGGCAAGCATGGAAGTGTTCAGCAACGGCATTCCCATTCCGGAAAAGGCCGTGAAGGCAGAAACGGTCATTGCCGGCTCCGGTCCTGTCGACATTCTGTGCATAGGCCGCCTGGCATATGAAAAGTCGCAGGAGACTCTTCTGGACGCTATGGAGCACTCACGCCATTCCCACAGGATCAGACTCCATTTCGCAGGGAAGGGTCCCATGGAAGAGAGCATCAGGAAGAAGGCGGCAAAACTTGTGGATGACGGGGTCCTGACATATGAACCGGTATTCGGCTTCTATGATAAGGCCAGCCTCACTGAACTCATCCGCCGTTCCTATCTCTATATCCATTGCGCATGGGCCGAAGTGGAAGGGCTGTCGTGCCTGGAGGCCATCCGCGAAGGCCTGGTGCCTCTGATCGCGGACGGGGAACTGACCGCCACATCGCAGTTTGCACTGGATGAAAGGAGCATATTTCCTGCTCACGACGCAAGGAAACTGGCAGAAAAGATCGACTGGTGGATAGATCATCCGGCCGAAAGGAACGAAATGGGACAGAAGTATGCCGACTCGGCAAGAGCCTACGACATCCGCAAATCCACTGAAGCGATGGTAGGAATGTACCGGAAAGCCTTGTCGTCGCAAGTCTCTCAATAAATCCTGAAGATATTCCGGTAAATGCTTATCTTTGTAAAGACAACCGGAATATATGACAATAGACAAGAATACGGCTCTGGTGCTGGAAGGCGGCGGCCTCCGCGGGGTGTTCACCTGCGGAGTCCTTGACAATTTCATGAAGCGCGGCATCCGGTTCCCATTTACGGTAGGAGTGAGCGCAGGGGCCTGCAACGGACTCTCATATATGTCAGGACAGATCGGAAGGGCGAAGGCGAGCAACATCGACCTGATGGACAAGGACACCGCAAAACTCCGCGCCCTGTATGAAGAGGGGTATGTTCTGGCTGATGTGATCAAATGAACCGATATGAACTTGAATGACGTCTGCATATAGGTTAATTTTGCGGAAATCAACTATTTACCACATGAAAAAGACAGCATTTCTTATCGCTGCAGTTGCTGCTATCATATGCGGCTGCAAAAAGGAACCGGTAACTCCCGGACCAGAGATTCCACAGGAAGAACCGGTTAAGATCCCTATCACACTCAGCACCGACATCTGGACGAAGGCCACAGACAGCGGCTACGAGAACGGCGACAAGGTCGGAATCTACACCGTAAACTATGTCAACGGTTCTCCTGCCGAGCTTGCAACCACCGGCAATCACCTGGACAACACGATGTTTGCTTATGACGGTTCTTCATGGAAGCCTGAAAAGGAAGTCTACTGGAAGGACCAGACCACCCCTGCAGACTTCTACTGCTACTATCCTTACACCGGTACGGTAAGCGATGTCAAGGGCCTGTCATTCAGTGTAAAGGAGGATCAGTCTTCGATTGAAAACTACAAGGCCAGCGAACTTCTCTGGGGAAAGACTGACGGAGCCAAGCCGTCTACGAACCCTGTAAAGATCACCACACGCCATATGATGAGCAACGTGCTCGTTTACGTGGAGCCCGGTGAGGGATATACAGAGGAGACACTTGCAGCAGAGGAAATCAGCGTCATCATCACAGGGGTAAAGACCGCTGCCAAGATCAATCTTGCAAACGGAAGCGTCACTGCCGAAGGTTCTGCCGGCAACATAACCCCATACAAGGAAAACGGATACTGGAGAGCCCTTGTAGTGCCTCAGGACATCACAGGAACCGAAATCGTGAAGATTACCGTCGGTTCTGACGAATACACACTGAATCAGACTGTAAGTTTCCAGTCAAACAAGCAGCACAAATGCACGATCACAGTCAACAAGGTCGGTGAAGGCGTGAACATCGGCATCGGCGGATGGGAAAGCGACGACACTGACTTCGGAGGCACAGTAGAATAATCCATACAGTTATGAAGACATTCAGATATCTGCTTGGAGCCATGACGGTTGCGCTCATGGCATCCTGCGCTCTGGACGAGGGTGGGTTCGAACCGCAGACACAAGATGCGGAGAAGAAGCCTATCGTCATTGCAGGACGCATCAATCAGGAATATGAAACAAGGGCGAACGATGAAGGATTCTGCAACGGAGACGTCGTGGGAATCTACATCGTAGACTATGACGGAGACACTCCGGGCACTCTTCAGAATGAAGGCAACCGTGCAGACAACCTCCGGTTCACCTTCGACGAGGCCGCATACAAATGGGTACCGGCATACGAAGTCTACTGGAAAGACAAGAATACCCACATAGACCTCTACGGCTATTACCCTTGGGGTTCACCGGAGGAGGTGGAGAACTACGCATTCGAAGTTCAGAAAGACCAGAGAAAAGAGGCTGAAAACGGTCAGTTGGGAGGCTATGAGGCCAGCGACTTCCTTTGGGGAAAGTCGACGGACAATGCTCCAACCGCCGCTGTCATCCGTCTGGGCTTCAACCACATGATGGCTTCCGCACGCATCACCCTCGCCGAAGGTATCGGCTTCGACGAAGGCGAATGGGCTAAAGCACAGAAGCAGGTGATAGTCCTCAACACTGCACGCAAGTCGAGCATCAACCTCAAGACCGGCGTAGTCACTGCCGACAGCGAGATTCCATCTACAGGAACTATCCCATATAAGGACGGAGACGACTACAGAGCCATCATCGTGCCTCAGGCCGTTCCTGCAAACACTAACCTCCTGAGCATCACTGTAGACGGAGAATCCTATTTCCTCAAGAAGACCGAAGATTTTGTCTACAATCCTTCAAAGCAGCACAACTTCACAGTCACCGTGAACAAGCGTGCCGCAGGCGGAGGACTTGGGTTCGTTCTTACTTCCGAGAGCATCACAGTGTGGGAGAACGACCCTGTATCGCATGACGCCATCGCAAGGGAATATGTCATCATCAATGTGCCTGAGGCAGGAACCCTCGACAAATGCATCGAGGAGGCTGGCAAGGATCTTACCAAGATCAGAAACCTCAAACTGACAGGTCAGATCAACTCGAGGGACTTTGCGGTGATGAGATTCAAGATGTCCCGTCTTTCTGCCCTGAACATGAGGGAAGTGGCCATTGTGGCCGGTGAAGGAGGAGAATTGGGACCAGGACAGGGATATGTAAATAATGAAGACGGAGAGATTCCTAACTACGCGATGAATGCCAAAGAAAGTCTGACCTCGCTTGTCCTTCCTGAAAATGGATTGAGGAAAATTTCAGGAGAAGAAGGTGGTGGACGAGGAGCATTCAATGGATGTGTGAATCTGTCCGGTTCCTTGATAATTCCTGAGGGTGTCGTAGAAATTGAACCAGCGGCATTTGGAGGATGCACCAGTCTTACCGGAACGCTGACTCTACCTTCTACACTTGAGATATTGGGTAGTACAAACTGCTATACACCTGGACATGACGGTGTCTTCCAGGGTTGTAATTTCGTTTGCGAAATCAACTTGCCGGAAAACCTTAAGGTTCTGGGAAGTGGAACATTCAGCAACTGCAAAAACATCTATGGAGAAATCCGTCTGCCTGAAGGACTCCAGGAAATCGGACCTGGAGCGTTTGAATACTGCGAAAATCTTACAGGATCGATTGTCATCCCTCAGGGAGTGACGACCATTCCATATGATACTTTCAACGGAACATGGGTGGGAGGAACCCTTACACTCCATGACGGCATAATCAGCATTGGGTCCGGAGCATTTGCAAACACAGGACTTAAAGGTGAACTTCGTCTCCCGAAAGATCTTGAAGTCATCAGCCATAGCGCTTTCTACAATTGTGATTTCTCCGGAAATCTTGTTCTTCCTGAAAATCTTTACACTATAGGCGACAAGGCTTTTGCATACAACTGGCGCCTCATGGGAACTCTTGAAATTCCTGAAAACGTGATATCAATCGGAGCCGGTGCGTTCGCTAAATGTAGTAGTCTGGAAGGTATCATCTTCCCTGAAGGTCTGGAAAGTATCAGGTACAACACCAACTGGAATGACGACGGTGGTGCATTCCAGGACTGTTTCGGCATAGGCCGTATCGTCTGCAAGGGAACAATTCCCGCATATGTGATGGAAGGAGCCTTCCACGGAGTGGCAAAGGACAACTTCACCCTTGAGGTTCCGGAATCTGCAATCCAGCAGTATCAGGCCGCAACAGGATGGAAGGATTTCAAGAGGATTTCTGCATACCGCAACCTCGTGATCCGTCCTTCGATGGCTACAGCCATCAACACCAGCGTGACCCGCGATCTCGTGCTTACCGCAGACGACGAGTGGTATGTGGAGAGCCAGCCTGACTGGGTGACCCTCGACAAGACAAGCGGCAAGGGCAAGGCCGAAATAAAACTGACCTTTGCAGAAATGCCTGCAGGATCAGAACCGCGCGAAGGAGAGGTGGTCTTCATGCTCAAAGGTCAGGACTATCGCACACGTTGCAGACTGACCCAGTATGACTACCAGTATGCCGAGGATGAATTCATAACATTCCAGGAGGCATCGAAGGGTAACGGAAAACTCAATATCGTTCTTCTCGGCGACGGATACAACGCGAAGGACATCAGCGAAGGCAAGCTTATCGAGAATGTGACCGAGGCATACGGACATTTCTTCGACATCGAGCCTTACAAGACCTACAAGGATTATTTCAACGTCTATACTGCAGTATCTGTTTCTCCAGAATCGGGTATCGGAAGCGTGAACACCATCATCTACAACAAGTTCAACACCTCTGCAAAAGGAGGCGTGACATTGAGCGGACGCAACGGAGACAGCGACTTCAACTACATAATGAAGTACATCTGCGACTCCGGGAAGGTCGCATCTGAAGACCTGAACCAGACCCTCGTGATCATGGTGCCTAACACCTATGACTACGGCGGCATCTGCTACATGTGGGATGAAGGATTCGCCATCGCCTACTGTCCTATGAGCAACTACGGCTATCCTCTCGATTTCAGAGGAGTGGTGCAGCATGAGGCCGGCGGACACGGATTCGGAAAACTCGGAGACGAATACATCTATCACAATGCTTTCATTGACGCCTGCTCATGTACATGCTGCGGCCATGTATTCGAATTCAACATGGCTAAGGCGAAGGGCTGGTACGACAACCTCTCCCTCACCGGAAAGATGAGTGAAGTGCCATGGAGCCACCTCATCTTCCACGAGAAATACAGCGAGTTCGTCGACATCTTCGAAGGCGGATTCATGCACAACCGCGGAGTATACCGCTCGGAGCAGAACAGCTGCATGAACAACGACATCCCATACTACAGCACCATAAGCCGCGAATCCATCGTCAAGAGGATCAAGGCATATGCAGGCGAGGAGTATTCGTTCGAGGACTTTGTCGCAAATGACGTAGTGGAGGCCGGATCGACCGATACCGAAACCAAGTCGTTCGACAACAGCTACCTCTTCAACAGCCGTGCATCTCAGCAGAACGAACCTGTATTCATGGGAAAACTTCCGTCACTTAAATAAAGGAGGACATGATTATGAAGAAGATTTTTATTTCAGCAATTGCAATCCTGGTTGCTATTGCAGGATGTAACAAGATAGAGACTCCTGCTGTGACTGATGACGGAACCATGCGTTTCAACGTTGCTCATCCTGCTACAAAGGCCACAGAGACAGCTTTTGAGGATGGGGACAAGATAGGAGTATACATTACCGGGTATCAGGACGGAAAACCTCTCGCTCTGCAGCTCGGAGGGAACTACAAGAACAACAACCCTGTCACTTACGACGGTACCAGTTGGACTGCAGATCCCGTGATCTACTGGGGTGAAGGAAAATACGATGTGTTTGCGTATTATCCGTTCATGATTCCGGAATCCGTGGACGAACTTAAGTTCAGCGTGGCCCTTGACCAGAGGGTAGCGGAAACCGCAGATGCATTGAGCGCATATGAGGCAAGTGATTTCCTTTATGCTGTAAAGAAAGGCGTGACATCGGCTGACGGTGAAGTGGAACTGATATTCAAGCATAAGATGAGCAAACTCACAGTAAACCTCATCAAGGGTGCGGACTACGAAGGAGACCTTCCAGCAACAGCAACCCTGCTTGTTCACAGCACTGTCACAGACTGCCTGATCGACCTTGCCACAGGAGACGTGATCAAGAATCCTTATTCTCCTGCCAGGACCATCACGGCAAAGCAGATCGATGCCGGCACCCATACCGCCATCATCGTCCCTCAGATGCTGACCAACAAGAAACCTCTCATCGAGATCGTCTTCAAGGATGTTTCGTACATGGTGGAGAGCAAGTTCCAGTTCAAGAGCGGAACCCACCACGTCCTCAACATCACCATCAACAACAATCCTGACAAGGTCAAGATCGAAGTCGGAGGCGAAATAGAAAACGATTGGGAATAACCTGATATTATTGTACCTTTGTAAGGTATGGGAAGATTCGCGACTCTTATAAGTCTTACTATTAGTATCATTATGGTCTCATGTGCCGAGGTTCCGGAATGCCCGGAATCCTCGGTGCCTGAGATTGTGAGCATCACTTCCCTGCCGAACATATACAATGCGACTCTGATATCGGACCTGAAGTCAGCCCCGGCAGGAAAGGTGGAATGCGGGTTCTATATAGGTAGCGACAGGAGCCGTCTCACCCGTTACAAGGGAGAACTGTCCGGATCAACATTCAGAGTATCCGTTGATAATCTTTCGGAATCCACGACATACTGGTTCAAGGCATTCGTCAGCAACGGACGCAATGAAATAGCCTCTGGATTCGAATCCTTCATCACCGGACAGGCACCCGTAGTTCCGGAAGAACCGTCTGAACCATCCGAACCGTCTGATCCGGAGACCCCTTCAGAGCCGGAGACCCCGGAAAATCCTGAAAATCCATCCGAACCTGAAGAGCCGGAGGAACCGTCTGAACCATCCGATCCGTCTGATCCGGAGACCCCTTCAGATCCGGAGACCCCGGAAAATCCTGAAAATCCATCTGAACCTGAAGAGCCGGAGGAACCGTCTGACCCCGTTGAACCGGAGAACCCTACGGAACCCGAGAATCCGACAGAGCCGGAAGACCCCGACAATCCGGTCGGACCAGAAGAACCATCGGAACCGGACAAACCGCAGGAACCTGATAATCCTGAGGAACCTGATAATCCTGAGAAACCGGAAGAACCCGTAGAATTCACCACCGGAATAGGAGAGATTTCGGCATCAGAAGTCAACGGGATCGTCGAACTGTCCGCCGTTCTGAACGGAGACACTTCCCTTGTCAAAGAGTGCTGGTTCCTTGCCGGATTCACGGAAGACCGGTTGAGCAAGATCAAGGGCGCTATCGAAGGTTCTTCTTTCAAGGCCTACCTTGCCGGACTGGAGCCTGGCACCTATTACTACAAGGCCGTCATCACTGACGGAAACACGACGAAAGAATCTGAACTTTCATCATTCACATTAAACGAGTAGAATGCATAACAAACATATCCCTGAATTGGCCTACCTCCTGTCAGAGGTAGAAAAGAAATATGGCCGCAGAGTGGCCACATCAACGGATTTCGAATCATTATCTGTAGTCATCGAACACCAGACAGGAGAACTTGTCTCATCATCGACACTCAAAAGACTATGGGGCTATGTAAGCCTCAATCCCACTCCAAGGATGTCCACTCTGGACATTCTGTCGCGCTTCATCGGGCATAAGGATTTCAGGCATTTCTGCCGGTCACTGACTGACAGCAATATCTTTTCATCGACATTCTTTTCGTCCAGATGCCTTGTGACGTCTGACCTCTCTATCGGACAGAAAGTCGTCATCGGATGGGCTCCAGACAGAATCATCCGACTCAGATACTGCGGAGAGCACAACTTTGAAGTAGAGGATTCCGTCAATTCACAACTGAAGACAGGAGACAGGTTCGAACTTTCCGAAATCATCCTCGGATATCCTCTTTTCATTTCAAGGATATTACGTGATGGAGAATATACTCCGTCATATGTGGCCGGACAACACGGCGGAATCAACATGCTTGATCTTGAACAGGATTAAAGTATCTGATTCAGTGCATCATTGAAAAGATCATCAAGGTCCGAGGCATCAATCGATTCTTCGGACACTTTTGTTTTCACAGTATCCTTACGAGGGGAAACGGGCCTGAGAGGTTCTTCCGCCGATACGACTTCTTCAACGGTCGGCAACACGGGCTCTTCCGGAAAAATTTCCTCCTTCTGTTCAAGGGCATCATTACCCATGGAAACCCATAGATCGCGAAGCAGGAAAGCAGAAGTCAATATCACCATTATCGTGATGACAGATACAAGGAACCTGGCAAAAAGTCTCCGACCGGCATTCTGCATAGCAGTCTTGACTTGCATGGCATTGGCGAAACGCAGGTTCCTGTCCCTCCTGAGGCACTTGGACGCCACATGACCGTATGCATCCGTCATTTCATTGATAACCATTCCCAAAGACCAGATGTCACTTCGTCCGTCAATCTGCTCTCCTGCCATCAGTTCGGGAGACGCATAGACTTTGGTTCCGGCAGGAGCCTTGAAGGCATTGTAGGAGTCCCCATCAGACAGGCCGAAATCGATTATCTTGACATTCTGCCCATTATATGTCACCAGTATGTTCTCCGGCTTGAGATCACGATGAACGACCTGTTTCCTATGCATATAGTCCAGAGCATCACATATCTCGCAGATGAGTTTCCTGGCCAAGGGACGGTCTATTTTCCCGTCCAGAATCAGTCTTTCAAGGCTGCATCCATCCACCCATTCCATAACGATGCAGTTGCCGATGCCCGGAAGATCCACCATCCCGTAGTATTGGCAGATGTTGCTGTGAGTCAGGGAGAAGCCGATGTTGAAATCCTTCTTCAGAAGTTCTTCGTATATATGGTCGCCTCGATACTCCGGCTTCAAAGCCTTATAGACGAAGAATCGTCCGTTCTTGCTACCCCTATACAGAACATTGAATCCGTCCTCAGAATCATGGATGATTTCGAGGCTGTCGGAGGTGATCGGAGAATCTCCCGGACCACTTGTCATGAAAAAGCCGGACGGTCCAAGCATAAAGGTCAGATTAGTTACTCAAAGATAGTGCTTTTTTACTAAATTTGCATGATATGAAAACCGGATTGAGACATATTCTCTGCCTTGTCTGCCTTATTCTGGCCTCATTCTCTCTAAGAGGGCAAAACCAGTCGGATTCGG
The DNA here is from genome assembly GCA_017471965.1 of Bacteroidales bacterium. Taxonomy (GTDB): domain Bacteria; phylum Bacteroidota; class Bacteroidia; order Bacteroidales; family UBA932; genus Cryptobacteroides. The sequence goes on from JAFURF010000010.1 coordinate 53,678, forward strand.
ATGTCTTATTGAACCGATATGAACTTTTGTGCGCAGAGTGCGTCAGCCTCAGATCCAAGGTAAATGCCGGTGAAAAAGTATCAAGGAAGCAGGCAAAGGACATGCTTGATGCGTTTGTAAAGATGAATGGTGAGATCAAGTCTGCCGCAGATTCCCTTTCTGATGACCAGAAGAGGCGTTTTGAAGCCGTCAACAGATGGTTTGCCACCGGAGTAAGGCCTTTAATGCTAAGTCATCAGACATTTGCATCTTGCCCCAAAGCCCTTCAAGCACCAAAAGTGACGACAGAGATCACCATTCCATGGCCGGCACCTCAGACGGAACCGGTTAGCGCTCCACAAGAAAACCATTTCTTCAGACCACGCTACACCGTGCTGGCTTCAGTTTCTTACCCGGATGCTTCATTCGGGGCAATGTTCGGCATACAGGCACGCTCCAAAGCAAAGGGAAAAGCAACATGGGGCGGATATGTCCATTTCAAGAGCAATTTTGATTTCAGCGAACCGTCCTACTTCTGTTCCGGTGACGGCGTCCTTGAGAACGGAGGGGCTTTCTGGCCGAGCGGAGACAAGCAGAACAGCACACTGAAAGTGACAGGCGGCATTCTTGCAGGAGTAAACAGATGGCTCAACATCTACGCAGGCCTCGGGTACGGCTGCAAAAGATTGTATTGGGAAGATATCGACGGCCAATGGGCTCAGGTCCGTGATTTTTCTTACGCCGGTCTGGCATCAGAAGCAGGATTGATTTTCTCATGGCGTCACATATCGGTCGGAGCAGGCATCTCCACCATCGGTTTCCGCACTCCATCATTCGACCTTTCAGTCGGCATCTCCTTCTGACAATCCCTCACGATTGACTCCAATCTTACCCGCCGTGTGAGAGTTACAGAAATCGAGTAGGAGGTAAACGAAAGTAATGGAGTTTATCTCCTACTTTCGTTTACCGACCTCTCACACCACCGTACATGCGGGTCCGCATACGGCGGTTCCTTACATCCGATGATACTTTTCGTAGTATCCTATCAATGA
>JAFURF010000011.1 GCA_017471965.1 Bacteroidales bacterium
GCACGAACTGAACCTTTCCGAGGAACTCATCGACAGTCGCGCTCACGGTATCGATGGCCACGTCGCTGGAGTTGATGATCTTCACCGCCCTCTCGTCCTCGTCACCCGAAGCCGAAGGCATCACGAAAAGTACATCCACGTCATTGTACGCAAGACCCTTGGTCATACCGTAACATGCTGTTCCGAGACCTCCTGCGATATGAGGAGGGAACTCCCATCCGAACATCAGAACTCTCATTTCTATTCCTCCTTGTTTCTTATACTGTTTCATAATATATGCTATACGCAGGAGAGCGGCGGTGCTGAGCGCAGAAGAGATGGCTCCATGCGGCTCGTGTGGAGGGTCTCCGTCATAAAGTTCGGAGAATGCTCCCACACCATGCTTGCTGATATCCTCGAAGAATCCCTCAACCAGATACTTGGCCCTTCCGTAGAAGGTCTCTCCCATCATCCTGAAGCACAGGTCGATGTATGGAGCAAGAAGGTTAGGGAAGGCGCAACCCTGATGGTATGCGAGGTCACGGTCGATCTGAGATCCCTCATATACACCTCTGTAGGCCTCGTTTCTCGGAGAAAGAGAACGGAGCCCCCTCTTGGTGATGAGTTCGTCGTTGATGGTCATCACCACCTCTGAGATCACCTCGTCATCAACAGGACAATACTCGAGATATATAGGGAAGAGGATATTAGGCCTTACTGCCTGATCCAGAGGACCGTTGCCGACATAGTCCACGAGGTAGCCCCACTCAGGTCTCCAGAATGTAGGCTGGAAATTCTCCTTCACGAGGTCGCGGACAGGAGTCCAGCGCTCTACGAACGAACTCTTCTTAGGACCGTACTTGTTCTCCATGTCGATGGCGAAGCAGAGGGCCTTGTACCAGAAAGCGTTTGTCTCGATCTGATATCCCGCTCTTTCTGTCACAGGACGGCCGTATACATATGCATTCATCCATGAGAGTGCCACACCGTCCATCTGAGCCCAGAGGAGTCCGTTAGGATGCATTGCGATCTCCTTCCTGCATCCCGGAGCATAACTCTCGATGATGCCCTTGAGGACCTCGCTGTACTTCTTCCATATCTGCTTTTCCCTGCCGGTGAAGCGGATGTACTGCTGGATGGTCTCTGTCAGGCGGAGAGGGGCCTCGCACTGAGTGGTGCGACGATAAAGTCTCTCCTGCTCGTCTGCAATGAGGGTGTCGAGGATCTTCTCGAATTCATCGCAGTCACCGTTTGCATAAAGGGTAAGGCCAGGAAGAGCCTCGATGGTCTCGCGCAGAAGTCCGGTCTCAAGCCATGAGAAACCGGCATTGATGCGTGCCTTGTCTCCCTTATGTACCTTGAACATTTCAGCGTTGTGGGCAAGAAGGTCTTCATATGTCTCCACATCAGGAGTCTTCTTGAGGATATCGGTAAACTTCCTCTTGAGACCCTTAGGGTTGATTTCGTTCACTGATGCAGAGAAGACAATCGATTCACCCGGATTCATCTCTATTGTAAATGCTCCCGGAACGAAGAGGTCTTCACGGCAATCGAAACCACGGCGGTACTCATCGGAATAGGTCACTCCGCTATACCAATATGGCTGATACTTGAAGGATGACTTGCCGGAAATCTGAAGATTGAGGTCAGGGAAACCGTTGTAAAGGCGGAAAGACACACCGCCGTCAACCTCATCATAACCGGTATATGCCTCTGCATTCTGGCTTGTAAGACTATGAATGCTTCTGAAGGCAAGGAACGGCTTGAGGGAAAGGTTCACCTTGGTAGGAGCCTCAAGAAGTTCATACTTGATGAGCACCTGATCGTTGTCAGGCACCATCATGATGGTCTTTGTGAAAAGGATTCCTCCGACCTTGTAGGTCACCACTGGCACAGGATCGGCATCGAAGTCGATGATGTACTTATGTCCTCTCGGCTCATAAGTATCACCATAGCAATGGATACCGAGGTTGAACTGCTTACCTCCAAGGACAAGGCTCTCATCAAGTGCGGAAAGCAGCATGTACTTTCCACCGCCCAACTCGTCCACAGGGACAGCGAGCAGTCCGTGATAGCGCCTAGTGTTGCAGGTCACGATGGACGTGTTGCAATATGCGCCGGTCTCGTTTGCAACGATGAGTTCGCGCTTGAGCGAATATTCAAGGTTGACAAGTTCGGACTTGTTGAATTTTAGAAAAGCCATATATGTTTATTTTAAAGTTATTGTCAGTCAATCTTCTTAAGCACAACTGCCGTTCTGGCCGGAAGGTAGAGATACAGGGTCTCGTCATATTTTCCGTTGCCGTTCTCACTCCTGGCAGACACACTGAAATGCACCTCTCCAGTCTTTATCCTGGAGAAGCCGTCAAATTCGTTTTCGTCTGTATTGAGTACCGCTTCATATTTGCCGGCAGGTGCGGCAAAGCCGTAGTCGGCAAATGAGGCAGTGGGGTTGAAATTGAGCGCAAAGATACAATTTTTTCTTTTGAAAATCAGTATCTTTTTCTCTTCATCCTGCACAAAAAGTTCCGGTGCCTCGTCAAGAATGGCTTCCTGACGCGCCAGATGCACCATTGCGCGGTCGAAATTTCTCAGATATCTATATCTCAGATAGTCCGGTTCTGCCAGAGACCACTGCCTTCTGGCATGCTTGTATGACCATCCGTTTCCTTCGCGAGGGAAGTCGATCCATTCAGGATGGCCGAACTCGTTGCCCATGAAGGTGAGATAGCCGTTGCCGCAGGTCGCCATGGTCACAAGGCGGATCATCTTGTGAAGGGCCATTCCCCTGTCCACGATGTCCGACTGAGAGTCCTTGTTCATAGAGAAGTACATCTCCTTGTCCATCAGACGGAAGGCGATGGTCTTGTCACCCACCATGGCCTGGTCGTGGCACTCGGCATAACTGATGGTCTTCTCGTCCGCTCGCTTGTTGGTCAGTTGCCACCATATCTCGCCCATACGCCACTGGTCATCGGTGAGTTCCTTGATCCATTTGATCCAGTTGTCCGCGACTCCCATGCTCATACGGAAATCGAAACCGACACCGCCTGCTTCCAGAGGGGCCGCAAGGCCTGCCATTCCGCTCACATCCTCGGCGATGGTGAAAGCATCAGGATTCATCTCACGGATGAGGATGTTGGCGAGTGCAAGGTATGCCACGGCATTCTCGTCGACACCCTGATTGAAATAATTGTCATAGCCTACGAAATCCTTCTCCAGACCGTGATCCCAATAGAGCATGCTGGTCACTCCGTCGAAGCGGAAACCGTCAATATGGTATTCCTCCATCCAGTACTTGCAGTTCGAAAGAAGGAAATATTTTGTCTCGTCCTTACCGTAATCGAAGCATCTCGAACCCCATGCCGGATGGCGTCCCTGCCAGCCGTCGTAGAAGTAGAGGGTCTCCTTTCCGTCGAAGTTTCCGAGTCCTTCGGCCTCATTGTCGACCGAGTGGGAATGAACGATATCCATCACCACCGCAATACCGAGTGCGTGGGCTTCGTCCACAAGTGCCTTGAACTCCTCAGGAGTGCCGAAACGCGAACTCAGGGCATAGAAGTTGGCCACCTGATAGCCGAAGGAGCCGTAGTACGGATGCTCCTGAAGGGCCATGATCTGGAGGGTATCATATCCGAGGTCCGCCACTTTCGGAAGGACGTTCACGCGGAACTCCTCGAATGTACCGACCTTCTCCTCCTCCGCCGCCATTCCGATATGGCACTCGTAAATGAGAGGATGCGGTCTCTTTCCCGGTTTAGGATGCTTCCATTCATACGGCTGGGCAGGATCCCACACCTGGGCGCAGAACTGTTTGGTCACAGGGTCCTGCACGGCTCTTGTCACATACGCCGGAAGACGCTCGGCGCCGCCGCCCTTCCACTCTATATACAGTTTGTAGAGAGTACCGTGATCGAGAAACATCGCCGGAAGGACTATCTCCCAGTTGCCCCCGCCTATAGGCCTCAGGGCATATGCCTCGGTACGTTTCCAGTTATTGAATTCACCGATGATATAGATCTTGGTGGCATTCGGAGCCCACTCGCGGAACACCCAGTTGCCCTTCGCGTCACGGTGAAGACCGTAATAGATATGATTGTTCATACCCTTGCTCAGGGAACCGTCCACGGAGAGTTTCTCCTTGAGGTCCATTATCATCTCATGTCTCCTGTCAATGGCTTCCTTGTAAGGCATCAGCCACTCGTCAAAGTCATAGATCATCTGTTTCTTCTTTGCCATATCGTTGTCTTGGTTATTTTTCCAGTTTCTCACGCGCCCCGCGCAGATATGCACGACAGGTCTCCAGGAGTTCCTGAGAGCGCTTTATATACTTGTCAATATCATCCAGACCCGTCTGCGGGTCCTCTACCTTTGCCGCGATGGATTCGAGTTCCTCGACGGCCTTTGCGTAATCAAATCTATCTTCCATCATCATTTATTTTCAGATCCTCACGTCGGGACTTTGTCCCTTCTCAGAATGACGCACACTATCCACGATACACTCCAGGGCGCCGTCCGGGAACATCAAGGTCATGCGGTCGCCGGCCTTCACTCCCTCCGCGCCCTTCACGACAATCCCGCGGCCGTCTACCGCAAGGACATATCCTCTTTCCAGAATCCTGCGCGGATCGGCAGACATGATCCTGGTCTCCAGAACATTCAGAGCAGACTCCATAGCCGACATCTTCAACTTCAGCCCTCCCCAGACTCTTGACTCCAACGCGCTCAGAGCGGCTTCCGCCACAGATATCCGTGACGAAAAGGCCAGGCGCAGACGCGTCATGCATGATTCCAGACGCGCGTCCTCGTCCTCATATATCTCCAGGAAATAATCCGCAAGGGCAGTCGGAGTCTTGACATATGCATGCGCCACCATATCGGCCACATGATGGTCCTGGTCGTGACCGATTGCCGTAAGTACAGGAATCGGATACTGAGCGATCACGGAAGCAAGGCCATAGTCATCAAAGCATGCAAGGTCAAGTTTCGAACCGCCTCCACGGAGGATCAGGACCGCATCATAATCCATACCGCTCTCCATGACTGCATCCATGGCCTCCACTATGGAGGCCGGAGAACCTGCGCCCTGCATCAGGGCCGGGTATAGGTCGGTGCGGAAAGAGAATCCGTACTGGTTCTCATGAAGATGACGCATGAAATCGCGGTATCCGGCGGCATCCTCGGCAGAGATGACGGCAAGGGCATACGGCAGGGCAGGCATCAGCAGTTCCTGCTGAAGTCCCATGAGTCCTTCCTCGACAAGCCGCGCTATGGTCTGCTGACGCTCCATTTCCTTTGCACCGAGAGTGAATTCGGCATCTATGTCGTTGATGATGAAGGACAGTCCGTAAAGTTCACTATAGGTCACCTGGACCTGGGCAAGTATGACCATGCCTTCGCTCAGAGGCGAGCCTGTCACAGACTGAAAATATGGTGCTATGAACCTGTACTTAGAACTCCACATGATGGCCCCGGCCTTTGCAACAAGGCGGCCGTCCTCACTCTGGGACAGTTCCATATAACAATGGCCTCCGTTACGCGCCTTTACGGCACTCACTTCGGCCCTTATCCATACCTTCTCCGGAAAAAGACATTCTATCCCCTCTTTGAGCATCGACTGAAGTTCAAACAGGTCAAAAAATTCTTTTTCCATAAATTTTCAATTCAAGCGCAACAAATTTATAAAAAATCCCCGACATACACCACCCTTTCTGAATAAAATGAAATAAATTTCATATATTTGCCGACTGATTTCGAGACCCTGTCAATTATGAAGATTACAGAAGCGCTTTTTTCCGGCAGCAGCACCAGGATCTCCGAGAAGCCGAAGCAGAAATTTCCTGAATTCGCCTTCATCGGAAGGTCAAATGTCGGCAAGTCGTCCCTGATCAACATGCTCTGCCGCAACAAGAAACTGGCAATGACTTCAAGCAAGCCGGGAAAGACCAGGCTTGTCAACCATTTCCTCATCAACAGACAGTGGTACCTCGTGGACCTTCCCGGCTACGGCTACGCCAAGATGTCGGCAACCGGAAAGCAGAAACTCGAGCAGGTCATCAGAAACTACATCAACCTGTCTCAGGAGATGGTGATGCTCTTCGTCCTGATAGATTCCAGACACGACCTCACGACCGTAGACATGGAATTCCTCTTCGAACTCGGACAGAGCAGGATACCTTTCGCCATCATCTTCACCAAGGGCGACAAACTCGGCCCGAACGCTCTGGCCACACAGACCGACAGGATCAAGAACCAGATACTGGAACACTGGGAAGAACTCCCTCCTACATTCATAAGTTCGTCAGAGACCGGACTCGGAAGGGAGGAAATCCTCAACTACATCGAGACTGTGCTGAACAGTCTGGAACATCAGGAACAAAACCTTTAACCCTCATACACGATGCACAAAGAACATAGAATCAAGATTTTCACCTGCAAAGCATCAAAAGACTTTGCGGTCAAGGTCGCCAAGGAACTCAACCTGGAAATAGGAAACTCGGATGTACTCACCTTCAGTGACGGCGAGTTCCAGCCATGCTACAACGAGAGCGTACGCGGAGCCACCGTATTCATCATCCAGTCCACTTTCCCTCCTACAGACAACCTTTTCGAACTCCTTCTGATGATCGACGCTGCCAAGAGAGCGTCAGCACACAAGGTGATCGCAGTCATGCCGTACTTCGGAATGGCAAGACAGGACCGCAAGGACAAGCCAAGAGTTCCGATAGGAGCGAAACTTGTAGCAAACATGCTTCATGCTGCAGGTTGTGACCGTGTAATGACATGTGACCTCCATGCAGACCAGATCCAGGGATTCTTCGATTTCCCTGTGGACCACATCTATGCAAGTGCAGTCTTCCTTCCATACCTGAAGTCTCTCAACATCGATAACCTCGCCATCGCCGCTCCTGACATGGGAGGTGCAAAGAGGGCTAATGCGTATGCAAGATATCTTGAGTGTCCTGTGGTCATCTGCCACAAGTCACGCGAAAAGGCAAACGTGGTGGCTTCAATCACTGCCATCGGTGATGTTGCCGGCAAGAACATCGTGATCGTCGACGACATGATCGACACTGCAGGTACACTGGCAAAGGCTGCCAACGTGCTCAAGGAAATGGGAGCACTCAGCGTCCGCGCATGTGCCACACATCCTGTGTTCTCCGGTCCTGCATACGACAGGATCGCAGAGTCCGCACTCGAGGAAGTGATCGTGACCGACACCATTCCTCTCAGCAACGACCCTGAGAAGGACAAGAGCAAGATCACCGTGCTCACGATGACCGAGATGTTCGCCAACATCATCAGCAAGGTCTACAATTACGAGGAAATCAGTTCAAGTTTCATCAACTAGGAACTGCTTTTGATAATGATTCCGTCGGGAGGAATGGACCTTCCGACGGAATTTTGGGATAAATTATGGAAATATTCATTGCAGCATTGATCCTTGTCGCGCTCTGTGTCTTCGGCATGTGCTTCAACATCATCTTCAGGAAGGACGGAAAGTTCCCTGAGACCGAAATAGAGAACAATGTCGAGATGCGCAAGAGAGGCATCAAGTGCGCCAAGGAAGAGGAAATAAAGTTGTGGGGCAGGAAGAACCCGGACGGCACACCTGTGTGTGACGAGGGCGGGTGCGCAAGTTGCGGCAACGCCGTTACCTGCAAGTAACCTTAACCCACCGCACCCGTGATCAGGGCTGATACGGGATGCATATGGATTCGGTCCCGGATAGGGACAGGCAATCATCGCCGTGAGGCGGGATATTAACAATTAAACCTACTTATTATGAGTTTATTAGCAATTGTAGGACGCCCGAATGTAGGCAAGTCCACACTTTTCAACCGTCTGGTCGGAATGAGACAGGCGATCGTAGACGAGACAGCGGGAGTTACCCGTGACAGGCACTATGGCAGATGCGAATGGTGCGGCACAGAGTTCTCTGTAGTAGACACCGGAGGATACACATCCAACTCGGACGACATCTTCGAGGAGGAGATCCGCAAGCAGGTGGTCCTCGCCATCGAGGAGGCCCATGTGGTCCTTTTCATGGTGGAGGCGGGTACCGGCATCACCGACTATGACGAAGAGATCGCTGACCTTCTCCGCCGTAGCGGAAAGCCTGTAGTGCTGGCAGTCAACAAGATAGACACAGGAGAGAAAATGTATGACGCCTTCCAGTTATATTCTCTGGGACTTGGAGAGGTATACAGCATTTCGGCAGCTAACGGAGGCGGTACAGGAGACCTTCTCGACGCCATCGTGAAGGAACTTCCGGCAGAGGATCCTGACACTGACGAGCATCCTGAACTTCCGCATTTCACCATAGTGGGCAAGCCGAATGTCGGCAAGTCATCTCTCACAAACGCTCTTCTCGGCAAGGAAAGGAATATCGTGACTCCTATTGCGGGTACTACACGTGACTCGATCGCGACCCTCTACAACAAGTTCGGACACGAGTTCATGCTGGTGGACACTGCCGGTATGAGAAAGAAGACCAAGGTGCACGAAGACCTGGAGTTCTACTCTGTGATGAGGTCCATCCGTGCCATAGAGCACTCTGACGTCTGCATCCTCATGGTGGATGCCCAGACCGGCATCGAGTCCCAGGACATGGCCATCTTCAACCTGATCCAGCGCAACAAGAAGGCCTGCGTGGTGGTGGTGAACAAGTGGGACACCATCGAGAAGGACAGCAACACGATGAAGGAATATACCCAGGCCATCAAGGAGCGTCTGGCACCGTTCAATGACCTTCCTATCATCTTCACATCGGTGATCAACAAGCAGAGGATCATGGACGTCCTCGATGCTGCGGCACGTGTTTATGAGAACTATTCGCGCAAGATCAAGACATCGGAACTCAACGAGGTGATGCTTCCGGAGATAGAGAACTATCCTCCGCCTGCATTGAAGGGCAAGTACATCAAGATCAAGTACGTGACCCAACTTCCGACCAGGTCACCTTCATTTGCATTCTTCTGCAACCTTCCGCAGTACATCCGTGAGCCGTACAGGCGCTTCCTGGAAAACAGACTCAGGACGCACTTCGACTTCCAGGGATGTCCTGTGCATGTCTTCCTCAGACAGAAATAGTTCATTACAATCGAGTAGGAGGTAAACGAAAGTAATGGAGTTTATCTCCTACTTTCGTTTACCGACCTCTCACACCACCGTACATGCGGGTCCGCATACGGCGGTTCCTTACATCCGATGATACTTTTCGTAGTATCCTATCAATGA
>JAFURF010000012.1 GCA_017471965.1 Bacteroidales bacterium
AGGGAGTTCGCAAGTGAGGCAGCGCTCCTCGTCAGCGAGGAACATCATCTCTACATGCTGTCCTTCCTTCATGAGGTCTGCGTTGTCAACGAGTGCTGCATCGAGGTGGATCTGCTCGTATGTCTCTTCGTGCATGAAGTTGAATCCGTCCTCATCCTTGTAAAGGAACTGGTAAGGTCTTCTCTCGACATTGATTGTCTCGATCTTTGCACCTGCTGTGAATGTATTCTCGAGGATACGTCCGTTCTCGAGGTTTCTGAGTTTGCTCTTTACGAAAGCAGGACCCTTTCCCGGCTTTACGTGCTGGAACCATACTATCTGGCATGGCTTGCCGTTGAAGTTGAGATAAAGTCCGTTTTTGAAATCCGCTGTTGTTGCCATAAATATAAATGAGTTTATTGTTATTTTCTGAAAATCGGCTGCAAAAATATAAAAATGTTGTCTACCTACCAAATTTTTACTGATTATCAGCACTTTTGTCACCATAGGTCTCTTCCCATTGAGGAACAAACTGGTTCAGTTGGAGAATGTGTTCAGCAGTCTCTTCGAGCAGCCACTTAGGTGTGGATGTTGCGCCGCAAACGCCGACCTTGTCATCTGCGCGGAACCATTCCCTTTTGATTTCTGAAGGTGAGTCGATATGATAGGTCCTGATGTTCAAGGATTTGCAGAGGTCGCATAGTACCTTTCCGTTTGAACTTGCCTTTCCTGCAACGAAAATGATGATGTCGTGTTCAAGGGCGAACTGTGAGAGCCTTTCGTGCCGTGTGGCTACCTGGGAACAGATGGTGTTGTGAGTGTTGAGAAGACCTCTGCCCTTGAAACGCTCTACTGTAAGTTCGTTGAACCGGGCCATCTTTTCTTCCAGCATGCTGCAGAGTCTCTTGTACTCTGCAGGGCTTTTGGTCGTCTGGCTGAAGACCTCTGTAGGGACATCAAGCCGTATGGTCCCGTTCCCGATGGCGTCATCAAGCATGCTGATGTTTTCCACTACTACAGCCGTCCCTTCGGTCTGTCCTATAAGCCCGAGGACTTCCGCATGTCCTATCTTGCCGAAGATGATGATCTGTCCTTTCCCATCCTCCTTGTGACGGAGATATGCTTCCTTGATCCTCTGCTGGAGTTTCAGTACCACGGGACAGGTGCAGTCTATGATCTCGAATCCGAGTTCGGCTGCTCTTTCATATGTCTGAGGCGGTTCTCCATGGGCTCTGATGAGAAGGACTTCTCCTTCTGCACCCACCATTTCATCAAAGTCATCCTTGTCTATGGTGACAAGGCCTTGCTTGAGCAGGCGCTCAAGTTCCGAGTCATTATGAACAATCGCTCCTAATGAAAAGAGACGCTTTCCTTCTACCTCCGAACCGTTATTCTCTTTAAGGAATTCCTCCGCTTTGCCGATGGCTCTTATCACACCGGCGCAGAATCCTGAATTCTTGTCTATGTCAACTGTGATCATAATCATGGTCATTAACAGTCGAAACGCTCACGGATCAGACCTTTGAGCCATTCCAACTGGTCCTGCATTGTCATGTGCGAGTTGTCGAGGACGACTGCATCCTCTGCCTGTGTGAGTGGTGATATCTCACGATGGGAATCGATGTAGTCGCGTTCCTGAAGATTCCTGAGGACATCATCGATATCCACTTCCTGCCCTTTTGCCTGCATCTCGGCAGCACGTCGCTGAGCCCTTATCATCGGGTCTGCGGTCATGAACAGTTTGAGTTCTGCGTCAGGAAAGACGGTGGTGCCTATGTCACGGCCGTCCATTACGATGCGCTTCTTCTTTCCGAATTCACGAAGCTTGCGGTCCACATAGTTGCGGACCTGCGGAACGGTGGCTATAGGGCTGACTTTCCCTGCCACTTCAAGAGACCTTATCTCCTTTTCTATGCATCTTTCACCCATATATGTTCCGCATGGACCGAAATGGATGTCAAGATTTTTCAGGGCTTCCGTCAGTCCGGGCACGTCAATTGCAGAGTCATCAGTGATGAAACCGTTTTCGATGGCAAAAAGCGTCACCCCTCTGTATAGAGCGCCGGAATCAAGATACAGGAAAGAGAATTCTTTTGCTATGATTTTTGCAAAGGAACTTTTTCCCGTAGACGAGTATCCGTCTATGGCAATGATAATGTCAGGTATATGCATCAGTACACGTTCAATATAAATTCAAGCAAAATTATAAAATAAAGTGCAAACGGCAAAAAATTGTGTAATAGCCCAAAATTACCGATATTTGTAGACCTGTCACCTGACCGACCTTGATTAACGATATAATGTAGAAAGACATTTGAGCCGAAGGCGAGGGAAAGTCCCTTTCCCGAGGAAAGGGATTTAGGGATAGGGTAACGTGGACAAATCTTCATATTTATGTAGTCCTATTCATAAATGTGATGTTCTGACCGACCTTGATTAACGATATAATGTAGAAAGATATGAAGATTCTTATTATTGACGACGAAAGATCCATCCGCAATTCTCTGAAGGAGATTCTTGCAGATGAAGGATATGACGTGGATGTTGCAGAAAATGGAGCACAGGGATGTGAAATGGTGGACAAGGAGAAGTATAGTGTGATATTCTGCGACATCAAGATGCCGGAAATGGACGGAATGGAGGTCCTTGACAGACTTGCTGCTATGGGCATTGATGCTGCTGTAGTGATGATTTCCGGACACGGGGATATCGATACTGCCGTCGAATGCATCAAGAAAGGGGCATTCGACTTCATCCAGAAGCCTCTGGACCTGAACCGCATACTCATTACCATAAAGAACGCCACGGAAAAGGTGAGCCTCGTCAAGGAGACGAAGATACTCAAGAAGAAGGTCTATGGTCAGGAGATGGTGGGAGAGTCTCCTGCTCTGATTCATATAAACGAGATGATAGACAAAGTCGCTCCGACAGATGCACGAGTGCTCATAATAGGATCAAATGGTACCGGAAAGGAACTTGTAGCAAGGAACCTTCATCAGAAAAGTTCCCGTTCGGCTGCTCCGTACATCGAAGTGAACTGTGCTGCCATTCCTTCGGAACTCATTGAAAGCGAACTGTTCGGTCATGAGAAAGGAGCCTTCACTTCCGCCATCAAGCAGCATAAAGGCAAGTTCGAACAGGCTGACGGAGGTACGCTCTTCCTTGACGAGATAGGCGACATGTCTCTGGCGGCACAAGCAAAGGTGCTCAGGGTCCTTCAGGAGAAGAAACTCTCCAGAGTCGGAAGCGACAAGGATATCATGGTAGATGTCAGAGTCCTGGCCGCAACGAACAAGAATCTCAAGGAAGAGATAGAGAAAGGCCGTTTCAGGGAAGACCTCTATCACCGTCTCAGCGTCATTGTCATAAATGTACCAACGCTTGACGAGCGAAAGAGTGACATTCCTCTGCTTGTTGACCATTTCATCGGACAGATATGTGCAGAGACAGGGATGACCCCTCGCGAAGTCGATTCCGATGCGATGCAGTTGCTTGTGGACAAGACCTGGACCGGCAACATCAGGGAACTCCGCAATGTGGTGGAGCGTCTTCTGATTCTTTCGGGAGCGCGGATCACTGCGGCTGATGTCCGTAGTTATGTGCTGTAAAAAAGTGATCCGGAAAGCAAATTTCCGGATCTCTTTTTTAGAAATCGGTCAGGAGTCGGAACTCACCGGCCGGAAGTTCAATTGATAACGAACCTCCGTCATATGTTTCTGAAGAATCAAAGTAATTCTTCCAGGTGCCGTCTGATGGCATAGTCACTGTCAGTGTCTTTGCTGATGTCGCGAAGTTTCCGACCACGACGAAAGACTTGCTTCCTGCCGTGCAGGTGATGAAACGGCCCTCATCCCAATCGTTGCTGCTCACCTTCCATGAGAATGAAGCACCTTCGTCAAAGAACTCCGGATTGTCCTTACGGAATCCGATAAGATCGCAATAAGTGTCATACAGGGCCTTTCTCTCAGGAACATCAAGATACTCCCAATGCGGAGCCTTTCTGCCTGTACGTCCGTTTTCTTCTATGGAAATGTCATAACCCAGTTCGCCGAACTGCCAGATCATCTTTGGACCAGGTACGGTAAGGAAGAATGCCGCATTCAGTTCCTGACGCTGCATCATCACCGCAAGATCACCCTTTACTCCGGCCTCTCTGTATGTCTTCTGTCTGAAGGCATTTCTCTCTTCATCATGACTTTCCATGAAACCGACATATCCTCCGAACTTCATTCCTGTAGAACCTGTCCAGAGATCATTGAAACTACTTTTGCTCTTTGTTCCCTGAGCCGCCTGACCATATGCGTGATTTAGATTTCTCCATACCTTCATGCCTGCTTCTCCGAGTTCCTTTTCCTCCTGATCACAGCAGAAATGCTCAAGTATCACAACGGCGTCCGGACTTACTGACATGATATAGTCGTTGTAGCCTTTAAGAATCCTTACACGGTCAGCATCATAGTTGGATGCTGTTGACTCTGTAGAACTGTTGTTGGTGAATCCCTTGGTAAGGTCAAATCTGAAACCGTCCACCTTGTATTCCTCAAGAAGGAAACGGAGGCTTCTCTTGATATGATTCACGATGACTTCGTTCTCATGGTTGATATCTTCGAAGACACTGTATGGGTGAGGTGCGGTCTCATTGAAGAACGGATTGATGCTCATAGGATACATCTTGTCAAAGGCATTGTTGCCGGTCAGATGGTTATAGACGACATCAACAAAAACAGCAATTCCCCTTCTATGACATTCGTCTATAAACTCCTTGTACATCTCGCGGGTACCGTATGCCTTGTCCATCGCGAAATAATGGTTAGGATTGTAGCCCCAACTGTCATTGCCGTCAAACTCCTGGATCGGCATGAGTTCGATCGCATTCACTCCGAGAGCCTCGAGGTAGTCCAATTTAGCCATGGCATTCTTGAGATTACCTTCCTTACCGCCATTTTCAGTGAAGTCACGCAGGAGAAGTTCATATATGATGAGATCGTTCCTGTCCTCTATCTTGAAATCTGGCACCTGCCAATTGTAACTGTTGCGTCCGATTTCAAAAGCGGAAACATAACCTGCCGTTTCAGAAGGGTATTCCCTAAGTTCCGGATAAGTAGACGAAGGTATCCATTTGTCATCTCCGGAATAGACAATCTCGGCATAAGGGTCGCTCAGACGCATACGGTCATCCTCGTCACCGATCATATACTGGAAGAGGTATTCCCTACCAGTGTCGAATCCTTCGCAAGTAATCCACCAGCAGCAAGCCTGATTATCTCGCTTCATCGCATACTCTCCTACGCGCTCCCATCCGTTGAATTCACCTATAAGGTAACACCAGTCATAACAATTATCTTCACGGTCCTTATCGTAGAAGACGAAAGTAACGGAACCGTCTGCATTGTAGTTGATTCCATGGTGCACACCTGCCGGTATGGCTTCCTCTACTACAGGATCAGCCTTGAATCCGAACTTGTTGTCCTTTACCGCATGAAACATATCTGATGACTGAGCGGAACAGTCAGAATTTCTCACTACACAGCATATCCTGAACAATTCTTCATCTTCAAACCCAAACCATTCACGGATCGAAGGAGTAATCTCAAGTTTCCAGATGTTGCGTACATCCGTTTTCTGGAACTTGCATCTGTCTGTATTCTCCTCCCATCCGGCCTGGACTTTATCCCATTCATTTATGCCGATGTGGGCATACAGGTCATGATTCTTGTTGTGAAATGGTGATCCCTTTCCTGCCGAGAAGTAGAGGATACATGGTCCGTCAGCATCAGGAGTCTCGGGATCAGTATAGATTCTGGTGACCAGTTCCGGCTCGACAACCTTGTCCTGGGCGATTGTCACTTCTACCTTCTTTGCCCCTTCTGCATTGATTGATATGACTGTCGAACGCCGCGCTCCTTCATTTTTTGGTGCTGAAACAGTGATGATACCATCTCCGCTGCCTGTCATAGGGTCGATTGTAACCCAATCAGCATCAGACTTGGAAATCGTCCAGGCAGAAGCATTAGACCTGATATTGAAAGTCTTCGAACCGCCCTGGTCAGAAAAAGTCAGAAGAGAAGGCTCCGCTTTAAGGGTCACATCATCTTCAGGCTCTGTTATCGGCTCAGGCCCTTCACATGAAAAGAAGAGTACTGAACAGAGTATGGATAGAATGAATTTGAGTTTTGTCTCCATAAAGAATAGTTTAAATGGCAGACAGAAGGCCGGTCAAGGCCTTCTGTCCGAAAAGGATTATTTGCTTACAAATACGAAGCGTCCGGTGATGTCATTGAAGAAGACATCATATGTACCTGCCGGTACATACATATCCTTGCCGTTTGCTGTAGTTGTAACGCCATAGTTGTTGTCACCGATATTGAGATCTGTCTCACCTCCCCAACTGATAGTCCATTCCTTATTGGCATTGAACTTAAGTTTGCCGTCTGTAAGAGTAATGCTCTTGTACCAGTTATGTGGAGTAAGTTGAGTCATCTGGTTATCGTCAGATGCCTGATTCCAGCCACAGAATTCACCGACAAGACCGATTGTGGTGTATTCAGTCGGATTCTGATTGTCAAGCCTGGTCCAGGTGTAAGTCATTGCATCCAGGTCCGCTTTGAATGTGAAATATCCTGCCTCAGGAGAGTGGATCGCTCCGGCATTCTGCTTGAGCACACCGCTTACAGAGGTGTCACCATCAGTTGGCGTTCCATAAGTGAATGCCCAGCCTGCGTCTCCCTGACCCATGTCATTGCCATTGATGAACTTGAGGTTACCGTCGAATTTACCTGTATATGACTGCACTGTTGCAGATTCGGCATACATCAGATGCGTCTTGGTGTTCACGTCCCAAGCGAAGTTGTCACCTACGAGATAATATTCAGCGGCGAGGGCCTTGATCGAATATGTGTAGTCCATCATGTTGATGGTCATCATATACATACCCGCTTCTGTAATCTTACCTGCCTGAGGTTTTGTTGTTACGAGAGTTCCTTCAGCGGCACTATCTCCGTCGACAGCAACTCCAAGAACGCCTGTTGTCCCTTCATCCCACACCTTTCCTGCATCGACATTCGACTGTGGAATAATCTTCCAGTAGCAGTCTGCATCTGCAGTGAATGTTATTGTGAATACAGGATCCTCGTAAACGTCCTTGTCACTATGCTTGAATTTGTAATCAAGGAAATCCGTTTCGCTCCATCCGTTCATGTTGCCGATAAGATAGTATGCCGATGAAATGAATGGAGCCTCAGGCTTGAGAACCACGTCAAAAGCCTCGCTTTCATAAAGCAATGCAGTTCCGTCAACGATTGCATTAACCTTTACGACAGTCTCGAAAGTCCTGTTTTCAGGACGCTTTCCGTATGCGTCCTCAACCATAGCCTGAAGTTCTCTGACAGACAGTTCAAGGTCTGACGCAACTTCAAATTCATATACGTCGTCAAAAGTAACATAATACTTGACATCATCTGCAGCATCAAGTCCTGTCACGGTAACAGTTCCGACAGCAACAGAATCCGCCTCTACGGCAGCAAGGTCGATGGCAGCGACTTCCGCAACAGAAACGGCACCGGCAAGGGTCAAGATCTCATCCTGCTCGTTCATCTGAGGATCAGCAGGTTTGATTCCGTAATCACCTGCGATGCAGCCAGTCAGGAAAAGACCGGCAAATACGCTCAAATATGCTAATTTCTTCATGATTGTCATCTTTTATTGATTATTTAATCGAACCAGTACCCTTGGTGAAATTGAGGTAGAGTTTCTGTCCCTTCTTTCCGTTCACACGTTCCTGGTCTCCACCGGTCGCACGGTATTCGATCTTTCCGTTGAATGTCATGAACTCTGACTTCCACCATGTACCTGTATCAGGATTTCCAGAAGCGTCCTGGCCGACGATTACACATGCACGTACTCCGCCGTCACCATCAGTATCGTATGCGAATGCAGGAGAAACGAAATCGGCATCAGCCTCGGCTGGAACAGTGAAGAGGTTAGCCTCATTGATGCTCCAGTCGTTTACAGGTGCATTGGTACCCATGAGGTATACTTCAGGCTTATTGATGTCGAATGTATAGATGATGTCACGTCCTTCAACGACCATTCGTACTATAACAAGATACCAGCCCCCCTTGGTTACGACCATATTGCCGTCGCTTGAAGCCTTGAGACCTGCTGAAGCATTGTCATTGTACTTGTAGAGAGGATCGTCTGCGACATATCCGACTTCTCCGCCATCCCATTCCTTAGCGGCATTTACCTTGAATCCGCCGTCTGCAGGAAGATAGATAAGCCTCCAGTATGTACCGGTCTTACCCTTTCCTTCTGTGTTGTTTTCATTATAATGGATGAACTCGAGTGCTGTACCCCAATCCCAGTTATTGTACTGACCTACGATAAAGAACTCTTCCGGAGTGTAAACTTCAGGGAGAGAGTAAGGACAGCGAAGGTTGGCGATGCTTACTACATTAGATACGATCTCACCTTTACCGCTGGCAGCGAGAGATGCCTTTACCCTGATGTAAGCGGCTGTCTCGTAAGGAAACTTTGCTTTCATCTCATCCTCAGTAATATCTGGATCCTCTGCTACGAGATCAACCATTCTGAGTTGCGTGAGAGCAATTGCAATTTCAGATGCAGGAACATCCATACGTGCTGTAGAGAAGTCCACGTCAATGGTCACATAATCTCCAGTAACCTTCTTTTCGTCAAATTCATTGAGGAACTTTCCGTCTCTTGAAACCTGAATCTGATACTTTGTTGCTGCTGTAAAGCCATAGTCCGGCTGCGAGCAGGCAAGTTCTACAGACTCCGACTTTGCAAGGTCGATGAAATTGTTCTTGAGGACCGGCTCGTTAAGAACGAATTCGGTAGGCTCAGTGAACACAGGTGTCTTATCCTGCTCTTCACATGCTGTGAAGGCAAGAGCACCGATGAACAATGCTGATATAATATAAAGTTTTTTCATCTTTTTCATCATTAACTATTAATATCCATCATTCTGATCGATATTGCCGTTGGCATTCTTGTCATTCTCTGGAATAGGGAAAAGGTTCATGTGCGAACCGACAGACTTTCCGTCTTTGACGCCGCCTTTCCACTGCCAGAGATAATCTGCTGTGGTAAACTTTCCAAAGCGGATAAGGTCTGAACGGCGCCATCCCTCAAGTGCAAGTTCGCGTGCACGCTCATCAAGTACATCATTAAGAGTGTAATCCGAAACGCTTTCAAGACCGGCACGGTTACGGACAGCATTGTATGCAGCAAGACCGTCCACATTAACCGCACCACGCTTAGCACATTCAGCCTTCATGAGAAGAGCGTCTGCATAACGGAATACAGGAAGGTCAGTGTTCACGAAACCTGGGTTTGTATATGAAACCTCACCGGTCTTCTCGTCCACCTTCTTTGTCTGGTTAGGAATCACCCCTTCGCTGGTCACGTTCTTGAACTTCATGAATGCGAATCCGTTCGTAAAGTCGCTGATATCCTCGATGTCCTTTGAATGATCCTTGGTATAGAAGAGGTTACGATCATCGTTTGTAGGGAATTTCTGGTAGAACTCAGGAGTTGTGCGGAGACCGCCCCATCCTGATGAGATTCCGACTTCATTGGTATCCATCTTTCCGCCTGTACAAGCAAAGATAAGGTAATTGGTCACACCGTAACTCTGAACATATACTCCATCCTGCTCCACTCCCCATATGATTTCGTCTGTACATCTGTGGTTGTCAGCAAGGAAAAGATCCTGGAATGCAGAGAACTTGCCGTTAGGAGTCGTGTGTAGTTTGTAAGCGCTGTCAAGAGTATTGAGGACAGCAACACACTCATCATACTTCTTAGTACCGATATAAACCTCGGCATTGAGATAGAGTTTTGCAAGAATCATTGCAGCAACGCCTTTGTTTACGCGTCCGTAAACACTCTTGCCGGCAGCATAGAGAGGAGAGTTGTCGATAATATCCTTGAGTTCACCTTCGAGGTAAGTGAAAAGTTCTGCACGTGTCATCTGAACAGGAGTTGTTCCGATAGGAGCAGTCTCGTCTGCATATGGAACGTTACCGAAATTATCAATAGCCTCGAGGAGGCAGAACGCACGGAGAGTGCGAGCCTCTGCCTTCCATATTTCTGCTTCAGGAAGAGCGATGGCAGCATTGTCAACCTTGCGGAGGAACTCGTTGAATGCAGCGATCTGATAGAATATTCTATAATAGTATGCTGCAACGAATACGTCAGTAGTTGTCCATGCAAGTCCGTGAAGATCCTGAAGAGTCTGGTCATTCCATCCGCAGACAGCCTCATCTGTTGTAAGACCGTTAAGATGGTAACGGCCACGGAAATACTGGCTGAAACCGCCGTCGATACCGGAGATGTTGTTTGCACCGTTAGGACCATACGATCCGGAATTGGCAAAACCTGCATAGCACTGTCCGAGGAGAGACAGATAGTTTTCAGGCGTTGCAAGAGCCTGATTTGCAGTATTCAATGATGGGTCAATAGGAGTCACGTTCAGATCACCCACACATGCATTGAGACCTGCAGCCAATACGATAACGCTGATTATATATTTCAATGTCTTCATATTCACTTGTCTGTTTTAGAAGTTAAGTTTAAGACCAAGCACGTATGTTCTTGGGCGTGGGTAAAGGTTGTTGTCGATACCTCCGTAAACCTCAGGGTCAAGTCCGTCATACTTTGTGAATGTGCATACATTCTGTACTGTTGCAAATATATTGAGACCAAGTTTGCGGTCATCTATGCCCTTGTAGAGGTTAGGGAATGTGTATCCGAGAGTTACGTTGTCAATCTTGAAGAAAGATCCGTCCCTTACATAGTAGTCAGAAAGATACTGAGCCTTCTGGAAGAGAGAGAACGCAGCGGAATTGAGACGGTTGCTGTTGAAACTGTTGGTCCAGCAGTCAGCGATCATTTCACCGTCAGATGCAACGTTGTTGTATACCCAATTGCCGATGCTGCCATGTCCTGAAGCAGCAAGTGTCCAGTTCTTGTAAGTCAATGTGGTGTTGAAACCGAGTGTGACATCTGCTGATGGCTTGTGATAGAAATATCTGTCATCTGCAGTGATAGTTCCGTTTCCGTCACGGTCAACATACTCACCTTCGATAGGATGTCCGTTCTGGTCGTAAACCTGCTCATACACATAGAATGCGCTTACAGGGAAACCTACCTGGTGCATCTGGATAGTGTTACCTACACCACCTGAGATACCACCAGTAGCAACACCGGTCTTGTCATTTGGAGTTGCAGTAAGTTTTGTGAACTTGGTGTTGTTGTAAGCCATGTTACCTCCGATAGACCATGTCCAGTTCTCATTGTCGATTGCCATTGCATTGAACTCGAACTCGACACCCTTGCTCACGAGGTTACCGATGTTCACGTTGAGGTAGTTTGTAAGGTTGCCCAACGCAGGAACAGGGATGTTGTTGATCAGGTCAGAAACCTCACGCTGATACACATCGAATCCCATTGTGATGCGGTCATTGAGGAAACCGAAATCCATACCGACGTTCATTGTGGTTGTTGTCTCCCACTTGAGGTCAGAGTTGTATCCGATAGCTGTTACAGGCTTGATGAGTTGTCCGCCGAACATATAGTATGAACCGAGGTCGTTATTATAGAATGTAGGCTGTGACTCATAACGTCCTACAACGTCCTGGTTACCGGTCTGTCCCCAAGAAAGACGGAGTTTCATGGTGGTGAGGACATCGTTGTCCTTGAGGAAGCCTTCGTTTGCGATATTCCATCCGAGAGCGACTGATGGGAAGAGACCCCACTTGTTGTTCACGAACTTTGAAGAACCGTCACGACGGAGGGTTGCAGTAAGCATATATCTGTTGTCATAACTGTAGTTTACACGACCGAAGAATGACACGAGATAAAGTTCAGACTTAGGGGTCTTGTACTCTGCGAGTACTGCGCCATCACTGAGTTTGTTCGAGAAGTTCGAAGAAGCATTGTAGAAACGCTGCCATGAATAACCGAGCATTGCATCCACATGATGCTTGTTGATGTCCTTGTTGTATGCCACATAAGCCTCGAGGGTCTGGTCGAGACGAGTGTATGTGTACTCGCTATGGTAACCCGATCCTGACTGCTGAGTATCATGGATTGACTGTTCTGATCCGATAGGAGTCTCTGAGTATCCGCCTGAACTTGCATAGTCGATACCGAGGTTCACGTTCACCCTGAGGTCCTCGAATCCGTGAATCTTGTAGTCGAACTGTGCGCTACCGATGAAACGGTTTGCAGTAGACTTGTCCTTCTTGTCATAGAGGAGAGCAACCGGGTTCATGGTAGCCATTGTATTGGCTTCACCGTTGTCAGCAAACCATGTGTAATAGCCGTTGATACCTTTCTTGTCGTAAACAGGAAGAGTCGGGTTCATACGGTTTGCAGCGCCGATTGCACTCTGGTTAGCCCATCTGTTGCTTGAGAATACACCCTTTGCATTGAGGTTCACTGTGAGGTGATCGTCAAGGAATGAAGGAGAGAGGTTTGCCGACCATGTAGCACGGTTCATGTGGTCAGTCTTAAGGACTCCGTCCTGAGCAAGGAAACCTGCTGAAACACGCCAAGGGAACACACCGGCATCACCCATTGTAGCACGGCCTGCAAGGCTGATGTTTGCTTCGTATGCAGGAGCCACCTGATAGATTTCCTTCTGCCAGTTGGTATCTGCTGTGCCCATTGCATTCATCGCATCTGCAGAAACCTTTCCTGCATCGACCTGAGACTGTACGAATGCCTTGTATGTGGCGGCATCCATCACGTCCACATAATCACTTACGTGGCTGACAGAGGTCTTGAAATCAAAGTTAATCTGAGGGACCTCTGAAACAGTCCTTGCACCCTTCTTTGTAGTGATGACGATGACACCGTTTGACGCACGCGAACCGTAGATTGCAGTTGCAGAAGCATCCTTGAGCACTGAGAAAGACTCGATGTCGTTAGGGTTGATTGACGACAGCACGTCACCCATACCGCTGATACCGTCGTTACTTACAGGGAGACCGTCCACGATGATGAGAGGGTCCGAACTGATCATTGATGACTCACCGCGGATACGGATCTTTGCACCAGCACCTGGCTGACCGCTTCCCGGAGTCACAACCACACCGGCAGACTTACCCTTGAGGAGGTCTGTAGGAGTTGATATCATACCCTTGTTGATCTCATCAGCCTTCACTGTGCCGACCGATCCTGTCATGTCACCTTTCTTCACTGTACCGTAACCGATCACCACAACATCATCAAGGAACATTGCGTCCTCTCCAAGAGTGATGGTCGCAGGCATCTGTGATGCAACGAAAGTCTGTGATGCATAGCCGATGCAACTGATCTCGACCACTGCATCAGCGCTAGAAACAGTAAGGACATAGTCGCCGTCCAGACCGGTCGAAGTACCGTTTGTGGTACCCTGCTCG
>JAFURF010000013.1 GCA_017471965.1 Bacteroidales bacterium
CAACCTGTACGTGACACGAAGTCTACAACCTCCTCAGGCTTAGTGTAGGTGTGGTGGTCTGAGCTTACCTCATCCTCAACACCTGCGAGCACTCCGAGCTCACCCTCAACTGTCACATCGAACTGGTGTGCATAGTCAACAACCTTCTTTGTAAGAGCAACGTTCTCGTCATACTCGAGGTGTGAACCGTCGATCATCACTGAAGAGAAGCCCATGTCGATGCAGCTCTTGCAAGTCTCGAATGAATCACCGTGGTCAAGGTGAAGAACGATCTGAGGATTCTCCCAACCGAGTTCCTTAGCGTACTCTACTGCACCCTCTGCCATGTAGCGGAGAAGAGTCTGGTTAGCGTACTGACGCGCACCCTTTGAAACCTGAAGGATAACAGGAGACTTTGTCTCAGCAGCAGCCGAGATGATAGCCTGAAGCTGCTCCATGTTGTTGAAGTTGAATGCCGGGATAGCGTAGCCGCCGTCGATTGCCTTTGCAAACATCTCCTTGGTGTTCACAAGGCCGAGTTCCTTATAAGAAATCATAATGCTATAATTTGTTTAAAAATCGTTTCGTTATCTTAAAATCTTGGCAAAAATAACTAATTTTGCCGAATATTGAAAAAATAATATGAACAATAAGGTAATCATCTTCTCTGCCCCGTCAGGAGCGGGCAAAAGCACCATAGTTAACCACCTTCTGGGTCTGTATCCGGAACTTGAATTCTCGATATCCGCCACATCACGCGCCACTAGAGGCCAGGAAAAGCATGGCGTGGAGTATTACTTCTTCACTGCCGACGAGTTCCGCAGCATGATTGAAGAGGAAAAGTTCGTCGAATACGAGGAAGTGTATGCCGGCTCGTTCTACGGCACACTTAAGTCAGAAGTGGAGCGCATATGGGCGAAAGGACACGCCATTGTCTTTGACATAGACGTCCAGGGAGGAGTGAACCTCAAGAGAATCTTCGGAGACCAGGCTCTTTCCGTATTCATTCAGGCCCCTTCTGTGGAAGTGCTCCGGAAGAGACTTATAGGACGTGGCACAGACACACCCGAAGCAATCGACAGGAGAGTGGCCAAGGCTGCATCTGAAATGGAGTTCGCAGCCGGGAAATTCGACCATGTCCTCATCAACGACGACCTTCAGAAGGCATTCGACGAGGCTGAAGAGGTAATCGGTAGTTTCCTCAAGAAATAAGAAATGAACATTGCGGTATACAGCGGATCATTCAATCCATTGCACATAGGTCACCTCGCCATAATGAAATATCTTGTCGGCGAAGGGGGATTTGACCGCGTTTACCTCATAGTATCTCCAAAGAATCCTCTTAAGGACGGCATCTCAAGCGCCAGCGGACAGGCACGGTACGAGGCTGCCATCGAAGCAGTCAACCGCCATTTCCCGCATGGAAAGGTAAAGGTAGACGACATCGAACTGACAATGCCGGAGCCTCATTATACCATCAGGACACTGGATGCGCTGCATGAACGTGAGCCAGGTAATGAATTCACCCTGGTAATGGGTGCCGACAATCTGGCCGACATCCGCAGATGGAGGGACTACAAAAAGATCCTGACGGAATACAGCGCAGCAGTATATCCACGCTCCGGATATGACCTGGACGCCGTCAAGGAAGACCTTATGAGAGAAGACGCCTCATATAGAATCACAATCCTGAAAGCAGAAACGGTAGACATATCGTCTACCGCCATCCGTAACGCCATTGCCGCGGGAGAGGATCCGTCGGCGTGGCTAATGTAACTTTCCATCATGAGCGGCTCGATACTTAAACTCTTTGCGTGCCTTGCGATGCTTCTCGACCATATCGCAGCATTTCTGCCGGGAAGTTTCCTCGACATGAACGAGTCCTTGTTCATGCTCGGAGACAAGGAAATCACCCTTAGGCTTATGTTCCACTACATAGGAAGGACCGCTTTCCCGATATTCGCCTTTCTGATTACAGAAGGCTACGTCCATACTCATGACAGAAAGAAATACGGCATAAGCCTCCTGATGTTTGCACTGATATCTGAGATCCCATGGAACCTTGCCAGAAGCGGAGACATTTTCTTCGGCAGGCAGAACGTATTCTTCACCCTCTTTCTTGGATATGTCGGAATCTGCATTCTGGAACGTTACAGGGAAGACATAAAAAAATGCAGCACCTATTTGGCTGCACTTTTCCTTATATCCATCGCTTTAAGGGCTGATTACGGTTGTTTCGGGTTCGGCTTCATCATGCTCCTTTACCTTCTCAAGGAGCGTAAGGTGCTGATGAGCATCATAGGAGCATGCGTCCTGCCGAGCAGGTGGATAGGAGGAACGGCGTTCATTCCTATACTTCTATATAACGGGAAACGAGGATTCGCAAAAGGTAAATTTGCCAAATACGCGTTCTACGCTTTTTATCCCACCCATCTTCTCCTTCTGTATCTGCTGAGGGTGTTCCTGCTAAGCAATTGACCCTGCCCGGACAAGTCCTTATTTCAGAAGAGTTCCCAATACGCTACGAGTGAGTTGGCGTGTCGCCGTACGGGCCGCAGAGCCTACAGCCTTGCCTGCAATATCCTTTGCAGTGGTCTTCGACTTCTTGCCTGTCACCTTCTTGGATACTTCATTTCCTATTGAACTGGTCACGCTAGTCACCACAGCACCCACTACGGCACCGAAGATGCCTTTCAGAAGACTGTTACCTCCATCTGACTTACCGGACTTTTTCTCTGCCTTTTCTGCCTTCTGTGCAGCTTCTGCTGCTTCCTGTTCGGCAGCCATCGCTGCTTCAGCCTCCTCCATCAGCACTTCAAAAGCGCTTTCTCTGTCAACTATCTTGTCATACTTGCCATAAAGGCGGGACTGATTGATTATCTGTCCGCGCTGTCCTTCTGTGACGGCACCTATCTGACTCAAAGGAAAGAGTATCCTGGCACGTTCCACCATCGACGGTGCACCATTCTCATCAAGGAAAGAGACCAGAGCCTCACCGGTACCGAGTTCCATTATCGCGTCCGCGGTCTTGAAGTCCGGGTTGGCACGGAAAGTCTCGGCAGCAGTCTTCACAGCCTTCTGGTCCTTTGGAGTGAAGGCACGCAGTGCATGCTGGACACGGTTTCCTAGTTGTCCCAGTATCTCTTCAGGGATGTCTGTCGGGCTCTGTGTCACGAAATATACTCCTACTCCCTTGCTTCGTATCAGACGTACGACCTGCTCGATCTTGTCGACCAGAGCCTTGGATGTCTCATCAAAGAGCATATGGGCCTCGTCAAAGAAGAAGACGAGTTTCGGAAGATCCATATCACCGACTTCAGGCAGTCTTTCATACAGTTCAGAGAGCAGCCAAAGAAGGAATGTAGAATACATCTTAGGCTGCAGCATCAGTCTGTCAGCAGCAAGCACATTCATCACACCCTTTCCCTGCTCACACTGAAGGAGGTCATATATATCAAAGGACGGCTCCGCAAAGAACTTGTCAGCACCCTGGTTTTCAAGGGTCAGAAGAGCCCTCTGGATGGCTCCGACACTCTGCGCAGTTATATTGCCGTATGCTGCGGTATACTTCTTTGCATTCTCTGCCACATAATTGAGCATCGAACGAAGATCCTTCATGTCTATAAGGAGAAGCCCTCTGTCGTCGGCTATCCTGAAGACAATATTCAGGATTCCTTCCTGGGTTTCATTCAGTTCCAGAAGTCTGGAAAGAAGTTGCGGTCCCATTTCGGAGACGGTGGTCCTCATAGGGTGTCCCTGCTCCCCGAACACATCGAAGAAGCGTACCGGGCAAGGTCCGAACTCAGGAGACTCTATACCGAACTCGGCACAACGCTTCTCTATGAAGCCGCTCATGCTGCCGCTCTGGCTGATTCCGGAAAGGTCACCTTTCATGTCAGCCATGAAGCAAGGGACACCGGCCTGACAGAAAGTCTCGGCCAGCACCTGAAGTGTAACGGTCTTTCCTGTTCCGGTAGCACCGGCTATCAGACCGTGGCGGTTAGCCATCTTTCCACATATTGATATTGGGCCATTGGGACCGTGGGCCACATAGAGGCCGTGTTCATTTGTATACATATATATATTATTGGTATTAGATTCTCACGTCACTTCGCTCCTCATAATGACAGAGTGTCACTTCGTCCCTACGAGTTCGCGGGCTTTTTCAAGAGCCGGAACAATGTGTGGGAAAATATATTCCGGACCGATTTCCAGATCGACACCGAATTTGACAAGGGATTGATGTACCTTTTCAGTCACACCTGAAAGAATTACGGTCACTCCCCTCTTATGGGTACGCTCGCACAAGTTGCGGAGGTTGTTGATACCGGTAGAATCAATGAAAGGCACCTTCCTCATCCTTATGATACGCACCTTGGTTCCTTTCTTCTTCACCTGCTCCAATTCCTCGAATCTGCTTGCAAGACCGAAGAAGAACGGTCCGTCAATTTCATATACCTCTACATCGGCAGGGATGTCGAGACGGTCGGTATTCTCCATTGCCGCCTTCTCAGGGTCCTCAGTAGCAGCCACAAAGTCTTCCTGAAGGACCTTGACCTGGGATGTCTCCATGACACGACGCACGAATAGAACGATGGCGAGTACGACACCTACTTCGATTGCAACTGTAAGGTCTACGATGACAGTGAGGAAGAAGGTAAGGAGAAGCACAGCGACATCCGACTTGTCACCACGGAGAAGATACTTGAAGGTCTTCCACTCACTCATGTTATATGCCACCTGAACTAGGATTGCCGCAAGGCATGACAGAGGGATATAAACCGCATAAGGCATCAGGAAGAGATATATGAGCAGCAGCACGACTGCATGGATTATACCTGTAACCGGAGTCTTTCCTCCGTTGTTGATGCTGGCCATCGTCCTCGCAAGGGCTCCTGTAGCAGGAATACCGCCGAAGAGCGGAGTAACGATATTGGCGATTCCCTGTCCTATGAGTTCCGTATTGGAGTTATGCTGTTTTCCTGTAGCACCGTCAGCCACCATGGCTGCAAGAAGCGACTCTATGGCGCAGAGGATGGCGATTGTAAAGGCCGGAGAGACCAGTCCCTTTATGGTTTCGTAATCGAACTCGGGAGCGACAGGTTTCGGCATAGGCAAGCCGTCTGCCAATTCAGGAAACTTGGAACCGATGGTAGCGAACTCGATCCCCGCGAAACGGCTCAGGAGCACAGATGCAACGGTGCCTATGATCAGAGCGATAAGAGAGCCCGGAACCTTCTTTGTCACCTTGCTCCAACTGAAGCAGATCACAAGACAGACTACGCTCATGACCAGTTCCACCCAGTTTATGCTTCCTATATTCTGGAAATAGCAGGCCCACTGGGGAATGAATCCCGCCGGCACCTGCAGGTCAAGAGGCAGACCGAAGAAATCCTTCATCTGCGTCGAGAATATAGTCAGGGCGATACCGCTCGTGAATCCTACAACGATAGGATACGGTATGAACTTGAATATCGCGCCCATCTTGCAGACACCCATGATGACAAGAAAGACTCCCGCCATGATGGTAGCAATGATGAGCCCCTGCATTCCATATTGTCCTACAATACCTGCGACAATCACAATGAATGCTCCGGTAGGGCCTCCGATCAGGAAGTTGGACCCTCCGAAGAATGAAATAAGAAAACCGGCCACTATTGCCGTGATCAGACCCTGCTGAGGGGTCACTCCACTTGCTATACCGAATGCTATGGCAAGAGGCAACGCAATGATACCGACGATGATGCCGGCGATAAGATCTGAAGTGAAGGTCTTTCCATCATACTGACCTTTTCTGAACAGCCCGAACAGTTTGGGCTCGAACACTTCTTTCAGGTTAAATTTCATAACTACACTAACTAATTGAAAATATACGCTTCAAAGCGTTTCATAGTATTAAGTTCGGCCTCTCTGGTCGATGTTGCCACAACCTTCGTCTGAACCTCTGACGTAGGTTTCGAAATGGCTCTGACCATATTTTCAGTCTTCTCCACGGTAGGGAACATCTTGCCGGACAATGTCATCGCTGCACCTATAGGAGTCACGTAAGGTGTCTTCCCTCCCGTATGGATACCCCATACAAGAATGTGTTTCTCATCATATCGCACAGACTGTCCCTCATGATAATTCACACCTGTAAGAAACATGACCTTCTTGCCGGAAAGTTCCTTTGCTGTAACCACTGCTTCACGTGTCTTGACATTCATGTCTATCCTGATGGAGATGTCGACAAGATCACCGGCATACTCCACTCCGTATGCGATCATTTCCGCATATGAGCCCTTTTTTGTATCCCCTACACGCGCCGTACGCCCTTTGGTTGCGACAAGTTTGATTTCCTTTTCGCCGTCCCATAGAGCAAAGCCTCCCAGACCGACAGTCTTTCCGACCAGGTATTCATCATTTCCTGCTCCATTAGCAATCTGCAATGAATCAGGATACCATTTATATTCCTTGAGTTCCATTCCTCTTCCGCTCTTGGAATAGAGATCCACCGCACCGCTGTCATTGAAATATATGCGCAGCGCCATATGACTGTTCTCTACGGCAGGTCCGTGATGGCCCACCTTATTATATTGGTTGCCGGTTTCAGATACGATTTCCTGCACCTGCAGGGAATCACTCCTCCAGAAAAGGCTGCTGGCTGTCTGAGCCGCTGCAGAAGAACAGAACAGGAATAAGACAAATATTGAGGTTAGAACAGTCTTCATAAGTTGATGGTATTAAATTCACGCCTGAGGCATTTCGAAAAATGAGAAATGTACATTTCCATACTTCTTTTCCTTGACGAAATACGGATGGCTGTCAAAACTGTATTCATCAGGATGCTCCAGGATGAAATATGCTCCGGGATGCAGAATGTCTTTCGCGAATATCTTGTCCGGGATTGTCGCAAGATCTTCCAATGCGTAAGGAGGATCGGCGAAGATTATATCGAACTTCTCACGGCATATATCCAGAAATTCAAAGACATTATGACGTACGACCGTAAGGTTCTTCATATTGAACTTTGCCGCCTGCGACTTTATGAAATTGGCATGAAGGGGAAGCATTTCCACACAATATACCATGGAGGCACCGCGTGAGGCGAATTCGTATGAAATGGCACCGGTACCTCCGAAAAGGTCCAGAACCTGCAATCCTTCCATATCATACTCGTTGTTGAGAATATTGAACAGTCCTTCCTTCGCAAAGTCCGTAGTAGGACGAGCCTTATAACCCTGCGGCGGAAGTATTGTCTTTCCCTTAAGTCTGCCTCCGATAATCCTCATATACGCTAAATCTGCTCTACATTCTTGAAATACCGATAAAGAGACATCTCCTCATCTTCGTTCAACGGAGTCCTGAAACATATTGTAGAGACCTCCATATTAAGTTGAAGTTTCTTCATCGCCAGAAAAATGAAATATTGTGCCGTGGTGAAGTCCGGAGCCTCATAGGAATTACACAGAAGGAGGGTCTTCCCTTGTGCAATGGCAAGATAGAGATAGCCATCCATATATGAAGCAATGATCCTGTTGTATTCTGTCAGTCCGGACAAGGACTCAAGAATGTAATACAACTCCGGAAGAGGATCCACCTTGCTGCCGTCAGCCCTTACCACTGTCTCTGACATCACCTTGGACAGGGTCTCACCTATTGAGTTGGAATATATGAGCATGGCATCAAAAGCCTTGACCTCGACAGCATCAACCGGATCGCCGTCCTTCAGGTCCGCAACATCTTCAAGTGCGGCACGTGCTCCATCACTGCCATAGAACGGGGAAGGGACCAGTGCGCACTTGGGAGTGAACACCGCAATTTCCACCTGATCATATCTTACCTGCAGTTCAGGAGTAGTAAAAATTCTTTCAGAAGACATCCATCCGGAACGACGGACACCTTCTGTACCTTCTATTTTAAAAGAATATCCACTCAAGCCGACTTGAATGGATATTCTGTTTGTATTTTCAAGCATATAGGCTACTCCCAGTTACCTGCATTGTTGTTAGGAGCGTCGATGCTTCCGACCATAAGACCCTTGTAGCGTCCCTTGTCTTCCTGCTCTGCATCGAGATTGATGCGGAGTTGGTTATCAAGACCTCTGAGAAGGCTCTTGTAAGGCATCTTTGCCTCGAAGAGAGGAACATTCACACCCGACACCTTCTTGATTGTAGACTCCATGATGACAGAGTCTCCGCCACTGAATGGGATGAATGCGATCGAATCGACCACAAAACCAGGACGGTCATTGAAGAGAGTATCCTTAACCGCTATGTCACTGCTCACCTGGAATACGAGATTCTGCTCACCGGCAAGATACAGTTCGTGGAGTTTCTCGTTGAGTTTATCACCCTTGAGGTTGCGGAACTTCTTCTTGATGGCATCCGTATGAGCCATGGCAAGAGAGTCATCCTTTGAACCTACCTGAAGAGTAATCTTCATCTTACCTTCATTATAGAACATGATAAGAGAATCGAGAGTAGAAGCATAACGCGCATTCACATTCTTGAAGGCTACCTGAAGATCGCGGATATCCTTAAGACGCTGGATAGCGATCTCAGAACGATAGTCCTTGTGCTTGTTGAACTTCACTGGCTCCATGATACTTTGAACAAGAGCATAAGTCAATCCTACGATGCATGCAGGGAGGATGAGATAGGTGAAAACCTTTTTTACAATTGAACCCATTATTTTTAGTGTTTTATTTTTTCTTTTAAATTCCGGACAAAGTTAGGAAATTGATTTATGAAATGCAATATAATTTGTAATTTTGCACCATCAAATGATTGACGCAAACAATGACTGACATCAATTCAAGCAATATACAGATGTTGTGCAGGCTGATTGAAGAAACTGCTGCTCCTGTCATCGTGACCCACATGAAGCCGGATGGAGATGCCATGGGAAGTTCTGTCGCGCTATACCATTTTCTACGGGCAATGGGACATGAGGCAAGGATCGTACTTAACGACAGGTTCCCTTCGTATCTCAACTTCCTCGCAGATGCCGGCATGAAGGATGTCATTGCCGTATATGGAGAAAAGCCGGAAGACGCAATCAGCGCAATTGATGGAAGCGACCTCATCTTCTGCCTGGACTTCAACGCCTTCCATAGGACGGACACTCTGGAAGATGCCTTGAAGAGATCGCGGGCACGAAAGGTTCTTGTAGACCATCATCTCAACCCGGACAGGGAGCAGTTCGACCTGTCGTTTTCGGAAACGGAGACATCATCGGCATCAGAACTCCTGTATCATATACTGATGGCTATGCCTTCAGTGGCAGGAGATGCCTGCAGGATCCCTGCAGCATGCGCCGAAGCATTGATGACCGGAATGACGACCGACACCAACAATTTCGCGAACTCGGTATATCCTTCAACCCTGAAAATGGCATCATCCCTTCTGGCTGCCGGAGTCGACAGGGACAGAATACTCAACCTTCTGTACAATCAATACAGCGAAAACCGTCTCAGGGTCCTGGGACATATGATGAAGGACCTCCTTACACTGACCGAGGACGGAGTGGCATATATCGTGCTTGACAAAAAGACACAGGAGGCATACGGAGTCTCGGAGGGCGATACGGAAGGATTCGTCAACATGCCTTTGTCCATAGGAAAGGTCAGGATGAGCCTGCTGCTGAAGGAGGATGGAGACAGGGTGCGCGTATCCATAAGATCAAAGAAGGGCACGTCGGCAAACAGATGCGCGAGACTCCACTTCAACGGCGGCGGGCACGAAAACGCCGCTGGCGGAAGACTGGACATGCCGCAGGACATCG
This sequence comes from Bacteroidales bacterium, assembly GCA_017471965.1. Taxonomy (GTDB): domain Bacteria; phylum Bacteroidota; class Bacteroidia; order Bacteroidales; family UBA932; genus Cryptobacteroides. The sequence continues at coordinate 9,745 of JAFURF010000013.1, forward strand.
CATGCATCGCAGAAGCGGCAGCATACATTGAAAGACACACACATGATTTTTTCACAAAAGATGAAAAGAACGCTTAGAATATTCGCACTCATGCTCATGACCCTTGCAGGCATGTCATGCATGAAGTCCAAACTTGAAGCCACATACAACAATCAGGAGAATCAGATCGACAAGTATCTCTCATCCAAGACAGACATGCGCATCGAACGAAACGGAGGTGCCAACAGGCTTGTGACAAAAGAAGGAGAAGGAGAGATGCTGTCAAGGAACGGCTTCGTATCCTTCTATTATGCCGGATACACATTCTCTGGAAACTACAGCACGTCAAACATGTTCGTCACCAATCATCAGGCATCGGCAGAACAGGCCGGATGGGACCTGACGGATGCGGAATACACTCTTTATGAAACAAATATGTCCGACGCCAGACTCATCCAGGGTCTGAAGGACGGGCTCATAGGAGTCCGTGCAGGAGAAGAGTGCGAAATCTTGTTCAGCGGGAAATACGGCTTTGGGAATGAGAACTTTGGCATAATTCCTGCAAACTCTGCGCTGCTTTATAAGATTTGGGTGGTCGGGGTAACAAATGATTAGCACCTGACGTATTTTTTATTATCTTTGTCGGTTCAAATTTCAGTTCAAACGAATGAAGAAGATTTTTATTTCCACCTTATATGTGATAGCGGCCCTTTCACTGGCCGGTTGTGCAAAGCATTCCAGTGTGGGTCCGAATGACGGGAACAAGAGATTTTTCGATGCCTGGATGCAGGTGAACCATCCTGATGCCAGACCGTACGGCCTCGGCATATATATCCTTGAGGACAAGCCTGGCACAGGTAAGGAAGTCGGAGATGCCGGATATGTATATCTGGATTACAGGATGACAGATCTCGACGGGAACATCAGCGCATACACAGACAAGCAGACCGCAAAGCAGTTGGGAGACTATGATACCACATCATACTACGGTCCCAAGTTCCTGACCACACCGGAGGGATCCAATCCGGCAGGACTTCTGGAAGCCATTGTCGGAATGAAGATCGGAGGCTACAGGAAAGTAATCATTCCGAGTTGGCTCATGAACTATTCGGTATACAAGACAGAAGAGGAATATCTGGCCCCGGACAGCGATGACTACAATGCATCGAATTATTCAAATTCCATCTATGAGTTGACCGTGGAGGACTATACCGAGAACATGGGCGAATGGCAGGAAAATCAGATCGGAAAATATTTCAGCGCCAATACAGACATATTCGGAGCAATGACCCCGGCAGACAGTCTGCCTGACCATAGAGGATTCTACTACAAGCAGTTAGAGGCTCCGACAGACACCACTTCATTCAAGGCTGATACAACGCTCTACATCAACTATACGGGAAGACTCCTGAACGGCCTTGTCTTTGACACATCTATAGAAAGAGTCGCAAAAGACAACGGCCTCTACTCCGCAAGCAAGAGTTACAAGCCGGTACAGATCAACTGGGGCGAGAAATACGAAGACATCACCATGGGATCTTCAAGTTCTTCCATCATCAGCGGTTTTGCGCTCACACTCTGGCAGATGCGCAGCATGGAAAAAGGAATCGGCGTATTTGTGTCTGACTACGGCTACCAAAGTTCCGGAAGCGGTTCAAGCATACCGGGCTTCGCTCCTCTCATATTTGAAATCGAACTAGTAGCAAAGCCGGAGGACTAAGATGGCGGAAACAAAGTCAGCAGTACCTGTCGAACTCGGCACAGAAAAAATCGGAAAACTACTTAAGCAATATGCCCTGCCTGCCATCATAGCGCAGACAGCGGCATCGCTTTATAATATGGTGGACAGCATCTTCATCGGACAGGGTGTGGGACCACTGGCCATTTCCGGCCTGGCAGTCACCTTCCCTCTGATGAACCTCTCCACTGCATTCGGAACCCTCGTAGGAGCAGGTGCCGCAACTATGCTTTCTGTCCTTCTGGGACAGAAGAACTACAAGGCGGCAAACAAGGTCCTCGGCAACGTGGTGACCTTGAACATCATCATAGGATTCGTATTCATGGCCCTGGCCCTGGTATTCATAGACCCTATCCTATATTTCTTCGGAGCGAGCGAGAACACTCTCCCCTATGCCAAGGAATACATCACCATCATACTTATCGGAAACATCATCACCCATCTGTACTTCGGTCTGAATGCAGCGATGCGCTCTTCCGGAAGTCCGAAAAAGGCGATGGGTCTGACGATATTCACCGTGGTCTTCAATGCAATACTGGACCCTATCTTCATCTTTGTCCTCGACATGGGCATTGCCGGAGCAGCCTGGGCGACAGTAATAGCACAGACAGTCGCCATGTTCGTAGTGCTGCACCACTTCAATGACAAGAACAGACCGTTCCATTTTGAGAAAGGGATCGTCCGTCTGGACATGAGAGTGGCAAAGGACTCTCTTGCAATAGGCATGGGACCGTTCCTGATGAATGCTGCCGCCTGTCTTGTGACCCTGTTCATCAACCAGCAGTTGCGCAAATACAGCGGAGACCTCGGAATCGGAGCATACGGTATATGCAACCGACTGATATTCATGTTCATGATGATATGCATGGGTCTGAACCAAGGGATGCAGCCTATAGCGGGATACAACTATGGAGCAAGACAATATTCGCGTGTTAAGGAAGTGTTCTGGAAGACGGCCAAACTCGCCATGTGCATGACTACTCTCTGCTTCATCGTCGGCATGTTCATTCCAAGACTCGCATGCGGAATCTTCACCCATGACGTCGAACTGCTTGATTTATCTTCAAGAGCATTGAGGATAATGGTCATCATCTTCCCTATCGTAGGTTTCCAGATGATCGCGACCAATTTCTTCCAGAGCCTCGGAATGGTGAGAAAATCCGTGATCCTGTCGCTCTCCAGACAGATTCTGTTCCTTCTCCCTCTTCTGTACGCCCTGCCTTTGTGGTTCGGATCTGACGGAGTATGGATGAGTTTCCCGATATCCGACCTCATGGCTACAGTCCTCACGGCCTGGATGCTCGGACGCCTGTTCAAGAAGTTCAACAGACTCAATGACGGAGATGATCCGTCAATATTAGGAAGTCAATTATAGGAGAAACAACCATGGAAAAGAAGATCATCATCACCATCGGAAGACAGTTCGGAGCAGGAGGAAAACTTGTTGCCGATGCACTTGGTCGGAAACTTGGCATCCCCGTGTACGACAGTGAACTGATTACCAAGGCCTCTCAGGACAGCGGATTCAGTGCGGAACTTTTCGTCAGGAAGGACGAGAAAAGGAGTTTCTTCACTTTCACTTCCATCTTTGCCAACGGCTTCAGCACGGATCAGGACAACTACATGAGCGAGAACAGCCTTTTCAAACTGCAGAGCGCTACCATTTCGAAGTTAGCCGAAACGGGGTCCGCCATCATCGTAGGCAGATGCTCGGACTATATCCTCAGAGACAGGACCGACACCCTCGATGTATTCCTTACTGCACCTGCTGAAGAACGTGCACGAAGAGTCTCGGACCGCGCAGGAATACCCTATGACGATGCTCTGGAAATGCTGGAAAAGAGGGACAAAGGCAGAGAAGAGTATTATAACTATTACACCTTCGGAGATTGGGGAAAGGCATCCAACTACGACATTTGCGTCGATTCAAGCATTCTCGGCATTGAAGGTACCGCTGAATTCATTATTGACTTCGCCCGCAAGGCAGGACTCCTTTAACAGATGAAGAAGACAACGATTCTGACCATACTCATATCAGGACTGGCCCTGGCAGCAACAGCCTCTGCCATTTTTCACAGATCGATACCCAAACCCCAGGAACTGCAGAAGCCTAGGGTCTATCTCAACCAGACCCTGTGCAATGATTCATCCTCATTTGCCGAACTGGCGGGCCTCGACAGGAAGGTGGAAACATATCTCAGGAAATGGGCCATGAAAGGCGCATCTCTGGCCATTACCAGAAACGATTCCCTTCTATATGCCAAGGGCTACGGCTGGGCCGATGAAGAACTCGGGATCAGAATGGAACCTTCGCATATCCTGCGCATGGCATCCGTTTCAAAACTGATTACTGCCGCAGGCATCATGGTACTGCAGGACAGGGACTCATTGAGCATAAAGGATACAGTATTCGGGCCTTCAGGCATACTAAAGGATGCGGAATTCGCTTCTGTCATAAAGGACAGGAACCATCATAAGATCACCATAGAACATCTCCTCAGACATCAGGGAGGATTCTACAGGGACCCCCTCTTCTCGTCACGGGATGTGAAGCATCAGTTGCAGTTGGATTGTCCGCCTTGCAAGGAGGATTTCTTCGGACTAGTTCTGAAACACAACCTCAGGTTCATGCCTGGTTCGTGGCAGAAATACTCCAATTTCGGATATCTCCTTCTTTCGGAAATCATCGAACACGTGTCAGGAATGCCGTATGAAGAATTTATCCGTAAGGAGGTTCTTGCTCCGGCAGGATGTTTCGACATGCATATAGCAGGAACATATTATGAAGACAGAAGGGCAAATGAAGTACGCTATTACACGCATGAAGGCGACGGCAAATACATCGAGGAATACAACGACAGCGGACTGATGGTGGAAAGATGCTACGGAGGCAACAACATCCCTCTTCTGAGCGGGGCAGGCGCATGGTGCGGCTCCCCTGCTGAAATTGCACGACTTGTAGCCTCGATCGACGGACGCCCCGAAGTCCCGGACATAATCTCGCAGGAAGCATTCGAGCAGATGATCGAGTATTTCGACAAGGACACCTTCTCTCTGGGCTGGAACGATACGGCTCCTGAAAAAGGATGGAGCAGGACAGGAACTCTTTCGGGCACATGCGCCCTGATCAGACAATTCCCTGACGGAGAATGCTGGGTCATGATAACCAATACCAGCACATACCGCGGACCAGGCCAGGCCCGTTACACCGAAGCCCTCTTCAACCAGTGCCGCGAACTCTATAGCGACAAACTTCCTAAACGCAACCTCTTCGAATAGGATTTGTTTGACTTTTACAAACAATCAAACAAATTTCAGACACAGAACTTTGCAGATATAGAAGTTTACACAATTGTCCGATCAGAATCAAGAAATCCTCCTATTTTTTGATTCTAAAAGAAAAAAGTCAGGGAAAACCACTTTTTTCACACAAAACAGACATCAGAAACAAAAAATCGCCCGACTTTTTGATTCTGACCGGAGAACTGCTTTTCGCCAAGGCTTTACCTATCGGATTCGAGAGGTTTGAAACAGGAACATTGCTCAAATGACATGATATGAACGTCTGAAAGGTAAGACTGACTCTGTTTTTACCTTTTAACATCCGTTTTACAGAAGTTGTGAACGGGAAAACTGTCAGATTCACAAGACAAGAAATAGAGATTCTCAACCACACTCTGAAAGACATGGGACATAAACTTCTATCAACTGAATTAAGCGCATAAAAAACGGGGCAGCCACTTGGCTGCCCCGGATCATTATATGGCTGCTGGACGATTACCAACGTGGGTCACCGATACCGTCATAAGTTACGGTTACGTTGAACTTGCCGGATTCACCAGGCTTCTCATTGGTGAATGGAGATTCAGTAAGAACTGCACCACCATCTGCTGTAGCCTTGGCGAGCATGTCCGCTTCTGTAACTCCCTCATGTGAACCTGCTGTAAACCAACTTGTCGCAGCATCAGCAGTATCGACGTCATAGAAGAAGTTATTGCTGAATGTAGGGATATGGCTGGCCTTGTTTGTTGAAACAAGTTTTGGATATCCGTTAGAGTTCGCATCAGAAGGTGCTCCCTCAACCTTATGCATAGAAGCAAACAGGTTATTACGTACAACATAACTTGATTCAGGAAGTGAGGAAGCCCTTACATGGAAGATACCATTGTTATCCTTGTTGTCAGCATAGCAGAGGTTAAAGAATGTGTTGTTCTGAACCTTGACTACTGAACATGTACACTTGGCATCAATGCGGGCAAATGTACGGATACCGTTTGCAAAGGTATTGTTCATTACTATAACCGAATTCAATGTTGTTCCATCTCTGAAATCGATGAAGTCCTTGGATCCTATCTCGTCAAAGTAGCAACCTGTCATTTCAAGTGTAGAAAGTGACGATCCTTTATCCTTTGCACCGTAGATGAGTCCACCTGTCTTGAGGACGTTGTTGTTTCTGAGTGTCACCTTGCCGACCTTGGAATTATCAGCCATGGTCACCAGATAATCTCCTATTCCTTCGATATCAAGTCCATTGACAGAGAAATTATTGACAGCCTCTCCGGAAAGAACAAATGAGCCGATGAATTTAGGCATCAGACCGTCCTTCTTCTTACCCTTGATGTTAAGGTCTGAAACCACAGTGAGTTTCTTGTTGGCAACAGACTCGTTGACAACCGACTCATCACTGAGGTCATATGTACCGTATGCAAGTTCGATGTTCTTCTTTCCTGCCGAAATAGCAGTGAGAAGTTCCTCGAGAGACGCTACAGCGAACCAGTCATCAGGACGGGCTGTATTGTTTGGATTCCAGCACTGGTCACCTATTCTTTCAGACATTGCAAGAGCATTCACAAGCGTGAAGTCACCGTCTGCAGCAGCCTTGAACGGATCCTCGGAAAGAAGGACGCCATAACCCGCAACAGCATCAGCTTGAGTGATTCTGTCCTTGGTCCAGAAGCAATAGTCTGCAGTCTCATCTGACTGAACATCATAATAATAGTTCTGAGAGAACGTAGGGATGACGTTAGCAGAATTTGTGCTGACAAGTTTAGGATATCCGTTAGCATTAGACGGTGCATCAGCCTCCTTCTTCATCGCAGCGAAGATATTCCTTGTCACGGTGAATGCAGAAGAAGTCACACCTGTCGAACGTACATGGAAGATACCGTTATTGTCCTTGCTGTCTGTAAAGCAGATGTTATAGAAGGTATTGTTCTGAACGTTTATGCTAGAGCATACGCATGACGCATCAATACGAGCGAATGTACGGATACCGTTTGCGAACGTATTGTTTACAACGCGTACTGCATTCAGTGTAGTACCGTCTCTGAAATCAATGAAGTCCTTGGTACCGACCTCATCGAAATGACAACCTGAAAGTTCAAGAGTATTCAATGAAGCACCCTTGTTCTTGGCACCATAGATGAGACCACCTGTCTTGACTACAGATGTATTCTTGAGTGAAACACTACCTGCAGCAGCGTCATCTGCCATTGTAATGAGGTAGTCACCGATACCCTCAACAGCAAGGCCGTTGATAGTGAACACACTGACCTTGTCACCAGAAAGGACAAACGAGCCGATAAGTTTAGCACCGTCTTCACCTACGAGGTTCAGAGGATTGACAACGGTAAGTTTTCCTCCTGCAACATCAGCGACATCTGTAACCTCTGTGAGGTCATAGGTTCCGGCCTTCAGTGTCACAGTCTTCTTTCCTGCTGAAATTGCAGTAAGGAGGTCTGTCACATTCTCTACAGAAATTTCCGAAGTAGGATTGCTGCCCCTCATAGGGTTCCATCTAGGATCACCGATGTTGGCATTCATAGCGACAGCGTTGGTGAGTGTGTAGTCTCCGTTCTCTGCATCCTTGCAAGGATCAGAAGGGAGAACTGCGCCACCGCCAGCAAGTCCTTCCTCACGTGAGCAGTTGACTGTCCACCATGAGTATGCAGACTTATCATCACGCTCCTCGATGTTGTAGAAATAGTTATTCGCAATTACATTCGGCTTGAGGGCCGCAGAGTTCTTGCTGATGAACTTAGGATAACCGGCAGCATTCTCTGGTTCCTTATCAATAAGGATAGAATAGAACAGGTTGTTCATAATCCTGTAGTCGATCATTCCTGAACCTGAAGTGCTCCTTACATGGAAGAGACCGTTGTTATCCTTGCTTGAAGGATTTGTAGCGACCTTGTAGAATGTATTGTTGCGTACTGTCAGATAGTTTATCTCATTACCAGTATTGGTACGTATGAATGTACGGGCACTGTTAGAGAATGTACTGTTGACGATAAGGACTCTGTGGTAATGACCTGCACGGAAGTCTATCATGTCATTGCCTTTAGAGTAATTGTCGACATGAACGCCGTCGAATATCACGTTCTGTACACATGAAGCAGCCTCACCGCTATTGTCATACAGACGAGGAGCACCATCGTGTATATACGAGTCATATATTGCAACAGTATCAGCCACTACCTGATATCCGTTTTCATCCTTCTCAGCAGTCTTGTCATCAATGATCAGCGCACCTTCTGCATTTGTAGCATCAATGTCGAGATTTCTGAGGATGAATGCCTTCACATTTCCAGAGAGTTTGAAACTTCCTGAGATAGGAGTATATGCACCGTCAACTACCTGACCTGTAAGACGGAGAGGAGTTGTGAGCGTAATGCTTCCAATCTCGTATGGGGTAGAAGAGTAAGCAAGGGTAATGTCCTCCTTACCGCTAGCGATTGCATTCATCAGGTCTTCAACAGAAGATACGACAAATTCTGTCGAGCCGCCTGTAGACTTGGCAGCAACAGTAAGGACAGCAACGCCGGCAGATGACTGGGTGTTATAGATATCACCCTCTGCAGGATTTGCATAAACCTCAACCTTGTATGAACCGGCATCAAGGAACTTGACGACATTCGCACTTATAGTGTATGACGTACCTTCCTCGACATTGTATGTCTTTCCGCTGAATACGACAGAGTATGATCCTGCATTCTCTACAGGCTCCCATGTAACGACTGCATCAGTTGCAGCACCCTGATCAACCTTTTCAGGTTCTATAGTTGGAACCGGAGTGTCCAGAGCAGTATTGACCTGACTGAGGTCGAGAGCCCATGCGAGAGCACTGAGACCGATAGGGCCGGATGCATACACGTATACAAGAGACTCTTCAGTGATATCGCTGATGAGGATCTTCTGGTTGGTAGTATTGTGAGTATTTGCAACTGCACCACCCTTGATTGTAGCAGATGAACCGTCAACTGGTCCGACTGCTACAACGAGGTGATTTCCAAGACCCTCAGGATCCACGGCATTGATATATACAGAACCCGGCTTGTCAACCTTGAATGCCACATAACCGTCGAGAGGGACATTCTTCTTTGTAACTGTTGCAGCAGAGAAGTTGATCGCACCACCGTCAACTGCAAGCTTCACATCACCTGCTCCCATGTAGAGATAATCTCTTACCATGTGCTTTTCAACGGTTCCGGTGAAATATCTTGCATCTGTGAAGTCCCATGTATGAGCACCCTCAAGGCATGCGAGAGTAAGGTCTTCAGCCTTCTCCACAAAGATCACCTGCCACTGTGGAGCACCTACCTTTGCAGAAATGAGTTCAGAATTTGTAAGATTGAAGACACCACCCTTTGCATTGTAGCAAGGATCAACAGAAAGAATGCTTCCGCCGCCTGCGAGAGCCTCAGCCTTGGATACCTTGTTGTTCTGATCTGCAGCATCTCCGTCAGAGAAGAATTTCTCACCGACATTATAGAAATGGTTGTTTGAATATACCATTCCAAGTTCAGAAGGAGTGAGGTTCGCACCAGCCTTACGGGATAGACCGCAACCGTCAGGCATATTCATGACAAGGTTGTGCTTGAATGTTGCAGTTGCAGGCTTGCACTTGATACCCATGATACCGCTGTTGTTGCCATTGGCGTTGCCGGCATTGTAACTGATATTCATGAATGTGTTGTTCTCGATCTTGAGGTCGCCGACAATAAGAGCGGCATCAAGTCTGAGGAATGTTCTGAAGCCGTTGTATACGGTATTGTTGATCACCTCGAATGACTTTACATCTGAAGCACCACGGAAGTCGATACCGTCACCACCGTTCTCGAAACTCTTGTTTACATTCCAGATCACACATCCGTCCCAAGCAAGACGAGCGGTTGTAAGGGTCTTGCCCCATTCATAGATGAGACCTTTACTATAAGCGGTAATGTTACAGTTCTTGAACAGGATACTTTCAAATGTCTTGTTCTCAGCGCCACCGTTCTTCAACTGGAACGGGAATCCATACGCTTCATCCTTACCGTTGAATTCCACAGTCTCGAACTTGACAGCCTTTCCGTCATATCCGTCAGCCACATGGAATTCACCATAGATGACAGGACGCGAACCGTCAACTCCCTGCTCACCGACCATCTCGACACCGGCAAGAAGGTCGACAACGCCAAGTTCGTATGGAGAACCTGCTGCGGTCACATAAATCTTAGGCTGCTTTGCAGCAAGAGCGGATTTGAGGGCAGCAACATCTGCAACCTCTACAAAACCTTCAAGATCAGGATCGGTAAGAGCGACAACCTCGCCACGGTTTGCACTCTTGAACCAGATAGATACAGTATAAGATGTAGCAGGCTTAAGACCAGTAACGGTAGCCTGACCTGCAGCGATTTCCTCTGCTGTAAGGTCCCTCTTCTCCACAGTCTCGCCTGCAGCCCACTCGATACGCTCGAGTTCGCTGTCTGTAGCCTCCCATGTAACTGTTACAGACTCAGATGTCTTGGCAGTAAACTCAAGGAACATGTTAGGCTTTACCGCTGTAGTCTGGATAGGATCTTCGAATTCAGCCCACTTCGAATCCTGAAGCACACCGTTCTCATCCACAGCCTTTACGCGTGCATAGAAAGTCTTGTCTGCTTCCAATGAAATCTTGAACGGAAGGTCTTCCGGAGCGATGTTGAATGACTCGAAAAGATCGGTCATTGCTTCGTCATTATGGAGTTCGAGCACGAAAAGTGTTGCTCCCTTGGCCTTTACCCAGTTGAACTGGACGTCCTGGCCGTTTGAAATCTTGGCACTGAGTTCTGTCGGAACCAGACAGCGGGTCAAGGCGAGTTCTTCCTGCAGTTCAGGAATATCATCCGCACAACTCACTGCCGAAACGACGAGAGCGAAGGCCATTGCCATTATTGATAATATTCTTTTCATATATCTGTTTCGGTTTATTTAGAATCCGTAGTCATTTATAAGCATACCCTGACTGTTGGTAAGAGTATTGTCGAAGATAGGCCACCACTGACGTGTATCAGGGTCATTCCTGTAAAGTCTTTCAATTCTTTCTGACTTGATATCTTCGAAGTAGTTCTCCACTGGAGCACCCTTTGAATCTGTATATGGCTTCCAGCCGGAACCTGGATCTCCTCCTAACTCACCTTCATTGTATCCGTACAGTGAAAGAGTATATCCGTCATCATTATACTTATAGTATACGTTTCCGGTCTTGGTAGCAAGGTCATACATCTCAGCCTTTGCCTCGTCCATCTTGGTCTTGAGAAGGTTCCAGCGGATAAGGTCAGCCTTACGAAGGAATTCACCGACAAACTCGAGAGCACGCTCATCAACGATAGCATTGAAGATGGCATCTTTTCCTGACAGAGCGTTGACATATGCCTCAGCCTCTGACTCGTATCCCCTGTACGCTCTCTTGCGCACCTCAAGAAGATATTTCTTTGCATTGGTATCATCACCCAACTCATTGCATACCTCAGCGAGCATCAGAAGGATATCTGAATACCTCATATATACAGGCTTGATTCCATCGTCATTTCCTCCGCTATAGCCCTGGGTCTCCATCCAGTCGAAACGATATTTTCCGAAATACCATGAACCTGCTCCGGCGAGAACACAAAGATCATCACCCTCGACGTTTGTCTGATGGAAGTTCACGCAACTTACATCACGACGCTGATCCTTTCCTGTCCTGTCATACTTGAAGAAAAGCGACGGAACAGGGCCAGCAGATCCACCGTGATTTGATGTTGAAGGATTCCACTTCGTATATCCCTCGTTGCGTACAGCGAATGTATAATTCCAACGTCCGCGGGCATCTCCGAGAGGAATAGAGAAGATAACTTCCTTTCCTGCAGCAAGGTCGAAATTATTGAAATCTCTCCAAAGTTGCTCATAGTCAGAATACAGTTCGAGACCTGAATTAGTCACGACATCCTCAAGAGCCTCCTTAACTTTCGGATAAAGGACATCCTTCGAAAGTTCCGGATCAGTTGACAATCTTACAGAACCTTTGTTTCCTGTATTGACAAGGCCGTCATCAGGACGCTGTGCATATCCGGATGCCATAAGCGCAAGACGTGCATAAAGTCCCTTTGCAAAAGCAAGACTAGGACGGTCTGTCTTCATTGTCGCGTCGCTCTGACCTGGCCATGCAAGATAATCGAATGACTCTTCCAGATCAGCCAGAAGTTGCTTGAAGATGACATCCCTGTCTGACTTCGGAAGATAAATGGTCTCTGGTGTGATAGGTTCGAAACGTGCCGGAACCTCACCGAAAGCCTTGAGAAGTTCGGTATAGATAAGTGCACGAGCCACAAGGGCTTCACCCAAGAGTTCGGCCATCTTCGGATCTTCCTTCACATTACCATAACTGCGGAGGCCTCTCACACAAAGATTCGCACGCTCTACACCGACCATAAGTTCATTATATGGTCCGTTGGCCAGGTTCAATTGTCCGTTGTTGGTCTTGATTGCATACTGAACGATATCACTCTTTTCATCGGCATCCTTTTCACCACTGTCAAGATATATCTCGATATCGGTATTGAATCCATACCAAGGAAGGTAACGTGCACGATGGGAGTTTGTATGGCCGAATACTTCATATATTGAGAAGATATTGAATTCTGCCAGATCATACTGGGAGAACACATTCGGTTCATCAAAAGCAGAAGGTGTAGGACTTGTAAGGTCACAAGAAGTCACGCTCATCGCAGCCAACACCCCTGCGCCGATCAATATTTTGTTTATCAGTTTCATAAATTCTAATTGTTTTAGATTCTTCACTATGTTCAGAATGACATATGATGAATTAGAAAGTAATGTTGGCTCCGACTACGAATCCGATGCTCTTAGGATATGCCGCATAATCGACTCCAGGAGTAAGTGGAGTTGCACGACGGGTATCCACTTCCGGATCATAGCCTGAATAGTTTGTAAGGCAGAAGAGGTTGGTTCCTGTCACATAGAAACGCAGTTTCTGCATCTTGATCTTCATGGTCCACTTCTGAGGAAGGGTGTAACCTATTGTTGCCGATGTAAGACGGAGGAAAGAACCGTCCTCGACAGCCCAGTCAGTGAAGATTGCGTTCTGACATGCCGGAGACCACATTGTGGTACCTGCATTCAGAGCATCAAGAGCAGCAGGGTCGGTAATCTGCTCACCGGTAGTCCAGTCGATGTTTGTCCACCTCTTGTCTGATTCCATTGTGCTCAGAAGGTTACGCTTCTTGTACTTTCTCGAATGTGTGAACTCTATCTTGTTGGCATTGTAGATATCGTTGCCGAACACATAGTTGAAGTTAGCGGAGAAATCAAAGCCATAGAGATAACCCGTCAGGTTGAAACCACCGGTACCAAGTGCAAGTGCGTTTCCGATAACGGTCTTGTCTGAAGCATCGATCTTGCCGTCACCGTTCTGGTCCTTGAGTTTGACAGATCCCGGGCCGAAGTAGTTCGAGCCGACAAGTCCTGAAGCGTCAACTACGCCTTCCTTTGCCACCCATTTCTTTCCGTCATGGATAAAGTCACTTGCAGCATAACGTCCTAACACCTCATAACCGTACATCTGGCCGAGAGGCTGTCCTGGAAGGACAACGAAGTCAGGACCAAGTTCTGTGGAAGCCCAGGTAGACTCAGAATCGATTCTGTCAAGACCACCAAGGCTGAGGACCTCGTTCTGGTTGATGCTGATGTTTGCTCCGAGAGTGAGACCGAAGTTCTTCTTCTCAACTATGACGAAGTTGAATGTAGCCTCAAAACCTTTATTGAGTGTCGAACCGATGTTCTGGTATTGATAGTCATATCCTGAACCTGCTGTCGGGAACTGGATGAGGAGGTCTTTAGTAGTATTGTTATAGAACTCCAGAGTAGTATTGATCCTGCCCTTGAAGAACGACATGTCGAGACCGATGTTGTGAGAGATGGTAGTCTCCCAGGTAAGGTCAGGGTTAGGCATGATGGTCTTGCCGCCGACCTTTGTAGTAGTCCAGTACGTATCGGCATTTGAGAGCCATGTCGTCGCATTTGCAGAGAATGCCATTGAAGACACGCCTGTAGGGATGTTGTTGTTACCGGCAGTACCATAACTGTAACGAACCTTGAAGGTATCCATTATGTCACCTGCCTCATACCATGGCTCATTTGATATAGTCCATGAAGCCGCAGCAGAAGGGAAGATGCCCCACTGGTTGCCGGCAGCGAACTTTGACGAACCGTCAGCACGGAGAGTTGCCGATACAGAGTATCTGCTGTCATAGTCGTAGTTTACACGTCCGAAGAATGAAAGCAGTTTATCATCTGCATTGAAATAATTGTTGGATGAGATGGCGGTACCTGAAGCCATGAAGTTCCAAGCATCAGCAGAAGTGAAGAATGAAGGGAAACCCTCGACTGTAGTCGACAATGTGTTCGACTTGGTGATGATGAGTTCCTGTCCGAGGAGCACGTCAAGTTTGTGCTTGTCATTCTCGAACACATCTGAGAAGTTGTAGTTCAGGGTGTTTGTATTGCGGTACTTGGTCCTGAAATTGTTGCTGTAGAGGTTAGCAGGCTGGTTCTTGATAGTCGCAGTATTGCCTACATAGTAGGTAGTGAGACCGTAGAAACGATTATCCTCCTGAGAATAGTTGTCGAGACCGCCTTCAACCTTCAGGTTGAGATTGTCGATGATATGCCATGTAACTGCACCGTTGAGAGTCCAGTTCTCACGGATTCTGCGACGGTCGTTGTCAGCAACAGACTGGAGAGGCGGAGCGTTGTCGCCATAGTCTTCCTCGAGGTCAGAATCTGAGGCTGCACCGGTAACAGGGATAGGAGTATACTGTACCGCATGTTTCAGACGTGCAGAAGTACCTGAAGTGGAACCGGAGTCGTTGATAGAGTTCGAACCGGCACCCATGACTTCAGTGCGTGAATATCTTGCATTGAAATCGAATGTGAGTTGCTTGATAGGCTTGTACTGGGTCTTGAAGGTGATGTTGTCACGCTTGTAGTCAGAACCGAGCATGATAGCCTTGTCTCCGAGGTGTGCATAACTTGCTGTCCACTTCACCTTGTCAGAACTTCCTGATACCGAAAGGTTATGATTCATTGTATTGCCTGTACGGCCGAAAACCTGCTGCACCCAGTCATTTGAAGTCATTGAAGCATATTGATCCATATCAGCCCAAGCACCGTATGCAGGAATATACTCATCATCAAGATCGTCGTTGAGCACACCGAGTTCCCACTGGAGTTTCACGAACTCACCAGGACTCATGACCTGGATGGCATCCTTGTTGGCCATCTTCTTCTGGCCCCAATATACATTGTAACTTACGGAAACCTTGCCTGCCGCGCCGGACTTGGTTGTCACGAGAACAACACCGTTTGCACCACGTGAACCGTAGATTGCGGTCGAGAAGGCATCCTTGAGGACGTCGATAGACTGGATATCCGATGCAGGAATATCTGAAATGCTCTCTACAGGGAAACCGTCCACGATGTAGAGAGGAGAAGAATCCTGAGTGATGGAACCGCCGCCACGGACACGGATCTTGATTTCGGCATCAGGGTCACCCTCTGTTGCAGTCACCTGCACACCGGCCATCTTACCGGAAAGGGCTTCTGTAACAGATGCTACAGGCACCTGAGTGAGGGCCTTGTTGTCGACTGATGAAACCGAACCCATGAGGTCACGACGCTTTACCGTAGCATAACCGATCACCACAGTCTCGTCAAGGAAATTGGTATCTTCCTCAAGGATGACATTGATCGTAAGATTGTTTCCGATCACGACTTCCTTGGTAGCCATACCGATCATAGAGAAGACCAATGTCTTTCCCTTTGCATCAGGGACATTGAGAAGATAGTCTCCATCAACACCCGTAGATGCACCTAAAGTTGTGCCGTCCACGAAAACGGAGACACCGAGAAGGGGCTCGCCGTTTGCGTCTGACACGACACCTCTGACCTCCTGAGCGCCTGCGGTCAACGTCGCAAACAAACCTAAGATCAGCAGAGAAATCCTGTACGTCAGATTTTTCATAAAAGAACTTTTTTGGTTAGTATTTAGTGTTAATAAAAATTTCCATAATGCGAAAATACCTATTTAAGAGCAAGGAAATAGGGAAATTTTATCGCTTTACTTGTACTTTTTAACAGCGGGTCAAAAAGCCGTGCCCGTTCACGACAATTTCTGATATGTACCGCCCAGGGTCTGGGAGGCCACAATATCACGCACCAGATAATGAAGGTACATCTCAAGGTTGGTATATCTGCCGAGTTTGTCCAGAGACTTGGAACTTCCGTCAGCAGGGTCTGCATTGTCAAGACCGAACTGATCCTCGAACCAGTCAGGCATTCCATCACCGTCGGTATCCTTTACCTTTTCAATTTCCGACTCTGAAGCGATGTATTCAGGCCATCCTCCTACAGCACTCTGAGTGTCGATGATACCGTTCTTCGATCCGTTACCGCCGTCGGTGAAAGTCGCCTTTCCGCTCTTTGCATCCGAGCATGCACGCTCATCGACAGCATCACGCGAAAGCGAAGCACCTCCGACCTCACATATCCGCGCAAAGGCATCAGCCGCGGAATGAGTCGTAGTGAAGACCTCCTGACCTGAAGATCCGGCAATTTCTAGAGGGGCAGAAAGGACGGAGTTGTAATTTCCGTAAGATGCTCCGTTATGCCAATATATACATGATGCGTCATTCGCTTCAGACAGGTAATCGTGCGCGGTATGGACATTCCCCGAAAGATACAGAGCGGGATACTCGTCGGCATAGGTGACACCGCTCTTTTCATACAATCCGTATGCATCGACAAAATACTTTCTGTCCGAAGATGCAGGCCCCGGCTTGTAATAATTGCCTACGATATTGAAATGGCCGTCCTCGCCTCCATAGGTCGAATTCGAGCCCCAGTTATACACGGCATTGTTCCTGTAATCCACATTTCCCCTATGGGTAGTTACGTAATCACCATAGATCTGAGGATGGTCGATTCGTGGATTTCTGCTGTCGTGGCCGGACAGAAGATTATGATGGAAAGAAGCATCCTTACCGCCCCAGATGCCGCCGTATCCGTGCTTTCCCTTGTCATGTACGGAATTGCGGAGACTCTCTGTCATGATGCACCATTGCATGGTGAAATACTCATTTGCATAGAATGAGGCGCATTCATCGGTACTCCATGACATGGAACAGTGATCAAGGATGATGTTCCGGTTGTACCTGCCCCATATCGCATCGTTCTCCTGCTTGGCCTCATCACCCATACGGAACCTCATGAATCTGATTATGACATTGCTTGCAGACACCTGTACGGCATAATTCTTCAGACATATACCGTCACCGGGGGCAGTCTGCCCGGCAATGGTCACATCCCCGTTCTTAATGTTCAGAGTACTCTTGAGTTCGATGATGCCGGCCACATCAAAAACGATTGTCCTTGGCCCCTTCTCATTCAAGGCCGCACGGAGAGACCCTGCACCGGAATCCGCCAAAGTAGTCACATGGATGACCTTTCCCCCACGACCTCCTGTAGTGTACATTCCGCCGCCTTCCGCGCCCGGGAAAGCCAGGACTGAAGCATGGGCATCCTCATGGGCAGGAATCTTGAACCCGGCATAATGCTCTGAAAGGCCAGGGTCCGGTTCCGGGTCGTCACCAGGATTCTCCCCGGGATCGTCCCCAGGACCGTCTCCCGGCTCCTGAGAGCCTCCGGCCGAAGTCTTTGCCGTCACAGGCGCAGAGAACTCGGAATCCACCTTGCCGACACGAACACTCACCTTGAACGAATATGACGTATTCGCAGACAGTCCGGTAAACCTGATGGAATTGGCCTTGACCGTAGTCTGCCCGCCGGAAACAGATTCCCCGGACGCAGTCACCAGACGACAAGAATAATATGAAGCACCGGCAACCTCATTCCATGTAAACGTCAAGGCATCGGCACCTGCTTCAACCAGTCTGACTCCTGTCGGGGCAGAAACCGGATCCACCCCCGGAACATCCTCCGGCTCACATCCGGCCAGTACCGCCACCAGCAGCACCACCAGCATATAATTCCACCTTCTTCTCATTTGCTATCTAAACACTTAAATATTTGCACAACTTTATCGTAAAACTCCTTCTCCCACGCTCAGGATGACAACTCCTGTCCAGCCGACCACAGGATATTGATTTGTCGATTTGTGGAAGTGACATGCCACCCCCGGCTAGGGGGTGCCGGCGAATGCCGGCGGGGGTCACTGGAACAAACGGCAAATCAATATTGCCCTACATCACATCATTCTCAGAATCAATAATCCCCGGAAGCCCGTTGACAGAACCACGATAAGTCGCAGTCCCCTTCTTCACCTCCTTCACGATCCTCCTGTCCACAGCATCCCTGACCTTCGAAGCACCTGCTCCCTTCAGCACAGCCTTATAAGCATCCTTTGCGTCCTCTGCATAGAACTTCACCCTTATATAGAAAGGTTCCTCGACAGATGCCTCTTCATACTTTCCTTCCCATTCTTCAACCTTCTCCATATCAGGCTTACTGCCATCAAGTCCACCTTTCTTCACTGCCGACACATCGTACACGTTGTCATCGATATAGAACGAGCCATGAATCATGGAAGTCGTAGGCGACACACTGATATCAAGATACTCTCCATCAAGATGACGGGTAGCAGGACCAGGACGGAACCAGTTCTCCGACACATTGAACCAGCCTTCCTCACCGCCATAAATGGCCTTCATCCCCCAGTTGTACACCACATTGTTGACGAAATCCACAGTGCCACGATTGTAGAGACGGTCGCTGTTCCAGTAAAGACGAGGATGGTCGAAACGAGGATTACGGCTGTTGTTGTGAGCAAAAAGATTGTGATGGAAAGTCACATTACGTCCTCCCCAGATGCCGCCGTATCCATGTTCTCCCTTATGATGGACAGAAGAATTCAGAGCCTCGGAAATGATGCACCACTGAACGGTAGCATCCGTCCAATTGTAGAACGAACCATTCTCGTCGGTAGCCCAACTGATGGAACAATGATCTATCATCACATTGCTGCAGTGTCTGGCTCCAAGGGCATCACCCTCAGTTCCAGAGGCCGCCCCCATCCTGAAACGCATATATCTTATAATGGTATGGTCAGCGCTTACGAACACACCGTTATCCCTTACTGTAATCCCCTCTCCCGGAGCAGTCTCCCCAAGAATGGAAATGTAAGGATTCTCAATCTCCAACGGCTTTACAAGACGGATGTCACCTGAAACCGCAAAAGTGACCACGCGCGGTCCCTCAGCCTCAACCGCATGCCGGAGAGTTCCTTCCGACCCGTCATCAGCAAGTGAAGTCACCACATACTCCTTGCCTCCTCGGCCTCCGGCAGCAAACATTCCGCATCCCTCTGCACCGTCAAAAGCCACGGCCTTCTTCTTCATCACCTGGATCTCCTTTCCTTCCTTCACTATCCATCCCTCATCCACATACTCAATATTATGCAGAGCCTCCCACTCGAGAGAAGCCCACACGAAAGGGCCTACACCCTTGCAGTCATTCTCGATGACCGGTTCGCTGAGATAATATGCATAGTCACCCCTGCGCATGTTCTTTCCTCCGAGACCTGCCACAGCACAGCAGTCTGTAATGGAAATCGTTCCATCCTCGTTTTCCCTCACAAAACGGTCAAGAAACTTAGGATAGAGTCCAAGTATGTAATCCCTGTGACTGTCATCTATATATCCCATCCTGAGTCCCTTGAGGAAGGCATAGATGAACATGATCGAGCATGTCGCCTCAAGATAATTTCCTTCACGGCCAGGACAGTCAAGCACCTGATACCACATGCCTGTCTCAGGATCAGCCCATTTCGGAAGGACCTCAAGGAAATAATTCAACTGTCCGACAAGGACTTCATGTCCCGGATGATTCTTCGGAAGGTAGTCGAGAACCTCCACAAGAGCAACGGCATACCAACCGTTTGCACGTCCCCATGCATGGTCAGACTGACCTGTCTCAGGATTGCACCAGAACATCGACTTCGACTCATCCCATGCATGACGGAAAAGTCCTGTCTTCGGATCAAGGGTATTCTCTGCCCCCGCAACGAACTGATGCACGATGTCGGCATACAGGGAATCCTTCTGATCCTTAGGAGCATACCTCTTCGTATACTCGGCATAGAAAGGCAGGGCCATATAGAAGCCGTCGAGCCACACCTGATGAGGATATATCTGCTTGTGCCAGAACTCACCTGTAGTCGTACGAGGCTGATCGTCAATCTGTTCACGGATCATACGGGTCACACGGCGGTATCTCTTGTCCTCATGGCCGAACATATCGTGAAGATCGAAGAACATACGGGCAGGACATATATGGTCCACGTTGAAGTTTGATTTCTTATATTTATAAACCTCTCCTTTCTCGTTTGCTATGGTATCTGCCCATGCACGGACATAGTCCACGACCCAAGGCAGGTCATAACGTTTCGCAGCATCAAGAAAAGATTTCTGCACAAGGCCTGGGGTATAGTTCCATTTCCTCTGCCCGTTCAGACCGTCCAGATATGTGGCATCAGGACATCTCCTCATTTCAGACTTGACCATCCTTACCGAATAAGGTTCCTGTGCGACGCAGACCCATGCCATCAGGGCCGTCATAAGAATCAGTGTTATCCTTTTCATAGTCATTATGTTATTTCTTTTTGTTCTGTTTCATGTAATCGGCTGGAGAAATGCCGAAATGTTTCTTGAAACTGCGGCTGAAATATCCAGGATCCGAGAATCCGACCTTGTAGGACGTCTCGGAAACGGAAAACTGACCGCTCTTGAGATAATAAGTGGCCTTCTCCATCCTGAACTCCTGTATCAGTTCCACAGGAGACTTACCGGTCAGTCCCTTTATCTTGTTGTACATTGATGTCCTGCCCATCCCCACATATGAAGATAACTGGTCCACAGTGACTTCAGCATCCGAAACATTCTCTTCAAGCCATGTCATGACCTTCTTTATCAACTGCTCGTCCTTGTCAGTGATGACGATTTCCTCAGGAGATATCTCGATCTTGCCGGCCCGCTTTCCTTCGGAGGCGATATCTGTCGACATTGCAGACACCAGTTCCTTTCTTCTGTCAAGCATATTGTCTATCCTGGCCATGAGAAGTTCCATGGTGAACGGCTTCGCGATATATCCGTCCGCACCATACTTCATTGCTCTCACCTGAGTATCATCTTCATGCTTCGCAGTGATCATAACGATATGGATATGACTGGTACTGAAATCGTTACGGAGATGATCTATCAGTTCCATTCCATCCATCACCGGCATCATGAGGTCTGTCACCACCATATCAGGCATCCAGCCGTCTGCAATCACCTGCAGAGCCTCCTTTCCGTTTGAAGCGTCACGAACTTCATATTTGGAGACAAGACTGTTGTATATATACACCTTCAGTTCCGCATTGTCTTCCACGACAAGGACCTTCAGGGCACCGTCAGGATGGGTCGCCTCTACTTTATATTTGCCCAGACCGTATGTATCTGCCTGACGTGTTCCTTCACCGACAGGAAGCCGGACAAAGAACTTCGACCCTGTTCCCTTCTCGCTCTCGACCCAGATCTCGCCTCCGTGAATATCGGCGATTTCCTTACAGAATGACAGGCCTATACCGCTGCTCGCCATACCTCGGAAGGCCTTATCGCCTCCTTTGGTAAACGGCTCGAATATAGCCTTCTGCATGCTCTTGTCTATACCTATGCCGTTATCCTTGATCATGATTCTGAAATCCGCATCACCGTCTCTATACAGTACACCGACCTCTATCTTTCCTCCGTCCGAAGTATATTTGAAGGCATTTGAAAGAAGATTGTATACAAGAGCCTCAAGCCTTATGGAGTCACCCCATACCAGAAGACTGTCCACTGACTTGATGATGCGCATCTCCATCTGACGTTCTGCAGACATGTCACGGAAGTCGTCATAGATGTCCTGCACAAGTTTCACGACATCGAACTGACTTATATTGAGTCTCATCTGTCCGTCAGCAATGGACCTCGTATCCAGAAGTTGGTTGACCAGAGTAAGCATCCTCTTGGCATTCTTCTGGACGATGTTCACGCTATACTCGTTCGCATCCCCTTCTTCCGTCTTCTTCTTTATTTCATCTATACCTCCAAGTATCAACGTAAGAGGGGTACGCAGTTCATGAGAGACATTGGTAAAGAACCTCGCCTTTATATCGTTCAGGCCCTGCTCGAGTCTTATGTCGCTTCTGAGTTTCAATGAAGTGGATATGACCTTCATGATCAGGAAAGCCAATCCCAGACCTAAGAAGATATAGATTGCGATTGCAACAGGAGTCCCCCAGACAGAAGGCCGGACTACAACGTCAATTTCCACAGCATCTTCATGTCCTGAAGAGCCCGATCCGGAACATGACACCTTGAAGCGATAATGGCCGGACGGTATGCGGGAATAAGTGGCCCAGTTGCTTCCTGTAGAAGTGATCCAATCCTTGTCATAGCCTTCAAGCATATATGAAAAACCGAAATCGCCTCTGAGGCCGAAATTGAGGGATGCAAAGGAAATGCGGAAAAACGAACAGTCATGCGGAATCTCGATCCTGCCTGCAAAAGGTGTCCTTCTGCCGTCCACGGCAAGACCGGAAATGACGAGTCGGTTGTCACCTACATCGTCTGTGAAGCGCTCAGGATCAATACGATATACGTTGTTGTAAGTACCGAAAAGAACACTCCCGTCGTCGAGGGTCACGCATGTAGCCTCGCTGAATGAAGTCCCAGGTACACCGTCATGCATAGTATAGTTACGCACATTCCCTGTTTCCGGATCGTATGATGACAGACCTGCTTCCGTCGCAAGCCATATCTTTCCGTCTGCATCTTCTGCCGCGGACTGGATTATATTGCTTGACAATCCGTCTTCGGTACTTATGACCTCAAAACGAGGCTGTCCGTTCTCGAAATAAAGACGGTTCAGTCCCCCTCCGAAAGTAGAGAGCCAGACATCACCGTCATCTGCAGTGAAAATATGCATCACATCGTTGTTACCCAATGAAGTGATGTCTCCGGCAATCTTCTTTACCAGATTGAACACCGTAAGTTCCGGAGATGACGAAGGCTCGAATATTATCAGACCTCCTACAGTCGCAACCAGAATCCTGCCGTCAGGCATGGTATGGATATAACGCACACGGTCACCCGCTTCCTGCGGATAATCAGGGAAATTATTCGTAACAGTGACGAATTCATCAGCGTCAGGATCAGGAAGCATGGACAGGGCCCCTCCGAAGGTACCTATCCAGATGCGTCCATCATTGTCCTGACATATGGAATAAACATTGTCGGAACTGAGGGAATTACGGTCTGAAGGGGAATGCCTGAAACGCTTGATCCTATAATCTTTCCCATACGGCTCCATACGGATAAGCCCATCGCCTTTGGTACCGAGCCATATATTCCCGTCGGTATCCTCATAGATGGAGTAGATTACACCAACATCTCCGCTCAATCGGTCAGGAAAGCGTCTGCATGTACTGAAATCTGATGAATAACAATACAATTCACGGCTTTTGGATGCGATCCACACATTCCCCCTGCTATCCTTGAGCATTGCTCTCACTTCAGCGGATGACATCATATCATCAGATCGGGTAGGCGGAACGATTACATCCACACTGGTAGTCACAGTGGTCACCTTCTCAAGTCCACGACCGACCGTAGACATCCACAACACTCCCGAATCGTCAACATGATAACAAGCAACTCCGTTCATGAACCTGCAGTCAGTTTCTTCCTTGACATTGCTCAAAGGTACTATTTCGTCCTTCTCCCTGTCATAATATCCGAAACCGTAATTGTTCATCTTTATCCAGAGACGGTCATCATGGCTCAGCACATTCGCAAGGGTGTCAACATAATATGACATGACATTCCTGCTATGTTCATAATGTCTGAACCTGTCTTTTCCGGAATCGTAGTTCCAGATTCCCGTCCTTTCGGTCGCAATCCACAGAAGTCCCTCCGGATCAGGGAACAGATATCGAACACGTCCCATGGAGTTCCTGTGAAGCACCGGTTCAAGAGTCTCCGGGGAAAGAGAGGCGACAGCGTCATCTCTGAATCCCACATAAATCCGTCCTCCTGACACGGTCATCGAAGTGGCATCTCCTGCCTTCAGAAGGCCGAGATCGATCTTCTTCTGCTCTCTGGTCTGTCTGTCCACTACCAGCAACTGATCGCTGCAGGCGACAAGAAGAAGATTGCCTGCTTCCCCAAACGACACAACGTCATCATTTCTGGAAAGCATGGACACTTCATCTCCTTTAAGTGCAGAAATACCGACTTCTGAGGCCACATATACGGTGCCTTCCGAATCCTCGTATATGGCACTTATCTCCTTGCCCACATTGACATCCCCAGGATTGAAGAAATGCTTATATGACAGATCCGGGGCGACTCTCATAAGTCCGGCCCCGGAGATACCTATCCAGGTGTTTCCGTTCCTGTCGCAATGTACATTATCAACCTTGATTCCGGATACAGGAAAGTCCTGAAGATCAGATGGGACCGCTAAGAACTCCTCCCTGTCGACATCAAATCGGTAGAGATGATAATCGTATGTAGTCAGCCACAGATAGCCCGCCGCATCCTCCTTTACTGACAGTATGCGGTTGTGGGACAGGTTGGAACGGTCGCCCGGATGCATCGCATAATTGACGAAACCGTTGCCGTCATATCTGCTGAGACCATACCAGGTACAAAGCCACAGGTACCCCCTGCTGTCCTGATGCATGTCGCATATCGAATTATGCGGCAGACCGTCATCAGAGGAATAATGCTCGAACATGAACTTGAGGGGTTCGGCCTTAAGGTCTTCACGACCGGCAAACCCAGTAAACAGGAGTAAAAGTATTATATATGTGGCAGACCTCAGCACCTTCATGAACTTCAGATATTTGTGTAATCTGTAAAGTTACTAAAAGACTTTGAAATACCAGACAACTTCAACGATTCTTCCATGCTTGTCAAGTATGGTATCAGGCTTGAGGACATTCGCCGGGGTATACTTCGCCACTTGCCTGTCATTAAGGATGTGGCTCCATTTCACCCTTTCCTTCTTATCGGCTGCGCCAGGACCCTTGCTTCCATACTCTGCATAGAAGGCAGTCTTCTCTGCAAAAGGCTTGCTCCAGTTGTGCCATCCTTCCCTGCGTATATGGTCTCCCATCTCGCAGTTGATGAAGACAGTCTTCGCATAGTCCCTCCACGGACGGCCAAGATAGACCTTTGTCGCATTTTCATCATGTATAAGACGGCAGTTGTGGAACACATATCCGAACTCTGCACCCTGAGGAGTCGATGCCGCAGTAATGTAACTGTCTCTCTTGCTGAGTATCGTGCAGTTCTCGAACCAGCATGTGGAAGCACCGAAGATGAAGTCTGTAGTTCCTTCTATCCAGCAATCTCTGAAATACTGTCTCTGGTCCTTGCCCATGGTGTAGATGGTATCCTGACATCCTATGAAACGGCAGTTGATGAATGCGACCCTGTCGGCATTTATGGTGATGGCTACAGCCTGACCGACATCCTTGCCTTCTCCTGCAGAATTTTCAAATGTGATGTTCTCGGCAAGGAAGTCATTCCCATGGACAAATACTGTCGGGGTGGCAAATGTGCCGATCTCGATACCCTTCGGTCCCATCATCCTGGCATAATCTCCCCACCTTATGATGGTCTTTTCTGCAGACTGTCCGACAAGGTGCAGGGTCTGCTTGTTTGCAGGTACCGTCAATTTCTCTTCATAGACGCCATCCTTGATGTAGATGGAGGTATCGTGATTCAAGCAGAAGTCAGGTGCGGCATTGACCGCCTCCTGGACTGTGAAGAAGTCTCCGCTTCCATCCTTCGCCACCACCCAGTCATAATTCAGAAGATGTCCCTGAAGTTCAGGGATCACCTTTACGATTTCAGGGAGCAGGAGGGTGACGAGTTGACGGGCTCCGGCAACATTCGTATGGGTATTGTCCTGCTTTCCGTCAGGATGCTTCGGATTGGTACCTTTCTCGACCCACATGTAATATTTGCGTGATGCCTCATCCCCTACGCTTTCGAGCCAGTCAAGAGTAATGGTTTCCGCATCGATGAAAGGCAGTCCGTACTCCTGCGCTATCTGCCTTGCAGCCTTAGGATAGTCTCCGTGCGTATCCCTGATGAGTTTTCCCTGCTCATCGAAATGGCGTCTGGCCACAGGAGAGAATATCACTGGCTTCGCTCCTACAGACAGAGCATGATCGATGAAAAGACGGAGATTTTCCTGATATGCTCCGAAAGGAGCGGCATATCTTGCTGTATCATTCTGTTTCGAGTCGTTATGTCCGAACTGGATGAACAGGTACTCCCCTGCCTTAAGGTCATTCTTGACAAGGTCCCAATGTCCGAGAGTCTGGAAACTCTTTGTACTGCGTCCGTTCTTGGCATAATTGGCCACGACCACATTCGTATCCACATGAGACTTGAGCCTCTGGCCCCAGCCTCTCTCCGGATTTTCATATGAAAGATCCTTGTCCGCCATTGTCGAGTCGCCCATAAGGCGCAGCACAATCTTGTCCTGAGCGGAAACTGTCAGTGCAGACACCAGAAGGAAAAGAGTAATGAGTCTTCTCATGATCAGTCGATGGTTACATTATGTGAATTATGCTGGAAGATGTTGAGAGATGCATCACCGGACGCATCCCTGCAGTCTCTGATGACCACATTCTTGCAGTTGGCCACACTATATCCGAGACCTTCTGACTGTGTTATATCCACATTCTTGAGAACAACTCCTGTAGCATACCTGAGGTCTGCGCCTTTTTCAGACACGATCTCGCAATCCTCAACCACGATATTCTCTATGTTCTTTTCAGGTATTCCGTTGAAATACATTGCCCTCTCAGCACCGCTGCATACCACATTGCTGATGTATATGTCCTTGAACTGAGGAGTGGTCTCGTCGGCAGGAACGAACTCGACATCAAAAGCCGTCGCACCGTCTGCAGCAGCCTCTACAGCAGATTTTCCACCATAATGAAGATCGAAGAGAAGAGGCTCTGTCGGAATATTCATCATCACGATATTGTCGATGTATATATTCTCCACCACGCCTCCACGGCCACGGCAACTCTTGAATCTCAATCCTACATCCGTTCCGAGGAAACGGCAGTCCGACACTTTGATATTCTGCACTCCACCAGACATCTCGCTACCAACCACAAAACCTCCATGTCCATGGAAGACGATACAGTTGTTCACGATAAGGTTCTTGCATGGACGTCCCCTTCTGCGTCCGTCCTCGTTCTTTCCTGACTTGATGCATATGGCATCATCGCCCACATCAAAACTTGAGTTGATCACCAGTACATCCTCGCACGAATCCACATCAAGACCGTCGCCATTCTGGGAATACCAAGGATTGCGCACGGTTATATTATTGATGATCACATTCTTACACATCAACGGATGAATATTCCAGCAAGGTGAATTCTGGAACAGACAATCTTCAAGGAGCACATTCTCGCAGTCCTTCAGGCCTATCATCACAGGACGGAGATATGTCTTCACGCTATTCCACTCCTCCTCGCTTGCAAGGCCTTGAGGGACATTGAAGGCATCACTTACCACCGAGCCGCGGAACGAACTTGAATCCGGATACCATACATCGCCCTTGGCATTTGTAAATCCTCCGCTTGCAAGAAGGGCCTTCCACTGGGAAGGTGCCATCTTGCCTTTCTTCACCTGACGCCATGAGTCTCCGTTTCCGTCTATTGTACCGCCTCCCGTAATGGCGATGTTCTTCGCACCGAAGGCATTGACAGGCGATATGCATCTTCTGGTGTCAAGACCCTCAAACACGGTCTCGACAATAGGATAAAGATCCCTGTCAGTAGAGAAGAGAAGGACCGCATCAGGACGGATGTGCAGGTCGATGTTATCCTTGAGAGTGATCGGTCCGGTAAGCCAGACTCCTGTAGGTACGACAAGACGTCCTCCACCGAGTTCTGTCAGGGTCTCGATAGCCTTTGCAAAAGCATCGCTGTTGAGTGTCACGCCGTCACCGACTCCTCCGAAATCACGGATATCCACCTCCCGTGCCGGTATCTGAGGGCGTTTCACCTTCTTCATCTCAAAAGGAAGGTCATCATAAAGATAAGCAAATTCATAGTCTGAAGCACATGAAAGCAGGCTGGCGCCAAGAAGAAGCGCACCTGCCAGACGGATCAGTTTAGTGTTTAATGCGGTCATAATAAAAGCCTGTTAGTGATTATTGCAAAAATAACCAATAACAGGCTTATGTATTGTCACTTTTTATCGCAAAAAGTAGAATAATTGTTCAAAAGATATCAGAAGTGGTCAGGATGGTAATACTTGATGTCAAACTCTCCTGCAAGAATGCCATATCCGTTCTCAGCAAGTGACTCCAGTTCGTTCTCGCCGGCATATACCACCACCGGTGCTATGAACTTCACCCTCCTGCTTATTTCCTCCACGATTGCATCGTTATGAGCAATGCCTCCGGTGAGGATGATGGCGTCAACCTCTCCACAGACTACGGACGCCAGTGCTGCAATATACTTGGCAAAAGACACGCAGAAACCGCGAAGGAAGGTATCGCAGTCCTTGTCTCCTGCATTGGCACGGGAAGCCACCTCACGCATGTCATTGGTACCGAAATATGCCACCGCACCACCTCGTCCGACAAGCATCTTCTTTACCTCAGCCTTGGTATACTCACCACTGAAGCACATATCGACCAACGGGAACCCCGGTACTGAGCCTGCACGTTCAGGACTGATAGGACCGTCTCCGCCAAGAGCATCATTCGTATCTATGACAAGACCGTTCCTATGCAGGGATACAGATGATCCCCCACCCATATGTGCAACGATGACAGTCACATCCTTGTTCGTCTTGCCGACACTTTTCGCATACCTGCGCACCATAGCACGGGAATTCAAGGCATGGAACAAGGTCCGGCGGGGAAACTCAGGAAGACCCCCTACCTTTACCTCCGGCAGCATCTCATCAGCCATAGGCGGGTCCGCTATATATGCACGGCACTTCTGCTCAATACCCTTCGCCTCCCTGGCCTTATTGACATCGGCTGCAATATCGTCTGCCAGAAGGGCGCTCAGATTGCATGCATGCACACCGTCCTTTCCTGACATAAGCGCATCACGCATGGCCTGATTCACCTCATAGACACCTGTTCTGATAGGAGTTATAAGACCTCCCCTGGCCATGGCAATGTCAATCGATTCCAATGCAACTCCCTTTTCTGCGAGGAAATCCATTATTGCATCCATGCGCATTGGAGTCTGATCCATCACTGATTCGTATCGGGCAATTTCCTCCGCAGTATGAGTAAGATTCTTCTCAAAGAGTTTCTCTCCTGACTCATAGAATCCGATCTTGCTTGAAGTCGATCCGGTATTGATGACTAATATTCTTCCGTACATATGAAACTGTGTTATTTTACCGACATTGCGGCAATTGCGATGGAATTGAGTTTTGTTTCTATGCTGTCCGCACGGCTTGAAAGAACGCAAGGCACCTTCGCACCGACAAGGATTCCAGCCTGCTTCACTCCAGGAACGAGTTTAGAGTTGGCCTTATAGAAGACGTTCCCTGACTCGATGTTAGGGAAAAGAAGACAGTCTGCATCTCCGGCCACAGGACTGACAAGTCCCTTTATCTCGACTGATTCCTTATCAATGGCGACATCGAGTGCAAGAGGTCCGTCTGCAATGCATCCCTTGATCTGTCCACGGTCAGCCATCTTCGCCAGCATGGCTGCATCTATTGTGGCCGGCTGGCTCTGAAGCACCTGCTCCGTAGCGGCAAGGATCGCAACCTTAGGAGTCTGTACTCCTACGGCCTTTGCAGTCTTCACAAGACACTCCATGATGATCTGCTTCTGCTTGATGTCAGGTGCAGGGATCACAGCCACGTCTCCCACAAAGAGGAGTTTATGGTAACTCGGAATCTCAAGTGTGGTGCAGTGGGTCAGAGTACCCTTTGGAGGCAGAAGACCGGTCTCCTTGTTGAGGACTGCGCGAAGGAACTTGTCGGTAGAGCAGAGTCCTTTCATCAGGAAATCGCCCTCGCCTTCACGGACCATCTTCACGGCCTGAGCGACAGAAGGAATCTCATCCGGATTGTGGACAACAGCGAACTTTGCCACATCAACGCCCTCCTCAGCACATGCACCCTCAATAAGTTTCTCATCACCCACAAGAGTGACATCTGCAAGGCCCAGATCCACTGCCTTGGCAGCGGCTGCAATGGTGTGAGTATCAACTCCCCAGGCAGCCACCATCCTCTTTCTGGTGCCTCTGCCTCGAAGTTCGGCAAATATCTCTTCGAATGTTGTGAACATGACTATTCCTCCTCGTTCTGGACAATATGCATCGTGTCACGCGCAATCATGAGTTCCTCATTGGTAGTGATAAGGGCAACCTTCACCTTTGAGTCCGGCAAAGTAAGCATGGTATCTACACCCCTTACTACATTTGCATCATAATCGAACTTCACACCAAGATATGTAAGGTTCTCGCAGACCCTGCGGCGGAGGCGGCTGTTGTTCTCTCCGATACCTCCGGTGAACACGATGAGGTCCACACCGTTCATTGCAGCAGCATATGCTCCGATGAACTTGGTGATGTCGTATGTAAGTTTCTTGAGTGTGAGTTTTGCCTTAGGATTGCCGTCGTTGGCTGCAGCATCAAGGTCACGAGCGTCAGACGAGACACATGAAAGTCCGAGGAAACCGCTCTTCTTGTTGAGCACCTTGCTCATCTCAGACGCTGTAAGTCCTTCCTTCTCCTGAATGTATGTGACCACATCCGGATCCACGTTACCGGATCTGGTTCCCATGATGAGGCCTTCAAGAGGGGTGAATCCCATGGTAGTGTCAATAGACTTGCCGTTCACTACGGCTGCAATCGAACTTCCGTTGCCAAGGTGGCAGGTGATGATCTTTGAATAGTTGATATCGAGTCCGGCGAACTTAGCACCCTTTGCAGATACATACTTGTGGCTTGTTCCGTGGAATCCATACCTGCGGATGCCGTATTTCTCATAATACTCATAAGGAAGAGCATACATGTAGGCATATGACGGCATGGTCTGATGGAAGGCAGTATCGAAGACACCGACCTGAGGAACCGTAGGAAGAACTGCACTTACAGCCTTGATTCCCAGGATATTTGCAGGGTTGTGAAGAGGTGCGAACACCGAGCACTTCTCAAGTTGTGCAATCACCTTGTCTGTAATGAGTTGGCTGCACACGAACTCTTCAGCACCGTGCACCACCCTATGTCCTACAGCCTCAATGTCCTCGAGGCTCGAGAGCACGCCGTGCTCCTTGTCAAGAAGAGCATCGATAACGGCCTTGATCGCTACGGTATGGTCCTCTATAGGCATTTCCTTTACAAGATTATCCTTACCGGTCGCCTGATGCTTGAGACATCCCACTTCCATGCCGATCCTCTCGACAAGTCCTTTGGCAAGAAGGTCATAAACCTCGTCGTTCTTCATATCAAGCAACTGATACTTGAGCGACGAACTTCCACAGTTGACTACTAAAATGATCATGATATATCAGTTTTTTCAAAAATTAACTTTCAAACCTCGCAAAGTTAAATAATTATCCCTACTTTAGCAAAAAATTGACACCAAATGAAAGTGGATGGAGATATTGCAGGGTTTGTGTTACCTTTTGCCGCTGGAGTCACAGCGGGAGTACTCTCTGCACATTTTCATGAACCCGTTTCCTCAGGCATGATCATGACAGCATCCCTTTTGCCGCCGTTATACCTGACCCATCCATCCCGAAGAAGACTTGACGGAAGAATCACAATCATCATCATAGCGATAAGTGCTTTTCTCTGCGGCATGGTGACGGGAATCACCGGAAGTCACATTTCAGTCAGCGGAATCAGCGGATTGGCAGAATCAAAGGCCATACTTCTCGGAAAGTCCATGCAGGAAGCGATCGACAGCATTCCGTTCACTTCAGATGGGACCGGTGCCATAATCAAGGCCCTTCTGACAGGCGAAAGATCGGACATTCCTCCTTATGTCGCTGAAGCATTCAGAGCAAGCGGTGCATCCCATATACTTGCCCTTTCCGGACTGCACCTCGGAATCATCTACGGCATCATTAGAAGGATTCTGACACCGATAGGAAATAGTTCTGCAGCACTGAGGATACAAAGTTGCATCGTCATACTTTCCTGCGGCATCTATACGATGGCGACCGGAGCAGGACCATCCATAGCGCGAGCCTTCCTGTTCATTCTGCTCGGAGAAACTTCAGCGCTGAGCGGAAGAAGCAGAAGTACAGGTACTATCCTGATGGGAGCCATGCTGATCCAACTGACCGTTTCTCCAGAGTCAATAAGATCCGCGGGATTCCAGTTGTCATATGCGGCCATGGCCGGAATAGCATACCTTTACCCAAGGATCAGAAATCTATGGCCCGGTGCAGAAAAGGACGGAATCATAGGATGGATATGGAATTCCGCATCCATGTCCATCGCATGTCAGGTCACTACCGGTCCTATAGCATGGCTGTGGTTCCGGACCTTCCCGCAGCATTTCCTGCTCACAAACCTTCTCGCCATTCCTCTGGCTGGAATCATCATTCCTGTCTCCTTGTCCACACTGATCCTCAACACCTTCGGCATCTGTCCGGATATAATGATAAAGGCGACGGAAGCGCTTGTCAACATGCTTTCCGCCGCCCTTGAAATCATTTCCACAATGTAATCACCATCTTCCACCGGCACCTCCGCCACCGAAGGAGCCTCCGCCGAAACCGCCGAAGCCGCCGCCACTGAATCCTCCACCGCCGAAGCCACCGCCTCCGCGTATCACCGGGCCGGTATAAATAACAGGACCGCCACCTCCTCTGCCACCGGATGAGCCTGAGCCACCGCCCTTTCCGTTGCCGAACACGATGGCAATGATGCAGATGAACAGGATTATCATCAGAAAGACAACGAAAACGGCCCATCCGTCCGGACCATCTTCGCCTCCGGGTTCCGAGATCTCTCCTGACGCCAGAGCCATGAGCACCTCGCAGGCCGCCGCCACACCGCCATAATAATCATTCTCACGGAAATGCGGAATCAGTTCATTGTCTATTATCCTTTTTGCATATGCATCAGGTATGGCACCTTCCAGACCATAACCCACTGCAATGAAGACTTCTCCATACGAATCCGCAGTCTTCGGCTTCACCAGCAGTACGACTCCATTGTCAAATTCAGAAGAACCCACCTGCCAGTCCAGACCTATACGTGTGGCATACTCTGCCGCAGACATTCCCTCCAGGTCAAGAACTGTCACAACCGCTATCTGGTTGGATGTGGAATCATCAAATGCCACCAGACCGCTCTCCAGAGCATACTCCTGGGCAGGGGTGAAAAGCCCTGCAAGGTCGTTTACCAGGCGCGGCGGATCCGGACGCACAGGCACGGCATCAGCACTGAAGGCTA
Organism: Bacteroidales bacterium; assembly: GCA_017471965.1. GTDB lineage: Bacteria > Bacteroidota > Bacteroidia > Bacteroidales > UBA932 > Cryptobacteroides. Next base: position 43,290 of record JAFURF010000013.1, read on the forward strand.
TTGAAAGCATGACCCCGACAAATGTCAGGGTCAGCATCATATATTTCCTGGTTCTGTTCATCATTACTAGAATTCGACAACCGGAGCCACGTCAGCACCATCCTTGGCCTCGAAGTAGCCTTTCTTCTCAAACCCGAACATAGATGCGATGATATTGTTCGGGAAGGTCCTGACCATCGTGTTGTATCCCTTTGCCACCTCGTTGTACTTCATTCTTTCTGTAGCGATCCTGTTCTCAGTTCCTTCAAGTTGAGCCTGAAGTTCACTGAACTGCTGGTTCGCCTTGAGGTCAGGATAATTCTCAGTGATCATAAGGAGTCTTCCCAATGCAGATGAAAGTTCTCCCTGAGCCTCATTGAATCTTGCAATTGCTTCCTCAGTAAGATTCTCAGGATCCACAGTCACCTGAGTAGCCTTCGCACGGGCAGAGACCACATTCTCAAGAGTAGATGACTCATGGGCCGCATAACCCTTCACTGTAGCGACTAGGTTAGGGATAAGGTCAGCCCTGCGCTGGTAGACATTCTCCACCTGCGACCATGCCGCCTGCACGTTCTCATCGGAAGCAACCATCCCGTTATACACATTCTTCACCCATACGAAGCCGCCGATCAGCACAACGGCAACGATGATCAATGTCAATAGTCCTTTCTTCATATCGTTATCGTTTTATAATTACTCCGCATCACGCACGCAACGTACCGACGCTCCGAATGACTTCACATCTCCCTTTCCGACAAAGAAATCAGGCTGATCGGAAACGAGGTATCTATAATAAGCCATTCCTTCTTCACCTGCCACCTTGTCGGCAGTCCAGAAGGCAGCATACTCGTACATTCCACCAAAGGCAGCATACGGATACTCCCCTTCGGAACTGCGGTCTCCAAGGTTCGAATATCCGACCGGAAACACACAAAGTCCGCTTCGGTTCGTCACCTCACCGACCTGAGGCCAATACTCAAGCATAGGCTCATCATTGAAGCATGCATCTACAAAGAGCATGGATGCAACATTCTTCACGGTACCATACTTATCCGCACCAGACGCTCCTATCGCAGCACACATTGACAGCCAATCTTCTTCAGAAGGAAGCCTCCATCCCTCAGGGCACGCAGTGAGAGCCTCCTCGTAACTGTAATATCTTCCGAACACATCAGAGGTCACATCATAACCTTGGTATCCGACACCTGACGCCTCTGAAGCGAGATTCCGGCGGAACCAATCGAGACCTGCAATCTCCTGATAATAGTAGTCCACGCCATCAACTGTCACCTTAGGATCTGTTTCCTTGATATCAGTCATAGTGATGGACTTGTCAAGACCTCCTTCGACCACCATTACGGTCTTCTGATATGCATCACCGGAATGGCCCTCTGCGAATGCATAACACATCACCTGATACTTGCCAAGGGTATCAGAAAACTGGAATTCCAACGAACCGTCTGTCTCCTTTCCTTCCGGTGTAAGTCCGTTCTCCAGCATTGTCGTATCGGCCTTCGCCATGCTCGGAGTCACTTTCCAATATATGCCTACACCTTTGCCTTCCGGATGTTCGAAACCTTTCGGGGTCAAAGTCACCTCAGTACCGGGCGCCACAAATGACGGACATGAAAACACCAGTCCGGAAAGCGACGGAAGATCCGCAGTGTCCTTATCTTCTTTACAGGAAACCGCTGTCAGAAGAAGAGCAGCGATCATAATAAGCGAGGTCAGTTTTCTATGACTCATTTTCAACTCTTGTCCTAAATAAATTAATATATAATCCTGCAAATATGGGGATTTTAATTTGAAAAACCGCTACCTTTGTACAAATACTTTGCCTTACCGACTATTAGAATGAGCATATTTCATAAAATATATGCAGGTCTCACCCTCCTGACCATCATCTGCATGATATCGACGTCATGCGGTCCGCGCGACCGGTACATCACCATATCCGGTTATGCCCAAGGCGGCACATATGCCGTCAAACTCAACATGAACGGCCAGAACGGAATGATACGACCAAGGCCTGAAGAGATCAAGGACTCGGTAGACGCCATTATCGGAAGAATCGACAATTCGATCTCAGGATACAACAAGAACTCTCTTCTGAGCAGATTCAATGCAGGAGAAAACGTCATTCCTGACGATATCTTCATCGACATATACAGACACGGATACCGGTTCTTCAACGAGACATCCGGAATCGTGGACGTAGCGTCTGCTCCCCTGTTCGACCTGTGGGGATTCGGCTTCAGGAACGGAGAATTCCCATCAGACGATGCGGTCAGGACTGCTCTTGCCGGCTCCGGAATGGACAGGCTGAACGCGGACATTGCTGATGCGGTCAGTCACGACGGATCTCTGAATGGGGAATCGGTACTGAATGATGGAGGAGCGCTGCCGGAACTTAATTACAATGCGATAGCACAAGGCTACAGTTGCGATCTTGTCGCAGAATACCTTTACTCGCTGGGGGTAAAGGACATGATGGTAGATATCGGAGAGATATTCTGTGACGGGGTCAATCCGTCAGGTCTGCCATGGTCAATCGGCATTGACAAGCCGATTGACGGAAACAACGAACTCGGAGCACAGATGCAAGGAATATTCCGCGCCCCGGAAGGTCCTCATGGAATCGTGACCTCAGGCAACTACAGGAAATTCTACATCAAGGACGGCAAGAAATACGCCCACTCTATAGACCCCCGCACGGGTCGCCCCGTGACACATAATCTGCTGAGTGCAACCATTACGGCACCGGATGCGATGACTGCAGACGCATATGCAACCTACTGCATGGTGGTAGGGCTCGACGAGGCCAAGGCATTACTGGCATCAAGGGAGGATCTGGAAGGATGTCTGATATATGACGACAACGGGGTCTTCAAGACATGGTGCTCAACCGGATTTGTTCTTGAAGAACTTTAGCGAAGGTCTGTAATCACCCATTCAGGGCCGAATGACGGAGTAAAATAAGAGACGGGCTTCTTATCGGACACTGACTCCGAAACGATATCTATATCCATGACGGCTCCTTTTGCCATGACCGACTCATAGAACCTCTCAAGGTCAGCATAGGACCATGCGGGTTCGACGATGACTTCCATGGATGCATTATCAATGAACCAGGTTGCCGAAGAATCAGTAAAGATTTCCAGTCCGTCACCTTTGAGATGCCAGAGTTCATCCTGAGCCTCCACAAACCCCTCATCTTCTATTTCGACATCACCCGATGTGGAGAATGCGTATTTCAATGTGACGCATCCTGTCTTGGCCTTTTCTGCGACACCGGCGAGCATTTCACGGACATCCCGGGCACCTGACGACGTTGAAACCATCATCAGGGCCACAGATATCAGTATATTAAAGAAAAGTCTCACGCCGCTTGACAGGATAGAACGCTATTTTACAAAATGCGAAAGGATTTCATCAAGTTCGTCAATGGTCGTGACCAGTACCTGACGTGGTTTCGAGCCTTCCTGAGGGCCGACTATGCCTGCGCCTTCCAACTGGTCCATCACACGGCCTGCCCTTGCATATCCCATGCCCAGACGCCTCTGGAGGTCGGAAGTCGAGCCTCTCTGTGAATTGACTACCATACGGGCCGCATCTTCGAACAGCGGATCGATGTTCTGCATGTCTATCGTACCTCCGCTTGTCTCTCCGTCCTGAGACTCAGGGACCGGGAGATAATATGGCGTACTGCAGCACTGCTTCCATCCGGTCTGGTCTCCGATGAACTTGGTGATCTTGTTTATCTCAGCCATGCTCACAAGGGCACACTGCACACGTTCCATCTCGACTCCGGCATAATACAGCATGTCTCCACGGCCTATGAGGTTCTCGGCGCCGTATGAATCAAGAATGGTCCTCGAATCCACGCCTGAGACCACTCTAAAGGCGATTCTCGTCGGGAAGTTGGTCTTGATCAGACCCGTGATCACATTCACGGAAGGTCGCTGGGTAGCGATTATGACATGAAGTCCGGCAGCCCTTCCCTTCTGTGCCAGCCGCACAATCGAATCACTGATGTTCTTCGCACACTTCCTGGCGTCGGCATTTGCACCGCCTGTCATTGTCAGGTCGGCATACTCATCGATAACGACTACAAGATAAGGAAGGAACTTATGCCCCTCGGTAGGAAGGAGACGACGGTCCTTGTACTTGTCGTTGTATAGTTTGATGTCGTTCACGCCGGCTGCAGCGAGCAGTTTGTACCTCTCATCCATCTCTATGCAGAGAGAGTTAAGCACTGCTTCCGCCTGCTTAGGCTGCTTGATGATGGCATTCTCCCTCTCGTCTTCCTCACTTGCAGCAAGAGGAAGAACAGCGAGATAATGCTTCAGAAGAGCATTATATGCCGTAAACTCGACCATCTTAGGGTCTATGAAGACAAACTTCAGTTCGGTCGGATGCTTTGCATAGAGGAGAGAGGAGATGATGACATTCAGGCCGACGGACTTTCCCTGCTTGGTAGCACCGGCAATCAGCAGGTGAGGTGCATCGGTAAGGTCGAAAGTCTTGACTTCCTGAGTGATGGTATAACCGATCGCTATCGGGAGTTCAGCCTTGCTGTTACGGAAAGAGTCATCATTGAGCATGGACTTCAACGGCACGATGGAAGGAGTGTTGTTCGGGACTTCTATTCCGACACAGTCAGGCAGCGTTACGACGCGGACACCACTGGCACCAAGAGCCATGGCGATCTCTCTGTGAAGGTTTTCTATAGCAGAAACCCTTACTCCGGCTGAAGGGACGACCTTATACAGGGTTACAGTCGGGCCGACTACAGCAGTGACCCTGTCCACCTCAATCCTGTAGTTCTGGAGAGTGGCACGTATACGGTTGTTGTTTATGTCCAGTTCCTGCTGACTCACCTTATGCTGTCCTTCAGCATAATCCTTAAGAAGGTCAAGAGGCGGGAACTGGAACCTCTCCAGTTCTTCGCGATTGTCGATTCTGGGAAGTTCTTCGGTAACCTTCTCTGTAAAGTCTCCTCCCATGATGACCTCCATCTGCGCTGGGTTTTCCGGCACTGCCGGCTCATCCGGATGAACCGGACTCTCCGGCTCCACAGGCATTTCAGGCGCCTCAGGAACAACAGGTTCCTCTGGTATTACGGGGATTTCCGGCACGTCTGGAACGACAGGCGCGACAGGGGCCTCCGGTTCACAAGGGACTTCCTGTTCCTCAGACTCTTCAGAACGTTCGCCTACCACAGAAAACCAATGCGCAAACCTGCCGCTTGACATGATCAGCCATGCGATCACAAGAGCAACCAGAATAAGTCCTGACACCAGTGCCCCGACCAGATTATCCATCCAGTCCATGACTGCATGGCCAGCATCTCCTCCCAATCCCCCGCCAAAGAAGGTGTCGTCACCGAACTGCATAGAGATGAAAGACAGAAGCAGAGATGCCAGGAAAGTGCCGCTGACAGTTACGAGAGCCGTACGGACAAGTCCGGTATGTCTGTCCCAGAAGAAGAGTCTGTATGCTATTGCCCCCATAAGTATCACCAATGCGAAACTTCCCAGTCCGAAGCACCTGGAGACAAGAAAATGGCTCCACCTGTAGCCAGCCTTGCCACAGATGTTGGCAACATCAACACCTTTGTCCATCATATCAGGATGCGTCATGAGACTCTGATCCGCCTGCCATGTAAACAGGTATGAAACGGATGCAAAAAGCGTGAACAGCGTAAACACCGTTACCGCCACGCCCGTATACTTCAAGATATTGGACTTCTTCACAGGGTCCATATCAGAAAAGAATGAGAAGCGTTTGTGCTTCTCTTTCTTCTTATCGTTCTGTTGCTTTCTGGCCATTATTTCTTTCTGAAGTTTTTCTGATTGTTCTTCTGACGCATGTTCTGATTCTTTGACTTCGACTGTCCCATTCCCGGTCTCGAATACTGTCCGGAATCCACTCTTCCCAACTGAAGGCCTTCCGGAACCTTGATCCTGTTGTCAGACAGTCTCTCGATGTCCTGGAAGATGGTCTCATCTGCCACCATATCCTTGTTCCATATCAGATACTGCTGTCTCATATATATAGCAAGAGCGCGTATCATGGCAGTCTTGGTATCGCCATCCTCCTTTTCGGCGATCAGGTCTATCATGCTTTCGATGTTCCTGCCGTAGTGGATCGCCTTGATAGGTTTCTTCTTGATAGGGACTACCTCAGGACGCTGATTCATGCTCTCCGGAGCAGGCATCGGATATGGTGCATCCACATCAAGGTCGAAACCTGATATGACGTAAAGATGATCCCATAGTTTATGCTCATAATCCTCCAGAAGGTGTACTGAAGGGTTAAGGATCTCCATCACCTTTATGATGGCTCTGGCCTGCTCGTTCCTCTTATCCCTGTCCTCGATAGTCTTGAGATAATCCACCATCTTCTGCACATTTCGGCCATATTCCGGAATGTGAAGGCGTACTCTTTCTGTATTATACAGAAGTTTGCATGTATCTATTTCCTTGTTATCCATAATTGTCGACATTCACAAACCGCAAATATAATAAATTATTCTCAAAAAGACTCGACTTCACCGCTACGTACATACCAAATATAAGCAGACACATCATCATATCCCATCCTACGCCATATATCCGCATACCTTCTGACCTGTCTGGCGTAAATGGTCTTGCGTTCTCCGAACTTGTAGTCAATGATGATCACCTTGCCGCCACATACCACCACCCGGTCAGGTCTGTGCACACTCCCGTCGACATCGATCATATCCGTTTCATTCAACACACATGACGGATCATCCGGGAACCATCCCCTGGCATATCCATCCTTCAATCTTCCAGCAAGGAGACTCTTGATTTCCCTGGCCTCATCAGCTGTAACTTCGCCGTTCATAAGAGCCGAATCTACTGCCGGATCCAGATCAGACGGGACCTTGACATGAGATAGAATGTCATGCAGGACAACTCCCCTGATCCTGTTCGACGCACTGATTCCCGTCTCACCTTCTGCAGAAAAGAAATCAAGAGAATCCGCAGAAAACTTAAGTCTGCCTCTTTCGCGCACATCCACCTGAGAATCATCCCTATTCGGATTCAGAGGAATGGAAGGATATTCCTCCCCATCTCCAATTTCAAAAGTCATGATTCCTGAAACATCCTGCTTCCTTAATTTGTTGAAATCTGCGATTTCCCCGACGTCAAACCTCTCGGATTCGTCTTTCACACTGTGCACCACTTCCGAATCATGCACTGACGCAGACAGATACCAATAGAGAATCTGGGAGAAATCCTTGAAACGAGTGAGATCACCCGCTTCCAATGCTTTTCTGACAGTTGCAGGAGGAGTCTTCGCTATTATGTGCATGCCAAGCGCAGGACGGGTCATGGCCACATAGAGTATGTTCATATTATCTACATGCTGGAGGAAGTTGTGCTCATCATAATCTTTTGAGAACAAGGAAGATGAAGTGTCGGATGAGAGTTTCACATCATATACACCCTCTGCAACACCCTCAAGAACGGTTCCTTTCAGGTCCGGAGCACACCAGCAGTTATCCGGCCGGTTCAGGGAAATGCCTTCGGCAAACGGGATTATCACATATGGGAAATCCAGTCCCTTTGACTTGTGGATGGTCATAACCCTGACACTGTCTCCCGACGACGGTGAACTGATCGATGGGTCCTGCGCTTCCCACCACTTGAGAAAACCTCGCAACGAGTTGCCGTTTGAAGAGACATAATCCTGCAGATTATCCATGAATGACTGGATGTGCAGGACTTCTCCACGCCACAGACCGTCAGTGTCATTCTCCATGATTCTTCGCAGAATGTCTTCTGCCATATCAGTCAGAGACGTATATCCCGATATCTTCCCGATATCCATGGAATGGGCAAGAAAGCCGCTTACTGTGTCCTCGGGGTTCTCTGCATACGACATAAGGGATACCAGCGTACGTACCGTCATGGCCCCCTTTACTCTAAGGGAGTCATCCGTTATGACACTTATGCCATTCTGCATAAGACATGAGGCCACGTCTCCACCGGAAGCATTACTTCTCACCAGCACAGCAATATCAGACAACCTCGCACCCGCTGCACGAGCCTCATTCACACTGTCAAGCACCTCCTGAAGTTCCTGACCGACAGGACAAAACGTCACACTCACACTTCCTGGGGCCAAATTCTTCCGAGCGACCTTCTGACACACGTCAGCATATATTCCGCATAACGGTCCGCCCTTGTCATGTCCATCCATGGCGTCCACCACCTTGGCAGCCGCTTGAAAGAATCCGTTGTTGAACTCCACTATAGTGGAGAGACTGCGGTAGTTGGTGTCCAGTACCTTCTGTACATGACCCGGAAACTCAGACGGGACGGTCTCGTCAAAGAGTTTCCAGTCTGAACCTCTCCACCTGTAGATACTCTGCTTCACATCGCCCACGATAAGGTTTTCCTCACCCTGAGAGTCACTGTTATGCAGCAACGGACTTATGTTCTGCCACTGGACCTTGGCTGTATCCTGGAACTCGTCAAGAAGGAAGTGTTCGAACCTGACTCCCATCTTCTCATAGATGAAAGGAGCATCCGAACCATCGATTATGTCTCTGAGAATCGTATTGGAATCATCGATGCAAAGAACATTCTTCTCCTTCATCAGTTCCTTGAAGGCCTGATTCAGTTCCGAGGCCACCCCGAGTCCATAAAGTTGCCCATCCAGGATCCAGGCAGTGCTATAGACTTTGAAATCTGCACCGAAAAGGGCACAGAAATCCTCCAATGGGGCTTCCAGGAAAGGATGCACAAGCGGCAGAAGAGTCTTTGCCTTGGCTTTGGAAAACCACAGGTCCTTGTCCGGAGCCTTGCTCATGAATGAATCCGAAGGAGCAGACACCCTGTCCCTGTCCTTTGTCCCGGCATAGTCATGCAGACAGTTCAGGAATCCTCTGTTACTGTCCTTTGTATCCACACCGGCACCGATGATGACATCCAATGCCTCCTGAGCCTTGGCACGAACATTTCTGTTGAAGGACACTATCACTTCCCGACATTTCTCCCTTATCCCGGCAAGGCGGTCGACAGAACACACTTCATCCTCATCTATTCCCGCTTCTTCGATTGCCTCCTGCCTTTGAGCGGACTTCAGTCTCCTGGCCATTTCCAGAAGATTTGCATCCAGACTGTAACGTCCGCCCTGTTCAATCTGCTCCAGCACATTGGTCGTCAGCCATGAAAGCACGCTTCCGTCTTCCTCAGTCAATGAATCCAGCACACGGTCAACACTTTCTGCCACAAGCGAATCCTTGTCAAGTTCCACCTGATAGGATGCAAACTGCCCTATCTCACGTGAAAAAGCCTTCAAGGTCTGCTGGAAGAACTTGTCTATGGTGCTTACAGCAAACGCACTGTAGTCATGAAGAATGTCGTGAAGCACGGTTTCCGCCTTCTTACGAAGTTCCTCGTCCGTCGGGAACACGGACGGCACATATGTATCATGATAGCCGGACCTGCCCGGCTCAGTAGCGAGGACATGCAGTTCCTTCAGGATACGGCTCTTCATCTCATCCGTAGCCTTATTGGTAAATGTCACCGCCAGGATATGTCTGTATGCATACCTGTCATCACTTTTCAGCAGAAGACCTATATATTTTCCGGTCAGGCTGTAGGTCTTTCCCGAGCCTGCCGACGCTTTCATTATTTCGAGCATATCCTGTTGAAGTCACAATATTTACACACCTCAGCATCCTGTGTCCTGCGGAAAGGGACCGAGCGGTCACACATCTCCTCAAGAAGTCTTTTCAGACGTTCCGACATCTCGTTACAGAATGTTCTGTTCATAGGGATTGTCTTAGGGAGGTCGTTGAAAAGATGTGATGTCGAATAGACACTGTTATATACGACTTTCCCTTCTACCTCTTTCCGTCCCTGCACAAGCATGTCATATATGAAGAATTGAAGAGCGATCTTCGGTCTGTCCTTCACGTCAGGAGTAAAGATCGTTTCAGCGATTGATGCGGCATTTCCATCATGGATATTCTCATCATCTTCCAGAACCTTTCCTGTCTTGTAGTCCACCACCCTGGCCTGATCAGGTGCAAAACTGTCAAGACGGTCGATGAATCCCTTGAACCTCTGTCCGTGAAGTTCGCCGGTCACCCTCAGTTCACGTCCGAGAATCCGGAACTCATCCACTCCTTCCGCCGTCATCTTCTCAAGATCCCTTTCAAGGGTCTTCATCACATAACGCACAATTACATCCGTCACGACAAGATTCCTGCCCGTGACATCCATCGAGTTCAACTGACGCACGATGAGAGCCTTTACCTTCTTCCTGACATCTTCCGGGCGGTCCAGCCATCCTCTTATGTATGAACTGCTCACCGATGCCATAGGAGCGACAGGAAGACCTCCGTCCGGAGCATTGTCATCAAAGACGAAATCTTCTCTCATCGCATACTCATGAGCATAAACAGACCTCATCGTCTCATGATAGACCACGCCGAACATTCCGTAATCAAGAGACTCGGTCACCTCTTCCTCCAGTTTCAGTCCCTTTATGGTGCTGTAGTAGAATTTGGCCGGACACGCGAGATAGTTCTGAAGAGCAGTCGCAGACAGCACAGTCGCCCTTATCCTGTCAACATCTTCAGAAGTCTTTTCTATCATCGGCATCTGTGCAGCCTTCATGTTTCCGAACTTAACGACATATCGGTTCACAGGCACATTGAAATGATATTCCAACTGTTTGATGTATCTGCTTTCCTCCCCGGACTTCATGCCTTCGGTCCTTGAATCCATCAGCATCCAGACCGTGGACGCACGTGAAATCATCCTATAGAAATAATAGGCCCATACCGCATCCTGATACTCATAGGTAGGCAGACCGAATCCCTTGCGAAGTTCCGGAGGGATGAAGGACGAACTGACGCTTCTGCGCGGGAAGACGCCCTCATTCGCGGAAAGGATTATCAGATTTGAGAAATCCAGGGCCCTTGTCTCCAGAGGGCCCATTATCTGAAGGCCCTTCAAAGGCTCCCCGCGGAAAGGCACCGACACCGAACCTAGTATCTGAGCCAAGAGCCTGACATATGTGACAGGAAGGACTTCAAGTCCTATCTCCTGAATCACATTTATGCTTTTATAATACTCTTTGGCATATTCCAGTTCCAGCGCAAGAGACATGTCATCAGCAAGTGAAGGCGCAACTGACGCAATCACTTCCTTCTGATATTCCGAGAACCTCCTGATCTGTTCTGCAGACGCGGACTTAGGATCAGTGAGTACAGGGCGGAAAAGCACATCCATCAAAGGAGTACCTCTAAGGTCATCCTGCGGGATGTAGTACCTGGCCCCGTCCTTCACAGCCTCGACCAATTCCATTGTACGGGCATCCGCCGCCTTTCTGAACACTGCGGAAGAAAATATATCCCATACCTGCTTATGGTAGAAATGCCATCTCCCGTTGCGGAAGACACTATGAATCTGCATCGCCGACACGTCTGACATCATGGAGTATATCTGACTGCCGCTCATAGGAAGTCCCATTGTCACATTTATGTCATGTACATCCTCCGGAATCGAATTGAGTACAGGAACGAGCAGGCTTTCATCAGGAAGGACAACAGCACAATCACCATAGTCATCAACATGTCTGAGAATATCAGGTATACGCTTTGCCTGACCTACAGACGAAGCGACACTCACCACATTGATCTCAGGAACCAGAAGACCGTCTACGTCCCAGTCCTGCACCTGAGGGAATTCGCTCACATTTGCCGACATGAAGAATGAAGACCTGTTCTGCGGATTCCTTATCATATCCCCGGACCAGTCCCAGCAGAATTCCGCACGTCCTGCATCACGAAGTTTCTTCAATACAGCCTTCTCACATTCATTAAGAGCATTGAGGCCGACAAAGACGAGCAGGACATCATCCATGAATACATCCTTCAGTATATCGACGGCAGGCATCATGTCAAACCTGCTGGCGATAGTCCTGTATATCATCCCTTCATATGCGGCACCCTTCTTCGAAAGAAGGTCATTGTACTGCCTGTACAAGGGATACAGGAGATTCCATATCTGAAGAAATCTGCTCTTCACATTCTCACTTCCGATGTCCACCGTGAGTTTGCCGGATGCATCATTGAAATGGCTGACAAATCCTTCTATGGCCTTTCTCTGCCTGTCGGTAAGATAGGAAAAGTTATCCTGCAGGGCCTTGAAGTCGGCCACATTGGCAAATATCTGCGAAGGATCCACAAGATACTTGTCGACATCATCGAAGTCGCCCAGAATGACGTCTCCCCAGAAAATGAACTCATCCAGAGGCTCAGCCTTCGGGTTCAACTTCCTGTAGCATTCATAAAGATCAAGCAGGAGCCTGACCCTGTCGGCGGGTACCAGTCCGCTGATCTCCGTAAAAAGATCATTGATGGTAAACATCTTGGGCATCAGGACCGGACCGCCGTCACTGTTTGCAGCGACAGCATCCGCAAGATGCTTTCTGAAGAACACCATGGAACGGCGGTTCGGAAATATAAAACATCGTTTATGTAAATCGCCGCACGAACTGTAATGGTCAGCGACCTGTTTCAGGAACGGTTTCATGTCTGCAAAGATACTGTTGAATATTGCCAAAGCATGGCACAATGACCTCAAATACGAACAGGGTCGGAAAACCGACCCTATTCATCATCTTCTTCCATGCCGAAATCGAAAGCAAGACGCTCGGCAATGTCATCCGGAACATCGAAACTGAGGTTGCTCCACAGATCTTCCATCTGTCTGCGGTCCTTCTTGGTCGGACGACCGGCACCTCTGTCACGCTTAAGAAAGAATGTCTCGACCGGCGCACGAAGTTTGGCCAGTTCCTCCGGAGGAGTGAGATTCTCTGCATATAGCGGCACCAGTCTGGCACCTTGGCGCTTGTCTATCAATTGGAGCACCTTATATGTATATGTGACAGCACCTTTTCTTGCCACTATCACATCACCGGCCTTCACAGCCTTGGACGGCTTCACATCTCCCCCGTTCAACCGTATCTTACCACCTTTGCAGGCATCGGTCGCCTCACTTCGGGTCTTGTAGACTCTTATAGCCCACAGATATTTGTCTATCCTTACCTCTTCCATAACCTATGACAAGGGTCCGCGACCGCCACCGAAAAAGCCTAGAGGGCTCGCTCCGGCAGGGCCAGATGTTTCATCTTCATCCATGAGTCCGTCTTCGAGACCTTCATAATCCTCATTCTCAAGGAAAGCCTCCGTATCAGGATCTATATATTCGTCCACTTCATCCACCGGACGGCATACGGCCTCAAGAAGAACGGTACTACGGTCACGTGGGACGAGGAAGAAATCCGGCATATCGGCAGGAACAAGGATCGTATCGCCCTTGACGAACTCATAGTTCTCCATGCACGCCTCGCCGTTCTCCTTGTTTGAAGGAATCTGAATCGAAGCACCTCCTTCAATACATATATATATGATGAAACTCTCGAACTTCTCGGTATATATATGAAGTGGGTCGGTAAGGTTCACCTTGGTCACGCAGAACTCCGGCCTCTCGATGAGGGTCTCGGCGATCCTGTCGCCATGGCCTTCTTCATGATGATGGTGATGTTCATGACAATGACATTCATGCCCTTCTTCGTTACAATGGCATTCCGGTTCCCTGCATGGTTCATGCGACTGCTCTTCACCCCAAAGAGGGCCCTTGCGGTACATGCATGGATCGAATGCACGATAGTCTATGATATCTATCGCCTCCTCAAGGTGGAGAGGACGCGCGGTTTCAGGATTGAATTCCCTTCCCCAGTCATAAAGGCGGAAAGTCATGTCCGACGACTCCTGCACCTCAGCAATCAGGAGACCGCCGTCTGCGGCATGTACGGTCCCTGGAGCGATGAAAAGAACGTCGCCCTTTTTCGGATATATGACATTCAGAACCTCCTCTAACGTCCCATTATGACACCTGTCGTAAAGTTCCTGCGCCGACATCTCCTTATTGAAACCGGCATATATGCGTGCACCCGGCTTAGCATCCATCACATACCATATCTCGGCCTTGCCGAGGGAATCGTACCTTTCGGCGGCGATCTCATCATCAGGATGCACCTGCACGGAGAGTCTGTCATTGATGTCCAGGAACTTTATCAGAAGCGGGAACTGACGTCCGTAATACCTGTACACATCCTCTCCTACGATCCTTTCGAGATATGTCTCCATGATCTCGCTTATGGTGTTTCCTGCAAGCCAGCCATCAGCAACCACAGAATCCACTATCCCCATGTCAGCAAGTTCCCAACTTTCACCGATCCTTTCGTCCGCACCTATCGGATTTTCATTTCCTTCCTCATCACACTCCACGAACTTCTTGCCCAGTTCCTTGGCCAGTGCAGTGCCTCCCCACGGTCTTCTTGAGGCTTCCGGAATGAATCTGAACGGATATAATCTCTTTTCCATAATATACTTGTTTATTGCATAGTCTTCAATCTGCGAAGATAATGTTTTTTATCAAGAAAACTTTCGGACTGGTACAGATATTGACATTCCGATGTGGTCCCATGAAAAGGACATATATATATAAACAATTTAACAGATAGGAGATAAAGATATGTTACCAGCAAGAAGGTTCAGCGGTCAGTACGGACTGACAGATTTCTTCAATGACATCTTTGACAACCGCACTTTGGAAAAAGTGGGCGTGACCTCTCCGGCGATCAATGTCAAAGAGAATGAGACCGGATATAAGATAGAGGTTGCAGTCCCCGGCATGTGCAAGGATGATTTCAAGATCCACCTCAACAAGGACGGAAACCTTGTTATCGAAATGGAGAAGAAGGACTGCGGCTGCAAGGAGAAGGAGAAGGACAATGACAAGAAGGAATGCAAATACCTCAGGAAGGAATTTTCATACACAAGGTTCAGCCAGACCCTTCTGCTCCCCGAAAACGCAGACAAGGACGGCATCGAAGCAAATGTCAGCAATGGAATACTTTATGTGAGGATTCCTAAGACGACAAAAGAGAAAGTTGAAGAAGAAAAACGCGTAATTGAGGTCAAATGATCATACGCGCCAACGAAAACATTGAGTTTCACTGTTTTTCGGATTCTGAACACAACAGGCGGCGGGTCCAGAATGGCTCGCCGCCAAATTTTTTGACATTTTTCGTCAAAAAATGCAAGAAAAATTTGCAGGTTAAGAAAAAATGAGTACCTTTGCATCCGCGTTCGACAAAAACGCATTAAGACTGAACAAATGGTGCGGTAGTTCAGCTGGTTAGAATACCGGCCTGTCACGCCGGGGGTCGCGGGTTCGAGTCCCGTCCGCACCGCCAAAGGGAGCATAGCTCAGTTGGTTTAGAGCATCTGCCTTACAAGCAGAGGGTCGG
>JAFURF010000014.1 GCA_017471965.1 Bacteroidales bacterium
CAGGCTATCCGTCATTGATAGGATACTACGAAAAGTATCATCGGATGTAAGGAACCGCCGTATGCGGACCCGCATGTACGGTGGTGTGAGAGGTCGGTAAACGAAAGTAGGAGATAAACTCCATTACTTTCGTTTACCTCCTACTCGATTCCTCTGCTTTCCGGTTGTTTTCAATTGCGGCCAGAAAATCGCCTCTATATCTGGCCGACACATAGAATAATGAATCTCCGGCCAGAAAATCAGGCTTATTTATGGCCGTCACCGGCACAAAGCATGCGGAGCGATCCCTTTGGTGTGGCGTGTAAGTTGTTTATATTCAATACTTTACGCAAAGTGTGTGCTGCTAAAAGGCAGCACGTGCTATCGATAATTGATTGATATGCAGTGAATTGCGAATCACGGAGGGGTGCTGATCCGATGGGAGGAGTTGTGGTATTACAATGAAATGCCTACCTTTGTGATATATACAAGTGTTTTTAAGATAAAACACGCACATTGCGTATAAGACAAGTGTTATGATACAGGCAAAAGGAATAGAAAAGTCGTTCGGGACCTTGAAGGTTCTCAAGGGCCTGGACTTCAGTGCGGAGAAATCCGAGGTAGTCTCCATTATGGGAGCGTCTGGGGCGGGCAAGTCTACCTTGCTCCAGATTCTTGGTACATTGTCGACGCCGGACGCAGGTTCGTTGGTAATAGACGGAACTGATGTGCTGAATCTGAAGGGGGATTCTTTGGCACGTTTCCGTAACAGGAAGCTTGGTTTTGTGTTTCAGTTCCACCATCTTCTTCCTGAGTTCACTGCACTGGAGAATGTCATGATTCCTGCCTTCATTGCCAAGCGTTCCCGCAAGGACGCCGAGTCTGCAGCGAGGGGTCTTCTGACTGATCTTGGTCTGGCAGACCGTCTGGATCACAAACCTTCCGAACTTTCAGGTGGAGAGCAGCAGAGAGTGGCTATAGCAAGGGCTTTGATCAACAAGCCTGCTGTGCTTTTTGCTGATGAGCCTTCAGGTAATCTGGATTCAAAGACCAAGGAGGAGATACACCGCCTGTTTTTCGATCTTCGTGACAAGTATGGACAGACGATAGTGATCGTGACTCATGATCCTGATCTTGCCGGAATGTGTGACAGGTCGTTGTATATGGTGGATGGTCAGTTTGTGCAGAACGCAGTTTAGGGGGAACGGGCAGTGAGCGTATTCCGGTTCAAGAGATTCGATGTTGTGAATGAACGTAGCGCCATGAAGGTGAATACCGACGGGGTGCTGCTGGGGGCGTCCATGACAGTACGTGAGACGGACAGACGTCTTCTGGATATAGGGACAGGAACTGGGACGATTGCCTTGATGGCTGCGCAGAGGCTGTTGGGAACGGGAAGTCCCATATGGCCCGGGAATGAGGTCCGGATTGATGCCATTGACATAGATGAGCCTTCGGCGACTGAGGCGGCTGCCAATTTCAGCAATTCTCCATGGTCTGATGTGCTTCATGCACACAATGTCTCTTTGGACGGTTATGTCGCTCGGATTGCCGGACCGGATGCTTTCTATGACCTGATCTTCTCGAATCCACCGTATTTCGAAGAGTCGCTTCAGGCTCCTCAGGAGCGCAGAAACAATGCCCGGCATACGGCAACCGGCCTGTCTTACAGGGAGATTCTGGATTTTGCCTCGGGACGGCTGACGGAGCAAGGGCGTGTGAGCCTGGTTCTGCCTGCTGATGTGGAGACTGCGTTGACACGTCATGCCCGCATGTGCGGACTCCATCTGTTCCGTATCCTGAGGGTCAGGACCGTGCCGAGAAAGGATCCGTCAAGGATCATCGCGGAGTTTTCACGGACACGTTGCCGGATGCCGGAGGAAGAACTGCTTACTATACAGAATGAGGGAAAGTATACCCAGGAGTATCTTTCCCTCACCCGTGATTTCTATCTTTTCGCCTAGTTTCCTGTGCGTCTGTCGTGCAGCCGGCGGATGTGGTTTCTTCTGAAATTTTCTTCTCCGATGAACAGTCTGGCCACTTTGTCTGCCGGAAGTACCTTGAGGTATTCTTCTACCCTGTCGGCGTCTGTTTCCTTATGGTCTTTCTGGGCAGCCATGTAATTGTCCAGCAGTTTCTTGATCTCTTTCTCCGGCTTTCCGGCCTTCAATGCCTCGTCGAGTGCCTTGAATGAGTCGAATACTTTGTGCATTGCCTGATCCATCTTGCCTTCCATTTTGTTGTAGACGGGCCAGAATGCCTGTGCTTCTTCCGGGCTCAGGTCCATTTCTGATGTGAGGAAGGCAATCTTTTCGCTCTGCATCTTCTTTTTCCATTCGCCTTTCTGGCAACTGTGGTGGGCTGAAAGACCTGCGCTGGTGCATAGGGCAAGTGCAACTGTCAGTATTAATGCTCCAATTCTTTTCATGACGTTTATTTTGAGTTTTCTATTTCTTCTGCTGTGATTCCTGAATATATCAGATATTCGATGATGTCTTCGTCTGCTATGCCTGCTTCTGCAATCTGTCCGTCTTCCTCCATTTCGTAGATGGCGGATATCGTCATGTTGTCAGAGAACAGCATATAGTCTTCTTCTGTCATATCCTGATCCGGCGTGGTCTGTTCAAGGAAGAAAGTGCCGGCGGATACCATGAAGATGAAGACTGCTGCAACTGCTGCGTATGGGGAGATCCTGCCCCAGATGCTCATCTTCTTCGCCTGAGGCTTCTTCAGTTCTGCCTTGCGGATGTCGAAATAACTTTCAGGTACGCTGAAAGGCATTTTCTTCAACTCGGGAGAGTCCTGAAATATGTCCATATCTGTCTGTTTCATCGCTTATTAGACAATTATCTGGTGCAAAGGTTTATTGTCGGATCATAAAAGTTTCTGAAGGTCGTTCCTTATCTTTTCGCATGCGTGGTGGTAGGAGGCCTTCAGGGCTCCGACTGATGTCCCCGTCACCTCTGCCATGTCTTCGTATTTCATTTCATCGAAATATCTTAGGCTGAACACGATGCGCTGCTTTTCGGGAAGACGCTGTATGGATTTGTGCAGTTCGCGCTGGAGATGGTCTCCGTTGAAGTACGGGTCCTCGTCTATTTTCCTTTCAAGTGCGCCTGATGCTGATTCAAGGGAAATGACTGCCTTGAACCTTTGTTTGCGCAGGTGGTTCAGGACTTCGTTGGTGGCGATGCGGTAGATCCATGTGTAGAGTCTGGATTCGCCGCGGAAGGACGGCAGGGCCGCCCATATCTTGATGAATACGTCCTGAAGGAGGTCGTCGGTATCTTCGTGGCTGCACAGAAACCGGCGGATATGCCAGTAGAGGCGTTCGGTATAGTTATTCACTATATGATTGAATGCCTCTTCCTGCCTGCCGCTGTTGAAGTGTTCTATGATTTCTCTGTCAGTCATCCGTATTAAGACACCTAAAATCAAGCATGGATTAAACAAAAGTAGGGAAAAATTTTCTTAATTTACTATCTTTGCACCGATTATATTGATACGATGAAGAATACAAGAAACTTTTGCATTATTGCGCATATCGACCATGGCAAAAGCACCCTTGCGGACCGAATGCTGGAGATCACCAACACTCTGACAGCCCGCGACATGGAGAATCAGGTGCTTGACTCGATGGATCTGGAGAAGGAGAAGGGAATCACCATCAAGAGCCATGCTATCCAGATGGATTATGTGCATGAAGGACAGAAATATACGCTCAATCTGATCGACACTCCGGGCCATGTTGACTTCTCTTATGAGGTGTCGCGCGCCATTGCTTCATGCGAGGGTGCCATACTTATCGTGGATGCCACTCAGG
Organism: Bacteroidales bacterium; assembly: GCA_017471965.1. Taxonomy (GTDB): domain Bacteria; phylum Bacteroidota; class Bacteroidia; order Bacteroidales; family UBA932; genus Cryptobacteroides. The sequence continues at coordinate 3,803 of JAFURF010000014.1, forward strand.
GTATCCAGGCCCAGACCATTTCAAATCTGTATCTCGCTATAGAGCATGATCTTGAGATCATCCCTGTGCTGAACAAGATCGATGTGGAGTCTGCCATGGTGGATGTTGTGACAGACCAGGTGGTGGACCTTCTTGGCTGCAAGCCAGAGGAAATTCTTCTTGCATCGGGCAAGACAGGTCAGGGTGTGAAGGAGGTTCTGGACGCCATTGTGGAAAGGATACCTGCTCCTGCAGGAGATCCGGACGCTCCTCTTCAGGCCCTTATCTTCGACTCTGTATTCAATTCCTTCAGAGGCATCATCGCGTATTTCAAGGTGGTGAACGGATCTATAAAGACCGGCGACAAGGTCAAGTTCGTGAGTACGGGCAAGGAGTATGTGGCAGATGAGATCGGTGTCCTCAAGATGAAGATGCATCCGCGCAAGGAGATACCTTGCGGAAGCGTGGGATATATCATTTCCGGAATAAAGAGCGCTGTCGAGGTGAAGGTGGGTGATACGATTACACATGTGGCTGAGCCTTGCAGGGAGGCGATTGCGGGATTCGAGGAAGTGAAGCCTATGGTCTTTGCGGGTATGTATCCTGTGGAGACGGACCAGTATGAGGAATTGCGTGCTTCTCTTGAGAAGTTCCAGTTGAATGATGCTTCCCTGGTGTTCGAGCCGGAGTCGTCGCTTGCCCTCGGATTCGGTTTCCGTTGCGGTTTCCTCGGCCTGCTGCACCTTGAGATCGTGCAGGAGCGTCTGTTCAGGGAGTTCAACATGGACGTGATCACTACGGTGCCTAACGTTTCATATAAGGTATATACCACTCAGGGAGAAGTCCTCGACGTGCATAATCCTTCAGGTCTTCCTGCTGCCACCCTCATCGACAAGATCGAGGAACCGTACATCAGGGCGCAGGTCATCTCGAGGTCGGATTATTACGGTCCTATCATGAAACTCTGCCTTGACAAGAGGGGAGTTCTGATCAATCAGCATTATCTGACTGCCGATCGTCTGGAACTGACGTATGAGATGCCGCTTTCTGAGATCGTCTTCGACTTCTACGACAAACTGAAGTCCATTTCAAAGGGATATGCGTCGTTTGACTATCATGTCATCGGTTTCAAGGAGGCTAAACTCGTCAAACTGGATATCCTGCTGAACGGCGATCCTGCCGACGCTCTGTCTACTCTTATCCATGCTGACCATGCTTATGACTTCGGCCGCAAGATGTGCGAGAAACTGAAGGAACTTATCCCGCGTCAGCAGTTCGACATCGCGATCCAGGCTGCTGTCGGTGCCAAGATCATCGCACGAGAGACCGTGAAGGCCGTCAGGAAGGATGTGACGGCGAAGTGTTACGGAGGTGACATCTCACGTAAGAGAAAACTCCTCGAGAAGCAGAAGCAGGGAAAGAAGAGGATGCGTCAGATCGGAACGGTCGAGGTCCCTCAGTCTGCGTTCATGGCCGTATTGAAATTGGATTGATCACATGTGTCTGTAATAAAAAAGGGAAACCGTCACGGCTTCCCTTTTTTTATGCTTTCTGCTTCCTGAAAAGAATTGCACACATAAGAGAAAATCAGGAGTGCAGAAAGAGACGAATAAGATTCTTAACCGGAGGCAAAGATCGCCTTCTTTCTGCATATCCTTGTTGTAGGTGCTGTTGTTTTAGTCGTTGTTTTACTCGGTTTTCGTTGTTTGAGGCTCTTCTGTGGCCTCTTCTTCGATGCCGAGCATGCTGTTGAAGCGGTCGCGTATTTCCTGAGCGTATTCGTGATCACCATAGTGGTCGGCGAGGTCTGCCACATATGAGATGCAGTTGAAGCAACTTTCAAACTCGCGTTTTGCCCAGTCGTAGTACTCAAGGAAGAAGCCCGTCGAAATGAAAAGTTCGTCAGTGAATCGTTTCGCCAGTTCAAGCGCCTTGTCGTCAGCGCCCGCGTTGTAGTATGTCTCGATCATGTCAATGACCATGTATTCGTTGGAGAATCCGAGGTATGTCATGTCAAGAGGGTAGTTCTCCTCCGGCACGCATTCCTGACACATGTCGAGTATTTCTAAGGCTCTTTCTTTGTCTCCGATCTTCAGGAGTTCCTTGGCGGTGTTCACGAAAAGGTTACGCTGTGACAGGACTCCGCAGAAGGTGTAGAAGTTCTGGTAGTCCACGAAGTAGTCTGTCCTCTTGAGGGCGTCCCAGCTGAAGACATTCTTTACCTTATAATACAGGTCTTCAGGATCTGCAAAACCTATTTCTGTGCTCTTCATCCTGTTCTTTATCGGCACGAACTTGTATGAGAATCCCTCGTACATGAGGTAATCCTTCAGACCGATGTTGATGTCTCCTCCCATGCTCAGGAGGTTGATAGGACGGTCCCACTGGTAGTTTGACAGAAGGTCGAGCATGAAGAGTTCCGGCTTGGTGATGTAGTCCTTGTCCTTAGGTATGGTCAGTGTGATCTGATCCGGAATCATGTCGGCGTACTTTTCGTCGAGGATGCCGTATTTGATGACATTCTCCTTGTTGACCGGAACGATGAGTTTGCGTGACATGATGTAGTCCACCATTTTCCCGCTTGTCAGAGGCAGTTTCGCGTCAGGATGCTTGAATATCCTCATCACGTCCGACAGAAGGATGGCGGTGTCGCGCGTGTCATATATATATACGAATTCGTTTGTTCCGTAGAGATACTGCCGCGGACCTACGCTGAGGTCCAGAGGTGCGGACTCGTTCATCGCCCATTTCATCTGGTCAATGTGCCAGTCTGTTCCCAGGAGCGATGTGTTGGCGATGCGGACGTCTGTCCGTACGTCTTCCACTTCCTGCGCATACCATAGAGGGAAGGTGTCGTTGTCGCCATGTGTCACGAGGATTCCGTTCGGACCGACGGAGTTGAGGTAGTTCCTGGCCATCTCCACTGCCGTGTATCTGTTGCTGCGGTCGTGGTCATCCCAGTTTTCCGCTGCCATGAGGACAGGGACTCCTAGCATTGCAACGGTTACTGCTCCCGCTGTCACGGTGCCGGAACTCTTCTTGTCGAACTTCTCCCTTATCCAGGTGTAGACCGCCGCTACTGCAAGTCCGATCCATATCGAGAAGGAGTAGAACGAGCCTGCGTATGCGTAGTCACGTTCGCGGACCTGGTATGGCGGCTGGTTGAGGTAGATCACGATGGCGATGCCGGTCATGAAGAACATCAGGAAGGTGAGCCAGCAGCCCCTCTTGTCGCGGGCGAACTGGAAGAAGATTCCGATGATGCCCAGAAGAAGAGGCAGCATGTAGTAGTGGTTCTTGCCTTTATTCTCCTTGAGGTAGTCTGGGGCGTATGATTGGTCTCCGAGACGGAAGTTGTCGATCAGAGGGATTCCGCTTTCCCAGTTGCCTGCAAACATGTCTCCCGGCGTAGGGCTATGGATGTCGTTCTGACGTCCTGCGAAGTTCCACATGAAATACCTCCAGTACATCCAGTTCATCTGGTAATCGAAGAAGAACGCGAGGTTCTGGAAGAAGGTAGGCTTCTTGTGCTCGGCTCCCTGAACGCTCTTGCCGCCGCCGTTCATGTACGACTTGTAGAAGGAAATGTACCTGGGGTCGCTGCTGCTCCACATTCTTGGGAAGAGCATCTTTCCTGAGGACTTGTAGATGATCTTTCCCGGGCCTTCAGCCTTGATGTATTTGTCTCCGAGAGGCGCCCAGTATGTGGTCTGCTCGATTTCGTATGGGGCTCCGAAATATTCTCCGTAGATCAGAGGGTTGCTTCCGTACTGCTCACGTCCGAGATATCTTACGAGGGTGAACGGATTGTCAGGCTGGTATTCGTTGGTCGGGGTCTTTGCTGCCGAACGGATGATCACGATAGAGAAGAGTGAGAATCCGATGACTATGACAGTGAAGCACAGGAGAACCGTGTTGGCGAAGACCATGTTCTTCTTCATGGTCCTGAACAGGCCCCAGAAGCATGCTCCCAGGAGTGCGGTCATGAAGATGATGGCTCCGGTATTGAACGGAAGGCCCAGAGTGTTGACGAAGAAGAGGTCGGTGTATGCGGCCAGTTTCGGCAGATATGGGATGATGCCGAAAAGGATGACGGCAAGGATCACTACCGACACGGCGAAGATCTTGACATATTCCCAGAAGGTGTAGTGGCCGTTCTCGCGCTGCTTGTAGTAGAACATGAACACGAGGGCAGGAATCGCGAGAAGGTTGAGCAGGTGGATGCCGATGGACAGTCCCATAAGGAATGATATCAGCACGATCCATCTGTTTGCATATGGGGTGTCTGCCTGCTCGTACCATTTGGTCATGGCCCAGAATACGAGGGCTGTCACGAGGGATGACATTGCGTATACTTCTCCTTCGACTGCCGAGAACCAGAATGTGTCGCTGAATGTATATGCGAGGGCTCCTACGGCGCCTGAACCGAATATCGCAATGGCCTTTCCTATGCTATATGTGCCGTCTTCGGACGGCTTGACTACACGTTTTGCGAGGAATACGATGGTCAGGTAGAGGAAGAATATCGTCAGCGCAGAGCAGATGGCGTTCATTGCGTTAACGGCAAGAGCGGCATGCATGTTATCAGTGAACATGGTGAAGAATCGTGCAAACAACTGGAACACAGGGTTTCCAGGAGGATGACCCACTTCCAGTTTGTATGATGAGGCGATGAACTCGCCACAGTCCCAGAAGGATGCGGTCGGCTCTATCGTCAGCAGGTATGTGACGGCTGAAATCGCGAATACGAGCACCGCCGTCGCCCTGTTCCAGAATGTAAATTTTCTTTTATCCATATATGTAATTCCGTTTTATTATCATTGAGGATCTTTGTCATCAAACTGACAAATATACATATAATATGATTATATTTGCAAAAATAAATTCTATAGCAATGGCAGACAACGACTGGAAGAAGCGTCTGGGTGTGGTGTTTTCCACCAATCCGGATTTCACATACGAGGAAGAGGCAGAAATCGAGCCGGAGACCCTTGAGCCGTCGAAGCAGAACCTGATTGTATCCATTGACAGGAAAGGCCGCGCCGGTAAGCAGGTGACGCTGGTGAGCGGTTTTGTCGGTACATCTGAAGATCTGGCGGAACTTGGCCGTATTCTGAAGGTAAAGTGCGGGGTAGGAGGCAGTGCGAAGGATGGTGAGATCACCGTTCAGGGGGACTTCCGTGACAGGGTGGTGACTCTTCTGAAGGATATGGGTTACAGGGCAAAAAGAGGCAACTGATATGCTGTTTGATTCACTTGCATTGTTTTCCGCTCTTGTTGTGCTGCTTCTTCTGAGGCAGTTGGTCAATGTATATCCCTCGGTGATGGCCTGCCTGTGGAGGGGAAAGGAGTGCTTCAATCTTGAGGCCAGTGTGAAACTCGCGCATGACAGAGATATCATTGCGATGGCGATGGTCATCCCGTTCTGTCTTGTCGTATACCGTTTCCGTCTCTATCATCCGGTCTTTCTGGATGGGTTCGGCAATAATGCCCTGCTCGGGATGTATTTCGCTGTTTTTTCGGGTTATGCACTTTTTCGCCTGGCAGTGTTTGCGTTGTTCCGTCCGAAGACTCTTTCGTCCAAGACCTTGGCGGTTTCTCGGAAGGTGGCTTATACTTTCTTCATCTTTCTGACCCTGCTCCTTCTTGCAATGGGAGGCATCATGTGCCGTCTGGGACTGGATGACTCGGTGGTGAGGAGTGCAATGCTTTGGGTATCAGCGGTAGTCTATACTCTGTTCCTTTTGAGAAAATTGCAAATTTTTAATTCTTCGTGTTCGGTTTTCGCTGCTTTTTTGTACCTTTGCGCGCTCGAAATGATACCCACCGGAATTTTGATTGTTTCGGCAATTGTTTTTTGATGGACTTTTAGTTAGGATTATTGTGACGAAGATACTGATTTCACAGCAGCAGCCGAAGACGGCTTCGCCTTATACCAGCATTGCGGAAAAGTTTGGAGCAGAGTTTGACTTCAAACCGTTCTTTAAGATAGAACCGTTGACTTCCAGGGAGTTCCGTTCCCAGAGAATAAATATACTGGATCATACGGCTATTGTCTTCTCAGCGCGTACCACAATTGATGCATTCTTCCAGATCTGTGAGGAGTTGCGGGTGAAGGTGCCTGAGACCATGAAGTATTTCTGTACTACAGAGGCTGTGGCAAACTATCTTCAGAAGCATATCGTCTACAGGAAGAGGAAGATCTTCTTCGGTGATGGCACTCCAGAGTCCATCATCGGTCTTATCGGTACCAAGCATAAGGGCGAGAATTTCCTCATAGCGACCGCAAATGCTTCTGGTCAGGATGCAGTGACCAAGATTTTCGAGGGTCAGAAGTTCGCATTCGAGACCGCGGTGTTCGTGAAGCCTGTTTCTCAGGACATCAAGGACGTGGATCTTCATGCTTATGACCTTGTGGTGCTTTTCAATCCTGCAGACGTCAAGTCTCTCTATGAGAATCATCCTGATTTCGTCCAGGGTGATGTGAAGTTCGTTTCATACGGCAAGTCCATAGTCAAGGCTATGCAAGAGGCCGGACTGACCATAGAGATTTCCGCTCCTACAGCCGAGGCTCCTTCGGTGGCCAAGGCACTCGAACTTTATCTGTCCAGGTAGTCGTGGACAGCCAGAGTCCTAATACGCTTCCTAAGAAAGAAAGATTGTGCGGCAAGACAGGCATCTCGAGGCTTCTTGCCAAAGGTAAGCACGGCAATGTTCCGGGCCTGCGCTATCTGTGCCTTACAGGAACGGAGACCGGCCTCAATAGGATCATGGTGTCTGTCCCTAAGAAGATGTTCAAGCGCGCAGTCAGGCGCAATCTTCTGAAGCGCCGTATTCGTGAGAGTTGGCGCAAGCAGAAGCATCTGCTGGCGGTAGAGGGTGGGGTAGACCTTCTTTTCATGTATCCGTCCAAGGAGGTCCTTTCTTATGAGGATATCTATGCCGCTGTGGGTAAGGTGATTGAGGCTCTGAATGCCCGTTATGGAAAGAATGTTTCTGATTCCGGGGAAGTTCCCGCTGATGAGGGAAAAGAGTAATCCGTGCAGTCATGACAGAGAGAAAAAAACAAGGAAGTGGTCTGAAAGTGGTTTTGAAGAAGGTCGCCATTGCCCCCTTTGTCTTTCTTATCCGGTTCTATCAGGTCTGTCTGTCTCCGCTGAAGGGCGGACCGTCTTGCCGTTTCACTCCCACATGTTCCCAGTATGCCCTTGAGGCATTCCGCAAGCATGGCCCTTTCAAGGGCCTGTATCTTTCCGTCCGCCGCATCCTGAGATGTCATCCCTGGGGCGGCCACGGCTATGATCCCGTGCCGTAACTTAGTATTACCATAGGAAATATGCCGGACTCTGGATGACAGGTGTCATTCCGGGGCCTTGCCAGTTGGTGTAGCGTCTTGCCTTAAGGAGACGGTGCGAGTTTTCGTAATAGTCCCTCTGTCCCGGGATAAGGGAGTTGATCCTGACCTTGTGGGATGCGTGTATTATCTTGCCGCCTCCGATGTAGATGCCGACATGTGTGATCTTTTCCTTTGACCAGAATGTTTCCGGCGTGCCGAAGAATACCAGGTCTCCCGGTTGAAGATTGGTGATGCGCTTCTGCATTTCCTGATGGAGTCTGTCCGAATCAGGGGTCACGCTATGGTCGCATTCCATGATGATTTCCCTGCCGTTCAGTACCTGCTGTGATGCGTTCCGTGGCAGGAGATGACCGTTCATGAAGAAGGTCAGACGAACCAGTCCGCTGCAGTCCAGACCCTTGCTTGATGCTCCTCCCCAAAGATAAGGCGTGCCTTCGAACTGCATCGCGGTGTTGACGATGTTGTCGGGCGTGATTTTTTGTTTTTCAGCCCATTCTGCAAATTGTGCAACATCGGTCGCCGATGTCCATCCCTTCCTTCCGTCAGGAAGCATGACTTCGACGAATTTCCCTTTCCTGGATATCTTGGTGTCGTCTTTCGCTTTTTTCCCTTCAGCCTTTGTGCCCGTTGACCTGAGCCCGGATGTGCCGTCGGAGTAGACAATCCGGACGAGGTCGCCCATTGAAAGGTCAGATAGCCTTCTGGCGTTCAGAGCCGGTGATGCGTATACTCCGCTATGCATGGCGGTGCATATGTATTTAGGTGCTGCCTTGTATTCGTTTATCTGCTCGGGTGTCATTTCCACCAGACCGAGATTTGTGCACCATGCGGTGTATGGTTCCGGTGTGTTTACCTGTCTCCAATAGCCTTCTTCTGCGACGATTTCCACAATCGTTCCCATCAGGGACTGGGTCTCGAGTGCCGATTCGTAGTCAGGCATGGCCCTCATCATGTTTTCCGATAGCGCGGTGACGGCCATCCTTTTGATGCCGGCCGACTGTCCTTCCTGACCTGCATGTGATGTTGTGTATTCTCCCTTTCCGATCGCGTCCGCTTTGAGGGCAGGAATCGATATCAATATTGTGATGAGAGTCATCACTCTGCTTATCCGTCGTTTCATTGTGTATTGCATTTTATTGGTAATCAGCCGTTTACTCTTTTGTCCTGCCGTCCTTTTCCTGCAGGATGATATGCTTAAGCCTCTGATGTGCAGGCAGATGTGTATCACTCCATATTTCGCGAGGCTCAGTTGTTGTGCAAAATTAGGAAAATATGACTAATTTTGCATCCGATGTCACAGGATTTTAATCAATACGGTTTTCCTGAGGGGAAAAGGTACAATTCTTTCGTGGGGTATTTCAAGCGGAAGTACGGCGAGCGTCTGCAGAAGATTGTTCTGGATGCCGGGTTCACCTGTCCCAACCGTGACGGAACCGTAGGTCGTGGCGGATGTACATATTGTGACAATGCCGCTTTTCATCCTTCCTACAGCACTTCCGGCAAGAGTCTCATCCAGCAGATGGATGAGGGTATAGGATTTCATAAGGTCCGCTACCGCACCACCGAGCATTACCTTGCATACTTCCAGTCTTATTCCAATACCTATGCTCCTCTGGACCATCTGAAGGTTCTTTATGAAGAGGCTCTGAGTCATCCCCAGGTGGTCGGTATAGTGATAGGTACGCGTCCGGATTGTGTTGATCCTCAGAAACTTGATTATCTCGCAGCCCTTGCTGATGGTAGGATGCTGACCGATTGGCACCGGTCTCTTGCTGATGGTGAAGACCGTACCGCTCCGATTGTCATTGTGGAATATGGTATCGAGTCATGTTATGACAGCACTCTCGAGCGGATAAATCGCGGACATGATTTCGAGACGGCGCAACGTGCTGTGCGTATGACGGCCGACAGGGGTATCGATGTCGGTGCGCATTTCATCCTTGGCCTTCCGGGTGAGACTCGTCAGATGATGCTGGATTCATGTGCGATGATCAATGCTCTTCCTCTCCGTTCTGTCAAGTTCCATCAACTCCAGATCGTGAAAGGCACGCGGATGGAGCAGGAATATGCGGAGATGCCTCAGGATTTTGTGCGGTTCAGTCTGGATGAGTATCTTGATTTCTTTGCGGATATGCTTGAGCGTATACGCCCCGATCTGTGCATCGAACGCTTTGCCGGTGAGGTTCCCCCTCGTTTTGTGAATGAGACGCCGTGGGGACTTATCCGCAATGTCGAACTCCTGCGCCTTCTGGACCTCCGTCTGGAGGAACGAGATACCTGGCAGGGCCGCCTTTTTCGCTAGGATTTTCTGTTGCGTGATATATAAGCCTTTGATTGTTAGAGGTTTAGCGTTGCTGTCCTGCCTTCCTTTTCTTGCGGGCTACTAGGCTTAAGTTGTTGATATATAGCATATTATGAATCACGCGAAATATATAATATAACACTTTTTCCGGAAAAACAACGCGATGATAAAAAACATTTCGTCACATTTTTCTTTTTCTTAGCCTCATTCTCAGATTCAACCCCTACATTCGTGCAAGGCGTCTGTCATGCTTGTGTGACGTAACATGCAGATGCTGAGCAATATACGCTTTTGTCCCGCCTTCTTTTTCTTGCAGGGTAAAAGCGCTAAGTCGCAGTAGGTTAATGAGTTGCGCGTCACAAAAATTGGAGAGTTATGGTTTACAAGAAGAGAAGATTCATCCCGGGGGAGTGCATGCATGTCTATCAGAGGACTATCGGTGGTTTTAACATCTTTTATGACCGCGAAGATTTCCTCGTCTTTTATACGATCTTTGCTGTGGTTGCGAGAACGTACGACATTGTGCTACTTGAGTTGTGTCTGATGATTGATCACATCCATGTGCTGTTGTCTTCGGAGTCCATGAAGGAGATCAGCAGTTTTGTCCGTCATTACACATCTCTGTTTGTGCGGGTGTATAACGATGCGATAGGCAGAAAAGGCCCTTTGTTTTACAAAAGTTTCGGAAGTGCACCCAAAAAGGGCAGCAAGAAGATCCGGTCGACCATAGTCTATATCGGCAATAATCCCGTAGAAAAATCCTTGTCATCCAGTGCTGAAAAATACAGATGGAATTTTCTCGCATATATTGGCAATGCGCGCCCGTTTTCGGAACATAAGGTTCTTTCAGAATGTAGCGTAAGATTAAGGAATGCAATGAAAGAGGTGAAGAAGTCGTCTGAAGCGGGGAATTTCCTGTCATATGCGCAGGCAAGACGTATGTTAAGAAAGTTGTCTGCCAGTGAGCGGGAGATTCTTACAGATTATGTGATTACAGCATATTATCCTTTTGATGATGAACTGCTTCTGTCGTTTTATGAAAGTAAGGAGGATATGGTGCATGCCATGAAGTCGACTGCAGGAAGTAACTATGACATAAAAGAGAAGTATCATCCGGGGACAGACCTGATTTATCAAGACATGCTTGAGGTTGTTGAAGATTTGAGGGTGAGTCCGCTCAGAACGGTGACAGCCATGCCGGCCGACATGAAACTTGAACTCGCCGGGCATCTCAAATCCAGGACAAATGCCTCGGATGTGCAGATTTCCAAGTTCCTTCATATGAAAATCCGGCGCACCCGTGATGCGCAATTTGTTGAAAATCAGAGTGCTGGATAGTTTGTCCTGCAAGAAAAGGAAGGCAGGGTATATAGGTTAAGTTGCTGATAGATAGCGGATTGTGTATTACGGACAGATGCGGCGCCTGCGAAATCTCTTGCGTCAACAGCAAGCCTGCAACGACGGATCTTTTCCAAGTTCATGGGGAAGTAAACATCATATATCAGAAAAAATGATTACATTTGCCAAATTTTAGACTTAAGATGCAGACATTTACTAACTCTCCGATTATTGAAGGTCTGACCTTCGACGACGTTTTGCTGATTCCTGCACATTCAGAGGTACTTCCAAGAAGTGTGGATGTTTCTACCAAGTTCACGAGGGACATCACCCTCCAGACTCCTATCGTTTCTGCTGCCATGGATACCGTCACAGAGGCTGAACTCGCGATTGCGATGGCTCGTGCCGGTGGTATCGGTGTCATTCACAAGAACATGACCATCGAGGAACAGATGAATCAGGTGCGTCGTGTGAAGAGGGCTGAGAACGGAATGATCTATGACCCTGTCACCATCCATCCTGATGCTACCGTAGGTCAGGTGCTCGGTATGATGGCTCAGCACCATATCGGTGGAATTCCGGTTGTGGATGACAACGGTTTCCTTGTGGGCATTGTGACCAACCGTGACCTCCGCTTCCAGAGGGATCCGAAGATGCCTGTGTCTGAGATCATGACAAAGGAGAATCTTGTTACAGCGCAGAAGGGCATCAGCCTTCCTGACGCTACAGATATACTTCGTCAGTACAAGATCGAGAAACTTCCTGTCGTCGACGGTGACGGAAAACTCGTCGGTCTCATCACATACAAGGACCTGATGAAGATCAAGGACAATCCGATTGCGTCAAAGGACAGCAAGGGCCGTCTTCTCGTTGCTGCTGCGGTGGGTGTGAAGTCAGATACGATCGAGCGTATCGAGATGCTCGTGAGCGCAGGTGCCGATGCTGTTGTCGTCGATACTGCACATGGACATTCTCAGGGCGTTCTCAATGTGATCAAGAGTGCATGTGAGGCTCTTCCTGATGTTCAGATCGTTGCTGGAAACGTTGCTACTGCAGAGGGTGCAAAGGCTCTTGCAGATGCAGGTGTGAGTGCAGTGAAGGTGGGTATCGGACCGGGATCGATCTGTACTACCCGCGTCATCGCAGGTGTGGGAATGCCGCAACTTTCTGCAGTCATGATGGCTTCTGAGGCTTTGAAGGGAACAGGCGTTCCTGTCATCGCTGACGGCGGTATCCGTTACTCTGGAGACGTGGTGAAGGCTCTTGCGGCAGGTGCAAGCACGATTATGGCAGGATCTCTCTTCGCAGGAGTGGAGGAGTCACCGGGAGAAACCATCATCCTGAACGGACGTAAGTACAAGTCATATCGCGGTATGGGTTCTCTTGAGGCTATGCAGCAGGGCTCGAAGGACAGATATTTCCAGGATATGGAAGAGGATATCAAGAAACTGGTTCCAGAGGGAATCGTGGCTCAGGTTCCTTACAAGGGAACTCTCAACGAGGTGGTATACCAACTCGTAGGAGGCCTCCGTGCCGGAATGGGCTATGTGGGTGCAGCGAATATCGAGAAACTTCGTGATGCGAAGTTCGTGCGTATTACCAACGCCGGTTATCTCGAGGGACATCCGCACGATGTAACCATCACCCGTGAGGCTCCGAACTATTCAAGATAATCCCCGGATGAGGAGGATTGTCAACATAACTGCAATCTTAGTGATCGTCCTGCCGGCGCTTTCGTCGTGCAGGGCGATTTCAAACTTTCTGCGTAGTGAGGAGGTCGTGGCCGAAGTCGGCCATACGAGACTTTACAGGAGCGACCTTGATGCTGTCATTCCTCAGGGCCTTTCGGCGGAAGACAGCACCCGCCTTGCGGCGCAGTATATAAATTCGTGGGCTTCCGATCTTGTCTATGTGACCATTGCGGAGCAGCAGTTGTCCAAGGCGGAAAAGGATGTTGCCCGGGAACTGGAGGATTATAGGAAGTCCCTTCTGAAATACCGTTATGAGCAACTCTATGTAAATGAGCGACTGGATACCGCTGTCTCCGATGAAAAGGTGGAGGAGTATTACAATGCTCATCTTGATAAATTCGTCCTTCGTCGTCCTCTTCTGAAAGCCAGGTATCTGTGCATCCATACGGATTCACCGAGTCTTGACAAGATAAGCAGGATGATGGGGTCTTCCAAGGTGGAAGATATCGTGGAGGCTGACAGTCTGGCCTTCTCTTCGGCGATGGAGTTCTCTACATGGGGAGAAGGGTGGATAGATGTAACGGTCCTTGCCGGAAAGTTTGATATGAGTTATGACGCTCTCATGTCCTCGATGAGGAACCGTTGGGTGAGGCAGGATGATACTTTAGGCATTACGGATATTGCGTTTGTGTCAGAAATCATGATGCCGGGCGAGCCGGCTCCGGTCGATTATGTGTCTGACAATATCCGTGACATCATTATAAGTGCCAGAAAGCAGGCTCTTGTCACCTCTTTGGAACAGGATTTGCTTAAAGACGCGCGCGAAAACGGACAATTTGTAATTTATTAGTAGTATATGAGGCATATCTTTAAATGTGCAGCAGTGGTGCTTCTTGCTGTGGTTTCTGCAAATGCATCAGCCCAGAAATATCAGGGAGTTGTGGACAAGACCGTAGCGGTGGTCGGCAACGAAGTCATCATGATTTCTGATATCGAGGATGAGATGAAGATGATGCAGTCCTATTATGGAATGCAGTCGGACAGGAAGGCTCGGTGTGAACTCCTTGAGAACATGCTTTCATCGAAGCTTTTCCTCATGCAGGCAAGGGTGGATTCGATAGAGGTGAATAATGACATGGTGGAAGGCGAACTTTCCAACCGTATCGACATGCTCAAGTCCAGTCTGGGCGGAGAGGAAGGAGTTGCCAAGGAATTCGGCAAGCCTGTATATAAACTCCGTCAGGAATGGAGGTCGGATATCGAGGACCAGACTCTTACCCAGCAGATGCAGCAGGAGATTGCCGGAAAGATTCCCGATCTGACTCCATATGATGTGCAGAAGTATGTAGATGAGTCCGATCCGGAAGATCTTCCGATGGTTCCGATCAAGTATCAGTTGAGCCAGATCTGCATCTATCCCGACCGCGAGGCAGCTAACCTTGCCGTGAAGGAGCGTCTTCTTGCCATCCGCGAAAGAATCATAAATGGCGAGAAATTCTCGACCCTCGCCCGTATCTATTCTCAGGACCCTGGAAGTGCAAGAAAAGGTGGAGAACTTGGAATGGCTTCCAAGTCCATCTTCTGGCCGGCATTCTCGGATGCCGCGATGGCATTGAAGCCTGGTGTGGTTTCTCAGATAGTGGAGACTCCGGACGGATTCCATATCATCGAGGTCCTCGAGAAGAAAGGAGACATGTTCAATGCACGCCATATCCTTTTGAAACCGGAGTACACCTCTGAAGACAGGACTAAGGCGTTCACGACTCTTGACAGCCTCAGGACCGAACTTGCAAATGAGGCCGTTACTTTTGAACTTGCGGCGCGGTTCTATTCTGAAGATCCTGCGACCAGGACTAACGGAGGCCAGATGGCTGACCCTATGACAGGCTCTTCATATTTTGAGATCGACCAGTTGAAGCCACAGGACTATGCTGCCATAAAGGACCTTCAGGAAGGAGATGTTTCCGAGCCTGTGGAATCCCTTGACAATGAGGGACGTAGCGGCAATACTGTCTATAAGATCATCAAAGTGGACAAGATTCTTCCTGCGCATCCGGCATCTTTCAGCAACGACTATACACTCCTTCTCCAGCAGGCAAAGCAGAAACTCCAGAAGGAGGCTATAGACAATTTTGTCGATTCAAAGATAAAGTCCACATACATTGTGCTTGATCCTATGTTCGAAGATTGTGTGTTTGAGCGGGAGGGATGGTATGAGAAATTCCGTAAGGCCGAATAATAATTGCAGTTGTCTATGAAGAAACTTGCCCATATGCTGCTTGTCCTTCTGGCAGGTCTGCCGCTGTTCGCGCAGCAGGAGCCGGAAGACAGTCTTGTATGGCTTATGAGTGCCAAATCCGCCAAGATGGTGGATGTCGAGGGTGCAAGTTACAGAAAGGTCATCGGTCCTGCCAGGTTTCTTCATAACGGTACATATCTTCTTTGTGACACGGCTCTGTGGAATGTCGAGACAAAGATCATAGATGCCTGGGGCAATGTAAGCATCATTCAGGAAGAGACCGTACTGAAAAGTGATAAGCTCACTTATCTTGTGGAACAGGATCTTGCTCAGTTCAGAGGCTCCGTCGTGCAACTTACCGATAAGGACCACAATACATTGCGCACGCGTCATCTTGACTACAACACGAAGGATTCTGTCGCCGTGTTCATGAACGGAGGGGCCATGCGCGACAAGGACGGACAGATAATAGAGAGCCGTAACGGTACGTATGATTCCAAGATAAAGAAGTTCACCTTTGATCAGAATGTAAACATGTTCACGGATTCGATATTCGTGAAGACGAGAAACCTTGTCTATGAGTCCGATTATAATCTTGCCACATTCGGTGCGGGCACTGATGCTTGGCAGGATGACAACATGCTTTCTTCAGATGCCGGATGGTATGACAGAGGTCGTGAACTCTTCCTGTTTTATGACAAGGTCCATGTCATGACACCCGATCAGGAGGGGTGGTGCGACAGCCTTTATTTTCATAGGATGACATCCGATGTGGAGATGCTCGGACGTGCCCAGGTCACAGATACTACCCGCAATGTATTTGCCCTTGCCGGAAGCATCGTCTATAAGGATACGCTTTCCAAGGTGACGCTTACCCGTGATCCGGCAGTAATCACCCAGACCGAGGAGAAGGATGGTTCTGTGGATACAGTATATCTCGGTGCTGACAGACTTGTCTATTTTACACAGAAGAGGTATCAGGTAGATTCTGCTTTTGTCGTAGATGCAGAAGCACGTCTGGCTGCACTTCAGACCGATCCTGTCGGAGCGTTCAGGAAGAAGGCTGCAGAGGCTGCTGCGAAGGCGGCGGAGGAGGCCGCTCAGAACGACCCTAATTACAAGGCCAAGCAGGCCGCAGAAGCAATGAAGCAGGGTACAGGGGCTCAGCCGAAAGCGAACGGCAAAAGACCTTCTGCCGCACCTCCGCATCCTGACAGTACTTCTGTTGCCATGCCTCAGATGGTGGCAGATACCGTCGCCAGGACTGATACCGTCGCTCTGCCTGCAATGCAGGAGATTGCTGATACGTTGGCTGTGCCGGACTCTGTTGCCGCTTTGGCAGATACAGTAGCGGTGGAGCCGTTGGATACGACCAGAATAGGTTTCCTTGAGGCTTTACGGAATGTGCGTATATATAAGAAGGACATGCAGGTGGTGTGTGACTCTCTGGTTTATTCTGACATTGATTCATTGGCGCGTCTCTTCAAGGAGCCTATCATATGGCAGGAGGTTACACGCCAGTATACGGCAGACAGTATATATGTCGTCATCAGAAACGGATCAATGGATAAGGCAAACCTTCTGTCCAATGCATTCATTACCATACAGGAAGACTCTTTGCACTATGACCAGATCAAGGCTACAGAAATGCTCGCCTTCTTTGACAGCAAGGGGGGACTGATCAGATTCGATGCATTAGGCGGTGCCTCTGCTTTGTTCTATATCGAAGAGAACGAGTCTCTTGCTACGGTGAACAAGACGGATTCGAAGATGCTTTCAGCAACGTTCAAGGATGGTGAACTTGAACGTATATATTACTTCGAGTCTCCGAAGAATGACGGTTATCCCGTAGTGCAGTTGCCTCCTGAGGAACAGCGTCTGAAAGGTTTCAACTGGCAGCCGGAAAAGCGTCCTGCTGACCGTAATGCCGTGACTCCGTTGTCGCTTCGCCCGAGCCAGAGGATATCTTATTCTGCTCGTCCGCGGGCAACCTTCAAGCAGACGGACATCTATTTCCCGGGATATATGAATGACATATATCGTCAGATCGAGGTGAGGGATTCTCTGCGTGCGGTCCGAGAGCGTGACAGACAGATTGCGGAGGCCAGGGCTGCTGAAAAAGCCCGCCTGGACAGCCTCGCTCTGGCAGACAGTCTTGCTTCTGTCGATAGTCTGGCCCGTGTGGACTCTCTTGCAGTAAAGGATTCTCTTGCTGCATTGGACTCTCTTGCCATGTCTGCAGATTCACTGGCCCTTGCAGACAGTCTTGCCAGGACCGATTCCATTGCAGCACAGAAGGTTCTTACTCCAGCCGAGATAAAGGCTGCAGAAAGGGCCGCGAGAAAGGCTGAACTGGAGGCTAAGCGCAAGAAGAAGCAGGAAGAAAGGGAAGCAAGATGGGCGGAACTTGACAAACGTGATGCTGAGAAGGCCGCTGCAAAGGAAGCCAGGAAACTTGAAAAACTGCGCAGACGCAAGATAAAGGCCTTGGAAGATACTGCCCGTCAGGCAGAAAAGGATGCCAGGGCTCTGGAGAAATACCGGAAGCAATATGAAAAGAAGAAGGCCCGGGAAGAGGCTGCTGCAGCGCGAAAGTTACAAAGGAAATTGAAGAAGAAATAAAAAGAACTTGCTCCAGGATCAGATAATGGTCCTGGAGCAAGTTTCTTTTACTCTGCGTAAAGGCTTATGATGTTGAGGATGACCTCGCTTGCCTTTTCCATGCTTTCCAGTGGGATATATTCCATCTTTCCGTGGAAGTTATGACCTCCGGCAAATATGTTCGGGCAAGGCAGACCCATGAATGAAAGGTTCGCTCCGTCCGTGCCTCCGCGGATCGGCTGCACCTTAGGGGTGATTCCGGCCATCTCGATGGCCTTCATTGCCTTCTCCACGATGTGGTAGTGCGGCTCTACCATCTTGCGCATGTTGTAGTACTGGTGCTTCATGTCCAGAAGGGCTGTGCCTTCACCGTATTTCTCATTGATGAAGTCCACGCATTTCTGCATGTAGGCCTTCTTCTGCTCATATAGTTCCATGTCATGGTCGCGGATGATGTATGAGAAGGTCGCTGTCTCGACCTCTCCCTTGAAACTGATGAGGTGGAAGAATCCTTCATATCCTTCGGTATATTCAGGGCGCTGGTCTACAGGAAGGAGGCTGTTGAGTTCCATTCCGATGAGGATGGCGTTCTTCATCTTGCCTTTGGCAGTTCCCGGATGCACGTTGCAGCCCTGGATGCGTATTGTTGCGCCTGCTGCATTGAAGTTCTCATACTCGAGTTCTCCTATCTGGCCTCCGTCCATGGTGTAGGCGTATTCTGCGCCGAATTTCTTCACGTCGAACTTCACTACTCCGCGTCCGATCTCCTCGTCAGGGGTGAAGCCGATCTTGATCTCTCCGTGCTTGAATTCCGGATGCTCGACCATGTACTGCACGGCATTCATGATCTCCGCTATGCCTGCCTTGTCGTCGGCTCCCAGAAGAGTGGTTCCGTCGGTGGTGATGATGGTCTGGCCCTTGTAGTTGAGAAGTTCCGGGAATTCGCTTGGTTTCAGACTGAGGCCAGGCACTCCCTCGAGAGGAATATCCCCGCCGTCGTAGTTTTCGATTATCTGTGGCTTTACGTTGTCTCCGGGAGCATCAGGGGCAGTGTCGGCGTGGGCGATGAAGCCCACTGCAGGGACATTCTTGCCGCAGTTTGACGGAATGGTTGCCATTACATATCCCCATTCATCCATGCTTGCTTCCAGACCCAAGGCGGTCAGTTCGTCTCTGAGCATCTTGAGAAGGTTGAGTTCCTTGGCGGCGCTTGGCTGTGAGTCCGATTCCGGGTCAGACTGAGTGTCTACTGCCACATATCTTAAAAATCTGTCTAAAATCTTTTCCATTGCTTGTTCTTTTATTTAATTGGTTGTCATTGCTTCTATACTGACGCTGCTGATTGTGTGGAAGTGACATTTCCGCACCCCCGCGTAGGGGGGAGGGGCCCACGAAGTGGGAGGGGGTCACTGGAACACAACAGCGAGTCAGTTATGTCTCCAATGCAATCATATTATCAATAAACTGATTCCCATGATGGCCATACCGCCGACAACGCCGGCGATGGCGATGTGGTGTTTGCCGTATTTCTCTGCTGTCGGCAGAAGTTCGTCGAGGGAAATGTATATCATGATGCCCGCTACTGCTGCCAGTATGAGAGGGAAGGCCGCACTGTCTCCTGTCAGTTCTATGCCGAAGACCGCCGTCACCGCCAGGCACAGGAGGGCTCCGAGCACTTCACTCAAGCCGGAGAGGGTTGCATAAAGGAGAGCCTTGCCCTTGCTCTTTGTCGCATAATATATCGGTATGGCAACCGCTATGCCTTCAGGGATATTGTGGATGGCGATGGCGAAGGTGATGCCGGCACCCATCTGGGGGTCGTTCAGCGCTCCGATGAAGGTCGCGATCCCTTCAGGAAAGTTGTGGATGGCGATGGCCAGGGCCGACATCAGGCCGAGCCTGTGCATCGCTTTGATGTCGGATGTCTTCTGGATCTCCCCGACTGCAGCAGTCCTTGAGTCAAGAGTGAGTCCCGGTGCTTCGTGCGGATTTTCATATTCCGGAATGGCGAAGTCAATAAGGGTTATTATGCCCATTCCAATGAAGAAGGCGGCAAGTACCAGTGCTTCTCCATGCCGTACAGAGCCGGTCGCTGCTATTTCAGCCTGCGCTTCAGGAAAGAGTTCCGCCAGAGATATGAATATCATCACGCCGGCACTCAGTCCGAGAGCCCCTGCCAGGAAGTTGCTGCTGAGTTTCTTCTTGAAGAGCACGAGGGCTCCGCCGATGCCTGTGGCGGCACCGGCGATGAGCGTCAGCAGCAATGCGGTCAAAACCCCTTCCATAATCTATTCTTCCTTCTTAGCCTTCAGTGCCGCATATATCATGAAGATGATGATTGCAGTATAAGGGATGATAGCGATAGGCTCTGTCCATGGCGAAGGCTTCATGTACATGTCGACCTCGGCAAATCTGAGGATGGCGCTCACAACTCCCATAAGGGCTCCTCCGGCTATGAATCCGGAAGCAATGAGCGTGCCTTTCTCTGTGCGTGCATCGTTGAGGGCCTTGTCCTTGCTTCTGCTGCCCACATACCATGACACCGCTCCACCGATGAGCATTGGCATGTTGAGGTCGAGCGGAATGAACATTCCGAGGGCGAAAGGCAGTGCAGGAACCTTGAAGAAGGTGAGCACGAGGGCTATTACGGCACCGATACCGTAGAGGAGCCAAGGGGCGCTTCCTCCGTTCATCATAGGCTCGATGACCGCAGCCATGGCATTTGCCTGAGGTGCTACAAGTGCGCCTTCTCCCGTGAATCCGTATGTCTTGTTGAGGACGAGCATCACTCCTCCTACGGTAGCGGCAGCCACGAGGGTGCCGAGGAATTTCCATGTTTCCTGCTTCTTAGGGGTGGATCCGATCCAGTATCCGATCTTGAGGTCGGTGATGAATGCTCCCGCTACAGAGAGGGCGGTACATACCACACCTCCTATGATCAGGGCTGCAGTCATGCCGGCAGTTCCGTTCAGGCCTACCGCCACCATTATCAGCGATGCAAGAATCAAGGTCATCAGAGTCATTCCGCTGACCGGGTTGGAGCCGACGATGGCGATAGCATTTGCTGCTACGGTAGTGAAGAGGAATGCGATGATGCCGACGATGAGAAGTCCTACGACTGCGTGCCAGATGTTGTCTACCACTCCGAACATGAAGAATAGGAATACAGCGACGAGGGTCACGGCGATACCGATGACGATGATCTTCATCGATATGTCCTTCTGGGTCCTGATCACTTCAGCCTCGGCGTCGGATTTCTTTCTGCTGAATTCGTTGGCTGCAAGTCCTACCGCTGACTTTATGACTCCGAAAGACTTCACGATGCCGATGATGCCGGCTGTGGCGATGCCTCCGATGCCGATATGGCGGGCGTAGTCCTTGAATATCTGGTCAGGCGACATCTCGCCGATGGTCTGGGTGATGCCTGTGTTCATCAGGTCGATGACCTGGCCGCCCCAGATGAGGTTCATAAGAGGAATGATCACAAGCCATACGAGGAAACTTCCGCAGCATATGATGAATGCATACTTGAGGCCTACGATATATCCGAGTCCGAGTACTGCCGCTCCTGTGTTGACCTTCAGGAGGACCTTGGCCTTGTCGGCGATTGCCGCTCCCCATGGGAGGACCTTGGTCGTGAGGGTTTCACCCCATAATCCGAAGGTGGATACGGTGAAATCGTAGAGACCTCCGATCAGTCCGCTGAGAAGGAGAGTCTTCGCTCCCTTGCCGCCGCTTTCTCCGCTTACGAGGACCTGAGTGGTCGCGGTAGCCTCAGGGAAAGGATATTTTCCGTGCTGCTCCTTTACGAAATATTTTCTGAACGGTATCAGGAAAAGGATGCCGAGGATACCTCCCAGAAGAGAGGACATGAAGACCTTTGTGAAGTTTACAGTCAGTTCGGGATACTTGTCCTGAAGGATGAACAGGGCAGGAAGTGTGAAGATGGCACCTGCCACGATCGCTCCTGAGCAAGAGCCGATGGACTGGATCATCACGTTTTCTCCCAGTGCGTTCTTACGTCCGAGGGCGCTCGACAAACCTACTGCGATGATGGCGATAGGTATGGCTGCCTCAAATACCTGCCCCACTTTAAGTCCGAGGTATGCCGCTGCAGCGGAGAAGATCACGGTCATGATGATTCCCAGGGTCACCGACCATGGGGTCACTTCCGGGTAATTCTTCTGCGGCGACAGTAGCGGCTGGTACTCTTCGCCCGGCTTCAACTCTCTGTGAGCGTTTTCCGGCAATTGTGTCTTTTTCTGTTCCATATTATATATAAGTGTTATGATTTTCCTTTTTATGACCTCTTGGGACCGAAACACAAAAGTAGTGAAAATATCAGAGAAAAACACATAAAAATGGTGTTGTATGCAATCTTTTGATTTATAGGTTTTTATAAAAAGTGCTCGTAAAAATCTTAAAAAAAGTTGCAAAAAAACCTCAGAAAAATTTGGAGGATAAAAAAAAGTCCGTATCTTTGCAGCCCGTTTGAGAAATAACGGAAAGTTCATTGACAAGTTTGAGAGAGATAACGAGGTAAAGTTAAAGAAGTAAAGAAATAGTCTGTAACAGAAATTATTTAGAGAGTAGAGATCTTTTCGAATAGTTGAGTTAGGGACTGCAATTTCAAGGCAACGAGTGAATATGACAAGTGCAGTTGCGCTTGGCATGTGATTCAAGAACAAAGGAAACTCATACAAAGAGAAGGTTACAAGAGCGAACGGCGGATGCCTAGGCTTCTGGAGGCGACGAAGGACGTGGTAAGCTGCGAAAAGCACCGGGGAACTGCAAACAGGTATTGATCCGGTGATGTCCGAATGGGGCAACCCGGCTGGCTGAAGGCCAGTCACTGACATAGTCAGGGCGAACGGAGGGAACTGAAACATCTCAGTACCTCCAGGAAGAGAAAGAAAATTATCGATTCCCTTAGTAGTGGCGATCGAACGGGGAAGAGCCCAAACCATGCATGTTTCGGCATGTGTGGTGTTGTAGGGCCGGTCAAAGGAGATGCATTAACGAACTGGAACGATCTGGAAAGTTCGACCATAGC
Source organism: Bacteroidales bacterium (assembly GCA_017471965.1). Taxonomy (GTDB): domain Bacteria; phylum Bacteroidota; class Bacteroidia; order Bacteroidales; family UBA932; genus Cryptobacteroides. The sequence goes on from JAFURF010000014.1 coordinate 26,363, forward strand.
GGGTGACAGTCCCGTACAGGCAAGTTTGTGCATCCAGGACCGGTACCTGAGTAGGGCGGGACACGTGAAATCCTGTCTGAATCCGCGGGGACCATCCCGCAAGGCTAAA
>JAFURF010000015.1 GCA_017471965.1 Bacteroidales bacterium
GGAGGGGGAATTGAATGAGGAATCAGTTGTCCGGAAATTCCGAACAACTGCTGCCGATGGCAAGGAATATCTTGTTTCGCACTACAATCTGGATATGATCATTGCCCTTGGTTATCGTGTCTAATGGGACAACTTGTATCCGGATATTTGGATTTTGCTGAGCGTCAGGCTGAACGTGAACAAGTGATGACAATGAACGACTGGGCAGCATACCTTGACAGAATATTGACGATGTCCGGCGAATAGTTGCTTCAAGGCTCAGGCAGTGTTTCCCACGAAGAGGCTATGGAACACGCTACAACAGAATACCGAAAGTACAAGCAACGCACAATCAGCGATGTCGAGCGTGACTATCTGTTCTCGATCAAGTCTATCGAGGATTCTGTTAAAAAGAATGATTAGTCTGTTAAATGCCTTTCCGGTCAGAGGACGTGAGTCTTCTGGCCGGAGTTACAATACATACGTGAATTACTTGTATTTCTGCCCCCCGATTATATTTGCAGTATGGAACGAAACGGTAAGGTTTTGCATCTATATATAGACAGTTAAACGAACTTATATGAACAGGATCCTTACATTTCTGGCGGCATTGATGTTTTCTGCCGGGATTTCGTATGCACAGGAGACAACGGCTGATGATCTCTCCGGATGGGCAAATGAATGGAAACATGCCTTTTCTAAAGAAGGGGTAAAAGAGTGGAAGCCTGAGTTTACATTAAGGTATTATACGGGTCTGACTACTACAGGACCTATGCTTACGGGTGGGGTAAAAGTGGATGAGAAACGTTCATTTGCACTATTTGTCGGCCAGGGTGACACTTATCTGGATTATGCTCCTGGAGACCTCTATTTTATCAGTACAGGTCTGAGTTTCCGCAGATACTGGCATCTTGGCAAACGTAAGATCTTTGCTTTCTATAGCGACCTTTACGCTGGAGCAGGATGGATATACAAGATCAATGGAAAGTATCACGGAAATGCAGAAACCGGGGAACAGCGGGAGGTTATTGATGACAACGTCGGCGATGCATTGTTTGTCGGTGGATGGCAGCCTGGCATCAGGGTAAGATGTTACAGGAACCTACATGTCTTCCTCGGGCCAACCATCGCGACAGATTGTCTTGGATTTCATTTAGGAATCGGATTTTAGAATGAGTTATACGATATTTGTGAGAGAACGGACTTGAAATCCCATTGAGATTATGACTGAACTGACAAAGACAGATTTCCGTCTGGCGGCAATGTTGACGCGTGTCGCTGTATTGGCTTCCGCAATGCTTATCCTTGCGTCGTGCTATGACATTCATTATCAACCTGTCTTTGATAATTTCCCTGATGAAGAATATGCAATACCCTATGACAAGGAGATTTTTCCGGCTGATGGCGACACATGCTGGTTTAATTATCATCTGGAAAAGGTTATGGTCAAAGCGATTGACATCATACATCCCGTAAAGGAGTTCAAATGGGAGGTTATGATAGATGGCAAGCAATATGGAGCCACGAGGAAAGGTACCTTCTGCATGTTGAACGATTGACAGTGATCAAATAAAATAGGGAAAGATATGACTAGGCATAAAAAGATTTTTTCATGCCTTACTGCAATATTTGCGGTGTTTATGCTCTCGTACACTTCATCGGCACAGCAACTACATCCACAATACATCTACTGTAAGGTGGATTTCCAATTTTCCAGACAAGTCAAGGGATGGAAAGTGAACATGTTTGTAGATTATGGTCAGGCCGATACAGTAAAGATTCAGCAGGATGGCGGACTTTATAAATGATTTTGCATCATTGATGTCCCAGAATCAAAAATCAACTCGTTTTTTTGATTCTGAACCTCTGAATAGTGTAAAATCCCCCTTAAATAGTGGTTTTGAGGTGTTAGAATCAAAATTCAGGCGACTTTTTTGATTCTGGATAATGAAGTATGACGCCACTTAAGATACTGAATCAACGCATCAGAATCGCCAGCCTACGGTGAAGAGGAGTTTCCAGTTGGATGTCCTGATCAGAATCTCCGGAGCAGGGTCCAGAATGTTGTCATCCTCATCGAAGATGTAGTCGCTGTATGGCATGTAGTATTCCGATGTCGCGAAGTTTCTTCTGAGTGCCAGGTCTGCGAAGAAAGATCCGTTTGAACTGTAACCGAGGCCGAACGAAAGATTCTGATTCCTAAGGCCATCAAATGCTTTCTCCGGCGAAGTGGTCAGGCTGTAACCTGCTCTCACTGCAAGAGGGCCTGCCTTGACTTCTGCACCGGCTCTGAGCATATGTGCAGGGCCGAAGATCTCCTTGATCTCGTTGTTGAGGTCATGGAAATAATCGTCGTCTGTTCCTCTGCTCCTGAACTTCATCTGACTGTAGTCGCATACTTCGTAGTCGGCACTCAGGACAGCGAAGTTTCCTATGGTGTATGCAAGACCGAAGTTTGCGCGGAATGGCTCTGTGAACAGATATCTGTATTCTCCTTCAGGACTGGCCGCATAGCCGTTGAACTGTGATGAAGTGAACTCGGTAGATCCGCTCTGCTGCCATCTTTCAGTGATGGTGTTGATGGTCGGAGTCTGGACTGCGGCACCGAATCTGAATCCTGATCCCGGTGTAACGATGATACCGAATTTGGCGTAGTATCCACTTGCCTCAGCGTCATATGAATATGTGCTTTTCATCTGGCTGAAGTACATTGTCTCTCCATTGTCAAGGCCTATCTCGAAATCAGCAGGGTCTACTGCGTATTCCTTGAAGTAGTCGTCATATCCGTAATCGAGACTTGTCAGACCGAGGTTGGCACCTATGTACACAAAGTCAGAAATGTTTGCACCCACATTGAATGCGTAGTCGAACTTGCCTCCTGTCACCCTTCTTCCGTATGTCTGCTCCAATGCTCCTCCGAGCACTATGTCTCCGTTGTCGAAGATCAGTTCACTTGCGCCGACATACTCATCGGCATATCCGCCGAAAGTGGATATCATTCCGCTCTGGTAGCCGACTACGGAACTCCATGGCATGAAGTCGTATGCGTCGGATGCATCGAGGTCTCCCGCAAGCAGACCTGTGCTCTCGACTGCCAATGCACCCATGTATGAAGTGGTCGAGTTGAGTCCGTTGGCATAGACGTCCTGGTCGAAACTTGCTGTCTTGTTCACTACAAATCCTACAGTCACATTCTTCAGACCTGATTTTCTGTTGGTGTCCCAATTGATGGTAAGACCCATGTTCGGAGTGCCGAACCGTGTCATGCTGCTCCTCATTTCTCTTTCAAAGTATGGAAGAGAACCGTCTGTGAAAGGAGATACTCCTTGCGCTGTCGATGTGGATATCGTAAGAGCCGGTGTGAGGGTGAACTGTGAGTATCCTGCCACTGCACTTCCTGCCGGGTTGATGGTGACAGCACCCAGATCTCCTCCCAATGCGGTGAAGGCATTCCCCATCGCCATTGATCTCGCTGTCCCCTCATAATTGTTTTCGCTGAATATGAGGCCGTCGTATGCGCTCTGAGCCATTGCGCACATGCCTGTAACTGTTGTCAGCAGAATGATGATCGCTGTCTTTTTCATAATTTTCATGTACTAAGTTTATAGTTATCTCCTGCCTCCGCCGGAACCGCCTCTGCTTCCACCGCTATAACCGCCTCCGGAACTTCCTCTGCTTCCGCCACTGTAACTTCCGCCACCGCTATACGATGACCTTGACGATGATGATGAAGAACTTCTGCTGTATGACGAAGAACTTCTGTTGTAGTCAGATGCACTTCTGCTGACGGTATTGCCTCTGCTCTGTGAACTTGAGCCGCTGCTTACAGTTCCGCGGGTCGAGGTGCTTGATGAACTGCCACTGTATGTTGCAGATGAACCTGATGCCGAAGGTCTTCTGTAGGTCCGTGTGCCGGTGCTGCTCTGTCCTGCAGACGATGACTGTGACTTGCCTGGAGCAACTGCAGTCGTGCTGTTTCTGCTTGCGGCAGTCCTTCTGACTGATGAACTTCCGCTCTTGCTTGAGATTGCGGAGTTTCTGGAAACGCTGCTGCTGGAACTTATGATGCCTCTACCTGTGCTGCTGCTGGTTCCCAGACCTCGTCTTGCTGTAGTGGTCCTGCCCGCAAATACCCGCTCGTCACCGACAGTTTCATGTCTTGGACCATAGTATCTGTCCCTTCCATGGTGGCCTCCTCCATGATGTCCGTGTCCGTGCCACCAGTGAGGATCCCAGCCTCCGTACCATCCGGCGTAATGGTGATGGTGGTGATGGTGATAAGGCCATCCCCAGTATCCTCCCCAGTAACCTGCATATCCGTAGTACCAAGGGTCATACCATCCGCCCCAGTACCATGGATCCCAATACCAAGGGTCGTACCACCTTCCCCAATATCCGCTGTAATGCCATGAGTGCCAGCGCCAAGGATCATAGTATCTGACCCAGTGCCATGAGGCTCCTGGTCCATATGGACTGTAATATGACCAAGGGTTGATGTTGTTTCTCCAGTCGTATGGGTTTTCGCCGACTGTGACTACGGTGTTGCCCAGTTTCTGGTCATACTTTATTGTTGCGGAGAAATTCTCCGGTACCATGATGGTGTCCTTTTTGTCTCCGAAAAGGTAGATAGGGGACTCCTTTGTCTTTGCGATCAGGGCGTCTGTTTCAGCCTTGCTCTCAGCCTTTTCTGTCTTTGACCTGAAATCAGGGGCCTTGCTGTAGATGCCGTCCTGGAACTTCTGGTCCGAACCTGAAGACGCCAGTTGCGACATTGTGCCGCATGAAGTGATCATGACGACAGACGCAAACATCAGCAGTAAACTCTTTTTCATAGTCTTTTCTCCTATATGTTATAATTATTTCGTATCTTCGCAACCTATTCTGCAATGCAATAACTGTACCGCAGAAAAACGTGCTTTGATGCAGTTGCATTCAAGTACAATTATAGGGATAAAAACAATAAAAAGCAAAAATACAATGGCAAAAGAAGTAACTAAGAGATCGGACAACTATTCACAGTGGTATGACAATCTGGTAGTGAAGGCTGATCTGGCCGAGCGTTCGGCAGTGAGAGGATGTATGGTGATCAAGCCGTACGGATATGCAATCTGGGAGAAGATGCAGGATATTCTGGACAAGATGTTCAAGGATACAGGCCATCAGAATGCATATTTCCCCCTTTTCATTCCTAAGTCTTTCCTAAGCAGAGAGGCTGAACATGTTGAAGGATTCGCAAAGGAATGTGCAGTAGTCACACACCACAGGCTTATGGCCGATCCGAACGGAAACGGCGTTGTAGTGGATCCTTCGGCAAGACTGGAGGAGGAACTCATCGTCCGTCCTACTTCAGAGACCATCATCTGGAATACCTACAAGAACTGGGTGACATCTTGGAGAGATCTCCCTATCCTCTGCAACCAGTGGGCGAATGTGGTGAGATGGGAGATGCGTACCCGTCTTTTCCTCCGTACCGCTGAGTTCCTCTGGCAGGAAGGACATACCGCTCATGCTACCCGTCAGGAGGCTGAGGAGGAGACAATGAAGATGGTGAACGTGTACGCTGACTTTGCACGTAACTATATGGGCGTGCCGGTGGTAGTAGGCCACAAGAGTCCTAACGAACGTTTCGCAGGCGCCCTGGATACTATGACCATCGAAGCCCTCATGCAGGACGGAAAGGCTCTTCAGGCAGGTACATCGCACTTCCTCGGACAGAACTTCGCAAAGGCTTTTGACGTGATGTTTACCAACAAGGAAGGCCAGCAGGAATATGTGTGGGCTACTTCATGGGGTGTTTCTACACGTCTTATGGGTGCCCTGATCATGGCCCACGGTGATGATAACGGTCTCGTTCTTCCTCCGAAACTCGCTCCTATACAGGTTGTCATGGTCCCTATCACAGGAAAGGATGAGGTTGTGAACAATGCCATCCTCGACAAGATGGATGCATTCAGGAAGGAACTTGAGGCAAAGGGCATCAGCGTGAAGATCGACAGCCGTGACACCCTCCGTCCGGGATTCAAGTTCGCCGAGTGGGAACTCAAGGGTGTTCCTGTACGCCTTGCAATGGGCGGCCGTGACCTTGAGAACGGTACTGTGGAACTTGCGCGCCGTGATACATGCGAGAAGTCGTCTCATCCTCAGGAGGGGATTGCGGACGTGATCGCTGCCCTTCTTGACGACATCCAGGCCAATATCTATGCAAAGGCCCTCAAGTTCCGTGACGAGAACATCCGCAAGGTGGATACTTGGGAAGACTTCAAGGAAGAGATCACCAAGGGCGGCTTCCTTCTCTGCCACTGGGACGGCACTCCTGAGACAGAAGAGAAGATAAAGGAAGAGACTAAGGCTACAATCCGCTGCATTCCTGTGGACAGCGCAGTGTGCGTAGAGGAAGGCAAGTGCATCTATTCAGGCAAGCCTTCACACCAGAGGGTACTGTTTGCAATCTCTTATTAGTCATGAGAAGAATATCGTATGTAATATGCTGCCTGCTGATGTATGTGGCAGTGTCTGCTCAGGACGTCGATCCTCTGAAGGCTGTCACTGAGGCAGCAAAGGCCATCACTGAGGCTCCACAGGCAGAACAGAAGGTAGAGAAGCCTAAATATTGGAATGAGTATCTGACTACAAACATAAAGTTCGGCCAGACCTCATTGACCAACTGGGCTGCCGGTGGTGACAATACAGTGACCCTGCAGGCTTTTGTCGACGGCGGAGCCAATTACAAGAAGAACGACCTGTTCTGGAACAACCGTCTCCAACTTGATTACGGTTTCGTATACGCGTCTTCCAAGCCTATCCTTCAGAAGAGCGACGACCGTATCTACCTTGAGAGCAAGTTCGGATACAAGAATGCCAGGATGAAGAACTTCTCACTCTCCATCAACTACGACTTCAAGTCTCAGTTCAATACCGGATATGACTACCTGACCCCTTCTGTTCCTGCAGATAAATATGGCGACGCAGAAGGAAATGTTCCGGATCTTGATGATCTCAAGCATAAGGACCAGGTGCAGTTGTGGAAGGATGCCCGTAAGATAAAGTCAGGATTCCTTGCTCCTGCATATACCAATCTCGCGGTCGGTATCGATCTGAAGCCTACCAAATGGCTCTCACTCAACATCGCACCTTTGACAGGAGGTGTGGTGATCGTGAGGAATGAAGCCCTGAGGAAGAACTACGGTATGCACCTGAAGGATGAATACAAGGATCAGGACCTCAGTTCTGTGCCTGCTGATGAGTTGGGAGCATACTACAGGAGTGCGAGGTTTGAATTCGGTGCCCAGATCAAGACTGACATAGCACTGCAGGTCAACGACAATTTCAAGTATACTTCCCAGTTGGTGCTGTTCTCCAACTATCTCGACCATCCGGAGAATATCCGTGTGAACTGGGATAACAGGTTCGACTGGAAACTTGCAAAGTATTTCTCCCTTACGCTTACGACCAACCTCATATATGATGATAAGGTCATGATATTCAGTGAGAAGGATGGTCTGACCAAGCAGAGGATCCAGTTCAAGGAATCACTTCTGTTCGGCTTTACTTATACGATCGCAAGCAAGAAATGATGAAGAAAAGATTCGCTGAGGTTATAATGGATATGAGGGGGCTGATCAATGAATGGTCGGCCCCTGTTCTTCTTGCTGTGAGCGGAGGAATTGATTCCATGTGCATGGCAGATCTTTTCAATAGCCTGGAAGAGGATATTCCGTTTGCCGTGGCGCATTGCAACTTCCGTCTTCGTGGTGAGGAGAGCGATGGGGACGAGGCCATGGTGCGGAGTTGGGCCGAGGAAAACGGGATTGTCTTCCATCATACATCGTTTGACACCCAGACCTATGCTTCTGAAAAAGGGATCAGCATCGAGATGGCTGCTCGTGAACTCAGGTACAGGTGGTTTGAAGAACTTTGTGTCAGACATGGGTATAGGGCAGTATGTGTCGCCCATAATGCTAATGACAATGCGGAGACTCTCATGCTGAATCTGCTTCGGGGTTCCGGTCTGAAAGGCCTTTCTGGGATGTCGCCGGTCTCTGTTCTTCCGTGTGGAACGGTTTCAGGAACAGACATAATCCTTCTCCGACCGTTGCTGCAGTTTACCCGCAAGCAGATAGAAGGATATGTCTTTGCCCGCAAGGTGCCGTATCGTGAAGATAGTACCAATGCTTCATCTGACTACAAGCGCAACCGCATCCGCAATGAAGTGTTCCCTATATTTGAAAAGATAAATCCGTCGTTCGTCCGGACATTGAACCGCGAGATGGGATATTTCGCAGAGGCAGAGGAAATCGTCGATGATTGGGCAACCGGCGTAATCCCGCATATCACCACTAGTCCTGAGCGTCCTTCCTGTCATCCTGAGCGTCAGCGAAGGATCTCTCTTCCCGCCCTAATGAGCCAACCTCACTGGCGATACCTTCTGTACCGTATCTTGGAGCCATACGGATTCAATTCCGCAACTCTTGGTGCATTGGAAGACCTTCTGTCCTCATCTCGTACGCTTTCGGGCAAGCGCTTTGAATCAGAAGGATATCTGCTTCAGACAGGCCGTGACGAACTTGTGATTATGCCGCGGCTATCTCCGACGGATCCGATTGCGACCGGCTCCATCCTCCCTGTCAGGACTGCAGGTACTCATCATTTTGCCGGACATATGCTCAAGATTGAAGTGCTGGACAGGGATCCAGACATGCCTCTGAAGCAGCCTGCAGGCGTTCTGGTCATGGATGCATCAAGGATGAGATTCCCTTTTGTCATCCGCAGGTGGCGTCATGGCGACTGGTTCATTCCTATAGGCATGAAGGGAAAGAAGAAGATAAGCGATCTCTTTGCCGACCTTAAATATGACGGGTTCATGAAGGATGATGCCCTGATGATTGTAGATGTGCAGACATCCGGACTTGCCGATTCAGGCCATATTGCAGGAGTGGTCGGAGTAAGGATAGATGACCGTTACAAGATAACAGAAACCACAGAAAAAATAATACGTATAACTGTTGACCATGAAGAAGATATTTAGTTTGTTCCTGTCGGTGGCATTGATGACAGGATGTTCGCAGCATTTCATAACTGATAAGTCATATCGTGACGCCTTGTCGGAAGACCTGCTGATGCGTACGGAAATTCTTGAGGCAAGTGGTATATACCTAGAGCAGATGGGTCTGGAGCAGGATGAACTTGAGGCTATGCAGTTCCTATATGCCTATATGCCGCTGGGCGATATGGTAAACCATGCACCCGAGTACTATCTGGAGCATTACCGTCTGACTGAGAAGGCTCTGAAGACCATGCCATGGGGAAGGAATATCCCTGAGAGGGAAGCGAGGCACTTCGTGCTCCCGGTACGTGTCAATAATGAGAATCTGGACTCTTCCAGAACCGTCTTTTACAAGGAACTTGCACCAAGGGTCCGGAATCTTTCGATGTATGATGCCGTGCTGGAAGTAAACCACTGGTGTCATGAGAAGGCGGTATACATGCCGTCTGACCGTAGGACAAGTTCGCCTCTTGCGACTGTGAAGACTGCCTATGGCCGTTGTGGCGAGGAGTCTACTCTTCTTGTAGCGGCCCTCAGGTCGGTTGGCATCCCAGCCCGTCAGGTGTACACTCCGAGATGGGCCCATACTGACAGCAATCATGCCTGGGTGGAGGCCTGGGTGGACGGAGAATGGTATTTCCTCGGGGCTTGCGAACCGGAGCCTGTTCTGAACCTCGGCTGGTTCAATGCTCCTGCGAGTCGCGGAATGCTCATGCATACCAATGTCTTCGGCCGGTACAATGGCCCAGAGGAGATAGTGCGTGAGACTCCGAACTATACGGAAATAAATGTCATATCGCATTATGCTCCGGAGTCTGCATCTGTTGCGGTGACCGTCACTGACACTGATGGAAATCCTGTGCAGGATGCGAAGGTGAGTTTCCAGATATACAATTATTCGGAGTTCAACAGCGTGGCATTCAAGATGACCGGTCAGGATGGACAGACTTCATTGACTGCCGGACTGGGAGATATGATGATACATGCATCGAAGGACGGTCGTTTCGGTTCTGCAAAGGTGACATATGGAAAGGATGCGTCGGTGACTATACCGCTCTCGTATCAGGAGGGAAGCGATATTCCGCACGTAGAGATGGAAATAGTCCCTCCGGTTGAGAATGCCCAACTCCCTGATGTCACAGATGAGCAAAGGGCGGAAAATACATGCCGGATGGAATATGAGGACTCTCTCAGGAATGCCTATGTGGCTACCTTCAGGAGTGACGCAGGTGCACGCGCATTTGCCGAGAGACATGGTATCGATGGTGATGCCACCTCAAAGGTACTTGTGGCCTCACGTGGCAATCATGCTGAACTTGCCGCGTTCCTGGAGAAGGCGGCAGGTTCAGGTCTCGGACAGAGGGCTCTCGACCTGTTGCTCTCCATTTCTGAAAAAGACCTGAGGGATACACCTGCTTCAGTATTGGAAGACCATCTTTATAATACACCGGTGGATGCCGATGTCATGAAGGTCCTTTGCCCGAGGGTGTCTACCGAACTGCTGGTTCCATACCGTGCTTTCCTTCAGGACGCCCTGCCTGAGTCTCTGGCCGATACCATACGAACTGATCCGTCCCTGTTCGTGAACTGGTGCAAGGACAACCTTACCTGCCATGATGACATCAGTCTCAGATATGTGCAGTTGGATCCGCGCAGGGTGTGGGAGACACGCCTTGCCGACAAGGGCTCACGCGAAATATTCTTTGTCGCAGCATGCAGGAGTTTCGGAGTCCATGCATGGCAGGATACCGTGACGGGAGTCGTGAAATACGAAAAGGACGGTCTTGTATATGATGTGGATTTCGATGCGTCCGAGCAGGAGGTCGCTCCTAAGGGATATCTGCGTCTTGATTACAGGCCGATTCCGCTTCTGGATGATCCGAAGTATCAGGTCCACTTTACCCTGTCCAAGTATGAAGATGGCGTTTTCAGACTTCTGAATTACGGCAAGGCTGACACATGGTCTACATTGTTCAAGGATGGTACAGAGATGGATTGCGGTTATTATATGCTTGTGAGCGGCTCAAGAATGGCCGGAGGAAACGTCTTTGCCGATGTTGAATATTTCACTGTAGAGGAAGGAAAGACGACTGTGGCAGAACTTGTAATGAGGGATGTTGCAGACCAGATCCGTGTTATCGGAAGTTTTGATTCCGAGATGAAGTATAAGGCTCTTCCTGACGTGTCGTCAGATATCTCGGAGGCTGTGGAGACATCCGTGCTTTCCACCACCGGACGCGGATATTTTGCCATAGCCCTAGTGGATTACGGTACTGAACCGACCAATCATGCATTCATGGACATATCGGCTGCTGCGAAGGAACTGGAGGCATGGGGAAGACCTCTTCTGGTGATCTTCGCTTCAGATGAGGACTTCAGAAAGTTCCGTGCAGATCATTTCAATCTGCCTTCTACAGTGCATTACGGTATAGACGTCGACGGCAGGATGAGGAATATGATTTCAACTGAGATGAAACTGGACAAGGGAGGCCGCCTGCCGCTGATTGTGCTGGCAGATACGTTCAATCGTGTCGTATTCTTCTCTCAGGGATATAATATCGGACTGGGTGACAGTCTGGTCAAGACTTCAAAGGCCTTATAGTGGCGGCGACCCTGCGTGCCGTAGTCCTTACGGTCCCGTACGGGTCATCTTCACTTCCCATAGCGACATCAGGATTGCGGAATATCATCCCGCTTTCGACAGGCTCTCTTGCCGAGAAGTGAAACTCCTTCGCGCCGGAGAGCCTTGCTATTTCCTCTATGTTGCCTTCATTGATGCCGCATCCCGGCATGATGATTATCCTGTCTCCTGCTTCCTTTACCAGTTGTGACAGCATGTGGATACCTTCCTTTGCTGTCGGCATGCAGCCTGAAGTGAGGATTCTCCTGCAACCCAGGTCGATGATGTCTTCCAGGGCGAGCAAGGGGTCTGAAGTGTGGTCGAAGGCCCTATGGAAGGTCACCGGTGTGTCTCCGGCCGCCTCCATAAGGCGTGACATGGACTCCTTGTCCACCATACCGTCAGGGAGCAGGCATCCGAATACAAGTCCGTCGGCTCCGAGTTCCTTCGCAATTCTGATGTCTTGCATCATTTCCTCCAATTCATCTGAGGTATACAGGAAATCTCCGCCACGCGGCCGTATGATGACATTCATGCCAATGCTTATGCTTTCCCGGGCTTTACGTATCATCCCGTATGAGGGCGTAGTCCCTCCTTCCGGAATTCCTGCACAGAGTTCAACCCTGTCAGCACCACCTTTCTGCGCTTCAATGCAACTGGCGACAGAATTGGCGCATATTTCGACCTTATACATTATCTGATGCAGATTTCGTATGGAAGTCTTGCGTAGACCTTTCCTGTCATGTCGGAGTTCCATCCGATGAAAGCCTCATAGACGTCTTCAAAAGGAGTTCCCGCAAATGCGTTTTCAGTGCTTCCACCCAGAGATTCCATAAGTATATCGAAAGTTGTCTGCGGCTTAGGGTACTCTACTATCTGCACATCTTCAGGACCGGAGGCTCCGGTAGAAACTGCTGCGAACCTTATGGCATCCTCAATGGTTCCGATTTCGTCCACCAGACCTATTCCAAGTGCATCCGCTCCGCTCCATACACGTCCTTGTGCGATATTGTCAACCTCTGCGACCGGCATGCCGCGTCCTTCGGATACCACCTTTGTGAACTTGTCGTAGATCCTTTCTACAGATGCCTGCATGTAGTCGAGTTCACTTTGGGTGAGAGGTCTCAGGCCGTTGTACATGTCGCTGTGTCTGTTGGAGTTCACAGGGGTGATGTTGATGTGTATCTTATCCCTTACTGTACCGCTTAAGTCCGGAATCATGCTGAACACTCCGATGGAACCGGTCAGTGACGTTGCGTTTGCATATATCTTGTCGCAGTTTGCTGAAATCCAGTATCCGCCGGATGCGGCATAGTCACCATATGATGCAATGATAGGGGTGCTTTCCCTGAGAAGGTCAAGTTCTGTCTTTATCTTCTCTGAAGCCAGTACGCTTCCGCCAGGTGAATTGACGCGCAGTACCACTGCTCTGATGCTTGAGTCTTTGCGTACATCTGAAATGATCTTTGCAAACCTGTCACCTGCCACCTGCTGCTTTTCCTTTCCGTCGACGATGTTGCCTTCGGCATAGATGACTGCAATCTTGTTCTTTGCCTTGTAGTTGACCTTATTCTTGATTTTTGCGTAATCTGCGAGCGAGATGCCCTTTACATCCTTGTATCTGTCCGCAACGTAAAGGTCGCAAAGTTTCTGCTCAAGTTCGTTAAGGTTGAGGAGTTCATCCACCAGGCCGTTCTCCACCCAGTCTGACGGGAAGTTGAGTTCCAGATTGTCAAGGATTCTGTTGAGGTCTTCTGTAGAGATGCCTCGCGACTGTGCTATTTCAACTGCCCATGCGTTCCAGATAGATTCTATCATCTCGGAATTCTGTTCCATGTTTTCCTTGCTTGAGGAATTCCTGACGAACATTTCTCCTGCCGACTTGTATTTTCCGTGACGGATGAGTTGTACATTCACTCCAAGTCTGTCAAGGAGATCCTTGAGGAAGATCATCTGTGAAGAGAGTCCGTTGAACATGTTCATGCCTCCGTCGTGAGGGGTCATGTATATCTTGTCAGATACGGATGCAAGGTAGTAACTTGCATTGTCCGGGTTTTCTATGTACGATACCACTGCCTTGCCGCTCTGGCGGAAGTTCACGAGGGCCTTGCGCAGTTCTTCAAACTGTGCGAATCCGCCCATTGCTCCGTCGGGTCTGAGGTATATGAATGACACAGCTGGGTCTGTTGCTGCAGCGTTGATCGCTTTGATCGCGCTGTATATGCCTATAGGTTCAGATGCTTGACCGCCTGCCTGCAGCATTGCCAAAGGATCTGCCTCTTGGGTCTGCTCGGCAAGAGTAAGCGCGGACATGTCAATCTTGAGTAGAGCTTTTGCCGGCATTACAGGTTCGGATTCTCCTAAAGCAGCAAGAGAACCTACTACAGCCATCATCAGAAAAAACGATACAATGGCGAATACCAGAAGTCCGGCCATTGTGGCGAGAGTCATCTTTACAAATTCTTTCATAATATATCTCCCTTTTTATTGTTTGCAATTTGACGTATCAAGTACAAATATACTACAAAAATCTCGCAATTTGAATGTTTTTTGTAACTTTGCAGATTGTATGAGAGAAGTCATGATGAAAATATCCGCTATGCTGCTGGTCGTATGGTACTGTATGAGTATCATCGGTTTTGATGTGCATACCTGCATGACGAGCGGAGAAAGTTTTGTCGTGACTGTTCTTGAGGGTACGGATTGCGGGGATATCCATCCTGAACATACCTGTTGTGCTGATGCTCTGAGCCATTGCTGCAGCTGCTGCCATCACGACGGTCCGTCTGAGCATGATGGAGCGGTATCTTTAGAGGAACAGGACTGCTGTCAGGATGATATTCAGGTACTTGTATTGACCGGTGGCCGTTCTGATGATGAAGGCCGTCATCATTATGATATGGTTTCCCTGTATGCTTCCGTTGCAGTTGAACCGTGTTTTTCTGTTGCCCCTCGGAATTTCTCCAATTCAATGTCAATGCCCGATTCCGGGTTGATTGTGCCTGGGGAAAGTCAGTCTTTCCTTTCTGTCTGGCGTATCTGATACTTGTTTTTCGGAGGCCGGGCTCGGACATGGGGGTTAAAAACCATGGCCGCCCGTGGCCTTGTGAACGGGAGGGGCCCACGAAGTGGGAGGGATTCAGTTTTTAAATCCCATGTCCGAGCCCGGCAAAAACAGAATTAGAGAATCAGATAATCAAAGAATCATGAAAAAGACAATAATATCATTTGCAGCCCTTGTCGCTGCTCTTCCGGCCTTCTCACAGGTCCTGGACCAGCATGGCCACGCTGTTGATACTACGGAAATCTACGGTGAGCGTGCAGACAGTCTTGATGCTGCAGTCTTCGTGTCAAGGCAGGCCGGAAACTATCTTTCCAAAGGAAAGGAAATCAGGACAGAAGTCATATCTGCTGCCGGCCTCTGCAAGATGGCATGCTGCAACCTTGCAGAAAGTTTCGAGAACTCGGCAAGTGTCACTGTCGGTTATTCCGATGCTGTGACCGGTGCACGCCAGATACGTCTTCTCGGTCTTTCCGGAGTATATACCCAGATGCTTGACGAGAACCGTCCTGTCATGCGCGGTCTTTCTGCGCCATTCGGCCTTTCATATGTTCCTGGCCAGTGGCTGGAGAGCATCCAGATCGCCAAAGGGGCATCATCCGTGATAAACGGAGTGGAGTCGATGACCGGTCAGATCAATATGGAGCATCGCAAGCCTACCGATGAGAAGCCTCTGTTCCTTAACGGTGCGGTTATGAGCGATACCAAGATGGATTTCAATTTCGCCTCATCCCTGCAGATGGGTTATAAATGGAGCACTGTCATCCTTGGTCATGTGTCAGGAAACATCGCGCCGCATGATATGGACGGAGACGGTTTCCTCGATGAACCTAAGATGCTCCAGTTCAATCTTGCCAACAGATGGCTGTATCAGGCTGACAACGGTGTTCAGGTCCGATTCGGCGTGCGCGCCCTGCAGGACAGCAGGCTCGGAGGCCAGATGCTGAAGGGAAAGGACGGCGAGAACGTATATTATGACAAGGACACATACACCTTGTTCCCGAAGGAAGGACAGGTCGATCCATGGGGATCGGACATCCTCAACCGTTCGATCAACGGATATATGAAGATCGGTATTCCTCTCTCGGAGGACAATTCCCAGAACATAGCCCTGGTTGGTGACTACAGTTATCAGGACATGGACTCATATTTCGGATCTACAAAATATGTTGCCGGACAGCACTCAGCATTCGGAAACCTTCTGTATCAGAACGAGATAAACGAGTCCCACAAGTTCACACTCGGAATGAGCGCCACTTATGACAGATATGTGGAGGACTTCAGGAGGGCGATATGGTTCGAGGCAAAGGAGAATGTGGCTGAAAGGGCCGGACTGACACAGATGGCTATAGGAGGAGTGTTCGGAGAGTATACCTATCATGCGGGTGACAAGTTCTCTGCCATAGTGGGACTTCGCGGCGACTGGTACAAGAAATCCGGAACAAAGATCGAAGGACGATTCTCTCCACGTGTCACTCTCAAGTACATGCCTATAGATGAAATCGTCATCAGGGCCAACGGAGGCCGTGGAGTAAGGTATTCGACCCCTCTTATCGACAATATCGGCGTATTCTCTACCGGAAAACTCTTCAAGGGTGCATACAATGAGCACATCCTGGAGGATGCCTGGACTTTCGGTGGCAACATCACCTATTACATGCCGTTCGGAGCATCGTCGAATACTTATCTGAGTTTCGACTATTTCCGCACTCAGTTCACTCAGCAGATGGTAGTGGATTATGAGCATTTTGCAAATGTCATCGATTTCTACGCTCTGGACGGAGGACGTTCGTTTACCGACAACTTCCAGTTGGACTTCTCTGTGGATCCTGTTGAACGCTTCAATATCACAGCGACTTTCCGCTACACGAATGCGAAGATAGAACTTGCCGAGAGAGGTCTTGTCGAGAAGCCGATGACAAGCAGATTCAAGGGAGTCCTCAACCTGCAGTATGCCACAAACCTCAACAAGTGGATATTTGACTTTACAGCGTCATTGAACGGTTCATGCCGTGTCTATGACTTCATGAAGGACCTCAAGGATGCTGACGGCAATCTCCTGTATGAGAACGGACGTACGCCGATGTATCCGCTCCTTTATGCTCAGGTGACCCGCAGATTCAAGGGCTGGGATGTATATGTCGGAGCAGAGAACCTCACCAACTTCAGACAGAAGAATGCAGTAATCGGTGCTGCAAATCCGCGCCAGCCGTCTTTTGATGCAAGTTGCATCTGGGGCCCTCTCATGGGAATCAAGGCACATGTGGGCTTCCGCTTCACTCTTTGGAAGAAGGCGTAAGTGAAATCTATTAAATTTTAACTATATGAAAAAGACAATCGTAATCGTTCTTGCTGCTCTGATCGCACTGCCTGCTTCTCTTGCTGTTTCAGCGGCAGAAATCTCAGAAAATGTTGCTCTTGCAGATGCCAAGCCTAAGAAGAAGAAAGGCGAGGTAAAGGAAGTGGTTTTTGTTGTACACCTGCACTGTGAGAACTGTGTGAAGAAAGTTCAGGAAAACATCGCGTTCGAGAAGGGCGTGAAGGATATGAAGGTATCTCTCGAGGACCAGACAGTAGCATTGAAATATGATGCTTCAAAGACTTCTGAAGCCACTTTGAAGGCTGCCATCGAGAAGTTGGGATATCCTGTGAGCGGCACACTGCAGCCAGGACAGGAGCATCACCATGACCATCATCATGGTCATGAGTACGCACACTAGACACTGCTCAGTCTTCCTTGCGGAACCGGAATATGACGGGGAGCAACGCTATGATATAGCCGATGGCCGCTATGCCGAGCGAAACCATAAGGATATCCGGCCACGATAATATTACAGGATATGCCTGGACAATGAATTGTCCGGGCATTTTTATGAATCCGAAGTATTGCTGCAGGAGTGTGAATCCTATGCCCGCTATCAGGCCTCCTGCAAGCCCCGCAAGCGATATCATCCATCCTTCGAAGATGAATATTCTGCGTATGAGTCCCTTTCCCGCACCCATGCTCCGCAGGGTGTCTATATCGGACTTCTTTTCGATGATGAGCATCGTGAGGCTTCCGAAGATGTTGAAGGAAATGATGATGATGATAAAGAACAGAATCATCATTGTCGCTATCTTTTCATAGCGCATCATCTTGTAGAGGGATTCGTTCTGCTGGAAACGGTCGCGTACACGGTATCCTGTGCCGATCTTTTGGGATATCTCGGACTGGAGCCTTTTCAATTCCTTTTCGGACGTTCCTTGTGCGAGCCTGATTTCAACAGCAGAGACTTCGTCGTCATAGTCCAGAAGAGTCCTCATGGTCTCTATCGGCACGATCATCAGTTCCTTGTCAATGTCGTCATTCACAGAGAAGATTCCTTCGGGGAACACCTTGACCGATCTCAATCCAGATGCCGGGTCTGCAAGGGAGATCCGCCCGGTGCGGGTCGGGAAGTGGATTTCAATCGGGGCGAGGAATCGGGTGCTTATCCCCATCTCATATGCAAGGATGTCTCCGACTACCGCGAGAGGAACGTCACCTTTGTGAAGACTGAATCTGCCGTCGCATATGTGGTCGCGTATCGGCGTTTCCTCTTCGTATATCCAGTCCACTCCCTTGGCCTTGGCGAGTCCCTGCTTCCCCTCGTATGTGATGAATACGCTTTCCTGGAGCATGCAGCACATGTTCATCACGGATTCCTGCTCATATATCCAGTCATAGACTTCTCCTTCAGGGACGAATACCTTCCCTTCTACCGGGGTAATCATAAGATCGGGTTCGACGTTGCCCATCATGGACCTGATGAGCGAGTCGAACCCGTTATATACGGACAGTATTATGATGAGGGCGGCTGTTCCGATAGCCATGCCGATGGAACTTATCGCCGATATTATGTTTATCACATTATGTGACTTCTTGGCAATAAGGTATCTTCCGGCTATGAATGGCGCCAATTTCATTTCCCCAACGTCATTGCGAGGTCCGGAGGACCGTGGCAGTCTATTTCTTCAGGAGTTCTTCGATATGCTCCACATAATCAAGCGAACTGTCGAGGTAGAATGCTATTTCCGGCACGATGCGAAGTTGCTTTGCCACTTTGACTCCTAGTTCTCCGCGAAGAGCCCTGCTGTTGTCTCCGAGCGTCTGCATGACGGCCTCTGCCTTGTCAGAAGGGAATATGCTCACATATATCTTTGCAACGGAAAGATCCGGACTCACCTTCACTCCGCTCACTGACACAAGTGCTCCGCCGAACGCTGCCATCCCCTTGCTGCGGATGATCTCAGCGATATGCTTCTGCAGTTCCTTCGCCACCTTCAACTGCCTTGTACTCTCAATATTCTTTTCCATTAAGCGATTACTTTAATGATGAAGTAATTCTTCTTTCCCTTCTGCGCAAGAATGTACTTGCCGTTGATGAACGACTCCTCGCCGATCTGCGCGTTGATGTCATTCACCTTTTCCTTGTCGATGCTTACTCCGTTAGCCTGGATCATCTTGCGGCACTCACCCTTTGACGGGAAGACCTGAGTCTCGCCTGCGAGGAGGTCGATGATGCCGATAGGGAACTTCTCTGCAGGAACCTCAAATGTAGGCACTCCGTCGAATACGGCGAGGAATGTCTTCTCGTCAAGGCTCTTGAGGGCGTCCTTGGTTGCGTTTCCGAAGAGCATCTGCGATGCTGCCACAGCATTCTCATACTCCTGCGCTCCATGAACCATTGTAGTCACTTCCTTTGCAAGCAGTTTCTGGAGTTCGCGGCGCTCAGGTGCCTCGGCGTGCTGCGCGATGGCGCTGTCGATCTCGTCCTTGCCGAGCATGGTGAAGATCTTGATGTACTTCTCTGCGTCAGAGTCGGATACGTTGAGCCAGAACTGGTAGAACTGGTATGGAGATGTGCGCTCCGGATCGAGCCAGATGTTGCCCTTCTCGGTCTTTCCGAACTTTCCGCCGTCTGCCTTTGTGATGAGAGGGCAGGTGAGGGCGAATGCCTCCTTGCAGAGGATGCGGCGGATGAGTTCGGAACCTGTGGTGATGTTGCCCCACTGGTCTGCTCCGCCCATCTGGAGGGTGCATCCTTTGTGCTCATAGAGATAGAGGAAGTCGTATCCCTGGAGCAACTGGTATGTGAACTCTGTGAATGACATTCCGTCACGGGCTTCGCCTGAGAGTCTCTTCTTCACTGAGTCCTTCGCCATCATGTAGTTCACTGTGATGTGCTTTCCGATCTCGCGTGCGAAATCAA
>JAFURF010000016.1 GCA_017471965.1 Bacteroidales bacterium
CAGTGTGTCGATTTTGTAGTCAAGATTAAGTTTTCTTGACCTTACTCTGGCGAAAATTGTCGCCATTCCAGAAGAGTTCTGGGTTCTAAGTACAAATGAAACTGCCATAATGTTCAAATTTTTCGTCAATACAAATATACGAAATATCTGCGAATGTACCCACATTGTACCCACATTTTTGCAAAGTGGTGCAATGATTTGCAAAAGGAATTTTGCAAATTTGGTTGTATATCAGTAATTTAGGAAAAATTTGATTTGAATGGGGTTGCAGATTTAGGGTTAAAAGTGGTGCGACTATCTCCACAAAACAAGAGGCCTGATCATAGAGATCAGGCCTCGTTCGTTGTATATGTCTCATCGGATTCTTATTTCCTGGAGAACGATGCCAGGGTCTGGCAGCGAGATGGTGATGCGATGCTTTCCGGCATTAAGCGAGGATATGTCGATGGTTCTGGAGGTGTGGCCTCTGAGGACATTCCTGCGCCATTCAGCCGAGAAATCTTCAGTATGGATCGAGAATACTTCTGCTGGGCCTCCGTCTATGCTCACGGCATATCCTGCGTTCCTTCCTTCGTATACGTGCAGGTTGGCCAATGTTCTGATTTCCAGGATTTCCGCGTTCTCTGGTATGTCGATGACATATTCAATTGCAGGAGCGTCTTCCGGCGTGTAGGAAGGAGTGTCAAACGGCAGAACTGTCACTCCGTCGTTGAATCCCAGGAGCCTGACAGTCCTGATCTCTCCTTCTTCAGTATTTCTGACCACGCGGCCTTCAGAAGCAGGGAACTTGACCTGATACTCGTCAGGGAACGGAGGATATATGCCCATGAAGAGAGCGTCTATATCAGCATTCTCCTTGAGGTCCGTAATCCTGAAATGGTTTTCACCTTTTTTCAGTCTCAGTGTGCCGACCTTGCTCCACATCGGCCCTATAAGTGGAGAATGCCAGATGTTGTTTATAGGTGTGGCCGATGCAATGAATGAACTGCCGTCAAGGCAGACCTTGCAGAATTCGTTGTCCTTGGCGGCCTTCGAGAAGTTTTCCACAGGAGTAAGGGCATGGATCCAAAGTGGGATTTCTCCATCTGTGTCGCTTTCGATTGTGACTCCGTCTCCTAATGCGTCATCGACATTCAGGAAACCAGGCTCCGGTCCCTTCCTGACCTGTTCAAGAAGTTCCTCGCTACATACGGGTGCATCCATCCTGTCGGAATAGTACCAGTGGTAAGGTTTCCAGTTGAAGAATCCGGCCCATTTCCCGTCGAGCAGTTCATTGTTGTATCTGTCCGTCCAAGCATTCAGGGCATTATACATCCCGGTGGCTATTGAAGCGTCTGCAAGGGCTGTTTCTGCATCGGCGAATGTGGCATGAGCCATGCTGAGGCGTGCTCTGAGTTGATATTCATTGAGCATCCATGCACCTCTGACGGGATATTCCACAAGTTCAAAGTAGGCGGCCTGCAGGTCCTGAGGAATATCGGCACGGAGATCTTCTGCTCTGCGGGCAATGTCTTCCCAACGCCTCAGGCGTTCCCTTGTCTCTGCTTCAGGATACTCTATGAACCACACATGCGAATCTTTGCCGGATGCCTGCAGACGATAATATTCCTCCATTATGTCGTTGATTTCTGCCGCATATTTCTTTCCGAAAGTGCGTGCTGCCCACTCCTTGATGAAGCCATGTGCTTTTTCCGGAGTCCATCTGTCCAGATCCCATGCGAGTTCCATTACGAAAGTGATTTCCTTCTCGGCAGGCTTGATGTCCCCGACATTGAATACCCAGATCTTTCTTGCTCCATATGTGTATGCTTTCGTGAGTTCGGTCGAGATGAATGCAGGCGAAAGCGGACTGAGCCATATCCAACTTGCAGGGTCGCCATGATAGGATATATGGTAGTATATTCCCGCACCGCCCTTTCTCTGCATCTCGTCCGGATTGCAGAGATTCCGCGTGTATCCGTGCTTGTCGTCGGACCACAGTAGAGTGACGTCTTCCGGAATATTCAGTCCCGAATGATAGGCGTCCAGGACTTCTTCGTATGTACATAGTACCTGCGGAACCTCTTCCATCGGCCCGTCAATATTCCTGCGTAGGATATCTCTCTGGTCATCAATCGCTTTCTGCATCAGCGCGACACGTTCCATGGTGTTGTCGGCACCTTCCATGGGGTAGTCGTGGATGCCTCGAAGACCTAATGTATAGATGTTTTCATACCTTCCGTTGGTCTTGACACGATCTTCCCAGTATCGTATCATGTTGTCACGGTTGGTGATGTAGTTGAAGTCACCCCATGTGCCGGCGTTCTTCCATTCGTCCTCATTGTTGCGTAGCATCTGTTCGCAGTGTGACGAGCCCATCACGATTGCATAATCGTGAGCGAGACGGGCGTTTTCGGGGTCTGCATTGAAGGCCTGGGAGCCGTTGTGCATGGCGGGCCAGAGATAGTTTCCGCGCAGTCTCAGAAGAAGCTCAAATACTTTTTCATAAACCTTCGGGCCGACCTTGCCAGACTCCTTGTCAAAGGTCTGCTCGACCCATCTCGCCCAGCCTCCGAACCGCTCGTCGTTGATGAAGATGCCTCGGTATTGTACATCAGGCTCTTTCTGCAGGAATCGTCCGGACTGTACATAAAGAGCCTTCTTGCGTTCCGGAGTCACATCAGCCCACCAGTACCATGGTGATACTCCTGCAGCCTCGCTCAGGGATGTCAGGCCAAATGCAGTACCGCGCCGGTCGCTTCCTGCTACCACCAGTACGGGATCCATTCGTCCTTCCGGTCTTACGGTCTGGACCAGGAATGACTCCCACTTTCCTTTGAGACTCTCTATGTCGATCAGACCTTCTTCTGCAAAAGTATCTATCAAGGAGTTGTGGCCGATGGTTCCGGCGACGAGAACGGGACCTTCCGGAAGATTCTCCGGCGATGCAAGTACTGATGGTTTCTGACTTGTAAGGCGTTCTACATCATCGGCTAGCAGTCCTGCCGAGATTGCGACCACCTTTGCATCGCATGAGTCGATGCAGATGTGAGCCGCATGTTCTGATGATGCAAGGGGGAAGGCATTACGTGTGGGATTCTGTCCTATTTCAGGGAATGATTCCAGTTCCTCGCAGACCTGACCGCATCCGATCGCAAGAAGAGATACGGCAGCAGGAAGTAGTCTGAGTTTCATAAATGTGGTTATTTCAGATTCAAGGTGATGGATGCAGGGGCGATGCCGTCTCCTTCGACGGTCAGTGTGGCGGTGCCGGGTGTACCTGTACTCTGGACAAGGATCTGTGCCAGACCGTTGAAGGCAGACATCTCAAAGGTACGGTCTTCCGGACTGTCAGGACGTTCGTCTGCCTGCCATGCCGGGTCTCCGTTGCCGACCCCAAGAATATGCGCAGGTCCTTCAATCTTGAGCCTCAGACTGTTGCATGCGTCAGGAACGAAACGTCCCTTACTGTCGACTAGACTTACAGAACATACTGCAAGATCCTGTCCGTCGGCCACGATATCCGTACGGTCAGCCTGTATAGTTGCGGCCGATGCTGTTCCAGTCGTCTCTATCTGCTCTGAAAGGACCTTCTTCCCGTTCCTGTATCCGATTGCGCGGACTTTGCCCGGAGCATATACGGCGTCCCAACTCAGATATCCGCCTTCTTCCATCTTCTTGCGCCCCAAGCGTCTGCCGTTCACAGTGAGTTCCACTTCGTCGCAGTCGCTATATACCCAGACGCTTATGGTCTCGCCTTCATGTCCTTGCAGGTTCCAGTGAGGGAATATGTGGAGTACAGGCTCTTCTGTCCACCATGCCTTGAGGTACCACGCCTCGTCCTTAGGGAAGCCGCAGTAGTCAAGGATACCGAACTCCGAGCCGGTGGCAGGGAAGGAGAGAGGATTCGGTTCGCCCCTGTAGTCGAGTCCGGTCCAGTAGAAGAGTCCTCCGAGCCATGGACGTTCCTTGTAATATTTCCATCCGCGGCCTATGACATTATAGCAACTGTCGCGTGTGTCCTGCCTTCTGTTGAGCGCAACCATCCTGCCTGCCTCTCTCTCATCAAAATAAACACCTCTCGTACCGCATCCGGTAGTCTCTTCCGTACCCACGGCACTGCGAAGCGGATATTGCTTGTGAAGACCGTCAATGTCGTTCTGAATCAGATAATTATATCCGGCGACATCTGCCGGGATGACGATGTGCGGACCAGAACTTGTGGCCACGGTCATCAGACGTGTAGGGTCGAACCTGTGGCAGTATTCGCGCATGGATTCAGCGATACGGGTGCCTTCATCCTTCCATTCTATGCCCCATTCTTCGTTTCCGACTCCCCAGAGTATTATCGACGGGTGGTTGCGGTCCCTCTCTATCATGCGTCGCAGAAGACGTATGTGTTCGTCATTTATGCCGGTAAGGCGGTTCTCTTCCAGCACAAGCATTCCCAGGCGGTCGCAGGCGTCGAGCATCTCAGGAGTTGCCGGATTGTGGCTTGTCCTGACGGCATTCACTCCAATCTTCTTCAGTTCCCTGAGCCTGAATTCCTGAAGGGCGTCCGGAATGGCCGCTCCCACTCCTGCATGGTCCTGATGCAGGTTCACGCCTTTTATCTTGACCGGTTTCATGTTCAGGGAGAATCCTTTGTCAGGGTCAAAATGCAGAGTCCTGATTCCTGTCACGGTCTCATATGAGTCGACTACATTGCCGTCTACAAGGACTTCGGTGACGACGGTATAAAGGTATGGGTCCTCGCAACTCCACAGATGCGGGTTTTCAACCGTGAGTGCGGTCTTGCTCAGATGCGATGCCTTGGCCTCTATCATAGCGCCTTCTGCATCGGCAGTGCCGGCAATATTTCCGGCAGCATCTTTGAGTGTATGCCTTACCGAATAGCAGGCAGGTGAATTTCCCAGGTTCCGTACTGTGGTCTCGATATCCATCCGTGCCAACCCGACATCCGTATGTACGAATGTTCCGAACGGTGCCACATGCACCGGTGCGGTCTTTTCGAGCCATGTGTGACGGTAGATTCCCGCTCCTTCGTAGAACCAGCCTTCCTCGAGAGTGGCATCGGCACGGACTGTGACGAGGTTTTCGCCGCCGTAGTTCAGATATTCGGTTATGTCGTAGACCTGGGTGGCATATCCGCTCGGCTCGCTTCCGAGGTAGAATCCGTTGACCCATATCCGGGCATCGCGGAAGATGCCGTCGAACCGGATGGTGAAATGCTGGCCGAGGTCTTTTGCCGGGATTGTGAAGACCTTGCGGTACCATCCGACACTGGTTTCCGGATATCTGTAGCCGACTGTCTTGTATCCGTGGCTATGACTTGCTTCAGGGGCGTAAGGAAGGTCCACGACCCAGTCGTGAGGAATATCCACCTGCTTCCACTCTGCCGGCCATTTCGATTTGTCGAACTTCGGGGAATACGGGCCTTCGTTATGGATTGATGCGGCCTTGGTGAGGTAGTTGAAGTATTCTGTTCCGCACCCGAAGTCGAGAGCCGGTGATGAGGCATTTCCAAATGCAAATTCCCAGCCTTTGTCGAAGCAGACAAGTTCGCGGGGCTGCGCGAATGCCGCAACGAGCAGCATCAGGGCAGACAGGGTACAGTACAGTCTTTTCATAATTCAAACGTTTGATTGCATCAAAGTTAATAATTTATATCTTTGTGAACAATCAATCATGACGTTATGAAACTGATTCTCCGCCTGTTTTTATTTGGGTACGTCCTTATTGCATGGCTCCCTGTGGCTAATGCCCAGGACCCTTCCGTTGTAATACCCGTTCCTGTCGACGTGGAACTCATGGACGGAGTATACCGTTTTACAGACGGGCCTTCTGTCCGTTTCAAGCGTGTCAGTCCCGAAAAGATATGCGCCGAAGGCTATGTGCTGACCGTCAGTGCCAGGGGAGTGACAGTCAATGCTTCCGATGATGCGGGTGAATTCTATGCCATGCAGACCTTGCGTCAGATGACGGGTAATGGCAGGCATAAGGAGATAAGGTGCTGCAGGATAGAGGATTATCCGAGGTTTCCGTACAGGGGTGTGCATTTCGACGTCTCGAGGCATTTCAGGAGCGTTGACTTTCTGAAGAAGCAGATAGACGCCATGGCTATGTTCAAGATGAACATGATGCATATCCACCTTACGGATGCTGCGGGATGGCGCATGCAGATCGACGCATTCCCGCGTCTGACGCAGGTCGGAGCGTGGAGGATAGGACAGACATGGAAGGAATGGACCTCCGCGGGAGCCCGTTATTCAGAGGAAGGGTCTGCCGATGCGGCCGGAGGATACTATACCAAGGACGAATTGCGCGATATTGTCGGATATGCCGCACAGAGACACATAACGGTCATTCCGGAGATCGAGATGCCGGGCCATAGCGAAGAGGTTCTTGCAGCCTATCCGGAACTTGGCTGCAGCGGTGAGGCATACAAGGGCAGTGACTTCTGCGTCGGAAACGATGCAGTCTTTGAGTTCCTTGAGACGGTATTGACCGAAGTAATGGAGGTCTTTCCGTCGGAATATATCCATATCGGCGGGGATGAGGCCGGAAAGGAGCATTGGAAGACCTGCCCGAAATGTCAGGAAAGGATGCGGCAGGAGGGCATCGAAGATGTCGACGGACTTCAAAGTTACATGATTCATCGTATCGGGAGATTCGTCAGTTCCAAAGGACGCCGGATCATAGGATGGGACGAGATTCTGGACGGAGGGCTCGCGCCTGATGCGACCGTGATGTCGTGGAGGGGGACCGAAGGAGGCATACAGGCCATGGAAATGGGACACGACGTCATCATGACCCCGGGACGTTACTGCTACCTCGACCATGCGCAGGATGCTCCTTTCAAGGAACCTGAATCCATCGGAGGATACCTTCCTCTGGATTCGGTATATGTCTACGAGCCTGTGGAACCGTCCATGCCGGCCAATAAAGTTCACCATCTGAAGGGCCTGCAGGCCAATCTTTGGGCTGAATATATTCCTACAGACGAGCATGCCGAATATATGTACTGGCCGAGGGCTTTTGCGATTGCCGAGACAGCGTGGAGTCCTGTAGAAAGAAAGGATCTTGCAGATTTCAGAAGAAGGACGGCAGGCGCGCTCGAGACGCTACGCGCAGAAGGTTACAGCACTTTTGACCTTTCATCGGAATACGGAGAAAGGAAACTGGCCCAGACGGGTCTGAACCATAAGGCTAAAGGCTGCAAGGTGACATATAATCCTGATCTTCCGTGGTCAGAGCGTTATCCGGCGGCAGGGGAGTCGACCTTTACCGACGGTGTCATCGGTGGATGGACATACAGCGACCGGAGATGGCAGGGCTTCCTGTCCGATATCGACGTCACCATAGACCTGGGGTCCGTGCAGAAGGTGTCATATGTGGGAGGTACATTCATGCAGTTGACTGGTCCCGGCGTGTTCATGCCACGGAAGGTGGATATTCTTGTTTCGGAAGACGGTGAGGATTTCCGTCTGGTGACCACCGTCTGGAATGATGTTTCTGTCAACGCTCCGGAACTTCTTTTCCGCAGTTTCGATACGATTATGGACGAGGATGTCAGATATGTGCGATATCATGCCTGCAGAAGCACCATGAGAGGTTTTCTGTTTCTTGACGAAATCGTTGTCAATTGATTTACGTATTGTAAAAATGACTATCTTTGCAAAGAATGCGTCACTGCGTGTTCTTTGCTTTTTTGTATATGGACATTGACTTTTTTCATAGGATTCTGAGTGTTGATTCGACCTCCGGAAAGGAGGCTGCCCTTGCCGATATTCTGGCAGCAGAACTTGCCGGTCCCGGCAGAAAGGTCGAGACTTATGATGTCGGTGACGGGACGAAGAATATCCTCGTATCGTGGGGCATACCGAAAGTCATTTTCTGCTCCCATCTTGACACGGTTCCTCCGTACATATCTCCTGTAATGGACGGTGAAGTGATCTGTGGAAGAGGCTCGTGTGATGCCAAGGGACAGATATTCGCCATGTACGAGGCATGCAAGGTTCTCGAGTCCAGAGGTTTCGCTGATTTCGGCCTTCTGCTTCTTGCGGGAGAGGAGACCGGTTCATATGGGGCCAAGGCGTTCAATTCCGTCATGTCGGGAGACGCCTCTGATGTCTGGGTGATAGTCGGCGAACCTACCGACAACTGCATGGCTTCGGCTGCAAAAGGTACAAAGTCGTTTGAGGTGACATTCACAGGTCGGTCATGCCATTCCGGCTATCCTGAAAACGGGCATAGTGCGATAATTCATTTCAATGACTTTCTGAATGCCCTCCGGAGCATTGTCTTTCCTGAAGACGAGGTTCTGGGAGCGACCACGTGGAATGTCGGCAGGCTTGTGAGCGACAACCCGCAGAACATCCTGAGCGACAGTCTCACATGCAGGGTATACTTCAGGACCACCTTCGAGTCTGACGAGATGGTCTGCAATGTGATGAAGAACATTGCCGGACCGGATGCGAAGTTGAGGTTCGGGCGTAGGCAGGTCCAGGACGGATCCGACATAGTGGCAAAGGATGTGGCCCTTTGGCAGAAGTCCATGAGCGTAAAGGCTTTCGGTGGAGATTCTCCGAGCAGGTTCGAGGTGCTTGACGGCTTCCCTTCAAAGCCGGTGGCCTTCGGAAGCGATGCTCCGCAACTGTCCTGTTTCGGACATAAGATTCTCTGCGGTCCGGGTTCCATCCATGTGGCCCACCGCCCCGAAGAGCATATCTTGCTGAAGGACATCGAATACGCAATAAACAATTATATCCGCATATATACTGATATAATAAGTAGACAATAGAATAACAACAAGGAAACGGAATATTATGATAATAATGAAGTTTGGTGGCACTTCGGTAGCGAATTTCGAAGCGATCACGAGAACCATTTTCATTATAGGCGGCAAACTGGATCAGAAGCCGGTAGTGGTGGTGTCGGCCCTTTCGAAGGTCACAGACCTTCTCTATAGGATTTCAGATGCGGCAGCCGCGAAGGATTCGGCCCTGACAAAGGACCTTCTGGCCCAACTCCGTCAGCGTCATGTCTCTTTGGCATGTGAACTTCTTGAGCAGAATCCTGTCCAGAAGGAAAGTGCTGTCGGCCGTGTGAACGCCATCTGTGACGAACTGGACGCTCTGGCGAATGCCGTGTGCGCAGTGGGTGAACTTTCAGACCGCAACAAGGCCATAATCATATCGAACGGAGAACTTCTCTCATCTACCATCATCTGTTTCGCTATGAATGCAAAAGGCATCAGGACCAACTGGATCGATGCCCGCAAGATGATGATAACCAATGATTCCTATCTGAAGGGCGAGCCTGTGGTGGAAGAGATCGTGGCAAGGGTACCCGGAATGATCGAGGAAGCCTACAAAGGGATGGATGCTGTCATCACCCAGGGTTTCATAGCATCGAACATGGCCGGACGGCAGACCGTTCTGGGCAGAGGAGGATCTGATTATTCTGCGTCCCTTATCGGAATGGCAGTCGACGCTGAAAGGATAGAGATATGGACTGACGTGGACGGTGTCCGCACTGCAGATCCACGCAAGGTGCAGAATACCAAATATCTGGAGAAGATATCGTTCGAGGAGGCTGCCGAGATGGCTCATTTCGGGGCCAAGGTCCTCCATCCTCTGACCATTGAGCCGGCGGTGAAGAAGAACATCCCTATCTATGTCCTGAATTCGATGAATCCTTCAGGAAAGGGTACTGCCATCCTTCGCAACGAACTCATCGAGGATGGTGTTAAGTCGGTATCATTCAAAGAGAACATCCGCGTGATAAACATCTTCTCCATGAGGATGATCAATACCTCCGGCTTCCTTCGCCGTGTGTTCGAGATCTTCAGCGAGAACAAGGTGTCCGTGGACCTGATCAGTACGTCAGAGGCAAACATCTCAGTTACGGTGGATGCCTCGGAGAATGTAGACAGTACGGTCTCTGCTCTTTCCGAGTTTGCGGATGTGATAGTGGACGACGACAAGGCGCAGGTCTCTGTCATAGGAAAGAACATCGTCCGTCTGAACGGAATGCTCAAGAAGACATTCGCCCCTCTGAAGAGATGTAATGTGTATATGATCTCTCAGGGAGCATCATTTGTGAATATCAGTTTCGTGGTTGACCGTGAGGAACTTACGGAAGTGGTCCAGGATCTCCATGACCACCTCTTCGACCACCCTGAAGAACTGGAGACTTTTTAGTCTCCCTGTCATCAACAATCATGAAAACAAAAATATATATAAGCGGATACGGAAAGATGGGAAAGATGGTCGAGAAGATCATCCTTTCCAAAGGCCTTGAATATGCCGGATGGAGCGAGGCGGTGACCGAGACCGACCCTGCTCTGGCGAAGGAATGCGTATGCATCGACTTCACTACACCCGCAGCATTCAAGGCCAACTACAGGTTCCTGGCCGAGAACTTCAAGGCCGTAGTCGTCGGAACCACCGGCTGGGCTGACATAAGGGACGAGGTCGTGGCATATTTCGAGAAATGCGGCACACCGATGATCTGGGCCACAAACTTCTCTGTCGGCGTGAACGCTTTCTTTGCCGTAACGGACTATGTGTCCCGTCTTCTCGGTGAGGCCGGAGGTTACAGTCCTTACATGGTGGAGATGCATCATTGCCACAAACTGGACGCTCCGAGCGGCACAGCAAAGACTCTGGCGGACATCGTGGATGCCAACATGGCTACCAAGGTCGACGTGCAGTCGGTAAGATGCGGAGAGATTCCGGGCATACATACCGTCGGCTTCGAAGGCGCGAACGACCGCATCACAATGACTCATGAGGCCTTCTCGCGTGAGGGTTTCGCTTCAGGTGCAGTCGTTGCTGCCCTAAAGACCGAAGGACTGACCGGCGTGCATGAATTCAAGGACCTGATATTGTCATTTCGAGCGTAATCGAGAAATCTAATATTAATATGAACAAAAATATAAATCTTACAGGTTGCGGCACGGCACTCATTACTCCGTTCAAGGGCGGAGAAGTGGATTATGACGCTTTTGCCGCTCTCGTGGACCGTCAGGTGGAGGCGGGGATAGACTTCCTCGTACCATTAGGAACGACTGGTGAAACCCCGTGTCTTGAGGATGACGAGCGCATAAAGGTCCTTCAGACCGCAAAGGCCCATTCTAAAGGTCTCCCTATTGTGGTCGGTGGAGGAACCAACTCCCTCAAGCATACGGTCAGAAGCATGCAGATGCTCGATCCGTATGGAGTGGATGCATTCCTTATCGTGGTTCCATACTACAACAAGCCGACTCAGGAAGGGCAGTATCAGTATTTCAAGGCTGTGGCTGAGTCGACCGACAAGCCGGTTGTTCTGTATAACGTTCCCGGACGTACCGGTGCCAACATGAGCGCAGAGACTACATTGAAGCTCGCGGAGATAGACAACATAGTCGCAGTGAAGGAGGCTTCTGGCAATCGTGGACAGATCGAAGAGATTCTTCGTAATGCCCCGGAAGATTTCATGGTCTTGAGCGGGAACGATGATGACACTTTATGGATGATGGAGAAGGGCGGCGCAGGTATCATCAGTGTGGCGTCTAATGTGGCTCCTGAACATATGTCCCGTTTCGTCAAGGCCATCCAGGGTGGTTTCAAGGAAAAGGCCTATAGGCTCAATGAAGAACTTACTCCGCTCTTTACAAACTGTTTTGTTGAGAGCAATCCTATCCCAGCAAAGGCTGCCATGCATGCCATGGGGTTGATAGAGAATGAGTTCCGTCTCCCTCTGGTGCCAGCCCAGCAGTCTACATATGACCTGATGGTTCAGACGATCAAGGACTTGAAACTAATGTAAATCATATCCATTCCGCAGTGGTGCAGTTGAGAAAACTGAATCCCTCCCACTTCGTGGGCCCCTCCCGTTCACGATGGCCACGGGCGGCCACGGGCGGCCACGGTTTTCTCAACTGCACCACTGCGGAATGGACAGAGTTTGACTATTTGTTATGGAAGAAAGGAATAAATTTTATCAGACTATAGAGGATCTGGAGTCGGGCCGTGTAAGGGTCGCCGAGAAGGTGGACGGAGAATGGAAGGTCAATTCATGGGTGAAGGAGACCATCCTTTCAGGATTCAGGCTCGGCGCTCTTGAAGATATGTCTCAGGGCCAGTTCTCGTTCTTCGACAAGGATACCTATCCGACCAGGACCTTCACTGCCGAAAACGGAGTGCGTATAGTTCCGGGAGGCAGCAGCGTCCGCAGAGGCGCATATCTGGCTCCGTCTGTGATCATGATGCCGCCGGCATATGTCAACGTCGGCGCATATGTGGATGAAGGCACCATGATTGACTCTCATGCACTTGTCGGATCATGCGCTCAGGTAGGCAAGCATGTCCATCTTTCCGCTGCATCCCAACTCGGCGGAGTGCTTGAACCGGTAGGAGCACTGCCTGTGATCATCGAGGACAATGTGTTCATCGGCGGCAACTGCGGCATCTATGAAGGTACGGTCGTCAAGGAGAATGCCGTCATAGGAACGGGAGTGATCATCAACGCATCTACGGCGATATTCGATGCGACGACAGGAGAATATATCCGTGCCAACGAAAACGGACAGATGGTAGTGCCTGCAGGCGCTGTGGTCGTTGCAGGCAGCAGGCCGGTATCGAAGGGACCCGGTGCGGAACAGGGCATCCATCTCTATTGTCCTGTCATTGTGAAGTATCGTGACGCAAAGACTTCGGGTTCCATTACATTGGAGGATATGCTCAGATAGGTCATGTACGATAATTTGTTTTCAGAAGATGTAGGTTCCTTCTTCAGGTCTCCGGTCAGGGAAATCTTCAAGAAGGTGGACCTCAATTCCATATATTCATTCGCCGGAGGCTACCCTTCTGCGGAGACATTTCCTTTGGAGGATATCCGTCTGACGGTGTCGGAAGTCATAGACAGATATGGCGCGAAGGCATTCCAGTACGGTGCCACTCAGGGCGTTCCGGAACTTCGTGAGGCTGTGGCAAGGAGGTATGGAGTGCCTGTGGAACGTGTGCAGATCACGTCTTCTTCCCAGCAGGGCATTGATGTATGTACAAGAGTTCTTGTGGATCCCGGTGATGTGATACTTACTTCGAGTCCGTCATATCTCGGGGCGCTTCAGTCGTTCTGTTCGTATCGTGCCGACATAAGGGGAGTGGCTCATTGTCAGGATCCTGAAGGCTTCCGCGAGGCGTATGAATCAGCGGTTGCCCAAGCGGTGTCAGAAGGAAAGAGGGTCAAGTTCCTTTATATGATTCCTGATTTCCAGAATCCTTCAGGCGAGTCCCTGACTCTTGGGGAGAGGCTGATCCTTGTGGATCTAGCCAAGAAACATGGTTTCCTTATTGTCGAGGACAGTCCGTACCGTGAACTCAGATACGAGGGAGAGCATATCCCTACTATGTATTCATTGTCACCGGACCATGTGATCCATCTAGGGTCGTTCTCCAAGATATTCGCGCCAGGTTTCCGTCTGGGATGGGTTATCGCGCATCCTGCCATTCTGGACAAGATATACGTATGCAAGCAGTCTCTCGATCTTTGTCCGCCCATCATGGACCAGTATGTCGCTGCTGAATTCCTGAACAGCGGCAGACTGGATGCCAATCTGGCCAGGACCGTGGAATTATATAAAGGAAAGAGAGACCTTATGCTGTCTCTCCTTGAAGAACATATGCCGGAGGGAGTGAAGTGGACTCATCCGGAAGGAGGACTTTTCCTCTTTCTGACCATGCCGGAAGGCTTCGATGCCGTGAAGTTCTATGATGTGGCCCTGGAGGCAGGAGTGGCCTATGTGGCAGGTGAATTTTTCCATCCTGACCGGAGCGGGAAAAATACGATGAGACTCAATTTCTCATTCATGGACCAGGAAAGGATGAAGGAAGGCATTGCCCTTCTTGCATCATTGCTGAAAAAGGAACTGATATGAAATTCTACAAATACCAAGGTGCGGGAAACGACTTCCTGATTGCAGACAACCGCGACGGTGCCATGTCTCTGACGCCGGAGCAGGTCTCCTCCCTCTGCGACCGCAGATACGGTGTGGGGGCTGACGGGCTCATGTTTCTGGAAAAGAGTGAGCGTCATGATTTCCGTATGGTCTATTATAATTCCGACGGCTCCGGAGGAATGATGTGCGGAAACGGTGGAAGGTGCATCGTTGCCTTTGCTGCCGATTGCGGTCTGACCCATTTCGATTTCGAGGCTGCCGACGGTTTCCATACGGCTCAGGTCCTGTCGGATGTCAATGGCGTGAAGACTGTCAGACTGAAGATGAAAGACGTGGATGAGATCCGTCATTATGATGTGTTGAATGGCCCTTCTGTGCCGTCGGAAGGATATTTCCTTGATACCGGCACCCGTCATTTTGTGCGTTTTACGGATGATGCCGACGGATATGATGTCGTGGGGGAGGGACGTGATATCAGGTGGAAGGCTGAGGAACTTATGCCGACAGGAACTAATGTGAATTATGTAGAGCCGGCGGGAGGACTTCTGAAGGTGCGTACATATGAGAAAGGCGTGGAGGATGAGACCTTTGCCTGCGGTACCGGCATAGTGGCTTCGTGCATTGCCGCATATGTGCATGGCGTATGTCCTTCTGCGAAAGAGGAGGATTCTGTCAGGTATGATGTTCGTGCGAAGAGGGATTGTCTTGCTGTAGATTTTGTCCCTTCCGGTGAAGCCGTGTTCCCTGTGTCTGACGTATGGCTTACGGGTCCGGCGTCATATGTGGCTGAAATTATTGTTCCGTCAGTTTGACGTTTTCAGAATTTTCATATCTTTGTAAATTGTAAAACAAACAGTTAGTAGAGTAAAATGAGAAGAATCGTCTTTATTTTATCCATAGCCTTGATGGCTGTGTCATGCTTTGATATGGGAAGCAAGTCAGAGCAGTCTTATACGCTCGTGGCATCCTTTGAATATACAGGAATGAATTATGAGGAGAAATTCGGTGCTGACAGCCTGTTTTTCGACACTACAAACGGGGGCTTGGGCATAGGCTTCCATAATCTTGCGTTCTACCATAAACTCAATGCCGGCAAAACGGATGTCCTTGGGGGATTCCTTGCATCTTATCTTTGTCCGGAAAGAGCGGAAGAAGGTGGAGACAATGCAAACAGGGCGTATGTCATGGATCCAAAGAAAGGCAGCAACACTTATCTGGTGTATCGTTTTAATCCGGTTGCTTCGGATATGCCTGAACATGATGTCGAGTTCATGGAGAAGAAGTATGGAACATGCGGAATGGTAGGATGTTTTGTGACCAATACTGTTGAGGTTGCAGATGCCGTTGCTGCAAATTTCGAATTGGGTGACAGGCTGACTTTATATGCTTCGGGATATATAAACGGTCAGCAGACGGCGCAGGCAGAGATTCTTCTTGCAGACTTTTCTGCTCAGAAGGATTCCATCGTGTCGACATGGACACCATTTGATCTGAATAAACTCGGATCTGTGGAATATATTGAGTTCAGCATGGTCTCTTCAAAGCCGGATGTTCCGCTGAACTTCTGTCTTGACGACATGGTTGCTGCAATCAACCTTTCATACGGACAGTGATCCGTACCGACACGAAAATTTTACCAACAACTAAATATTACTATTATGGGATTTATTTTATGGCTCGTAGGAGCAATCTGCTGCATCTGGTGCATCAAGGACGTTTGGGCTAAACCAAAACTCGACAAAGTTCTTAAACTGGTCATTTCCATTGCGCTGCTTTGCTGCAGTTGGCTCGGTCTTGCTGTCTACTATTTCATCCTTAAGGACAGACTCTAAAGCAGACCTGCAGGAACCTGCATTATGATTTCGAGGTTTTCCGGATCGACGGAAAGAATGAGATCTTCATGGAGCGGTATCATTACTGCTCCATTTTCTGTTTCTACCTCTATGCAAGGATTGTTGGGGATGTCGATGAAGTCCGTGATTTCGCCGACTTCCGTCAGGACCATCTCGTCTTCTGTCATTTCGTCTGTTGTAGGGTCCGCAGGTGTAAGCAGAAGCCATCCTATCAGGGCAGCATATCCGTCTTCTTCAAGTGACATTTCCGGAAGGAAGTCTTCTTCGATATATACTGCCTTACCTGCTATTTCCTCGACATCTTCCATGGAATTGATGTCGGTAAGACGTACAAGGGCCTTTGAATTGCCCCTCTTTGTGAATGATTCGATAAAAAAAGGAACCGGCAGTCCATCGAATACGATGAACACCGGTTCTTTTACGTTGATATCCTCAGGAGCGATTTCGCGGAAACCCATGACGAGTTCCCCATCGGTACCGTTAGATTTCAATACCTGGGCTACCTGCTGCAAGTTGTCGAAACCTGCCATGCCGGAATTAAGCCTCTGGGTTCTCTGCTGGTGCCTCTTCTGCAGCGGCAGCCTGAGCAGCGGCTTCTGCTGCTGCAGCCTCAGCGGCAGCGCGAGCAGCCTCCTCAGCCTCAGCCTTTCTCTTGGCGATAGCCTCAGCCCTCTCCTGATTTACCTTTGCCTCAGCCTCTACTGCAGCCTTGTAAGCAGCAGCAGCG